>NZ_JAHHZS010000064.1 GCF_022606295.1 Arthrobacter bambusae
AAGTTCATTGTTGGAGGCAAGTTGGTCGAGCTGATCGCGGCTGATTGACCCGAGGAGGCTGATTGGATCGTGACGACTTTCCTCCCACAATTCCTGGTCAAGGCTCGCAAAAAGCTCGCGGGTAGGTCGGTGCCACGACCAGCGCAGATTCGTCGCGAGACGCGCGAGCGGCTGGATCGGCTCGGGGAGCAGGGTACGGACGGTAAACCTTCGAATTGCCTTCACGAGCGCCACACTAATCCACTCGGTGGACGGCAGGAACAGCTTTCGGTTTCTTTTAGGTAAATGACACATTGCGGGGAAGAGTCTGGGCTACCTCTTCGCAAAATGTGATTTTTCTCGCTAACGTCGAGGTTGTGACCACTACTGCAGCACCCCGATCCAGCTCAGCATCCAAGTCCAAGCAGAAGGCCGTTATCACTGAAGGTCTCAGGTTCGGCAGATTCCCGATCACGGCTGTCCAACCCGTGATCGAGGAAGGCCGGTTTCCGGCCAAGGCCTTGCCTGGTGAAGATTTGGTGGTCGGCGCCACGGTCTTCCGTGAGGGCCACGACCAGCTGGGGGTGAGCGCCGTCCTGCTGGACCCGAAGGGCAAAGAACGCCAGCGTGTGCGGCTTGCGCCTGCACCGGGTGAGCGCGGTAAGGGAACAGACCGTTGGGAGGGCCTGCTGACCCCGACGGCACCTGGAGCCTGGACTTTCGCGATCGAAGCCTGGCACGACCGCTATGGCACATGGCACCACAACGCCGAAGTGAAGGTCGAAGCCGGCATCGACGTGGAGCTGATGCTCGCTGAAGGCGTCGCCCTCCTCGCGGAAGCGGCGGGAGAGAGCTCGCGGAGCGCGGCGGACAAGCGCACCCTGCGGGCTGCCTCCGAAGGCCTCGCCGATACTTCCAAGACTGCCGAGGAGCGCCTTGCCGCCGGCTTCAGCACGGAGGTCGCGGCCGCCGTCGAGCGCCAGCCGATCCGTGAATTGGTGACCGTCTCGGAACAATACCCGCTCCTCGTGGAGCGCGACCTCGCCGGACGGGGCGCCTGGTACGAATTCTTCCCCCGTTCCGAAGGTGCCGTTTTCGATCCCTCCACGGGAGCGTGGACTTCGGGCAACTTCACGACAGCTGCCAAGAGGCTCGACGCCGTTGCGGACATGGGCTTCGACGTGATCTACCTGCCGCCCATCCACCCGATTGGCTTCCAGCACCGCAAGGGACGCAACAACACCCTGACCCCGGGTCCGCAGGATCCCGGCTCACCGTGGGCCATCGGCTCCGAAGCCGGCGGCCACGACGCCATCCATCCGGAATTGGGATCCTTCGAGGATTTCGACGCTTTCGTGGCCCGCGCCAATGAGCTGGGCCTCGAGGTGGCGCTGGACTTGGCGCTTCAGGCAGCCCCGGACCACCCCTGGGTGAAGACCAACCCGGAATGGTTCACGACCCGCGTGGACGGCAGCATTGCCTATGCCGAAAACCCGCCTAAGAAGTACCAGGACATCTACCCGCTGAACTTCGACAACGATCCCGCCGGTTTGTCCAAGGAAATCCTGCGGATCGTGTTCCTCTGGGTAAGCCACGGCGTGAAGATTTTCCGCGTGGACAACCCCCACACCAAACCCGTGTGGTTCTGGGAATGGCTGATCGGCAAGGTCAACAAAAAGCACCCCGACGTCGTTTTCCTCGCCGAAGCGTTCACCCGCCCCGCGATGATGCACGCCCTCGGCCGGGCAGGATTCCAGCAGTCGTACACGTATTTCACGTGGCGGAACACCAAGACCGAGCTGGAATCGTATTTCCAGGAGATCAGCCACGAATCCCCGGCGTACTTCAGGCCCAATTTCTTCGTCAACACCCCGGATATCCTCACCGAATACCTCCAATACGGGGGGCCGGCCGCGTTCCGGATCCGCGCAACATTGGCAGCCACGGCCAGCCCGCTGTGGGGCGTATACGCCGGATTCGAGCTGTACGAGCACGTGGCGCGTCCGGGTGCCGAGGAGTACATCGACAACGAGAAGTATGAGTTCAAGCACCGCGATTGGGATGCCGCGGCGGCCTCGGGGCACAGCCTGACCCCTTACATCACGAGGCTTAACGCCATCCGGAAGGCCCACCCGGCCTTGGGTGACCTGCAGAACCTGACTCTGCATCACAGCACGGATGACGCCACAGTGGTGTTCTCCAAGCACAAGACCTTGCCTGACGGCAGCAAGGACACCTTGATCATTGTGGTCAACGTCGATCCCCACGGCATCAGGGAAAGCACCGTGACCCTGGACCTCTCCGCACTTTCGCTGGATCCGGCCGACTTCACCGCCAATGGACGCTTCTGGGTGGATGATTTGGTCAGCGGCGAAAGCTGGGAGTGGGGCGAGTACAACTACGTCCGACTGGACGCGCATCAAGAACCGGCACACATTCTCAATATCCGGAGGTAGCCTTAGTGAGCTTTAATCCGCAGGGTCAGAGTCAGTACTTCACGCCGAAGAACACTTTCGAGCTGAATGCCCCGGGTCTTCAACATGACCCCCATTGGTATCGAAAGGCAGTTTTCTACGAGGTTCTGGTGAGGGCCTTCGCGGATGCGAACGGCGATGGTTCCGGTGACTTCCACGGTCTGATCGAAAAGCTGGATTACCTGCAGTGGCTCGGAGTGGACTGCTTGTGGCTGCCGCCGTTCTTCGATTCGCCTTTGCGCGATGGTGGTTACGACATTTCCGACTACACGTCCGTGTTGGACGAGTTCGGCACCATCAGCGACTTCAAGCGGCTCGTGGCCGAAGCCCATGCGAGGGGCGTGCGGGTCATCATCGACCTCCCGCTGAACCACACCTCGGACCAACACCCCTGGTTCCAGGAGTCACGTAAGAATCCGGATGGTCCGTTCGGTGACTTCTACGTGTGGAGTGACACCGACGAGAAGTACCAGGACGCGCGCATCATCTTCGTGGATACGGAAGAGTCGAACTGGACGTTCGATCCGATCCGCCGGCAGTTCTTCTGGCACCGCTTCTTCAGCCACCAGCCCGACCTGAACTTCGAAAACCCCAAGGTCGTCGAGGCCCTGCACGACGTCGTCAGGTTCTGGCTGGACCAAGGCATTGACGGATTCCGGGCAGATGCCATCCCGTACCTCTTCGAAGAAGAGGGCACCAATTGCGAAAACCTGCCGGCCACCCACGGTTTCCTGCGCGATCTTCGGAAGATGGTGGACGAGAACTACCCGGGCCGTGTGATCATCGCCGAAGCCAACCAACCGCCGCACGACGTCGTCGAATATTTCGGCACGGAGGAAGAACCGGAATGCCACATGGCCTTCCACTTTCCCATCATGCCGCGCCTGTACTATGCGCTCCGCGACCAGAAGGCCGCCCCCATCATCGAGACGCTGCGGGACACGCCGGGAATCCCGGCCGGCGCCCAATGGGGCACCTTCCTGCGCAACCACGACGAACTCACGCTCGAGATGGTCACCTCCGACGAACGTGCCGCCATGCTGGGCTGGTACGCCCCGGACCCGCGAATGCGCGCCAACATCGGGATCCGGCGCAGGCTTGCGTCGCTGCTGGACAACTCCCGCTCCGAGATCGAACTGATCAACGCGTTGCTGCTTTCCCTTCCGGGCAGCCCGTTCTTGTACTACGGGGATGAAATTGGGATGGGAGACAATATCTGGCTTGACGATCGCGACGCCGTCCGCACGCCGATGCAATGGAATCCGGACCGCAACGCAGGGTTCTCCAACGCCGACCCCGGAAAGCTGTACCTGCCTGTCATCCAGTCGCTGGTCTACAACTACAGCATGGCGAACGTCGAGGCCGAAGCGGCCCATTCCGGATCACTCCTGCGCTGGACACGGCAGATCCTGAGTGTGCGGAGGAACCACGCGGCCTTCGGGCTAGGCGGCTACCGTAACGTTCCGGCAGACCATGAAGTGGTCCTTGCCTATCTGCGCGAACTCCGGGAGGACAATCCGGAAGGCGAGGACGCCGAATCAATCCTGTGCGTCTTCAACCTGTCTCAGCATCCGGTTGCTACCACTTTGGATATCCCTGAATATGCCGGAAGAGGCTTGAGGGATGTGTTCGGAGGCCAACCGTTCCCAGGAATCGGCGCCGATGGCTCCCTGACCCTCACGCTCGGCAGCCACGACTTCTTCTGGCTTCGGATACGTTCGGCGGGTTCCACCGCCTCGTCGCCGTACACCCAGGCCATCCCAGTGCTCTCCATCGAAGGCTGAGATGAGTCTCATGGCGCCCACCACGGTCCTGGCCTCCCTGCTCAAGGAATGGCTGCCCCGGCAGCGCTGGTTTCCGGTCAAGGCGGGGTTATTCGAACTGGATTTCGTCGGTTCGTTCTCCCTTTCTGCGCCCTCCTCCGGGACCGGGTTGGAAGTCCAGCTGATCTCCGTCGCGTATGCCACGGCTGATGGCGGTCGGCAGGCCGACATCATCCAAGTACCGCTTAGCTTTCGTTCCGCGCCCTCGGCCGCTTTTGCACCTGCCTTGGTGGGTCAGGTCGGTGGAACAAGCGAGCAGAACCCGCCCGTGTGGGTATACGACGCCCCCCACGATCCTGACTTTGTGACGGCAATGCTGGATCTCATCCGCGGGCAGGCTTCGGCCGAACCCGGGGAGGGGGAATGCACGGCGAGCGGACATACGGTTCCCGGCAGCCTGCAGCTGCCCACCGCCTCAGGCTCCGTGCGTGTCTCTTCCGGCGAGCAGTCCAACACGTCAGTGATCGTCGACGACGGCATGTCCGCGGCGATCGTGAAGATCTTCCGGGTGCTTTCAGTCGGCAAGAACCCAGAGGTGGAGGTCGGCGCGGCCTTGACCTCGGCGGGAACCAAGGAAGTGCCCTCGACCCTTGGATGGATCACGGGAACATGGGAGGTACGGACACCCCTGGGACGGCACGGCACAGCTTCGGCCGATTTCGCCGTGGCCCACGAATTCCTTGCGGGCGGGCAGGACGCTTGGCGTCTCGCCGTCGACGCCGCGGCGTCGGGCACTGACTTTGCCGCCGAAGCCCGGCAGCTGGGCCAGGCGACTGCCACTGTGCACCTGCGGCTCGCGGAAACCCTCGGAACCGCCCGGGAACGCGTTCCGGGCCAGGACATCGCCCCCGAAGTAGTCCGGCGTGTCCGCCAGTCGTGGGCTGAGGCCGGTACCGCCGTCGGGCCACATGAACAGCAGCTTGAGGCACTTCTGACGCAATTGTCAGGCAAGGAAGCCGGGACGCTGCAGCGCATCCACGGCGACCTTCACCTGGGCCAGATCCTCTTGGTGCCCGGCGCCGCGGGAGAACCTGCCCGGTGGGCGATCCTGGACTTTGAGGGCGAGCCCCTGAGGCCGATCGAGCACCGTAATATTCCCGACGTTCCCCTGCGGGACGTCGTAGGGATGCTGCGCTCCTTTGACTACGCGGCCGGTGCGGCCGTCCGCGAGAACCCGGGCGCCCGGGTTCCCGCAACGTGGGTTGACGACTGCGCCGAGGCGTTCCTGGCGGGCTACAGCGACATCACCCCTGGAACCATTGACCGCCGCTCGCCGCTGTTTGTGGCATTGTGGCTGGACAAGGCCTTGTACGAGGTGATCTACGAGCTACGGAACAGGCCGGACTGGTTGCCCATTCCGGTCAATGCTTCGCGGCAGCTCCTCGGAAACACGAGCCCCGGCACGGATGCCGCGGCGACATCGGAAGGTAAGGAAATGACAGGCTCAGCACGTACCGAACGGCCCCGAGTCCCGCTGTATGTGGACGCCGCTACCCTGGGCCGGGTGGCCGCGGGCGCACACCACGCACCGCACTCGGTGCTGGGCGCCCACCTTGACGACCACGGTCACGTCACCATCCGCACGGTCAAGCACCTCGCGGCGGAAGTTGCTGTAGTCACCGAAGCCGGTTCCACCCCGATGACCCACGAGACCGACGGCGTCTGGGTGGCGGTCCTCGAGCCGTTGCAGCAGGGCCATGTCCCGGACTACCGCCTGGAGGTTGTCTACGGCGACTCCGCGCCGGTGACGATCAACGATCCCTACCACTACCTTCCAACCGTCGGCGAAGTGGACCTGCACCTCATCGGAGAAGGTCGGCACGAACGGCTTTGGGACACGCTGGGCTCGCACGTCCAGCACTACCGCTCCCCGCTCGGCGATGTGGACGGTGTGTCCTTTGCTGTCTGGGCGCCCAACGCGCAGGCAGTCCGCGTCAAGGGCGACTTCAACTCCTGGGACGGGCGTGAACACGCCTTGCGTTCCCTCGGGTCCTCGGGGGTCTGGGAAGTCTTCATTCCCGGGGTTGTAGCAGGGGCGTGCTACAAATTCGAGCTGCTCACCAAGGCAGGCCATTGGGTGGAGAAAGCAGACCCGCTCGCCTTCGGCACCGAAGTTCCGCCCTTGACCGCGTCACGCGTCGTGGAGTCCGGGTACCGCTTCAAGGACGACGCCTGGATGACGGCGCGCGCCAACAAGGATCCGCACAACTCGCCCATGAGTGTCTACGAGGTCCACCTAGGTTCCTGGCGTCTTGGGCTCGGGTATAAAGAACTGGCCAAGGACCTCGTGGAATACGTGAAGTGGCTTGGTTTCACCCACGTCGAGTTCATGCCCGTTGCCGAGCACCCCTTTGGCGGCTCATGGGGCTACCAGGTCACGTCCTACTTTGCTCCGACCTCCCGCTTCGGGCATCCGGACGAGTTCCGGTTCCTGGTCGATTCACTGCATCAGGCGGGTATCGGCGTCATCCTGGACTGGGTCCCGGCACACTTCCCGAAGGACGCGTGGGCCCTCGCCCGTTTCGACGGGGAACCACTGTACGAACACTCGGATCCCCGGCTTGGCGAGCACCCTGACTGGGGAACGCTCATCTTCGACTTCGGCCGCAGAGAGGTTCGCAACTTCCTGGTCGCGAACGCCTTGTACTGGCTTGAGGAATTCCATATCGATGGACTCCGGGTGGACGCAGTGGCCTCCATGCTCTACCGGGACTATTCGCGCGAGGAGGGGGAGTGGTTCCCCAACGTCCATGGCGGACGCGAGAACCTGGAAGCCATTTCCTTCCTCCAAGAGGTCAATGCCACGATCTACAAGACCCACCCGGGAGCAGTCACCATCGCGGAGGAATCCACGGCGTTCCCCGGCGTCACCGCGCCCACGAGCCACGGCGGCCTGGGATTCGGCATCAAATGGAACATGGGCTGGATGCACGATTCCCTCAAGTACATCGCCGAAAACCCGGTGAACCGCCGCTGGCACCACGGCACGGTGACGTTCTCCATGGTCTATGCCTTCACGGAGAACTTCCTGTTGCCCATCAGCCACGACGAGGTAGTTCACGGCAAGGGATCGATGCTGCGCAAGATGCCCGGCGACCGCTGGCAGCAGCTTGCCAACCTGCGGGTGTTTATGGCTTACCAATGGGCGCACCCGGGCAAGCAGCTCATCTTCATGGGCACGGAATTCGGCCAGGAAGCCGAATGGTCCGAACAGCACGGGCTTGACTGGTTCCTTGCCGACATCCCGGCGCACCGCGGACTGCAGTTGCTTACCCGCGAGTTGAACACGCTGTACAGCTCGACGCCGGCCTTGTACGTCCGGGACAACGAGCCAGGCGGTTTCCAGTGGATCAACGGGGCGGACGCTGACCGCAACGTACTGACCTTCATCCGGTGGGACCACGACGGCAATCCCTTGGTGTGCGCCGTGAATTTCTCGGGGGCTCCGCACCAGAACTATGTTCTTGGAGTCCCGTCCGCCGGCGCATGGAAGGAAGTGCTCAACACTGACGCCGAGGCATTCGGAGGTTCGGGTGTGATCAACGCCGGTGAACTGCTTGCCACCGCACCCGGAGCGGAAGGACTGCCTGCCGCACTGACCGTCACCTTGCCGCCGCTTGGGGCTTCCTGGTTCACTCCTGCAGGGTAGTTGTTCTGGATTTCTGCGAGTGAAGGGTCCGGAAGCCATGAGTTTCCGGGCCCTTCGCGTGGATCTTGAGGGTTGTCGCTGAAGGGCAGGAAGCCGCCTGGCGGGGCTTTTGCCTCCCCGGAGAACTGGTGGTATAGTTAGTACCCGCGCTGCTCCCCAGTGGAGATCGGTGAAGTTGACTGAGTTCCTCGTGAAGATCAAGTCAAGAACGCCGATTTGACTAGGAGGCAAGCAGCCGGTAAGTTTTAA
>NZ_JAHHZS010000065.1 GCF_022606295.1 Arthrobacter bambusae
ATAGGTGTCGTTTTGAGGGCCCATAACGACAACAAATGCGAGTCAGTTGGGTCAGTCCGTGAGCAAGGTGGGACAGGTGATTCTGGCTAGCAGAATATGCTGGAGATCACTTGGGGGCCTCCCTAGGGTCAGGAGTACGCCAAAACTGTCCCGCACCCATCGAGGAGGCCCCTGTGTCCATCAGCGCCGATAGCACAACACATGAATCGGTCGCGGCCGCGCATGCGGTTCCTAAGCCGACTCCCGAAGAAGCTGCCCAGCTGGAGCAGCTGTATAAGGATTTCGAGGCCGGGAACCTGATTCCGCTCTGGACCGAGATCGCGGACCTGATGCCGATGGTGCCGTCCCCGAAAGCCGTGCCGCACGTGTGGCGCTGGAACGATTTGTATCCGTTGGCTGCCCGTGCCGGGGACCTGGTTCCCGTGGGCCGTGGCGGGGAGCGCCGTGCCATCGCGTTGGCCAACCCGGGCCTGGCCGGCACGCCGTATGCGACGCCGACCTTGTGGGCTGCCATCCAGTATCTGGGCGCGCACGAAACGGCCCCGGAACACCGCCACTCGCAGAACGCGTTCCGCTTCGTCGTCGAGGGCGAAGGCGTGTGGACCGTGGTGAACGGGGATCCGGTGGCGATGCGCCGGGGTGACTTCCTGCTCACGCCGGGTTGGAACTTCCATGGCCACCACAACGACACTGACCAGCCGATGGCGTGGATCGACGGACTGGACATCCCGTTCGTGCACTACGCGGACGCGGGATTCTTCGAATTCGGGACCGAACGGGTCACGGATGAGGCCACCCCGGACGTCTCCCGTTCCGAGCGGCTCTGGGCGCACCCGGGCCTGCGCCCGCTCTCCGGGCTGGATGACACCACCAACTCACCCATCGCGGCCTACCGCTGGGAGCACACCGACGCAGCACTCCGCGAACAGTTGCTTCTTGAGGACGAGGGCCACCCCGCCACGGTGTCCCAGGGACACGCCGCCGTGCGCTACACCAACCCGACCACCGGCGGGGACGTCATGCCCACCATCCGTGCCGAATTCCACCGCCTGCGGGCCGGGGCTTCCACCCAGGCCATGCGCGAAGTCGGCTCCAGCGTGTGGCAGGTCTTCGAAGGCACCGGCACCGTGGTGTTGAACGGGGAATCGAAGGTCCTGGAGAAGGGCGACCTCTTTGTTGTGCCGTCCTGGCAGGAATGGTCCCTGCAGGCCGAAACGTCGTTTGATCTGTTCCGCTTCAGCGATGCCCCCATTTTCGAACGACTGAACTTCAACCGCACGTACATCGAAGGACGCAACAAATGAGACTCCTCACCCTCCGCACTTCCGCCGGAACGACGACGGCGGTCCGCCAGGACGGCGACACCCTGACCGAGATCGACGGGTTCTCCGACGTGGGCGCCCTCCTGCAGGACCCCGCCTGGGCGGCCATCGCGGAGGCGGCCAACGGCGCAACGCACGCGTACGACGGCGCCGACCTCGCCGCCGTCGTGCCCTCACCGGGGAAAATCATCTGCGTCGGGCACAACTACCGCAACCACATCAAAGAGATGGGCCGGGAAATCCCCGAGTACCCCACGTTGTTCGCGAAGTACCAGGAATCGCTGATTGGTCCCAACGACGATCTGGCGCTGCCGCAGGAGTCGGACACCGTTGACTGGGAGGCCGAGCTCGCCGTCGTGATCGGCAAGAAAGGCCGGCGCATCAGCGAGGCGGACGCGGCCGACCACATCGCCGGGTACTCGGTGCTGAACGACATCAGCATGCGCGACTACCAGTTCCGTACCGTCCAGTGGCTGCAGGGCAAGACCTGGGAGAAGTCGACGCCATTCGGGCCTGCCCTGGTCACCAAGGACGAGTTCACAGCCGGGCCGTTGATGACCTCGGCCGTTGACGGGGAGATCCAGCAGCAGACCCCCACCGGGGACCTCGTGTTCACGCCCGAATTCCTGGTGTCCTACATCTCCACCATCATCACGCTGAACCCGGGCGACGTCATCGCGACCGGCACCCCCGGCGGTGTGGGCCACGCCCAGGACCCCAAGCGCTACCTCCAGGAAGGCCAGCTCCTGGTCACCACCATCGAGGGCCTGGGCCAGCTGAACAACCGCGTGGTCAAGGAAGCCTGATGGTCGCCCGCCAAGACCTCACCACCGATCCGGGCCTGCAGGAACAACTCCTGCAGGCCCGGCGCGGGACCGCGTTCTTCGCCCGCAAGCTCAATGAACTCAGCGATGCCGAGCTCGACGGCGGTTCGCTGCTTCCCGGCTGGACGCGCCGTCACGTTGTAGCACACGTGGGCTACAACGCCCGGGCGATTGCGCGCTTGGTGGACTGGGCCTCGACCGGCGTGGAGACTCCGATGTATCCCTCCGTTGCGGTGCGGGATGAGGAGATCAACTTCGGTGCCACGCTGTCTCCCATCGCGTTGCGTAACCTCTTTGACCACTCCGCCGTTCACCTGAGCGTGGAATGGCGCGACCTGCCCGACGACGCCTGGCACCACACAGTCCGGACCATCCAGGGCAGGGAAGTCCCGGCGTCGGAAACGGTCTGGATGCGCACCCGCGAAGTGTGGGTGCATGCCGTGGACCTCGACAACGGAGCATCGTTTGCTGACATCCCGGCGGCTGTCTTGGAACGGCTGCTGGCCGACATCACCTCGGCCTGGGCGGCCCGCGGGTCCGACGCCGGGTTGTTGATCAAGGTCAGTGGCACGGACCGCACCTTCGGCGATCCGGACGCCGCCGTCGTGGTCGCCGGGCCTCTTGCCGGCGTCGTGCAATGGGCCACCGGACGCGGGACTGACGGCGTGACCGCGGGCGCCGGGCCGGTGCCGGCGGCACCCAAGTGGATCTGACGGCGTCGGGCACAAAGAAGGTTGGCACAGCCCCCGGCTTCTTCACCGCAGGAACTGCACCAACCGCTTGTATGACTATTCAGATTTGGTTGTAGATCCTACCCATTGGCGGCTCCTATAATCCCGGGCTCACTTAATCCGGGCTTTGAATAGGGCTACTTTGCGTCGTCAGCCAGGTGACGTGAAAACATCCAGCCGGCGGCGACCATCAGGATGCCCAAGACCATGAACGTCCAGTTGTCGAGCGTGTTCAGCGACAGGAAATTGGCCGCCGAATCAACCCCGACGCTCAGTCCATACACACTGAGCACGATGTACAAGGCACCGAAGCTCATCAGGGTATTGCGTGCGCTATGGCCGCCCGAGCGGGACATCGCCCAGCTGGTTCCACCGATGAGCAACTGCACAATGTTGAGCAGCAACGACACTTGGAACACGCCCAAGAGCATTGCGCGCGAATCCGGCCCGAAGAACTGCAATTCCCCGTACCGCATGGTGATGCCCGGAATGAATCCGAGAAGGCCCACCAGCGCCATCAGAATACCTACACCCATGCCGATGTTCTGGATGTCCGTCCGTCCGAAGTGAACACCGTGTGCATGGGGGGTTGCGGTAGTCATTACGCCCTCCATCCACCTATTGCGAACAATCCAATTTTACGTCTGGCATATGCAAAAAGCGCTCGGATCGGCCCGGGCCCCGACGGCCCCGACGACGCCGCCCCGGCCCGCCGCCCCCGACGCTCGCTCACTTATGTGCGGTTTTTCCTGGACGCTCGCTCACATGTACGACGGCGGCCCGGCGGAGGTGAGCGGGCGTTGGCCCGGAGGGCCCCATAGGTGAGCGGGCGTTGGAGGATTGGCGGGGCGTCCGGGCGCCTGCCGGGTGAGCGGGGCGCGCCGTGGCACGATAGAACACGATGAAACTGCGCGCTGATCAGACCGGTAACCATGGCCTGCCCATGCCCTTGTGGCTGCAGGGTGCCCTTGAGTCGGCCCAGGCCGCCATTATCTCCGCGCTCGTGGTGGTCTTGCCGCTGATCGGCGTCTGGGCTACTGACGGATTCCAGAACCACACCATCGATTTCCTGGCGCGCTTGGCTGGCCAAACGTGGCTGCTTGTCCACGGCGTGCCGCTGCAACTGGCCACAGTCAACATGGGAACCGCGAGCCTACCGGGTTCCGGCATGCTGTCCCTTATCCCGCTCGGACTGACTCTGGTCCCGTTCCTGCTGGCCTGGCGCGCCGGCCGCAGGCTGGCCAGGGCCTCCTACACGGACCAACTGTGGCAGGCATTCTTCGGAGCCTTGCTTGTTTATGGGGCGTTCGGCGCGGCCACCGGATTCGTGTGCCGCACGCAGGACATCGTCATCAACATCTGGTTCGCTGCCTTGCTTCCGCTTATCCCGTTCGGCCTGGGCATGGTGGTGGGCGCCCGCCGCGAGTCCGGCTCCTGGAGCAGGCTCATTGGCGTCGACGCCGTCGATTGGCTCGCACGCACTAGCCAACATTCACGTTGGGCCGGGTCCTACTTTGGTTCCGCCATCAAGGCCGGATTCGTCGCGATCATGGCCGCCATGACGCTCGCGGCGATGTTGCTCGCAGTCGACCTTGTCATGCACTGGACGGACATCATCGCCGTTTACGAAGGCCTGAAAGCCGGTGCCCTCGGCGGAGGCGTCCTGACCATCGCCCAGCTCGGCTACCTGCCCAATCTGGCGGTTTTCGCTTTGGCTTGGTCCTCCGGGGCCGGGTTCTCCCTCGGTGTTGGATCGCACGTCGGCCCGCTTGGCACCGCCGTCGGGCCCTTGCCCGCCATTCCCGTCTTCGGCGCGCTGCCCACTGGGCAACTCGACTTCGGTGCCGCGGCCCTTGCCGTTCCGGTGATCGCGGGTCTGCTGGCCGGCTGGTGGTTCCTGCGTGCGGGGGAGAACCACTTCGACGAATGGCTCTCCATCAAGATCAAGGCGCGCTGGTTCACGGCTCCTGTTTCCACGCTGTTCCTCGGCGCGCTCGTCGGGGCTGTGGCCGGGGCTTTGGCGGGGGGCCTCGCCTGGCTGGCGCGCGGCTCCGCAGGGATCGGGCGCCTCACCGAGATCGGACCGGACCCGCGGTGGACGGCAGTCTGGATCGCCGCGGAGGTGGGGATCGGCGTCGTGATCGGTTATTGGGTGGGGCCTTGGCTCGAGAGGCGGCAGAAGCTCCGCGAAGCGGATCTCGATGATGCCGTGTACGACGGCGACCGCCGCTAAGGCGCCCGCCTCACCTCGGCTTGTGCCCGGCTAGCGCAATCCGGAGGGAATGGAGTTCTGGAAATCGAGCTGGCACGAGGTCTGGGCGTGGAGAGTCAGCGCGCCTCGTGCGCAGTCCTCCAGGGTGCGGATCTGCTGGAAGAAGACGACGGCGGTGAGCACCAGCAGGCACATGATGGCCGTGACAACCAGCCCGGAAATGGTGCCGAACAAGACGATGCGCGGTTGCTTGAACTTGATGGTGCGCACAAGGACCACCACTCCGAGCACTCCCGCGACGACGGTGAGGATGCCACTGAGCCAGACGTAGCTGATGTTCAGGATGTAGACGAAGATGGCGCCGAGCACCGTCAGCAGGAAAGTCCTGAACAGCGTCCGGGTAACGGCAAGCGCTGATTTGGCAGCCTCGCTCTGTGGCTGGTGCTGCGGGGTGGGTCCAACGCCGGAATTCATGTTTTCCAGCCTACGCGAGCCAGCCATAAGCTAGTGCAATGCGCATTGTTGTCCTCGTCTCCGGCACCGGTTCCAACCTCCAAGCAGTTATCGACGCCGTGAAGGCGGGCGAGCTGGACGTTGAGATCGCAGCCGTGGGAGCTGACCGGCCCGGTACCTACGGCGTGGAACGTTCCGCCGAAGCCGGACTGGACACCTTCGTGGTGGACTTCAAGGACTACGCGGACCGGGCGGATTGGAACGCCGCGCTGACCAAGGCCGTTGCCTCGTACGATCCGGACGTGGTGGTTTCCTCCGGGTTCATGCGGATTGTGAGTCCGGAATTCATCGATGCCTTCGGCGGCAAGTACCTCAACACGCACCCCGCACTGCTTCCGGCCTTCCCGGGTGCCCACGGTGTCCGCGATGCCATGGCTTATGGCGTGAAGGTGACTGGCTGCACCGTGCACTGGGCCGACGCTGGCGTGGACACCGGCCCGATCATCGCCCAGGAAGCCGTCGACATCGCCCCGGACGACACCGAAGATACCTTGCACGAGCGCATCAAGGTTGTGGAGCGGCGGCTCCTGGTCCGGACGCTCGCAGAGCTCGCGGCGGGAAAGCACGCCTGAGTCCTCCGTTTGGCCCAACTAATACAAAAGTAGGGGTGGATCAGGCTGCGGTGACCGGAGTGATCGTGACGTCGTAGCCGAGGCTGTTGAGCTGCTTGATGGCGTTGTTCTTGGCGCGGGTCGGGTTGATGCGGGTGAAGTGGTCAGCTCCGGGCTCGTTGTAGCACTCGCCGTTGGCGAGCATGTGCCAGGCCGCGGTGAGGATGGAATGCTCGACGGCGACGAGGGCTTTGTTGCGTCCGCTTCGGGCCGTGATGCGGTGGTATCTCGCGGCGAGGTAGGTGTTCTTGGACCGTGCGGCCGCCATAGCCGCGATGCCGAGGGCTCCCTTGAGGTATTTGTTCCCGGGCAGGATGTGCGCGGATTTGATCCGTCCGGCGGATTCGTTCGCGCCGGGACAGACGCCGGCCCAAGACGCGAGCCGGGCGGGGGTTTCGAACACGGCCATGTCCGCTCCGGTTTCGGCGATGATCACCTCGGCGACCCTGCGGGAGACTCCGGGGATGGCGGCCAGGGCTTCCCTGGCGTCGCGAAAGGGTTCCATCGCCTCCTCGATCCGTGCCGTGAGGGCCTCGATGACCCGGGTGTGGGTGTCGATCTGGTCCAGGTGCAGGCGGGCCATGAACGCGTGGTGGGGTTTGAACCGGCCGGTGAGCGCGTCGACGAGGGCCGGGATCTTCGAGCGCAGCATGCCCCGGGCCATCCCGGCCAGCACCTCTGGGTTGCGTTCTCCGTTGATGAGGGCCTCGAGGATGTTCCGGGAGGAGACCCCTGTCAGATCCGAGACCACCGAGGAGAGCTTGATCCCGGAACTCTCCAGGAACTTCTCCAGCCGCTGGATCTCCCGGGCCCGGTCGCGGGTGGCGATCGCACGGGCCCGGGTCAGGTCCCTGAGCTCACGGATCGGTTCCGGCGGCACGAACGAGGCCCGCAACAACCCGAAAGCGGCCAACTGCGCCAGCCAGGCCGCGTCGGAGACGTCCGTCTTGCGGCCGGGGATGTTCCGGGCCGCCTTGGCGTTGACGAGCATCACCGGCAGCGTCTCCTCCATCAGGTAGTAGAAGGGCTTCCAGTAATCACTGGTCGCTTCCATCACCACCGTGCTCACATGTTCGCGTTCCAGGAACTCACGCAGCTCCAGGATCTGATGCGTGTTCGCGGCCCAGGTCGTAACCGTTGATGTGTAGGTCCCGGCCCGCGGGCCCGGGACCCGCACGCAGACTTTCGCGTCGCGTTTGGAGATATCCAACCCCGCGGCCCGCTCGTGAACAATGTCCATAACGACTTCCCTCCAACACCCTCAGACGGCCATCTACTGTGTCCGTCTCGGGGAGGACAGGGAAAATATTCAGGAATCTAATACCCGTGCTTCAAAGCAACAATCCACGGTTCCCGTGGAAGTCCTCCACGCCACGCTAACTCACGGACTCAAGGCACCAAGTTGGGTCGGCGTTCACCGAGACGAACACCTCCATGATCACCGAGCCGCCCGGAGAGAGCCAGAGTCTTGGTGAGCCAGACGCATACTTTCCCGGCCCACGGCGCACCAGCGGCGCTCATCCGCTAACTCGCAGTAGGTGTCGTTTTGAGGCTCGAAAACGACATCTAATGCGAG
>NZ_JAHHZS010000066.1 GCF_022606295.1 Arthrobacter bambusae
ATCGAGTTCCGGGTGGAGGATTGGAAGCCGGGTTTGCGTCAGGTGCTTGACTGGCGCAAGTCGTTGATGGCGGAGCACCGTATCCCGCCGTTGTATGAGCAGCATGCTACGAAGTTCGCAAATGGCCGGGGTAATCCGTCCTTGGATCCGGACTGGAACCGCAGGAAGGTCAACCGCTCTCTCGTCATCGACGATTTCGTTCAGTTCCTGGAGGGCTGCTCGTGGGCCGGTATTGGGACTGTCTATTCTCAGACAACTCTTCGCCGGGGCCATTTCGCTAAGGAGCGTGCCCGCGTCTATGGCGAGCTCGTGCGGCTGATAGATGCACGGTTGTCCGCGGCGGGGGAGCTGGGCATTTTGGTCATGGACGGGGACGGCAGCGATGATTCCTATGTCTCGGCGCACCGGAGTCTATCCTTGGCCACTCGGTCCTTGATCGAAGACCCGGTCTTCCAGCATTCCCATCGGAGCCAGTGGGTGCAACTTGCCGACATCACGGCCTATGCCGATTACCAGCATCTCTTGCAGCATGAAGGCAAGGAGTTCTCTTGGCCTTGGTATCCGCGGCTGATGGGACGCGACGTTCTTGGTGGTCCGCGGGCGGTCTGATATCAGCGTTAAAGAAGCTAGACCCGTTGACCTGTGTTCACAGGGCGGATCCGCAGCTACAAGTATACAGACGATGTCATCTTGCCCCACCCTCCGTATCAAGGGTGCTGGTCACTCCCGGCGGGCGTCTTGGTGCAAATCCCTTCCATGGAGGCGGGGCTGCAGAGCAAAGATTGCGGCTCCCGTGATTCATAGTCCGTCTGATTCCTTGGTCGGGAAATCTTTCTCGGCGCCGGTCATGGGGTGTTTCGAGGCCGTGTCGATGAATGCTCGAAGGAGGTGATCCGTTTATGATGTTGTTTCCAGACCGTCAAGTCGGCCGGTTATGCGCATGGTCCATGAGATTGAACGAAGGTGACCGGCCTGCGCATGGAGTGGGGTTCGAGCGTCGTCCGCGGCGGCAAAAAGGGGGTGTGCACAATGTGCACACTCTTGCCGTCGGACTGGGCCGTACCGGGGCCGTACCGGGGCCGGACTGGACCGTACTCGGCATGTTTTCGGGAGTTCCTAGTGTTTCCGCGGTCTGGAATGCGGTTCGAGTCCCACCTTGGGCACGTTTTCCCAGCTCAGGGGCCCTTTGGGGCTCTGAGCGTGGGACGAATGGTATCTTTTCGGTCTGCCCCGCGTGGGTGTTCTACCTGTCTTCGACTCTCTCCTTACTCTGTTGGGGATCTGGTTGTGTTGGCTCCTGGTCTTTCATGGCGGCAGACAGTCCGGGCGACATGACTTGTGAGCAACGAGCGCCGGATTTTGTTTCTGCGGATCGTGTCTTGCGCATTGCCGTGTCCTTTCCCGTCTGTGTTTGGCACCGGTTTTGCGTCCGAACATGTTCATGGGATTCCGACTCCGGGCGACATGACCTGACGATGATCGGTACTGGATTCTTTGGCAGGTCTCAGAACAGCCAGGCAATGAAATACCGTCCGGGGAGCTGACGCGGAACGGCAGCCCGCCTCGAAGTCGCATCAACTCACGGCTCCCGCCAGGCCCCATCCTCGGAGAGATATCCGACGCGGAGCGGTGATCGTGTCAACCGTGTTTGGTCCCGCCGGGGGCGGTTATTTTCGGCCCCGCTTCGACTCTTGGGCTTGCCGGGTCTTGTTCGCTCGGTCGTGGCCGATTGTGGGCTTTTAGTTTTGCCCGTTGCGGCCGTGGGCCAGTCCGGTGGGGAACCCGATGAGCACGGGTTCGGGGACGGCGCAGCAACCCTCTCCCGATGCGGGGTTCTGCGCGCCCGTGGCCGGGGGTGCATCGCAGCTGGTGCCGGCGTCGCTGGAGCAGACCCCGGTTTCGGGCAGTTCCAGGTGCACGGTATCGGCCGCGGTCTGGTCGCCCGCGAGGGCCGCTGCGACGGAGCGGACTTGTTCGTAGCCGGTGGCCAGCAGGAATGTCGGGGCTCGGCCGTAGGACTTCATTCCGGCGATGTAGAAGTATGTCTCCGGGTGGGTGAGTAGTTTGGCTCCGTGCGGCGGGACGGTGCCGCATGAGTGGAATTCGGGGTCAATCAGCGGTCCGAGCGCACTTGGCGCTTCAACGGCCGGGTCGAGGTTCAGGCGTAGTTCCCGGAGGATGTCCAGGTCGGGCCGGAATCCGGTGCAAGGCACGACGATGTGGGCGTCGATGGTTCGCCCGTCGACGGCGTTGACGCTTACACCAGTGTTGAGGGGTTTCAGGGCCGCGATGCCGAAACCGGTGTGAAGTTCGATGACGCCGGCTTCGACGAGCCGACGGAGCCGGGTGCCGAGCTGGCCCCGGGCCGGGAGTCCGTCGGCCTCGCCGCCCCCAAAGACCTTCCCGGCCGAGTTACCGCGGACGGCCCAGAGGATCGTGGTGCCAGGTTCGTCCCTGGCCAGTTCGGCTAGGTTGATCAGGGTGTTCGCCGCGGAGTGGCTGGCGCCGACGACCAGGACACGGCGCCCGGCGAACCTCTGCCGGTCCCGGCCTGCGACGTCGGGCAGGGGGGTTGAGATCCGGTTGACCGAGGTGGCTTCGCCGATGGCCGGCAGGCCCTGGGTCCCGAGTGGGTTTCGGGTGGACCAGGTACCGGAAGCGTCGATGACGGCGGAGACAATGTGGTCCCGGATTTCGCCGCCGCCGTGGTCGACCCGGACTATGAAGGGTGCTGTGTCCCTGTTGCGGGTATGGGTTTTGTCCATTCCCTGCCGGGTGACCGCGATGAACGCGTGCGCCGCTGTGGAGGCGTGTGGCGATCGCCGGTGTGGTTGCCAAGGGCGTGAGGTACTTCTCGATGAGTTCCCGGCCGTAGGGCAGGTCCGTGGGTCGGGGCGCTTCCCAGCCGGTGGCTTCCAGAAGCCGGAGAGCGGCGGCGTCGGTGTTGAACCGCCAGGGTGAAAACAGCCGGATGTGCCGCCAGTGTTCGATCGCGGCCCCGGCGGCGGCCCCGGCTTCGAAGATCACAGGTTCCAGGCCGCGTTCGAGCAGGTGTGCAGCGGCGGCGAGCCCGATCGGGCCGGCGCCGATCACGGCGATTGGTCGGGTGTTCTCCGGTGAATCCATGTTGCCCTCTCAATTCGTTTGGTGCGGCCCGGTTGGTCGCTTTGGTCTGTCGGTGCTTTGTGAGTCCCGGCAGGCCGGGTCACAGTCGTCAGGAGCAGCCCGGATCGTCGTCGCAGCAACCAGTTCCGGTGCAGCACCTGTTCTCCATCCGACTCCCCCCGTCCCTCAAGTTGTTTTCAGGCAGGGATCAGGGTTTCGCAGGTCTCGATGCGGGTCCTGATTTCGTCGCTGGCGGGGCGGACTGCGTCCATACCCTGCCCGTTTGGGTCTTCCCGGACCTGGTCTTCGTATCGGTTGCCCGGGAAGTTCCGGCACTTGTCGCCGCAGCCTAGGGTGAGCGTCCGCGGTCATCCACGCAGACAAACAGAACGCAAGGATTCCTGGGGGCTGCGGTGCTCAGCATGATTTCTCTTGACACCGATGGTGCTGCTTTCGGTCGCCTGCCGTCCGTGATGGCCCCTTCACAAACCCTCCGCAATTCATTGATGGTTATCGATATACGGTGAGTATCATCGAAGACATTGATGGATGTCAATATATTTAGGTGACCGCCGTCCGTCGTCATTGACGGGCGCTGCAGGGTCAGGTTGCGGTCATGCGTGGGGCGAGGGACGGCGGCTGATCTGCGTCTGGCGGTGAACCGGGTCTCGGCTCGGTGCGACCCGGTCCGGTCCGCAACGGGCTCGGGAGCCGGAGGATGAACGACGAGTCCCCGCGCGGGGTCATGGGGATAGTTTGCAGTGAACGGCTGGCAAGCCGGCGAGCGTTGAGATTTGGTGATTGGCTACGAGTCTGCAACGACCTCATCTAAGGATGTGCCACCAAGGGGTCCGCACTCGCAGCAAGACCCTTGTTCGGCCGCTTATGGGGGCGTAACCTACGTGACATTGGCTATAAATACCAATTGCTCTGCTGAACGCAAGTAAAGTTACGCGTTGGCCATTTGCCCGCGCCGCAAACTCTAGGAAATGAAATGGCTAACATTCAGGTCACCTGTCCCAGCTGTGGAAAGCAAACGTGGGTGCGAGAACATTACAACGATCCCTGCCAGCACTGCGGCGTCATTGTCATCCTGCCCAAATAGAAGGTCTGAGTCCGCAAATAAAAGCAGATATGTTCCGTGAGAGGAGCAACGTTGGAAGGCAATTTCGCATTCGAGGCTGATGAACAGGTGCGCCTTGTTGTCCCGTTTTCTACGGGCGAGGGAAGCGTTTATAAAGTCGGGATGACAGGGACGATTTGCCCTCTTCACGTCAGCTTCTCTGAATGCCAGCGCTCGGACAGCTATGAACTGAACCTGTACGATGCCAGCACTGGCATTGGTGGCCTGGTCATGAGTCAGAGTGCTTACTTCGAGCGCACTTCCGAGCGCAAGCCCGGCGAACTCCGCCAGGGCGACCGCGTGAAGTTGAGCGATGATTTCCTTGACGATGAAGAATCAGTCGACACCGGAACCGTTATCTGTACGCATGTAAAACCAGATGGAATACTGCACGACATTGCCTTGGACTTCAGTGGGAGCGTCCGGATTCCACATGAAGGCGTGGAGCAGATACCAGACGAGTATGCGAAGGTCGAGTTTTCGCCTGATGGAGCCCTTAGTATTGACCTATTTCCAGAGGATGAATCTTAATCAGGCCAAAGGGTCTGCCTTAGGGGCGCGGTTCTTCCCATCTGCGCCGGCGCTTCATCCGTCGAAAGCCGCGGAGTGGGTCCCTCTGCTCGTTCGACCCAGAGATGGGCTTCGATGTTGCCCTGCAAAGGTGAAATTCGGGTTTGGACTCGGATGAAGTTGTGGGGAGATCGATCCGCGCGATACGTGCCGACCAGTTCTTGGAATTCCGACGGAACCTCTACAGCGACGTTGCACCAATAGGCATGCCCACCCTCACGGTCGGACTATTCCAGTTCGTGCCCGGGATCTAATGCGCCTAGAACCTGTGGCGCGCTTTGGTCGCCTCGCAATGGCGCCTGTTGGGACTGTCAAAGGAGGTGGGGGGACAGATGGAGGCTTATCCTGTAGAAAGCAGGGCCTACCAGGGGATGCGCTGAGTACCCGTTTTCGCATAGCTTGAAAACGGCAGGTTGGACTCGTTGCTCCTGCATACAAAGTAATCCAGATACACAATGCTCAACGAGTTCGCGATTCTCAAAAACCAGTTGAATCTGCCGTCCAAAAGAATGGCTGGCGCTTCTTGGACCACAGCTACCGACAACAAGCCGGAGTCTGCCGACCTGAGGTGCGATAGGACAACCTGGAAGAGTATGAATCGAGCCATCGGTACGACCGACATATCCTGATGCTTCGGCCGACAGATGAGCAGTGGCTGTCGGAACGTCGATCAAGTGAAGGATTCGGGCGGTGGAGCGAGTTCGAAATGGGGGTACCCGGCGCGGCCGACGCGGTGGTGGAAGCCCTAGAAGAAACACCGGACTGGCGTCACCGGTTCAGAGCCCGTCGGACGGCACCTTTCTTCATATGAGAGATGAGAACTACGACGTCACGCTATACCTCGATGATTCCAGGCACGTTGAGGCACTTGAGGTCAGCCTTCGAGTCGTGGGAGACAGAAGAGGCGTGTACAACCTCGCGCGGGAGCCAAGCGGGATAGTCCAGGACATCCGGCTCCTAGGCTTGGTAGGTCGGTCCTTCTTCTTGACGGGCTAAATCATCGAAGGCGCCTGCTTCTTTGTAACCCACGGTGGTAACCATATTCCAACAGACAGTTTGCCGACGAGTCAATGTAGTTAACTATCGCGATTGATTTCTTTCCCGTCGCATCGCAAATGCATTAGGAAGCGATCTGCTACAGACAGATCGCCCGACATGTGGTTTGATGAGTGCCTCAAGACAGTCCGGCGCCAGAATTCCCGACTGGTACCAGCCAGTCGGATGGGCATCCAGGCGCCAAAAGTCTCCGGATTTGGGGAGATTATTGATGAGTGGTCCCAAGGGCATTCGCTATGAGATTGCCGAACGTGTCAGGAGAGAACTGAGGCGAGAGCGCGCTGAGTTCGAGGCAGCGAAGACTGACTATTGGAAGACCCATTATGAGGCCATGAGTTGTTCGATGCGATTGCACGAACTTGCTCGGGAAGCTGGGCAAATATCGCTGAAGTTTGAGCTGCTCCCGGCTTCGCTGATCACAGCAACCCGCGAAGAGTATGAAGCTGAAACCAAAGTTCTCCGAAACCAAATAGCAGATATGGAAGCCACTTGGCGGGACCATCTAAAGCCACGGATCACACCGCTCAAGGCTGGCAAAGAAA
>NZ_JAHHZS010000067.1 GCF_022606295.1 Arthrobacter bambusae
GGAGGGCAACGTCGCCTTGTTGTCAGCCGCTGACGCCGGGGTTGCGCCTGCCAAAACGGCGACGGCGCTGGCGGCTCCGGCAGCCGTGAAGAAGCCGCGGCGCGAGAATCCAGTACTAAAGATTTCCTTGTCATCAGTCATGGATTCAGCTTGGTGCGGCGCCGAGGCGAGACAGTGAAAACTGTCCAAGCGGCGAGCCACTGACAAATTAATTCTTGGTAACTCCGTTCGCTTACTGAGTGTGCCCGTTGCTGTTGCTGTCGCGGCCGGGAAGCCCGGAGGATGGCGGATACACAACTCGTCGATCACCCGCTATCGGTCAAGACGAGGAGGACGCAACTTAAGCCCTTGGCAAGCATCAAAATACCCCGTCGTGTGAGAAGAGGTCGGTAGTTCGGATCTCCACGCTTGAAGAGCGTTGGTACTGGTTTGGTACCATGAGGTATGGCTATGAATCGGCGAGTTCCTGATGACCTCGACCGCCGTCTCGATGCGCTTGCTGCCGAGGTGCACACGTCCAAGTCGGCGCTGCTGCTCCAAGGGGCCGAGCTGGTTTTGCAGCGGCACGGCCGCCGTCGCGAGATCAATGAGGGTCTGGATTTCGTGATGAGCCATGACGCTGAGCTGCTTAAACGCCTTGAGGATGCATGAGTTCGTACCTCGAAATCGAGGACGCACTGCAGGTGATCGACCGGTACGGGTTCCACATCCGCGACGTTGGCCTGCTCGCCTCGGCCTTGGCGCGCCCCGCAACGACGGTCATGGGGACGGAAGCCTATCCTCAACTGGCCATGAAGGCGGCAGCACTACTCGAGTCCGCGGCCAGGTTTCATCCCCTCATCGACGGCAACAAACGCACCGCTTGGACACTCATGGTCCTGCTGCTGTGGATCAACGGCTACCGGCACGACTTCAGCACCGACGAGGGGTTTGACCTGGTGGTGGGCGGGGCCGCCGGCGACATCGATTTGCGGCGCAGCGCCATCCTGATCGAGAAACACCTGATTCGACGATAGGTCCGGTCGGGAGGGTCCCAGGCTGATTGTCGGGATTCCCGTCGAGCTTCGGTGGGGGAGCTCGGACCAAAAAACGGGGTGTGCACATTGTGCACACTCTTGCCGTAGGACTGGGCCGTACCGGGGCCGGACTGGCTCGTACTGCCTATGTTTTCTCGACTTCCCAGTGTTTCCGGGGCTCGGAATGCGGTTCGAGTCCCACCTCGGGCACAGCATTCCCCCTCGTCAGAGGGGTTTTTGCTTTAACGTGTGTACAAAACTTGACAAGTGCCTCTGACGCTACGGGCGCGGGCTGTGGCCTGGCCGCCGCGGTGGCCTATCAAGTTGTGTGGGTGGCGGGTTCAGGGTCCTGGCTGGTAGGCCCTCCGCCTGCGCTGGGGTGGGGTTATGCGGTTCCTCGTTCCGGTTCTGTCGGATTGGTCGGGGGTGGCCAACACTAGTTCATGGTTCGGGGCTTGGGGTACAACATGATGAAACCGACCTTGGCCCGGAAAGTTTCCTTGGACAGCGATTCCTGGTTGGAAGGGAGTGCTGCACCTGTCCGCTTTGTCCTACCAAAGGGGGCGTGGACAGTCCCGAAAAGGAGGACGGCATGCCTCAATTTGCCTCCGAGAGCAGCGGTCATCTGCGACGATATGCGGTGCCGGAGGGGCTCAGTCCCGAAGAGAGGTTCGAACACTGGCGAATGTGGTATGGCAGTGCAGTCGAAACCCCGATGCGGTTGGAGAAGTCGGCACACGCTTCGCCTGTGCTTTTCACTCCTTCGGCCATTAGTCTTGCCGGGCCCGGTTTCAGCCTCATAGAAATATGGAACGCCCCCGCACTGGGCTCGTGGGCGCCGAATCCCGACACCAGGGATATTCGCGTGGCCTACTTCAGGAAGGCGCCGACCCTAACCCTCGCCCTCAACGGCGAGCCTGAGCCAGTATCGCCCGGCTCCGTCCGGTTTATTGATACCTCTGTGGGCGGCAGTTTTGATGCGCCCGAAGGCTTTCACGCCGTGCAGATCAACATTGATCGCAGCAGCCTGGATGTGAGCGAGACCGCCTTAGGCTCCCTCATTCGCCTGCCTGACCTCGCGAAACATCCACTTGTGGGCACTTTTGTGGTTCCCGCACTATTGAGCTGGAAGCGGCCGGGAATCGACCGCGAGGCATCGGGAACCGCAGACATCCTCAGATCCGTGATGGCGACCCTGGTGGGCTCACTGCTCGATGTGCCGGTCGAGGATGAGGCGCAAAAACCGGCACTGAGCCGGGCGGTGAAGAAATACCTTGATGCCAGCTACGACAACCCCGATCTAGATGTGGCAATGGTGGCCGAAAGGTTCAATCTCTCCCGTCGTTCCCTGTTCTACTTTTTCGAGAATGAAGAACTTCACCTGGGCGAACGCATACGCGCCTTGAGAACGCGCAAGGCGCTGGAGCTTCTTCTTCAAGCCGACGCCCAAAGGATCACCTACGCAGAAATTGCTGCATCGTGTGGATTCTCGAACGTGCAAAGCATGCGCCGTGCAGTGAAAGAGTTCACCGGGATGAATGTGAGGGAGATCCACCGATCCGAGACCGGAGTTCGTGTTGCACTGAAACAGCTGCGGGAGTCGCTGATGCCCTAGCGCATGACCGGGAGATCGAGTCGGCGGTCAAAGTGCGTTCCCCGGGGGCGCACGTATCGCGGAACGAACGTCTTCGTTCTTCGTGAGGCCGAAGCCGACACCCTAAACTACGTTCCGTGCAACACGATCGCTTTTCCTGTTGCAGTGACGGGACACTCTGAATCTCGGTCTACCGGAAGGTTCCGACTCAATGGAATCCGTATCCTGCGACGGCGTCGTTGCCGGCGATCCGGACGGGTCATCGCAGGACCAAATCAGACGCTACAGCGTTCCCGCCGGGCTAAACCCGGACGAAAAATTCGAACATTGGCGGACCTGGTACGGCAGCGCCATTGACGCCCCCGCTCGGTTGGAAAAAACCGAAAAGCTAAGCAGGGGCGCAATCTGGTGATTCCCGAGTGGAAGATCCAGGAAGTAACGTGGGTGGCCGGCCGTCCCCTACCGTTCGGTGCCTATGCTTCCCGGGTGGCGGGTGAGGAATCTATGGTCCGGGCGGGGTCGCGTTCGGCGAGGGCGCCGATCGCGGCGTCGATTTTGTCCATGATCTCCTGATCCAGTTTCACTCCCGATGCCGTCACGTTGGCCGCGACCTGTTCGGGCCGGGACGCGCCCATGATGGCCGAGGCCACGTTCTGGTTCTGCAGGACCCATGCGATGCTGAGCTGAGCCATGGTCAGTCCGGCTTCTTCCGCGATCGGTTTGAGCTTCTGGACCCCGGTCAGGACCTCGTTGGACATCCAACGCTTGATCATCTGCGCTCCGCCCTTGGTGTCAGTGGCGCGGCTGCCCTCGGGAGCAGGTTTTCCGGGCTCGTACTTGCCGCTCAGTACGCCCTGGGCCATGGGGGACCACACGATCTGGGAGAGGCCGAGTTCTTCGGACGTCGGCACCACTTCGGCCTCGATGACCCTCCAGAGCATCGAGTACTGCGGCTGGTTGGATATCAGCTGGAATGCCAGATCTTTGGCCAGTGCGTGGCCGTGACGGATTTGCTCCGCTGTCCATTCGCTCACGCCGATGTACAGGGCTTTGCCTTGCCGCACGATATCCGCGAAGGCCTGCATGGTTTCTTCCAGCGGCGTCTCGAAATCGTAGCGGTGGGCCTGATAGAGGTCCACGTAGTCTGTCTGCAGGCGCCTGAGGGAGCCGTTGATGGATTCCGTGATGTGCTTGCGGGAGAGCCCGAGATCATTGTGGCCCTTGGGCCCTGTGGGACCGAAGACCTTCGTGAAGATCTCCAGCGATTCCCGCCGTTCGCCGTTCAGAGCGTTGCCAAGGACAGTCTCGGCCGCGGTGTTGGCATAGACATCGGCTGTGTCGAAGGTGCTGATTCCGGCGTCGAGCGCTGCTCGGACGCATGCGGTGGCGGTGTCGTTCTCGACCTGGGAGCCGTGGGTCAGCCAGTTGCCGAACGTGATTTCCGAGATCTTGAAGCCGGAGTTGCCAAGGTACCTGAATTCCATTTTTTGCTGACGCACTTTCTCTCGTCCGTGAAGTAGCCGGCCGTGTGGCGGCACCCAGGCCCCTGACCACGTCGTTCCATGAGTGGCCCCTGTGTCTGTAGCCGTTTCCGAGACTACGCCTCCGACGGGATCTTTTGTCCAGGCGTGGCTGGCCCTTCGGGTCCTAGGATCAGCAGTCCCCCTTCCATGCGGACGGGGGAGTTGTGCCGTGGTTATAGTCGAAGGATGAAGCAGCGAGTATTGGGCAAGACAGGGCGCTCCGTCTCCGTTGTGGGGCTGGGCACATGGCAGCTTGGTGCCGACTGGGGCAACGTGGATCTGAAGGATGCCAACGACATCCTGGAAGCCGCAGTGGATTCCGGGGTGACCTTCTTTGATACTGCCGATGTCTACGGCGACGGGCGGAGTGAGCAAACCATCGGCACGTTCCTCGCTGCCAACCCCGGGCTGGACATCGCAGTAGCTACCAAAATCGGGCGGCGCCTGGAACAGAAACCGGAAAACTACACATTGGCCAACTTCCGGCAATGGGTTGACCGTTCCAGGCGGAACCTCCGGACGGAGTGCCTGGACCTGGTGCAGCTGCACTGCCCACCGACCCCGGTTTACAGTCGCCCGGAAGTCTACGATGCGCTGGAGACGCTCGTCGATGAAGGCGCAATCAAGGAATATGGCGTCAGCGTTGAGCGGACCGAGGAAGCACTCGAGGCCATCAAGCACGGCACGGCGACCGTCCAGATCATTCTGAACGCCTTCAGACTGAAACCCTTGGACGAGGTCCTGCCCGCGGCGAAGAAAGCCGGTGTCGGCATCATTGCCAGGGTCCCTCTGGCCTCCGGCCTGCTCTCGGGCAAGTACTCCAAGGACACAGTCTTTGCCGAAAATGACCACCGGAAATACAACCGGAACGGTGCCGCATTCGATGTCGGAGAGACCTTCTCCGGAGTTGACTTTGAACAGGGCCTCAAAGCGGTGGAAGAATTCAAAAAGCTTGTCCCGTCCGGAGCAACGACAGCCCAGGCGGCCATCGCCTGGATCGCGGCACACGACGGAGTCAGCACCGTCATACCAGGGGCCCGAAACCCCGGACAAGCCCGCACCAACGCTGCTTCCGCCCAACTACTGGACCACCTAGGACCGGACTTCGAGAACAGAGTCAGGGAAATCTACGACACGTACTTCCGCGAGATGATCCATTCGCGCTGGTAACCCGCCGTGTTCGAGGCGCCCTTGGAGGATTACGACGTCGTAGAGCTGACCCGCGTCGACCGCCCCTTGGCGCGGGGCCGGGCGGCGTTTGGAGATGGATTCGCTGTCGTCGGCCCGGTGCGCAGTGGACGGCGACGCTGTGGCGCCCGATCACGAGGCCGCGGTTCTGGCCCGCCTGGCGGAGGAAGCCTTCGTCGAGGGCGCGGATGTTGTCTATGCGCCCGTGGACGCCGGGGCGGCGGACCGGCACGAGGCCCTCGGCTGGACAAGGAACCCCAGATGACGAAAAGCCCGTAGGGCGCGTCGGCGTTGATCCCCGAGTCGCTTGCGTCATCGTGAACAATGCAGTCCCGAAGGAACTGGCTGGTCTGTGGAGGGGGCATGGTGTCTTCCCGAAGAGTCAGGGTTGGGTTCCGTAGATGAATTCCTTGGCGTGTGCGACGGCTTTTCGGAAGGCGTCGTTGCGCAGGCTGGCTTGCTCGGTGTTCCTGGTGTCGGTCTCGAGGTAGTTCGTGTACCCGGGTCGCAGGACCCATATATCGCCGGCGGGGGGAAGGTAGAACACTCCGAACGAGCGGTGCTGGGGGTCCTCGGTCCAGATGGGGACGACTGCGACCGCGGCGCCGGTGTCCGGGTTGATCCACTGGGCCCTGGGCATGGGTTGTTCGTGGGTCTCGGGGTCCAGGAACGGCGCTGTTCCTTTGCCCCATCTCTTCTCGAAGCGTTCGTAGAACGCGGGCATCAACTGGCTGTCGTACGGGCGCCAGGCACTCATGGGGGCTCCTTGGACTTGTGCGGTTTTCCGGCCCTCAGCGCCTGATCTGCAGGATCAGCACGTGGCCGGTTGGCGGACATGGCCGTTGCGGGACCGGCATTCCCGGGGACCGTCCGGCGGGCGGCTGTTTTAGATGCGGGGTGTTCTCGTGGGCGGGGGGATGGTCCCCGGCCTGTTCGGCCGGGGACCATCGTTGCGGGAGTCATCT
>NZ_JAHHZS010000068.1 GCF_022606295.1 Arthrobacter bambusae
CGAGGGGTCATGTGGCGCGCCGGAGCAGTCGTGCTGGAGCCAGTCGGATCGGATCGCGTGGGGCGAAGGACCTATGCCAAAGGAAAGGCTGCTGAACTTGGCTACCGGGGAATACGGTGCCATTGAGGGTGTGGAACAGGTCATTCATGGCGACCTACTCGGCGACGTCAGCGAAGAAATACGGGCCTCGTACTTCGCCGCCGGCGACGATCATCTGGACGCCGACCTGTAGCCCGGAGCCGATCTCATCGGCAGCGACATCAGGTTCTGCCGGCTGTGCGGGGCGGACCTGAGGGGGACCTGACTCATTGCCGCCGATCTGCGCGACAGTGACTTATCGGGTGCGGATCTGCTCGGTGCAGACCTGCGGGATGCCCGGCTTGACGGCGCTGATCTCTCGAAGGCCCTCTACCTGACACAGCCTCAGCTCAACGCCGCGAAAGGGAGCCGCGCGACTCTTCTCCCCTCCGGCTTGGCAATACCCCCGCACTGGAATTGAGGATGAGCGCTCACCGCGGGGCCGGGAACGACGGCGCGGCACCTCCCAAGGAAGGTGCCGCGCGGATTTCGTCTGCGGACGCGAACCTAGTGTGCGCTCGTGAAGAGCAAGCCCTTCGGGTGGATCGAGGACAGACCCGCGACCGGTGTGAGCGATCCGGTCGAGAGGTCCAGCGCCGCGAGGTAGTCCGGGGCGGCATCCGGCGTCACGGTCGAGAGTGCCTGGCCGGCCGCGAACGGGCCGGTGACGGAGAGCACCGTGTTGTGGTCGGGATCGGTGATCCACAGGGTTTGCCGAGACGTCGTCGCGAAGGCGGTGTCGTCGACCTGCTGGCTGAGGTTGAGCACCTGCAGCGACTGCTGCGGGGTCCCGGCGCGGTCGGCGAAGATCAACTGCTGGTCGCCCTGTGAGGCAAGCGCGAACTGGTTCTTGAAGCGGGGGCTGTCGGCCGGGACCACTGTCGCCGAGTCAGGGTCGGTCAGGGCAAGGGCCGTGGTCCCTGTCGAGCCGGAGTTGGCGACGGTTGCGGTGGCGTTGTCCGTGAAGACCGGGGCCAGGGCGGCTGTCGAGCCGCTCAGCGTCGCCTGGTAGACGGCCGGCCCGGTGGTGTCGGACGGGTTCGAGGCGGTGATGAAGATCTTGCCCTGGTAGATCGTAGCCGTGTCCGTGCCGCCCCCGTGCGTCAGTCCGGTGTAGGCGAAGTCCTTCACGGCGGCAGCGCCGCCGGACGGTGTCACGGTGTGGAAAGCGGAGTTGCCGTCCTCGTTCGTTGTCACCAGCAGCCTTTGGCCTGCCTCGTCAGCGTGCAGTCCGTCGATCTTGCCCGTAATCGTCCAGGACCCGCCCGGGGTTCCGTCGAGGGAGTATTGCTGGATCGTGCTCGCGGTTGCACCGCTCGTGGAGGGTTCGCCCATCGGGCCGACGCCGTTCTGGAAGGCCACATAGATGTTGTTGCCAAGGCGCGTGATGTCATCCGGCTTGCTCTCGCCGCCGACAGCAGCGAAGGACTTGACCGTGTAGGGAGACGCAGGGGCGGCGTTGGCCGGGACGGCGGTGCAGCTCAGGAGGACTGCGGCCGAGAGTACAGCGCCGAACATGAAGGGCTTGCGGGAAGGTCTGATGTCCATGGTTAAGTTCCTCAGTGTCATAGTCGATTCCCCATCGGGGCCATCATCCGGTCACCGCATGGATGCGAGGTAACGCTGGGATGAACGGAGGACGGCCACCCGCTTGGAGACGCTCCCGGAACGCCAGACCATAACGGGCTCAAATACCTAGCTCGTGGCGCTGCTCGCCGCTGCGGTGTCCGGAGGCATGGCCATCGCCTCGCCCAAGCCACGAAGGTAACCGGCGAACCCGTGGAGCGCCCGGCCGTGCAGGCGGCTGGAGGTGATGACCCGGAGGGTGTCCGTCGCGACTACGGCGCTGCCGGATCGCCGGAGGCGCGCCGCCAGGATCCGGTCCTCGTGGAGGCGCACGGGCTCAAACCCGCCCACTCCGAGGTAGTGCGAAGCCCGGACGCCGAAGTTCGCGCCGAACACATGGGGGTGGTCCTCGGCGAAGCGATGCCTGCGTGCCCACGCGTTGAGCAGGCTCTTGTCCAGCTCGCCGGGGTCCGGCTCAACGGTGCCCAGCACGGCGTCAGCCCCGGACTCGGCGAAGTCCACTTGGCCGCAGAGCCAATGCAGTGGAACCACGGAGTCGGCATCGGTATTTGCCAGCCAGATCTGTTCAGGGGCTGTGGTCGTGGCGGCGAGGGCGGCCCGGATGCCGGCCGCCCTGCTGGCCCCGGCGCTGTGCAGGCGAACGTCGACGAGGCTGAGGCACCCTTCGGAGCCTGCGGCGTCGACGGCGGCATCTCCCGTGCCGTCGTCGCACGCGTCCAACACCACCACGACGCCGATGCCCACGCCGGGGCGCAGCGCGCGCAACTCGGCGGCGGCGCGGCATATGGCGCGGATCGCCGGGGCGATGCGCTCGGCCTCGTTGCGGGCGGGGACCACGACGGCGACATGGGCGATGCTGCCATCGACTGGCCCACCGTGTGCGGACGGGATTCCAGGGAGGGGGCGGTTGCCGCCCTCAATGCTAGGCGCGGGCATCGGCGCTTCCGGCCGCGGCCGCGATGAACGTCTCAAGGATGAAGGCCTTCTCCCGGTACACCGCGGCGGAAGGCCAGGGCAGCCGCCCCCGCGCGGCCGCATGGACGCTGTCTCCATCCAGTGACCAGCCAGAAATCGGATGGCGCCAATGGCACATCACCAATGTCCCGCCCGGCAGGAGCGAATCCACCGATTTGTCGAGCACGGCGTCCAACTCGGCGCGGCTCAAGTAATACCCCACCTCTGAGATGACGATGAGGTCGAACCGGCCATCGGGCCACTGGGTGGGCACCGTCATGTGCGCCGTCGTTGCCCCTGGGTTATCGGCAAGCCGGGCATCCGCCGAGGCGAGGGCCTGGCTGCTCGCATCCACGCAGAGGAGTTGCTCGCAGCGCTGGGCGAGTTCGGCGCTCAGCACTCCAGAGGAGCAGCCCAGTTCGAGTCCCCGGGCGTAGCGCGGATCGGGCAGCGCCGCCATGGTCAAGTCGCGTTTTCGCTTCTCGTACCAGCTGCTCGAATAATCCCAGGGGTCGCTGGATGCAAGGTGAACGGCGTCGAAAACGCGCTCCGCGTCGGCCGCTGTGTTCCCGCCTGAAGGAGGAGTCCATGCAAAGGTCTCCCACGTCCGGCGGAAATGGTCGACGAAACGCTCCTGCAGGAGTGCTTCGTCACCAGGCCGTCCTGAGAGAGGTTCCATCTGTGAGCGGTGGGCCTGCAAGGCCGCGGACTTGGCTTCCCGGCCGCGCGCCGTCAGTTCCGACCGCACCCAGCTGCGCCATCGCGCGTCAGCTACATTGGCCCAAAGCCAGTACCAGATCGGGTATTCGAGGAGCCCGTGACCCTCCGCTTCGGCGAGTTCCGCGGCAACGGAACCGACGACGTCATGATCGGGGTGGCCGTCCCCCCGCAAAGGCGCCACCAGCACGACGTCGGAGGGCAGGCTCCCGCCAGCGTCCCGGACGGCAGCCCGCAAGGCGTCGCGGATCGCCGGGCGGTGACGTCCGAGCTGGCCGTCGGGGAGCCGCAGGTTCGTCCAACGGGCGCCCACACCCAACGCGGCCATCGCGTTTTCGAACTCCCGTACCCTGAGCCTTGCCAGCTCGCCAGGGGTGGTGGTCGGAGAGTGCGGGTGCGAGGCCTCGCCCGCGCTGCACAGCACAACTCTGACAGCGGCCCCCAAGTCCACCAGCCGGGTGATAAGGCCACCGGCACCGAGAGTTTCGTCGTCGGGATGGGCAGCAAGCACGACGACGCTTCGGCCGGCCAGTTCGGCATCGTCCAGTGGGAGCTCAGGCAGCAGATCCACCCCCGCCCTCAGCCACTCGTCCTCAGCCGTGCCTGCATCGGCATGTGCAAAAGTCACCATGTGTTTGCGCCCTTCAAGACCAGTGATCCGAGTTGGGCGTCGTCGCGCTGGCCGTGATGTTGCCGGACGTAGAGGCGAAGATCGGAAACCCGCTTGGCATGTCGCTCATCCCGGGCCAGCGGGGCCGGGCCCAGGTTCTCACCGACGGTGTCCTGGATTCTTTCCACAATCTCAGCCACGTTGCCCCTGATCCGCAAGGCGTGCGCCCACGCATCGTTGCTGTCTTCGCGATCGCCTAAGGTGCCGCCGTCAATCCTGGCCGCCGCGCTGCGGAGCAGCTCGAATCCGGATGCGAGCAAACGGTCCGCTTCGCCAAGGCCGGAAAGCGCGATCTGGTCCGGTTCCCGGCGTGCAAGGGCGTCCTTGAACGTGCGGACGAGGCCGACGGCGCCGCCCAGCCAGCAAGCGGCGACGCCGATGCCTCCCCAGGCGAAACCGGGTCGATCGAAATACCAGCCCGGCTCGCCGACCGGGACCGCAGGGACGTCAGCGAAATGCACCGTGCCACTGGGAATTTCGCGGAGGCCGTGGCTAATCCAGAGCGGTTCTTCGACTTTCACTCCCGGGGAGCGCAAGTCCACGGCGAATGCCTGGCGACTGCCCGATTGCGTCTGCGCAGTGACGATTGCATGGTCGAGATCGCCGGCCAGGGAGCACCAGGGCTTCGAGCCGGACAGCGTCACGCCGGACCCCGCCGATGTGGATTGCCCGGCATCCCGCGCCTCAAGAACATGCCCCGGCCCCTCGGCGGCGAACACACCCCATGTGCCGTCGAAAAGGGCCTCCTGCCCCGCTTGCTTCAGAATGGCGCCGGCGTCCAGGTGTGGTTCGAAGACGCGCGCAGCAGCAACGTCGACTGCGGCCAGCGACGCCAGGATCTCCCACAGCCGTGCCGTCTCGCCTTCGCCGGGATCCGGCATCGTCCGTGCTGTCATCTCGGCCAGTGCCAGCAACGCGGGGACGTCGCCTACCCGTTCATCTGCCTGCGACAACAGTCGCTCGACGTCCTCAGGCAGTGGAGCTTTCCCCAGCCGCACGCCTTTGCTCGTCTTGTCATAGCCCGGGCGGTGCATGTTCATCTCTTCCTCCGCATCACCTAGACCAAACCATTTCCTGCGGTTAATAGTAAGCAGGCTTATTACCAACCGGCCAACAAGCGCCCCCCGACTCCAGCGAATTAATCAGCATACTGACTAATCTGGGATTGAAGGTGCCGGAAACCCCGGCTCCGCCGGACCTTGGGAGGCATGATGAGTGCGCGCGACGAAATCAGCAAGGCAGCGGAGAGCGCCATGGACCTCGCCCGATCGTCAGAACCAAACGACGACGGGCATGTACCCCACCCCGGAAGGCCTGGCGAGCCCATCAAAGGGAACTCCTCGGTCAGCGAGGCCACCAACGCCACAGCAGCCGCACGCGAAGCCGCGGGCGCTGGTGGCTCGTCAGTCGATGCACCCTCATCTGGCCTTCGTGAAGGCAACTCACAGACCTCTGCCGAGAGTCTGGATTCAACTGATGCTGGCCGGAGCCCCGGGGCGGAAGGTGCCTCTGCAGAAGCTGCCAGGAGCCGGGTTCCAGGGCCTGCCGGCCTTCCGGAGCCTGACCCCCAGGACGGGACGTCCGAGGCCCTCGAATCCGACGAGGATCCTTCTGTCGGCATGGGCAGGGGCTGAGGAAGCCAGAATGCCATCCCCATCGATCCCGCTGGGCATCTGAGAACCGCGGGTCAACTCGCCGTACCGAAATTCAGACCGTAACCAGCACGTCGAAAGGCCACCTGCACGGCGAAAGGCCCGTGCACCAGCACAGGCCAACCCGCGATTCCCTTGCGTGATCGGGGCTTAGACGCTTCGGCCGCGGTTGACGAAGAACATGATCACAGCGACCACAAGCACGATCGGAGCGATCCAGAGCAGGAAGCCGACAGCCTTGACCGTGCCGCCGATGATGAACAAAACGATCGCGATAACGGCCAGGATCCAAAGCAACGCGCTCATTACCATTACCTCCCAAATTGTGTTCTCGAACAGCCCCGGGTCGGCGGCTGGCCCTAATCTACTCCGCGCGGAACAGCGTTTCCAGTGGTCGCGTTGACTCATTGAAAA
>NZ_JAHHZS010000069.1 GCF_022606295.1 Arthrobacter bambusae
CTGCTGAGGATCCCCTGCTCGCCTTGTCCGGTTCGCCACCTCGATCTGCCAAGAGCGATTCGAGAACATCGACGATCTCATGGGGATGGTCCAAGTTTGGACTGTGAAGAGCGTCCATCACCACGATCTCGGTTTGCGGCGCGATGGACGCGATTCTGTCGGCCCAGTCTGGTTCGAGAAGTTGGTCCCGCTCGCCCCTGATGAGGTTGATGGGAACCGAACATTCACCGAGTTGCGCTGGCCATGGGTCCGGTTCGATGGCGCTGCGGGCCCGGAGGGCCTCGGGGATGGGCAAGGATGCGGATGCCACTGCCCGGTAGTGTCCGGCCACTGATGCCGAGCTGAAGCGGCTATCGAGCTGCGCCGCAAAGTCTTCTCCGTCCATAAGGAGCCGTAGCACCCGGGCGAGGTCGTAGCGTGTGCCGTCCCAATGGGAGAGCTCCTCGTTCATAAGGGGTGTGCGGGCGAATCCGCCTGGTCCGCCGATCGAGGTGGCACTGAGCAGCGGGATCGCTGACTGGGCCGCTAAACGGAGCGCCACAGAGCCGCCGAAGGACGTACCGACAACGTGCACGGGCTCTTCGATTCCGAGTGCGTGGACCACGTCCTCGATCTGGGTAACGCGCGGCTCGAACTGCGCCCGGTCGAAGTAGGTGAGCTTGTCACTTGCGCCAAAGCCCAGAAAATCGGGCAAGATCACTCGAAAACGTGTCGCGAGCCGATCGATGCAACCCGCCCAGCTCACCAAGCTGGAGCCGCCCCACGCGCCGTCGTGGAGCAGAATCACCGGACAAGCATCTTCGGGGCCGGCGATCCATACGTTCGCCAGGCCGCCTCCAACTTTTATGTCTGTACGAACCAATGTAGACGCTGGCATTCCCTTTCTTATGGTCATGCCGGCCATTCTTCCCGCGGCTGAGTGAAGAACAGGAAGGCACGGAGCGGCCTTTTCACGTTCCAGGTGCCAGCCCAGCCTGCCGGCACGACTGCGACCGATCCGGTTCGCAACTCGACCTGTTGACCTGTTGGGCCATCCAGGCTGGCCTCCCCCTCCAGCAGATACGCATTCATTGCGCGCGTGCCGTCAGAGACGGGATGGGAACCAACTCCCAACTTGGCTATCACACACAGTCCGTCAACGCCGTCGGTGATTACGCGAGCGAGGGCATCCGGGAAACCCCCTCTGTGAACGCTGACGGGAAGCGGTTCCGCCAGCGAGTCTTGTGACGCTTCGATGCCACTTAACGAAACACCGAGCGCGGGTACTGAAGGGGGTTCACCCGTCGGCCAGGAGTGGATATATACCTTCCTGATCGTGCGGTGGATCTCCCACCGTCCTTCCCATCTATAGGGCAGGACAAGAATAGATCCCTCGTGGATCTCGTGTGGGGTCCCATCTTTGTCGTATACCGTGGCGTCTCCCGAGAAGATGTACATGGCAGATCCTCGTTGGTGCTTCACTCGTGGATAGACGCCGGGCTGCGCCGCCCAAACGGCGCACAAGCCGGCAGCATCATCCGATACGATTCGCTCGCGTGCGAACTCAGCTCCTTCGATGACCGGATCCATGGAGACTTGCTCCGGAAGATCCCCGAAACTCACCGCTTCCTCCGAGAGGACCCGTAACACGGGGGCTTCGCTGGGCCGCTGGTCAAGCATTGGAGATCTCGCTTTCGTCAAGCTTGGAGTAGGAGGGAAGATCGATGCCGAGAAGCTCGAAGGACGGTCTGTGCAACAGAGACTCCAGCTCCTCATCCTCGATGTACGTGAGACCGGTCCGTTGTGTCCAGGAAACGACTTTCCTTAGCGTTTCAACCGCGCTCGTCGCGGTTACCATAGGTGAGTCGCTTCCGAACAGGACACGATCCAGAACGCCATATTCCTTGGCCGCGATGAGCGCTGACGCAAGCATCGTCGGCCGCGCCGGGAGTGCGGATGTGTCGGCGAAGATGTTGGGATGCCGGCGCATCACAGTGACGGTCTGATGGACCCACGGGTGTCCCAAGTGCGCGATAATGATCCGCAGGTCAGGGAAGGCGATGGCTACATCGTCGAGGAGAATCGGCAGGGCATCCGCAAGCCTGCCAGCGCTCGTAAAAATCGCTCCTTGATGAATCATCACCGGGAGCCCGTAGCGCTCGGCCCTGGCAAAGACGCGTAGCACCCTCGGGTCCAAAGGACCGGTACCCTGATAGATGGGGCCGATCTTGATGCCTTTGAGCTTGAGATCGAAATAGCAACGGTCAATCTCCTCGAGAACGTTGTGGGAGGTAGGATCGACGGACATGAACCCGACGGAGAGGCCCTTGAGTTCGCGGACAAATTTGGCGACTTCGTCATTCGGAACCATCATTCCGGATGCTGCAGCCTGCAACCCGAAGACTATGCCTTGGGAGGCTGGCGCCTGTTCCCGACGATAGTTCTCCACCGTGACCGTGGTGAGATCCTCGGACGCCAATGACTTGGACATGCGCCCGGTGGTGTCACTCCACGGCGGAGTCTGATGTGTCGGTAACCAGAAATGGGTATGGACGTCAGTGATCATGATGTTCCGCCGTAACTCGCGTCGTGGATGTTGGCGGGCGTACGCTGATCAGTGTTGCCCGAAGTTGTCTCATGTGGTTATAGCTCCTAGGTTCACGCTCACACTCTTGACATGCGAGTAGTTGTGGAGCGCCTCAATGCCCTTCTCACGTCCGTAGCCGCTGTTTTTGTGACCCCCGAAGGGCATCTGCACGGACTGCGTGGACCATGAATTGACATAAACCTGCCCCGCCTCGATCGCGTCGGCAACGCGCAACGCGCGACTCATATCGGTGGTGAACACTCCGCCCGCGAGCCCAAACTCGGAGTCGTTGGCCATCTCGATGGCTTCCTCCTCGGTAGCAAACGGAATGGCCACGAGGACGGGACCAAAGATCTCCTCCCGCGCGATCCGCATTCGATTCGTCACGCCCGTGTAGACGGTGACCGGAACGAAGAAGCCCTCCGCGTCGGCGACGTTGCGACTCATGTCTCCGCCATGCCGAGCGGTCGCTCCCTCCGCAGCGGCAACTTCAAAGTAACGGCCAACAGTTTCAAATTGATCCTGAGTGATCATGGGCCCGATTTGGTCGCCAAGCCGCAAATCCCGTACTCGATCCACGACTCGTTCGACCAAAGCGTCGTGAATGCCCTCTTGGACGAGAAGCCGGGTACCCGAGGAACAGTTCTGCCCTGCATTCGTGGTGAACGCTCGAACGACCTCTGATGCCGCGAGTTCCAGATCGGCGTCTTCGAAGACGATGCACGCCGACTTCCCACCGAGCTCCAAGGTGAGAGGCAGCACTCTCTCCGCTGCGACGCGACCGATCTCCTGGCCGACCGCCAACGATCCGGTGAATGCGATCTTCCGCACCATCGGGTGCTCGACGATCGCGGCCCCGACAATACTCCCCTTTCCCAGCACGACGTTGAAAACCCCGTCGGGAACCCCGCACTCGGTTGCAAGAGAAGCGAGCCTTGCAGTCGTCGCCGAGGTTGCCTCGGCAGGCTTGAGCACCACCGTGTTCCCGGCTGCAAGTGCAGGGGCACACGCACGCGCAGCCTGGTTCAATGGCAAATTCCAAGGGGTAATCACCCCTACCACGCCGTAGGGCTCTCGACTGGTGTATACGTGGAGGTCGGGTTGGACGTCGAGCACATCACCTTGCGGGAGATGCACTAGCGCCGCGTAGAACTCGAAATAGTCAGCCGCCCCGAGGACCTCCGCACGGGCAAGCGCAAGCGGTTTTCCGGTCTCGGCACGCTCGAGTTCGGTCAGTTCCTCGAGGTTCGAGCGTATTGCGTCCGAGACTCTACGAAGGATTCGCCCGCGTTCCAAGGAAGAGATCCGGCGCCACGCGCCTCTTGCCGCGAAAGCAGCACGTATAGCGAGGTCCACCTCGATTGCACTTCCCAGGCTCACAGTGGAGCCTGGATTTCCGGTCGCGGGATTCACCCCGGCCCTGCTTGCCCCGTCCTTCGAAATCACAGGTGTTCCGTCAATCCAATGCAGTAAAGGCTGCCCCATCACTTCTCTCCCATTGTCGTACGACTTCCTGCGGACGCAGGTACTCCCTGAGTTGCCGGCGCCGTTGATCGGCGGCTGGTCAAAGGTCACCCACGCCCCGCGGACTGATCCGCACTGATCGCCCCAGTCATCCCGACTGGCACCGGATATCTAGCGACGAGTTCATCTGGCGTGCCGGGTGCCACGTAACCGGCGATCCACAGAACCTCCTCCGAGAACCCGTTTCCACCCGCCATTCCGCGCGTCTCGGCCATTCGGCCGCTGATTTCCTGCGTCAAGTCCGTGAAAGTGCGCTGGCGTGATTCCCATGCCTGCAGCGCAACCTCGATATCGTCAAATTCATCGAGCGCCGCAGCCATGTCAATCGCATTCACCATCCCGACGCTTGCGCCTTGACCCAAGGCGGGGCACATCGCGTTCGCGGCATCTCCCACTATCGCGACTCGCCCTGCAGACCACGTGGAGACCCGGTTCGTCTGGTACGAATCATGCCGCCCCCCGGTAACGTGCTCGGCCAACTTGATGACCGGCGCGAGATGAGGGAAGCGCTCGGACCAGGTCTCGACGTCGATCGGTAGCTGAGAGGCCCGTTCGTTTGAGGTCTCGGACATCATCCCCATATAGATCTTGTCCGGACCAACCGGTATGAAAAGGATCCTCATGGCGTCGGGTTCCAGGGTCCAGAAGTCGATGACGCGATTCCATTCGAGGCCTTTGAACTCTTCCGGGCGATCCACGAGAACACGTACAACCCCGTCACGATAGCTTCTGCGTTCCTGGACGAAGTCCGTGATCGAATTACGCACTGCCGAGCCGACTCCATCGGCACCGACAACCAAGTCCGCCTCTAGAGTCTCGCCGTTCTCCCGCAAGAGGCGCCCGGCGGACTGCGCACCGACTACACGGGAACCGGTCAAGAGTTCAACTCCGGCCTCGCGGGCCGCGTCCACAAGATAGGAATACAAGGCCGGCCGGGCCACAGCCCGGTAGGGATAACCCCGTAGCTCCGAGGACACCCGCTTGCCGTTCAGATCGGTGTCATATGTCTCTGGCCACAAACCGCCATCCCGGATGCGCTCGGAAACCCCGATCTGCTCGAGGGCAACAAGGGCGTTCCTCCAGATTAGAATCCCGGCCCCAAAGTCACGAAGGCTCTCGCTCTGCTCATGGACGGTTACCGACCAGCCTCGCCTAGCGAGGGCTGTTGCCAGCGTCAACCCGACGAATCCTGCACCGGCTATCTGCACGTGCCGCTTCTTAGCTGCCATGATTAATTACTTTCCGGTATCCGAGTCAACCCAAGCGCTCAAAACCCCTCGCGCCAGAGTATGAAAGTGAAGATTGAATCCGAGCACAACGGGGGTGAGCTCGGGGTCGATGTCAAGGCGTTCGACGTCAACAGCATGGATGATGAAAACATACCGATGCCGCCCAGAGCCCGGTGGAGGATTCGCCCCGACATACCTACGCAGTCGATAGTCGTTGGGTATCGTCAGCGATCCCTTCGGCATTGTCCGATGGTCAAAGCCCTGGCCCCGCGCGAGCTCGGTTATCTCCAAGGGAATGTTCGCCACAGCCCAGTGCACGAAGCCGGTGCCGGTGGGCGCGTCCGGGTCATAGCACGTCAGTGCGAAACTCTTCGTCCCGGACGGAAATTCGCTCCACCTAAGTTGCGGCGAAAGGTTCTCACCACCGATCGCCGGGTCACGGAAGAGCAGCGGCTTCTCCTCACCCGCGACAATGTCGTCGCTGGTGAGTGTCATCGCTCGGGTCGGGGTTACGGCCGCGTATGGGTCGTCAGCAATCATCGAAGTCTCCAATCAACCGGAATTCAGTTCTGGTATGGTAGTCCCTATGGAGCGTACACCAATGTCCAGGCACCTGCCATACCACTTTGGAGGCGAGTGCAAGCGAA
>NZ_JAHHZS010000007.1 GCF_022606295.1 Arthrobacter bambusae
AAAACAAACACCACCAACACCCCCCCGGCCCCGGGACCCCCACCCCACCCAAGGTGAGCGCGCGTCCGGCCCGGACCCGCCATAAGTGAGCGCGCGATCAACGAAAACCCCCGCTCACATATCACCCGGTTTCCACCAACCCCGGCTCACATATACGCCCGTTTCCCCAAACGCCGGCTCACATATACGCCCGTTTCCCCAAACGCCGGCTCACATATACGCCCGTTTCCCCAAACGCCGGCTCACATATCAACGGTTGTGGCAACACCGGATCACCATTGAGCCGGACCGGACCCCCATCCCCGAGCTGCCCTCAGCAGAAGTGAGCCGGCGTCCGGCCCGGACCCGTCATAAGTGAGCGGGCGTCCGGCCCGGACCCGTCATAAGTGAGCGGGCGTTTGGGAGGGGCCGGAGGCAGGGCTCTTATCCCGGCGGTAAAGTTGGTGCACATGGAGAGCCTCTTTAGTCACCTCGCGCCGGACTCCGAACCCCAGCCGGAGCCATCCGGCGAGCTGAACCCGGTGGTGTGCACCGTCGTCGTGCCTTCTTCGGTGGCGCATGCTTTCATGGGCTTCACCGATCACCCGCACCTCTGGTGGCCGATGGAGGACCACAGCGTCTACGGGGCGGGCTCGCACGTTGAATTCGAGGAGAATTTGATCCTCGAGACCGCGGACGACGGGCGTACCTCGATATGGGGGACCATCGACGATTGGCAGCCGCCGTTGTCCTTCCACGCGAGTTGGTATCCGGGCAGCACCGCGATGTGGTCCACTGAACTCCGACTAGCCTTCCGGGCGGTTGACGGAGGTACAGAGGTCCGTCTGGTGCACGACGGCTGGGAAGGCGCCGAACACCCCGCGCAAACCCGTGCAAACTACGCTGCCGACTGGCCTGGAGTTCTTGAGCGCTACGTCCGGTTCATGGGCGGCGCAAGTGAATAGAATCCGTCGGCTCCAAGCTGCCGACTGGCGTTTGCTTCGCGACGTCCGGTTGGAGATGCTGTCGGACACCCCGATGGCTTACGTGGAGAGCTTAGCGGCAGCACGGCGCCAGACCGATACTCAGTGGCAGGAGCGAGCAGCCACGATGTCGGGTGACTCGAGCATCACGCTCGTGGCGGATGACGGGACAGATGGCAGCCGGATCAGCGGACTCATGCGCGTCGTCCTCAAGCAGCCACAGGATCCTTCCCAGGCTCAGCAAGCGATGCTGATCAGCGTCTACGTCGCGCCCGAACACAGGGGTCTGGGCCTGGCAGACCAGTTGCTCGACGAGGCATGCACAGTCGCCGGCACCGAGCTCGGCGCGGCCCTGATCGAACTGGGTGTCCACGAGGACAACGCCCGCGCCAGGGCCTTCTACGCCCGGCATGGCTTTGAATACACAGGTGCCAGCCGGCCGTATCCGCAGGATAAAACCAGATTGGAAATCGTCATGGCCCGCCGCATCACTCCTGCAGGGCCGACCCCGCAGAGCCAAGGCCCCGGCGGATTCATCGATGAACTGGCGGCCGCGCTCACGCAGGGACAAGTCGCCATCGACGAAGAGACACGAACGAGCTACGCGGCAGACCAAGGACCGGTCCTGGACCTGCAGTTGCCCTTGGCTGTGGTGTTCGCCGAGTCCGTGGATGACGTGCAGCACGTGGTGCGCAGTTGCGCCAGGTACGGGGTTCCGATTGTTGCACGCGGCGCCGGCACCGGGGTTTCCGGTGGTGCCCATGCCAGCCAAGGGTGCATCGTGCTCAGCTTGGAACGCATGAACCGGATCCTGCAGCTCAACGCCGACGACGAGACCGCCGTCGTCGAACCTGGCGTGGTTAACGCGGATCTGAACGCCGCGGCGGCTGAACATGGCCTGATGTACGCTCCGGACCCTGCGAGCTACAAGATGTCCACGATCGGCGGCAATGTGGCCACGAACGCCGGCGGCCTGCGCTGCGCCAAGTACGGCGTGACCAGAGACTCGGTGCTGGCGCTCGACGTCGTCCTGGCCGACGGCTCGCTCATCCACACAGGACACCAGACGTTCAAAGGCGTGGCCGGATACGATCTCACGGCACTGTTTGTGGGTTCGGAGGGCACCTTGGGCATCGTGGTGGGCGTGACGGTGCGCTTGCGCTACCTTCCCCGCGACGTACAGACCGTGGCGGCGTTCTACCCGGACTTCCGCGGTGCCGCCGCGGGCGTCCTCGCGGTCGGAAAGGCACGCGTCCAGCCCGCCATCATGGAAATGCTCGACGCCGGTACGCTGGCCCAGCTCGATGAACTGTACGGCTCGGACCTCGGAGAACGCGGGCAGGCGCTTCTCCTGATCCAGACAGACGGTTTCGGAGCTGCCGCGGAAGCAACGCTCGTGCGGGAGGTGCTTGCAGCGGGCGGCGCCTCGGTGACGGCGGAATCGAACGCGGAAGCCGAGCGACTCATCGAGATGCGCCGCTCAAGCCGCGGCGACGAAGTGGACAACGAATACCGGGTAGGGGAGGACGTCGCCGTTCCCAGGTCCCGGCTTGTCGAATACGTGGCCGCGCTCGAAGCCATGGCCGTCACCCACGATGTCCAGCTCAAGGTGGTGGCCCACGCCGGCGACGGCAACCTGCACCCGACCTTCTGGGTGGACCGTGTGGACATGGAAGTGGACGCCGATGCAATGTCCCGCCTCAACAAGGCCTTGGACGACTCCATCGATGCCGCGCTGGAGATGGGTGGAACCATCACCGGAGAGCACGGGGTAGGTCAGTACAAGCTGCGCTGGCTTGGCCTTGAGCAGCCCGCACCCATCCGCGAGTTGCAGCGGCGGATCAAGGAGCTTTTCGACCCTGCCGGAATCTTCAACCCCGGCAAGGCCATTTAGAGCTTTGGTATTCCAAATCTGATCGTGAAGATCTCGCGCCCTAGACCCATGCCGGTTTACTTTACCAAGCAATGCCCCTAATCTTATTTGGTATACCAAATTAGATTCCGGGAGACGACCAATGGGACAAACAAGCCGGCGCCACGGTGCTTCCGCGTACGCTGCCCGACGGGCCGCCGGGGTACTCGTTGCACTGGCGCTTGTCTCCATCAACCTCCGTCCGGCCATTACGACGGTCGCCGGCACGATGGGCCAGCTGCAGGCAGGCTTCGGACTCGACGCGCATCTGCTGCCGCTGCTCGGTGCCTTGCCTGTACTTGCTTTCGGCGTCTCAGCTCCCTGCGGTCCGTGGCTGGCCCGTCGCCTGGGCACCGGCAGGGCCGTGGCTGCGGCGCTTCTGGTACTTGCCGCCGCGCTGATTGGCCGCGTATTCGTGCCCGGGCTGTTGCTGCCCGGAACGTTCCTGGCAGGGGCATCCATCATGACCGCCAGCGTGCTCGTGCCACAGATCGTCAAAGCAAACCGCGGTACCGGCTGGTGGACGGGGCTGTGCACGATGGGCTTCGGTCTGGGCGCGGCGCTCGGCGCAGGGCTCGTCCAGCCGCTGCAGCAAGCGCTCGGCGGAAGCCTCGCCTGGGCACTGGCCGTCTGGGCCGTCCCCGCCGTGCTCGCGGCCGCGTTGATCCGGCGTACAGATCAAACACCAGGGCGCCCCAGCGGGACCGGCGGGACCGATGGAAGCGGCGGACCGGCGTCGGGCGCTGGTTTACAGGAGACGACGACGGCGGGCGGCGCCACGGGCGAGGCCGTCGCCATTCCGCTGCGAAAACAGGGGACGGCCTGGGCTGTGACCGCTTTCTTCGGGCTGCAAGCCATGCTGTATTTCGCCATTACCTCGTGGTTGGCTGTCTTCCTGGTGTCGAAGGGCCAGACCGCGGCGGACGCGGCCGGGCTCTTGGCCTGGTTCAGCATCGCCGGGCTGCCCGCAAGCTTGCTGGCTCCCGTCCTCGCGGGGCGTCGAGCGGTCCTGAAGTTCATGGCTCCGGGCTTGGGGTTGTTCGTTGCCGCGGCTTTGATAGGCGTCTTGACGGCGCCCGCAGCTTTGCAGTTCCTGATGGTCGGCCTGTTGGGGATCGTCCAGAGCGCCGGCTTCGGGCTGGGAATGGCGTTGGTGGTCATCCGTTCGGCAGGGCCGGAGAGCGCTGGCAGCCTTTCCGCCATGAGCCAGGGTTTGGGTTTCGCGCTGGCCTCCCTGGGGCCCTTGGGCGCGGGATTCCTGCATGAGTGGTCCGGTGGCTGGGACGTTCCGTTTTGGGCCTTGGCGGCGGAGGCGGTGTTCCTTGCGCTTGCCGGTTTCCTCGCCGTGCGCGGGCCCGCCGTGCGCGGGCCCGCCGTGAGGGTGGCAGCCGCCGAGGCGGAGCGCCGTGGCGAGCCTGCCGCCGTCGGGCGTTAAACCAAGAAAGCGGCCGGTCCCTCCGCGAGGGAACGGCCACTTTTTGTGCGGAATTAGACGAGCTCGAGCTGATCCGCCACGACCTTGCCGCGGTGGATCACTGTGCGGTCGGTGCCGCGGTCCATGACGGCAGAGGCCACCGTTTCGCCGTCGAGCAGCAGGAGTTCCGCGGGATCGCCGACCTCGACGCCCGGGCGGTGTGCCGTGCCCTTCAGTCGGGTGGCGGACGGGTCGAGGATGCTTGCGCCACCTACCGTGGCGATCGCGAGGCAGTGCTCGATGAGCTCGTCCTTGCGGAAGCCGTGGGTGAAAGCGAGCTGCCATGTGCGGTCGAGCATGTCCGTGTTGCCGTAGGGGGACCAGTAGTCGCGCTGGCCGTCCTCGCCCAAGCCCATCCGGACTCCGGCTTCGGCGAGCATCGGGATGGGCAGCTGGCCCGCCACCCCGGCGGAACCCGGCGCCACGGACGCCATCGAGATGTCCAGTTCGGCGAACTCGTCGATGAGGCTGCGCGTGGTGGCCTCGGAGATGCTGCCCAGCTGGTACGCGTGGGACATGGTGACCTTGCCCTGCATCCCCAGCGCGCGGGTGCGCTCAAGCACCAGGTCCGTGCTGAACACGCCGAGTTCGCCGGGCTCATGGAGGTGGATATCGATGGGGACCTGGTACTTTTCGGCCAGTCCGAAGACGATGTCCAGATGCCGGGCCGGATCGCGGTCCAGGCTGCAGGGGTCGATGCCGCCCATCACATTGGCGCCGGCCTTGAGGGCCTGGTCCATGAGGGGCACGGTGCCCTCCTCGAGGAGGAGGCCGGCCTGCGGGAACGCGATGATGTCGACGTCGGCCTGGCCTTTGAACTGCTCCTTGGCGGCCATCACGGCGTCGAAACGCTCAAGGCGGCAATCGACGTCGATCTGGGCATACGAACGGACTCGGGTGGTGCCGCGCGCGATCATCCGGCCGAGGGTGTCGTTGACGCGTTCCTGCAGCGGAACTTCGGCGTTGCGCCAGTTCTGCCGGTCGTTCATCATCATGGTCCATACGCCCGGGCCGCCGGTGTGTTCGCGGAACGGCAGGCCGATGCGGGTCGAGTCCAGGTGCACATGGACGTCCGAGAACGACGGCACGAGAAGACGGCCGCGGCCTTCGACGACGGTGACGTCGCCGGCCGCTGCGCGCGCCGGGTGGTGGGGTTCGACGCCGGTGATCTTGCCGTCCGTGACGAGGACGTCGCTCAATGCTTGTCCCCAGGGGCGGACGGCGCGAATCAAGGTGTTCAATGTATTGCTCCTTTGATGTTGGATCTATTGCACACCAGCGTGGGCCGCGGATTCCAGACCTGCGTGATGGCAGGCCGGGGCCAAGGGCGAACCCGCTCCGGCGCTGGTTGACAGAGAGTGGACCCCCGGCTCTTTTGTATACCAAAAATAGATTAGAGCAGGTTTGGGTCGATGTAAATCACAAATATTGCGTTATCTGGAATACCAAAAAGCAATCTTTCTGCCCGTGTATGCTCGGGTGGAATGCAAGACGACGGGGAAGGGAAGGGTGGCCGAAGGCGATGTCCGAAACGCTGACAGCCCGCGACGACGAAGCCCGGGCCGAACAGGTCTACCAGCTGGTTCTTGAGGGAATCGTGGCGGGGAGATACGAGCAGGGCGTGCGGCTGCGCGAACGGGAGCTCTCCGAGCTCTACAACGTTTCACGAATTCCGGTACGCGAAGCCATCCAACGCCTCGAGCAGGACGGCTTCGTGGAAACCTTCCCCCGCCGGGGCGCAGTGGTCCGCCAATTGACGCTCACCGACGTGAATGAACTTTTCGACGTGCGGCTCTGCCTGGAAACGTTCGCCGCCCGCATGGCGGCCGTCCGCGTCGCGGCGGGTGAACCGGGCAGCCGACTGCAGGAACTCCTCGACGACACGAGGCAAGCGATCGACGACGACCGGACCGACGACGTCGTACGCCTTAGTGCGGCGTTCCACGCCGAAATCGTCCGGCTGTCCGGCAACCGGCTGCTCATCGAGTCGGTCAAACCGTTGTTCGGGCGGATGCGCTGGATCTTCGGGCTCGCCCACAACCGCAGCAACGAACTCCAGCGCGACGAGCACATGGAACTATGCAACGCCATCCTCGGCGGCAAGGCCGACCTCGCCTACACGCTGGCGTACTCCCACATCGAGCTCGGACGCGAACCCGTACTCATGGGACTCGCGCAGACGCTGGAGCCCTAAACCTCGGCGTTAGTCGTCCGAATCCGGGTATTCGTCCTCGTCGTACCGGGATTCCTCGGTTTCGGCTTCCAGGATCTTGAGCATCGCAGTGTCAGGGTTGAGCATGATGGCAGCCTCGTCACGCCGGTGGCGCAGGATGGTATCCAGGTAAGACTGCACGGCTTCCGCCAAGGGGATGTGGCTGTCCTGCTTCTGGCTCATATACCAGCGGTGCTCGAGGACTTCGTGGACCACTTCCGCCGGCTCAAGCTTGCCGGCGAGGTCGCGCGGGATGGACCGGACGATGGGCTCGAAGATCTGGCTGACCCAGGTATGGGCACTTATTTCTTCGTCCATGTCCGGATTGTTGTCCGCCCGGAACGAATCCATGTCGTTGAGCAGCCGGCGGGCCTGGTTCTCCTGGGCATCCAGGCCAGTGAGGCGGAGCAGCCGCCGCTGGTGGTGGCCCGCGTCGACGACCTTGGGCTGCAGCTGGATGGTGGAGCCGTCCGCGGTGGTCTTGATGGCATATTCCTCGACGTCGAAGCCCAGTTCGTTGAGGCGGCGGATGCGCGCCCCCACGCGCCAGCGCTCGCCGAGCTCGAACGACTCCTTCTCGGTAAGCTCGGTCCAGAGCCTGCGGTACGAGTCCATGATGAGCTCCGACGTCGCCACCGGGTCCACCTTCTCTTCGATCAGTCCGCCTTCGAGCAGGTCCATGAGTTCCCCGGCGATGTTGACGCGCGCGATCTCCAGATCGTATTCGCGCTGGCCCACCGACAGATCGGGGTACAGCTCGCCGGTCTCGGCGTCCACGAGGTACGCGGCGAAGGCGCCGGCGTCGCGACGGAACAAGGTGTTGGACAAGGAGACGTCGCCCCAGTAGAAGCCGATCAGGTGCAGGCGCACCAACAGCAGCGCCTGGGCATCGATTAGCCTCGTCAGCGTGTCCCGCCGCAGCATCTGGGAGAAGAGCGCCCGGTATGGCATGGAGAATTTGAGGTGGCGGGTGACCAGCACGGGGTTCAGCGGCTTCCCGTCCACCGTGGTCCGGCCGGTGATGACTGCAACCGGCTCGACGCAAGGCACATCCATCCGTGCCAGCTTGCGGAGCATGTGGTACTCGTGCCGGGCAACGTGCTCGGACGTTTCCTTGATGGCGATAACGGAGCCGGCCAAGTGCGCGAAACGTACGATGTGCCGGGAGATGCCGCGGGGCAGGGCGGCCAGGTTCGCTGCGGGCCAGTCTTCGAGGGCGATGTGCCAGGGCAGGTCCAGGAGTTCGGGATCGGCCGCCGCGGCGGTGATGTTGAGGGATCCGATGACGCTCGCTGGTGGCGCAGTGTCGTTGGCGCTGGCAGCCTCGGTGCGCGGGAGTTTGCCGATCTGCGCGTAGTCGGTGGGTTCGTCATGCCACTTGGCACCGCTTTGCTCGGTCATGGGGTCAATTCTTCCGTATGGAGGCTGTTGTTAACGACGACGGCGGCCCGTCCACTCGGAAGGGCCGCCGTCGCTTCGATATTAGGGTGCCGGTGGGGATCAGTCGCCCAGGCGCAGGCCCGACTTCGTGTCGAACAAGTGCACGTGGCCGGACTGCGGACGAACGAAGATGGACTCACCCTTCATCGGGGGGCGGCGGCCGTCGACGCGGGCCACGATGTCGTGGCTCTTGCCGTCAAGCGTGGTGTGGCCGTAGACGTAGGCGTCGGCGCCGAGCTCTTCGACGACGTCGACCTCAACTTCGAGGCCTTCGCCGGCACCAACGGTCTCGAGGTCTTCCGGACGGGAACCGAGGGTGACGGTCTTGCCGTGTGCCTCTTCGAGGACATCGTGGGGTACCGGGTACACGGTGCCACCGAACTGGACGCCGCCGTCGACGACGGGCAGTTCGAGCAGGTTCATGGCGGGGGAGCCGATGAAGCCGGCAACGAAGACGTTCTTCGGGCGGTCGTACAGGTTGCGCGGGGTGTCGACCTGCTGCAGCAGGCCGTCCTTGAGAACGGCAACGCGGTCACCCATGGTCATGGCCTCGACCTGGTCGTGGGTCACGTAGACCGTGGTGACGCCGAGGCGGCGGGTCAGGGATGCGATCTGCGTACGGGTCTGGACACGGAGCTTGGCGTCCAAGTTGGAAAGGGGCTCATCCATGAGGAAGACCTGCGGGTTGCGGACGATGGCGCGGCCCATGGCAACGCGCTGACGCTGGCCACCGGAGAGGGCCTTCGGCTTGCGGTCCAGGTACTGCTCGAGGTCGAGAAGCTTGGCTGCTTCGCGGACACGCTCGGCGCGCTCTTCCTTGGAAACGCCGGCGATCTTGAGTGCGAAGCCCATGTTGTCCGCAACCGTCATGTGCGGGTAGAGCGCGTAGTTCTGGAAGACCATTGCGATGTCGCGGTCCTTCGGCGGGACGTCCGTGACGTCGCGGTCACCGATCAGAATGCGGCCGGAGTTCACATCCTCGAGGCCCGCGAGCATGCGCAGGGAGGTGGACTTACCGCAACCGGAGGGTCCAACGAGGACCAGGAATTCGCCATCGGCGATGTCGATGTTGAGCTTATCGACGGCGGGCTTATCTGTGCCCGGGTACAGACGCGTAGCGTTATCAAAAGTAACTGTTGCCACAGTTATCAATCCCTTCACCGGCAGGTACGTGCCGGACGATCCGTTGTGAATGGTTCATGTTTATTCAGTTGGACTCCCCGCCCTGGGCTAAGCCCGGGCAAGGGAGACTGAGTGACGCCGCACGGTAGTTGTGCGCCACATCACAACCAAGAGTATGGCAGCAGTCCGGGTTATTCGCCTAAATGTTACGAATGTCACATGTGAGATGCGTCTCCCGAGACCTTGCGGCGACGCTCGCGAAGCACGGCCTCCAGGAGTTCTGCGACGTGGACAGGGGCCTCGACGCGGAACTCGGCCTGGGTGAAATCCAGCCCGACCTTCACTCCGACGTCGCTGGAGCCGAGCCTGGCGATCGCGTCCTCGTCCGTCACGTCGTCGCCGGCAAAAAGGATCCCGGTGGCGGAGGTGGCCTGGCGCAGGAACTCGACAGCATCGCCCTTGGAGGAGTGCACTACCGAGGTCTCGAGGACCCGTTTGCCGTTCTTGAGGAAGACTCCAGGCAGGCCTTCGAGCACCGACCTCGCCGCCGCGACGGCGTCCTCCGCCACGTCGTCGGCGGCACGCCTGGTGTGGAGTACGACGCCGGCGGGCTTGTCTTCGAGGACGGTCCCCGGAGCTTCCTGCGAGATTCCGGCCAAGACTTCGCGGACTTCGGCGAGGAGCTCCCGTTGGGCGTCGTCGAGTTGGAGTTCCGTCGAACCGGGGCCCAACCAGGCCTCGGCGCCATGGCTGCCTATCAGCAGCGTGGCTTCAGGGGGTGAGGCGACCTCCCGCAGACTGGCCAATGCGCGCCCCGAGATGAGCGCCGTCGTCGTCCTCGGAAGCTTGGCGAGTTCGGCGAAAGCGGCGGCTGAGCGCTCGAGCGGGCGGGCGGCGTCAGCGTGGTCCACGATCGGGGAGATGGTGCCGTCAAAGTCCATCGCCACCAGGAGGTGGTCGGTTCCCGCTATCCTGCGGACGGCGTCGAGCAGCTCGGGCGGGAGGCTCAACGGGGGATTGGCGGCTGTTTCAGGAGTCATCGCGAACCACGGTTTCTGCTAGGGCCGAGAGGAATTCGGCTGACCAATGATCGACGTCGTGGTCGAGGATTTGTTTCCGCATGGACTTCATTCGTCGGCGGGATTCGTTCGGGGGAAGCTCCACGGCCCGCATGATGGTGTTCTTGAGTCCGTCGATGTCGTGCGGATTCATGAGGAGCGCTTGCTTGAGCTGATCGGCCGCTCCGGTGAATTCACTGAGTACCAAGGCGCCCGTATTGTTGGTCCGGGCCGTGACGTATTCCTTGGCGACGAGGTTCATGCCGTCGCGCAATGCCGTTACCAGCATGACGTCGGCGGCGAGGTACAAAGCCACCATTTCCTCGACCGGGTAGCTGTGGTGGAGGTAGCGCACGGCCGTGTTCTGCATGGTGTCGTAGCTGCCGTTGATGTGGCCCACGGTGCCTTCAATTTCCTCGCGTAGGAGCCGGTACTGCCGCACGCGCTCGCGGCTGGGACTGGCCACCTGGATCAGGGTGGCGTCCTCCACCTTGAGCCGGCCTTCCTTGAGGAGTTCCTCGAACGCCTTCAAGCGGTGGGGGATGCCTTTGGTGTAGTCGAGGCGGTCCACGCCCAGGAGGATCGTTTTCGGGTTTCCGAGGTCCTCGCGGATCTGCCGGGCGCGCTCGATGATGTCAGGGCGCTCGGCGAGTTCGCTGATGTGGTCCACGGCGATGGAAATCGGGAAGGCCTGCGCGCGGGCAATATGGGTGATCTGCCCATCCCGTCCCTTGACGTGGACTTGTTGCTGCTTCACGCTCGCACCGATGAAGCGGCGCGCCGAACGCATGAAGTTTGCCGCGTCGCTCGGGCGCTGGAAACCTACCAGGTCAGCGCCGAGCAGGCCTTCGATGATGGCCTGGCGCCACGGCAATTGGGCGAAGATTTCCGGTGGCGGGAACGGGATGTGGTTGAAGAAACCGATCCGCAGGTCCGGGCGTGCCTGGCGGAGCATGCTCGGCACGAGCTGGAGTTGGTAGTCCTGCACCCACACGGTGGCTCCGTGGTCCGCGTACTGGATGACGGCATCGGAGAACCGTTGGTTGACCCGGCGGTAGCTGTCCCACCAGGTGCGGTGGAACTCCGGCGGGGCAATGACGTCGTGGTAGAGCGGCCAGAGGGTCGCGTTGGAGAACCCTTCGTAATAGAGCTCAACATCGTCGGTGCTGAGATCCACGGGAATCAGGTCCATGCCGTCGTGGCTGAAGGGCTCCAGGGCCTCGTCCGGGGCGCCGTGCCAGCCCACCCACGCGCCGTCGGTCTTTGTCATCATCGGTGCGAGGGCGGTCACCAGGCCGCCGGGAGAGCGGCGCCAACCTTCCTCGTTGTTTTCCCCGTCATCGCTGGGGTAGCGGTCAACCGGAAGGCGGTTGGAGACCACCATGAAATCGTGTTTCCGGGCTTTTGGAGCCTGATTTCCTTCGGGTCCGCTGTCGATTTTTTCGCTTGCTGGTTCTTGCATTGCTGCCCCCTGGGGTTGCCTGTGACTCTTCTCCCACCCTACCGGCGGGAATCATCAAGGACACTTGCTCGTTCCTCAGACTGGAGTCGAAGACCCCAGCAAAGCTGCCAGTCTTCTCCCGTAAACTGGCACCGTTGCCATAGCTAATAACCCAACGCCGTCGATAAATCACGAGGAACTGATGAGCCCCGCAAACGAACCACGCCTGTCCAAGGCAGAGCGCACCGCCCAGGCCCGCGAGAAGGCCCGCGAAATCCGCGAAGCTCAGCTGAAGAAAGACAAGCGCAACAAGTTGCTCATCGGATGGGGCATTGTGGTTGCCGTTGTGGCGATCCTCGCGGTCATCGCCCTCGTGGTCACCCAGAACATAGCGAACAACGCCCCTATTGCCGACCAGGGCCCGACGCCGGCGAACGCCAACGTGCACGGCGGCGTGACGCTGCTGAAGGGCACCGATGTGACGAAGGTGGCCGCCGGCACCGTCAGCCTGGCATCTCTGCCGTCCGCCCCGGCCACCCCGCCCGCCACGGTGACCGCTCCGGGGGCTGACGCTGAAGCTGGCAAACCGGTCAAGGTTGTGGCCTACATCGACTTCATTTGCCCGATCTGCAAGAACTTCGAGACCACGTACAGCCAGCAGCTGACCCAGTTGCGCAACGATGGCAAGATCACCCTGGAGTACCGTCCGTTCGGCTTCCTCGACGCCAGCTCCAGCACCAACTACTCGTCCCGCGCAGCCAATGCCGCGGCCTGTGTCGCGAACACCTCGCCGGACAAGTACTCGGCGCTCGTGGACCTGCTGTACGCACAGCAGCCCGCCGAGGGCAGCGCAGGCATTTCGGACAACGACCTCAAGAAGTTGGCCACCCAGGCGGGATCGGCCAACATCGACTCCTGCATCGACAACAAGACGTACCGGCCGTTCATCAAGGTGGTCACCCAAGAGGCGAAGAATATCGGGATCTCCGGCACTCCGACGGTGTTTATCGACGGTAAGCAGTGGGATAACAAGACGGACTTCATGACCCTCTTGAATGCGGCTATCGCAGCGAAGAAGTAGCTCTCTGGCCCGAGGCCTTCCGTCCACTGGGAATTTCCGTGGGCGGGAGGTCTTGGGCTACCCTTATCTAGCGCTCGCGCGCACCAGCTCCGGTTCGCCGGGGCACCAGTCCCGGTTCGCCGGGGCACCAGTCCCGGTTCGCCGGGGCGCGCCTCCTTAGCTCAGTTGGCCAGAGCACCGCTCTTGTAAAGCGGGGGTCGTCGGTTCGAATCCGACAGGGGGCTCCGATTGTGGCTTTGACCTGCGGGTATGTTCCTGCGGGAAGAGCGAAAAGTGCTCATTCCAACCATGACTCACCATAAACTCACTAGAATCAGTTTCGGTGTGAGCCTGCGCCAGGCTACATGCCCATGTCCGGGGGCTTTGGCGGATCGGGGTTGAAGGCGTTGAGTGCGCCGCGGGTGTCCAGTGCTTCTTTGTATTCCTCGACGTAGTGTTTCTGCGTCATCGAAACCTTGGAGTGGCCTGCTTGGTAGGCCGCGGCTTCAACTCCCATGGTCCGGGCGATCAGGGTGGCGTTTGCCTTGCGGAATGTCTTGAGCGTCACCCAGGGGTAGCCGATGGCGTCAGCCGCTTTCCGCCAGGTTTTGCCAACGTTGTTCGGGTCGCAGACCGTGCCGGTCGTGGATGGGAAGACCAGGTTGAGCGGATTTGTTGCGGTGTCCTGACGACTCAGCCGTTCACAAAGCCTGGCCACGAGGAAATCGGGAACCGTGACATGGCGGATGCCATGTTGTGACTTCGGATGGTCCTGAATCCTCACCCCACCGGTGGACGTCCGGATGACTGTAGCGTTGATGAAGACGGTCGGGGGAGTGGCGTCGAGCTCGATGTCTTCCCACCGTAGGGCGAAGAGTTCCCCTGCCCTGAGGCCGGTGAAGATGAGGAAATCGGCGATTTCGTGGAGTTCTTGTGTCCGCGTCCTGCCGAGTGCCGGCTCGTTTTCCCAGGCAATGAGCTTTGAGCGCAAGTCCAGGAATTGATCGGGGGCCAGCGCCTGGGGCTTGGCCGACGGCGTGCGGGGGATGGATATCCCCAGGACCGGGTTGGTTGGGACGGCGTCGTGCCGGCGGGCGATCTTGAACATCCAGGAGAGCACGGCCCCACAGGTCCGGGCCGTGGCCGGTCCGGCATGGTCCACGACATCGCGAAAGAAGTAGTCGATAACCCCGGGGGTCGCTTCCCCGATCCGGATGGACCCAAGAGCGGGAGTGATGTACTTCTTGACGGTGAATGAGTACTTGTCCTTGGTCCGTGATGCTTTGTCGGAGCGGTCCAGTTCCAGGAGGTAGAGGTCCGCGAGTTGGCTGATCTTGTCCGTGGATGCGATCAGGCCCTTGCGCGGGGTGCTGCGTTTCTGGAGCCTGATTTGCAGGTTCCGCCGGGCGCCCGCGGCTGATGGACCGCGGGCCTCTACCTGTCGCAGTTTTCCGTCCATGTCGCGGAAGTAGGTCCGGGCGCGCCAGGTCTTTGCTGTTGCCCGCTCGGTCCGGATTGTCCCCCATGTACCGAGCGGGAGGGGATACCTGCTCATTTCTTGCGCAATGGCCTCGTGCGGGCTAACGCTCCGCGTGGAGGGACAGCCAGGCAACAAAATCGGCGTGGCTGATTCGAAGGTGTCGGCCGATTCGGTAGGCCGGCGGTCCGACGTGCTTTGCCCGCCACTGGTAGAAGGTCTGTTCGGGGATCTGAAGCTGTGCGCAGATCTCTTTCGGGGTTAGCCACTGTTGGTCAGCCTCGACGGGCTGGTTGCGTTTTGGGGTCGTCGTCATTGGAGTCTCCGTGGTCTTGGTCACCTGAAGTACGGCCAGGCTGTGTTCCTACTTCATGGGAGACAAAGGTGCAGACGGCATGACCGTGGAGCAGAGTGATCTTGATGTCAGAGCTGCCAACCGACAGTAATGGGGCTGGCCTGTCGGGAGATCGAATCTTCCAGCCATTGGCCGGGTTGTTGTTGCCGGTTGGGTTGGGACGAAGCCTGGTCAGCAACGCGCTTGAGGTGTTCGTACTGCGATGACTGTTCCCAATCATGGTCTGCCGGTGCAGGTCCCAGAGGGAGGGGTGAGTCGTCGATACCCCAGCGGTCCCTGTAGATGGCAACCCTGGCGACCAGGCGGGCGGTGTCTGTCGCGGTCACGTTCGGCGGGAGCGTTTGGAGGAGTTTTCGTTTCCATTCAATGTCCTGCGTCAAAGCGGCCGACGCGACTTGCTTGGCCCGCTGCCTGATCTTATGGGTTACTTGGTTGATCATGTCGGCGAGGTCGGGCCGGTTGGTATGAAGTGGTTCGGGGATGACCGCACGATCGTCGGCTGGCAGGCGGGATGAGAAATTGACGAGCCGGGCGTGCAGAACGGCTGCGACGTTCTTTGCATCGCCGCTTGTTTCCAAAGCGGCCGTGACAGTCCGCTGAGCCCCGGGCCGGCTGGCCGCGGTCGCTCGGCGCCAGGCTGCGACGGCCGCGCCCCACGAGGGGGATTGTTGCAAGACCTCAGCAATCTCCGGAGTGCGCGCCTTGATGAACCTTGTCAGATCTTCGGCGGCTGCGATCTGGGCGAGGTAGTCGTATTCCGGGCTGAGCCGGTCGAGCGTCTCGGCGCTGGACTGTTCGGCGTCGCGGACTTCGTGAGCGGTTCGCTCGGCGCCTTCTGCCGCGAGCACTTCGGCGAGGATCTCCTGCCATTGCGGTTGCAAGGTCGGGTCGAGTGGCTCGGCGTTGCCGGGGTCGTTTTCGCTGACGTACGCGTAATTGCCGCGGCGGCCCCGGGTCATACTGACATAGAGCAGTTCGCGGGTGAGACGTCCTTGGGTGACGACGGTGTGGCCGGTGTCGACCGTGATTCCTTGGGAGCGGTGGGCAGTGGTCGCGTATCCCAGTTCCACGGCCGACTCGACATACTCGCGGTGCAGTGTGACGATGGCGCCGGTGTCCCTCCGGACCGCCACCAGGGAGCCGTCGCGCTTGACTGCACGCACGACGTCGAGCAGAGTGCCGTTGCGGATGAAGTCACCGTTGCTGTCGGCAACGGTGCGGTCGTTGCGGCGAGCGATGATTGTGTCACCGCGCCCGGCACACTGCGTGTCCGCCAGGAGTGCTGTCTGTTCGGCGTCTACAAGACCCTGGATCACGCGGTCCGCCTGGGCTCGTTCGTTGAGCATGCTGACGGTGTCGTTGTCGGCGGCAATAAGGATGGACGACCTTCCCACACGGATGTCGGACTGCCACTGCAGATATGCCTGACCGACCATGTCCAGATAGGTTCCATGCCGGATCCGTTGATGCTGCTCGTAGTCGCTGATGGCTGCGACGTCCCCGGTACGGAGCTTTAACGAGGCATCCCGTTCCCAGGCATTCTCGAAGCGCCAGATGGTGCTCAACCGGGCGGTCTTGCCCTGGCGGTCCAGCCAGCCCAGGACACCGCCGGCGTCGATGGCATCCAGCTGCCCGGGATCGCCCACCAACAGGACCTTGGCCCCGGCGTCCCGGGCCTGTTCCACAAGCGCGGCGAGCTGAAGGGTCGACACCATCGAGGCCTCGTCGACGACAACCAGCTGGTTCCAATGGAACCGCCACCGGTTCTGCTCTGCGGAGAGCCAAGCGGCTTTCTGTGCGAGCAGAGCGGTCTGCGGGCTTGACTTAGCCACAGGATTTGTGAGGCGCCGCTCTGCATCGAAGAACCGCTCAGCCCGGCGACTGGCCCCCTCACCGGCGGACTCGTACAGCCACTTCGCGACATTCTCCGCGACCATGGACAGTTCCCGCCCGAGAACCTCGGCGCTCGCCGCCGCGGGCGCCAATCCGACTACGCTGCCTACTCCGAACTCTGCTTCCCAGGCTGCCTTGACCGCGCCGAGGGCGGTGGTCTTACCGGTTCCGGCGGGTCCGACGACGGCGTCGAGCCGATTTCCGCTTAGCAGGATCTCTGCAGCGGCGGCCCGCTGGTCGACGTGCAGCCCGAATTTGCCGTGGTGCTGGTAGCCGGCGAGTTCATCCATGGCGACCATTGGCCGGACGGCGGGGCCGCCGTCGTCGTTCCTTGCTGCCATGACGGCCTCCTCGAAGGCGAGGGTCGACGCATCGGTGTAGAGGCGGGAGCCGTGAAAATCGAAAACGCTTTGCTTGCCGATGCGGAGATCCGGCTGTGCGTACGCGGGGACGCTGTAGCGGTGGTCGTTGAGGGGGACCGATTGGTTTCCGGCGGCGGTGGCGACGGCGTCGATCAGGGCGTTGCGATCCTCCGGTGTGTGGCAGCGGATCGCGGCGCAGACCCGTTCGGCCTCAGCGAGGAGGTTCCAGCGGTTCCAGGTGGCGCGTTTGGCCGCGACCCGCTCCCGGGTGAGCGACGCGACGGCGTCCATCCACTCGGCGGTGAAGTCGCACGAGCGGAACGGGTTTGTCCGTGCCCGCCGGACGGTGTTGGCCAGCACGAGTCGGGGGTCGAAGCCCTTGGCTTCGGCGCGTGCCCGCCACTGCACGGAGAGTTGGTGCAGAGGCTCGATGGTCTCGGCTTTGGGGGTTCGTGTGGAGAGAGTTGCCTGCTGGCGGAGCTTGATCGTGGTTGTCGCCGTTGGGGGAGTGCCGTGGGCCGCGGTCCACGCGGCCACGAGGCGGTCGGTTTCCTGATCGATGAGGCGTGACCGGTGGGAGAATTCGCGGATCAAGACGTCGTCGACGCCGGTCAGGTGCGCACTCGGGTTATGCGTGGTGGTTGCGGGCTCGCGGATGTCGATGTCGGTCCCGAGGTGGCGATGTAGGGCATCGAAGAGCAGCCCGTTATAGTGCTCACTGGCGGCGACCGCGGCCTTGTAGAGCGTCCTTGAGTCGAGGGTGACCCAGGCGCCGTCGGTGATCCGCTGGACGCGGTTGGCGATGATCAGGTGTGTGTGGAGTTGCGGGTCCCCGGCGCGCGACTCCCAATGGTCGAAGGCGGCGGCGATGGCTCCCGTGGTGCCGATGCGAGCAACGCCATTGCGTCCGGATCTTGTATGGATGACGGACTCTTCCAACCATTCCAGGGTGGCGTTGAGGGCGTCGTGGTGGGTTTGCAGGATCTGGTCCTGGAGGCTCCTTGGGCTCAGCGCCCAGAGCACGGAGACTGATTTGGGGACGCTGAACGTCAGATCGAATCCGGCGACAGCGCGGCGCGTGCCGGCTTGTCCCTGGCTGTTTTGGACGAGTGTGGGTTGGCCGTGCGGGCGGCCCAGGGGAGCGCCGGTGTCCGGATGGACAGTTTCGTCGAAGATGGCTTTGGCATCGGTTTCGGTGACTGGGTCGCCGCTGGCGCGGTTGATACCTTGCACGCCGGAGCCGAGCCAGCGCCCCTGCGGCGTCCCGGCCTTCATGTAGTAGCTTGTGGCGTCCGGGGGAGTCGGCGACACATCATCCCTCATCGTGGTCTTGAACAGGTACCTCAGACCCGACTGCGCGGAGAGCCTGGCGATGGACATGGTCATGGCCGTCTCCGGGTCCGCCGCCGGCGGTCTCGCTGCCCGTTGCCGCAGCTCGTAGAGCAGAATCGCCGCGAGGTGCGAGACTGTTCGCAGTCTTGACCACATTGACCGCAAGCCTTCCCATTCACGTCGGTTCATCAACGACGAGCCCGCCTGCTACATGACACGCCGTGAGTCGGCACTCACGGCGGCGGCCTTGGATGCCAGAGGTGTGCATGATGCGGATGTTCGGATGATGCGGATGTTCAAATGATGCACGTGCTCCTTCAGCGGGTCGAGGGATGAGGATTGTTATACCGCTTGCGTTGCCTGCTTAGATGGACGCGGATGCGGCGCGACCGTAGAAGGCGTCCAGGGCGACGTAACCGAATTTTCTAGGTACGTGACCGTTTCCTGGGTGAGCGCGATGAGTTGTGGGATGAGATCCGCAGGGACGCGGCGACGTTCTCGGCCATATCCCGCCACACAGTGGCCCGGAGGAAAAGCGTCTCCCCGTCTATCCACTCATTGGAGGCCGGATCGAAGGTACGAGGCGTCGAAGCAATCGTGAAGTTCGCGACGGGAGTGCCTTCAGTGTTCCCGAACCCACGGGAAACGGGAGAAAATCTCAGTTCTGGATCCGCATTTAGATTTTCGATCACTGTAATGGTTGTTTCGCCGGCCATGATGTGTGTCAGTTTCCGAAGTCGCCTGCACGGGATGCCAGAAGTCCTCTGCCCTCGGAATCAGGCAGCGGTCATTTCGGTATGGGCCGACCGATCCGCCAGAGGGCACACGTGCCTACGTTGATGGCTCAAGGAACGAGAATCCGCGCGTAGTGGCGGCACGGGACTTACGAACTGGGGTTGCCTGATGCGAGTGCGGTGCTTTGCAAGCGTTTCGCCGTTGCCCGGAATACGGACGAGGCTTGCTGCCCGGCGGGGCTGAGCCTGCGGTTGGCAAGGTGGGCGAGGAGGATCCTCCGCGTCGGGGAGCCGGCGAGCGGAACGGCGATGATGTCTGGACGGAGCGCGCTCAGGGCGAGCTGCGGGGCCAGTGCGATGCCGATGCCCGCGGCGACCATACCCTGCGTCTCTTGGTAGTCGTTGGCCGCGAAGGCGATGCGCGGTTCGAAGCCGGCATCGCGGCAGACCCGTCGGAGGACGTCGGCCACGGGGTGTTCGTCGCGGACGATCCACTCCTGGTCTCTCAGCGTGTCGATCCGCACGGCGCGACGCGCCGCGACAGGGTGGTCGCGCGGTACGAGCAGCATGGTGGGGTCATTCATGAGCCGAACGACGTTCAGGTCCTCGTCCTCGATGCGCTCCCATGGGTAGTCCCACAGCAGCGTGAGCTCGATGTCCCTCCGCCGCAGCCGTTCGAGCAGGCCGTCGCGACGCGCGCTGACCACCGTGACGGCGACCTCCGGATGGCGCGCGCGGAAGGCGAGCACGACGTCAGGCATGAGGGAAGCCCCGACGGTGGGGAACGTCCCCATGTGCAGTTGGCCTCGCCTCAGCCCGGCGAACTCGCCCATCTCGGCCCGAGCGGCCTCGATTGTCCTGTCGATGTCGTCCGCATATCGCAGGAGAGCCTGACCTGCATCGGTGAGCACGACGCCCCTGGGATGCCGGTCGATCAGGGCGACGCCTACTTCGTGTTCAAGCTTCGCGACCTGCTGGGAGACGGCTGACGTCGTGAAGGAGAGAGCCGCCGCGGCGGACGTCAAGGAGCCGGAACGGCTTACCTCGCGGAGCAGATGGAGCCTGTGCAGGTCAAGGTCGGCCATGCACTGAGTTTAGCAAAAGTGAAGGCCCATCAAGAATCCTGTGATTGTGCTGAACTATCGGGGAGTGGATCGTAGAAGGAGCAGGCGCCGCGAGGCGCGACCACGACACGTGAAGGAAGAAGACCATGCAACTGCGCGGTCATTGGTACCGGGGCGGCACGAGCAAGTGCTGGCTCTTCGACGCCGAAGACGTGGCACCTCACGCCGGGAGCCGCGAGGAGATCCGCAACCTGCTGGCCGATGCCTTCGGCGCAGCGGATGCCCGCCAGCTCGACGGCGTCGGCGGCGGCACCTCAACGACGTCCAAAGCAGCCGTCGTCCGGGCCACCCCCGACGGCCCGGCCGACCTCGATTACCTCTTCGCACAGGTCGGGATCGGTGACCCTACCGTGGAACTCGGTTCCAACTGCGGCAACTGCGCCACCGCGATCGCCCTGTACGCCGTCCAGTCGGGTGTCGTTCCCCCCGGGGCGGGAACAACACGGGTCAGGATGCGCAACCTCAACACCGGAGCCGTGCTGAGCGGCACGATCGCCACCCCCGGCGGCAGCATCCCGACGTCGGGCATGGCCCTGGTCCCCGGCAGCAGCGCGCCGGGCGTGCCCGTGAGCCTCTCGTTCCACGCCCCGTGGGGGCGGACCACGGGCGCGGTTCTGCCGACGGGAAGCGCGGCCGACAAAATCGCTGCTGACGGGCTTATTCTTACGGCGACCCTGGTTGACGCGGGGGCACCGGCGGTGCTGATTCCGGCTGACGAGGCAGGCATCGACCTGTCCTCGATGACGGGCAATCTGTCCGAGCGCCTGCCAAGGCTCGTGGCAGCCCGCGCGTCTGCCGGTCTGAAGATGGGGCTGAGGAAGCCTGAAGATCCTCCGCAGAACGCTGTGCCGAAGGTCGGCGTCGTTGCAGCGCCCGGCGACTACATCGCGGCCGACGGAACGAGGATCGCGGCGGACAGCCATGATCTGCGGGTGCGGATGCTCTCGATGCTCGCGCCCCACCCCGCCATCGGCCTGACGTCCGCCGTGGCAGTTTCCCTCGCTGCTGCCCTGCCTGGATCGGTTGTGGCCAAGGCGCTGCGCCCGGCGGACAGTGCTCACCAAGGGCGCCGGCTTCTGCGCATCGGAACGCCTGCCGGTGTCATCACCACCGAGGTCGTCAGCGACGACAACGGTTGCGTCAGCGAGGTCGGCCTCCACCGGGCGGCCCGCCAACTCGCCGTCGCCGACATCGACGTCGCTCAGCCTGTGGCACAGACTGCCTAGCCCCTTCAATCCGCCCTAGCCATCATTTGATGCGGCATTCACCCAGGAAGTTGTTCAATGAAGATCAAATCCATTCTCGGACACCTCTATGTCCAGGTACTCATCGGCGTCGCGCTCGGCATCCTCGTCGGCGCGCTGTGGCCCGACCTCGGTTCCTCCCTCAAGCCGCTCGGCGACGGTTTCGTGAAGCTTGTGAAGTTCATGATCGCGCCGATCGTCTTCTGCACCATCGTCAGCGGTATAACCTCCCTGACCGACACCAAGAAGGTCGGCCCGACCCTGATCCGTTCACTGGGCTTGTTCTACGTGCTCACGTTGGTGGCGCTGGCCATCGGCCTGGGTGCGGTCATGCTTTTCCAGCCGGGCGTGGGCATGCACATCAACCCGGCCCACCTCGATACCTCGGTCGCCTCGAAGTACACAACCCAGCTGCCCAGCAGCAACCCGGCGGACTTCCTGCTGAGCATCATCCCCACCACCTTCATCGGAGCCTTCGCCGACGGCGAAGTCCTGCCCGTACTCGTCATCGCGCTGCTTTGCGGCTTCGCCTTCAGTAAGCTCGGCGCACCCGGCCAGCTGGCCCTGAACGTGGTCAACAGCTTCAACAAACTGCTGTTCGTCGTGTTCGGCTACCTCATGAAGGTCGCCCCCATCGGGGCGTTCGGCGCCATGGCGTTCACGGTGGGCAAGTACGGAGCCCACTCGATCGGCAACCTTGGAATGTTGATCCTCGCCTTCTACGCCGCGTGCATCATCTTCGTGGTCCTCGCCCTCGGCATCCTCGCAAAGCTCACCGGTTTCAGCCTCTGGCGGATCCTGCGCTACTTCCGCGACGAGTTCCTCATCGTCCTCGCCACATCCTCCAGCGAACCCGTCCTTCCGTGCCTGCTCTCCAAGCTCGAGCGCCTCGGCTGCGACCGCGGTGTCGTCGGCCTCGTGGTCCCGACCGGCTACTCCTTCAACCTCACCGGCACCGCGGTCTATCTCACGCTCTCCTCCATGTTCATTGCCCAGGCCTGCGACATCCATCTCAGCTGGGACCAGATCCTGCTCATGCTCGGAATGATGCTGCTGACCTCCAAAGGGGCAGCGGGCGTGACGGGCAGCGGCTTCGTCGCCCTCGTCGCGACCCTGACGATCATGCCCACGCTGCCGGTTGCCGGCGTGGCCCTCATCGTAGGCATCGACCGCTTCATGAGCGAAGCCCGCGCCCTCACCAGCACCATGGCCAACATCGTCTCGTGCGTCGCCATCGCCAAGTGGCAGCACGCGCTCGACACCGACAAGCTCCAAACCGAACTCAAAGCTGGCTTCGTGCCCGCCGAGGCGGAAAAGCACCAGCTGAGCGAACCGGCCCTGGCCCACTGAGAGAGCCCACTGCGCGTCGGGCTCCTGCCCCTGGCAGGGGCCTGACGCCAGAGTAAGAAGCACCGAAACATCTCAGAGCAGCCGCCCCGGGAGCCTGCGAAATGCGAACCAACACTCAGGGGTCCCCTCCACAAAGCCGCATCGGACACCAGGCCCTGCATATTCCATCGCAACAGGTAACCCGAAAGTCGGGGTGCAGGAGCACGGGTCCGATGCCAACGCGGTGGGGAGCAGAACGCTGCTCCCCGCCGCGTCCCCACGGGGACCGGCTCAAAACTGAACTGCTCCCCGTAAGTCAGAACTGAATTCTCAGTCCAACTTTCGGGGAGCAGTTCATCTTGAAGATGGCCCGCCGTCTGCACTCCTGTCCAGCAGGTGCTTTCTAGAAGTGGCCGGGCTGGTGGCGCGCCGATCCGGTTTTTGGATCGAGAATCAGCTCCCAGCTGGCTGGAATGAGCTTTCGCTGAGGATTTCCCGGAGCGGTTCGGTCCTGCGGAAGCGCCTGAGGACGTTGCCGGTGATCTTAGCGACGTTGTTGTCGTAGTTGTTGTGGGACAGTGCCGCGGTGTAGGCGATGGAGCCGACGGAGAAGAAGCCGCCTCCGCCGTCCAGCGCGCAGTACACGATGTCGGAACGGACTCCGGGTTGCTCTGTGGCTCCGATGCCGGGAATGGATTCGTAGACTTCTTCTGCGGCCAGGAGGTACGCGTCGGAAAGGGGCCCGGAGGTGGCGAGTACGAGGGTGCCGGGCGGTGAACCCAGTCCGGGCTGGTAGCAGTCGACCTCGGCGCCTGCGGCTCCGCCGCCCATGATGCCGAAATCGCCGATGTGTTCGTCTTCGCCGATTCCCTGGAAGATGAACCCGGCGGCCGGTGAGTGGCTGTCCTCGAGCCGCTCATAGTAGGTGCAACGGTCAAAGCCTTGAGCGGCGAATCCTACTCCTGCGAGCTTCTGGGGCGGCAGACCCTTGTTCCTCCAGATCCCGGCAAGTTCACCGGAAGTGGCGTGGCGCTTGTCTCCATACGGGGATTGGTGGGGGCGCGTGCCACCGTCCGAGCGTCGGAGTTCCATCAGATGTGGTTGTTCGGGGTCGAAGGAGATGGTGGCGTAGAAACCGTTGCCGCCCAGGTACATGAGTCTGCCGCCGTTGGATGTGAACTCCTCCAGCGCTGTGAGCTCGTTGCGCGTCACATACTCGGGATGGCTGCCGGTGATGACCACCTGGTAGTCGCGGAGCAGGTCGTAGCCTTCGCGGTCGAGGTCCTCATCGGTGATGGCATCGAAGTCGCAGTTCTCGACTTCGAGCCAGTGCACGATGCACAAGTCCGCTGGAAGCCCCCACACACCTTCTGCCTGGAACCATGCACGGTGTTTGGGCTGCAGGGTCAGGATGGGTTTGCGGACGCTGCCGAAGACGACCCCGGACCCGTCGTTGTGGATCTCATAGCAGGAGCGCCCGAATTCGGGATGGTCCTGGAGCGTGAGGTCTTCGCGGTCGAGAATGGGGGTGCGGCTGACGATAATTTCGGCGCCGTCTGCTTCGAAGGCAATCCGGTCGTTGGCGTAGGCCAGATACGTGGCGGTAGAGAAGAGCACGGCGACGTCGTTTTTCTTTTGGCCTGCCCGGACGAAGAAGGGAAGGTACTGCTCTGCTCCGTCCGCGGTGAGTTTGGCTGCGTACACTCCGCTGGGCAGGTCCGAGGGAACGTTCAGGGTGAACGCGGCCGGCCAGCCGGCGTCGGTGATGTCGTCATCGTGGAAGTGGATCGCATCGTATTCATCGGGAACCAGCCGGAAGTCGTCGATGAGACCTGTGAACGAATGGCCCGCTACGGCGCGGGTGGGTGCGTTGTGGCATCTGCCGTGGAGCTGGTTTGTGGATTGGTCGAGTACGTCCCACAGGAGCAGTCCGTCCTCGCGGCGGCTGCGCCCAAAGTGCCAGTCAGCGATGGTGTCGGTCGTGCCCGGGGTGGAGCGCTGGATCGAGACGCCGCCGATCTTGCCGTTGAAGCCGTTGGCCGCGAGCCATCGTTCCCCGTCCGACCGGGCGCCGGCACCGATGCGGAAAGGAGCGTCCGCGACTGCGGCTGCGGACGGTCGGGCGGCCACGACTTTTTCTTCGGGCTCCAGGGGCAGCGCCTGGTCGGTGTACCGGTTCATGATGTTGGACAGCGGAGCCTGGATGAGGCGGATGCGGCCGGCCGCCGCGTCGACTTCGACGTGGAGCGTGTACCAGTGATGGCCTTCCAAGGGGCTGTCCAGTGAAACGGACTTTACGGCCCCTTGTTCGCTCCAGATGAAGGTGGGTCGCCCGGCATCCAGGACGAGCGCGTAACCGGTAGCGGATTCCTCTGCCCAGTTTCCCAAGATGACCTGCCGGTCGTTTCCGCCCCCGAACGAGTTCTGGGTGACGTGGTAGGCGCCGAAGTTCCCGGAGCGCGAGCTCAAGGGCAGGGTGGGGTATACCTTGGCCCGGATGACCAGTCCCTCCGGGCTGGTCAGCAGTGAGGAAGGGTCGGGTATCTCGACGTAGGATCCTGGCTGGCAGGCGTACGTCGTCCCCTTTTTTTCACCATCGATTTCTGAACGGACCGGTGCTTCGAGGAATCCCGGTCCGGCTTCGCCGGTGAACCCGTGGCGTAGCCGGACCAGCGACGCCTGGTAGGCGGAGGCTCCTTCGCAGCTGACGTGGAAGGAGAGGCTCTCTCCGGGGCGGGCAGCGAAGCGGTCGGTGTAGCCGAAGATTTTCGGTTCGGGCCGGGTCTCTGGTTTGGGTGCTGCGGTCATTTTGTTTAGCTCTCCAAAAAATTCTTGCGGCGCAGCGAGAACACTCGGCGCAGCGCGTCTTCGTAACTGTGGAATGTTCCCGGCAGGAGGAGGAGATTTCCTGGTGCTCCGAGGGTGATCCTGCCGATGCCCCACGGCCCGTTGGGGCCAAGGTTCAGGATGATCTCCTTGCCGTTGGCGGAGGCATTCCCGAGTGCCCGCACGACGCGGGCTGTCTTGTCGTCGTGGGGGCCTAATGGGCAGCGGTCGTAGGCGGCTGTTACGTCACCTGTAAAGTCGCGACGGAGCCGGGATGAGAAACGTTCCTCGAAAATGCTCATGAGCTCGGATGAGCGGTCCGCGCTGGTACGCATCACTTCGCCCCGGTTCGGCCACGGTGGAAGTAGCCAGGCTTTGGACTGGTCCGCGGAGTCATGTAAGGGTCTCGCTTTCGTTGTTGAGGTGGTGCCGGTCGTGCGACGGGCTGGCTGGCAGGGAGACAGCCTGCTTGCGTTGACCGTGCCCAGACGTTTGTTGGCTATAACTTCCACGGTATGACCGGGCTGGCTGTGGAGGTATCGGTAGTTGTACGTACCGGTCGGGTCGCTCACGGAGTTGGTTTAGGTGGTGGCCCGGCCGTGGAGTTTCACGGACATTGATGTAGCCGAAGCACCCTCTCACGGACCCAGCCGTGGATTGGCCCCGCTGAACCCGGTGTCCGCGAGCTGTACCGGATCACCGGTTCTGGCTTGAGAGTCAGAACCGGTGATCCTTCCCCAGAAGGCGGCTGCAGGGTTGGTCTCGGCGGGGATTTAGAGGCCGTCTTCCGTTTCAAGCGTGCGGCCGGACCGTTTCAGAACGAGTGCGACGACGGTGCCGATGGCCAGCCATGAGATGCCGATGATTTTGGCCAGGATGTTGGTGCTGTAGAGCGCGTATCCGAGCACGACAATGCCGAGCACGGGAGAGATCCAGTGGATGAAGTACTTCCTGCTGGACTGACGTACGCCGAAGTGGATAATGACGCTGATGTGAAGCAGGATGTAGGCCGTGAGGGCGCCGAAGGTGACCATGGTGACGATGACATCGATCTGTCCCACTCCCAGCACTCCGATGATGGTGGTGAGGATCGTCACTACGATCATGGCCGCTGTCGGGACCTGGTGCTTTTTACTCACGACGGCCAGACGGCGGGGCAGCTGGCCGTCACGGGCCATTGCGAAGATCATCTTCGATGTGGTGGCGTGGGAAACCAGGACGTTGGCGAACAGTGCGATCATGGCTGTGATCAGGGTGAAGACGATCTTGAACCAGGGGGCCACTACGGTTTCGGCGATGTAGTAGAAGGCGTTGTTCACCGCGTCGCCGTCGGCGAATGGCGTGTTGTTGGGGACAAACAGGGCCGCCAAATAGACCTGTGCGACGAATAACGCGATCACGAGCCACAGGACGATCATGGTTGCTTTCGACACGGTTTTTCCGCCGCCCTTGGCTTCCTCGTTGAGCGTCGAAATCGCGTCGAAGCCGATGTAGCTCAGGGCAGCGACCGGGATGGCCGTGAAAACGAGGTCCCAGGAGAAGAATTCAGGTTGGTAGAACGGGGCAAGGCTGAACTGCGCCCGCCCTTGGGCGATCGCGACCAAGGCCCCGCCGACGAAAACGATGAGCGCCGCGCCCTGGATGATCAGGAAGATCATGTTCATCCGGGCCGTGACAACGATGCCGCGGAGATTGATAAAGGCCACCACAACGAGGAAACCTATGACCCAGATCCAGCCCGGAACATCGGGCATGAGCGCTGCCATGGCGGACGCTGCGAGAATCAACAGCAGCGCCGGCAGGAGCAGGTAGTCCAGGAGGATGGCCCACCCCGACAGGAACCCCACGAACTTCGTGGTACCTAGGCGGACATACGAATATACGGACCCGGCAACGGGGTACTCCTTGGCCATTTCCTTGTAGCTGACGGCGCTGAAGTACATGGCAATTCCGGCAACGAGGTAGACCAGCGCGGCCATGCCGTGGGAGAAATTGAAGATGGTACCGAACACGGCCACCGGGGCCAGCGGGACCATGAAGATGAGGCCGTAAACGACGACATCGGTCAAGGTCATGGTGCGGTTGAGCTCTTGCTTGTAGCCGAGCGCCCCTAGTTTTTGCTCTTCGACGTCGTTGACTCCGGCGTCGTCGGGCGACGTAGCAATACTTTCGCTTTTCATGGGCTATCTGTGCCTCTCGGAAGAATCCTAGACTTGGGCTGTGGATTCCGTAAGTGGATCTGGGTTAGTTGGATGAGCGGTTGGTGGGTGCTCAATGATGCGACTTGGCCTCGTGGGCGGAACTCAATCGGGTGCGGCCCCCGTGCCGTCTGCCCTGTGCAACGTCGGTTGTCTCGGCGGCGAGACGACAAACGGGACATATTCCTCGGTATTCGCGGCGCGTATCCGCACGGCATAGAACCCGCTTTCCAGGGATTCCGGGACTGCGAGGGTGATCTGCGACTGCCATCTCTCGGGATCAGGCTGCCTGTCCAGCAGACGGATGGCGCCGTACCTTTCCGGCGCGGTCCTGAAGTTTTCGATCGCGTTGCCAAGATGCCCCTGGACCGCCCTCAGCGGTGCATTCACGCAGCGGGCGTCAAAAGAACCGGTGATGTCGGGCACTTCATCGGGGTGGATGCCGTCGTCGGAAAGCCCTTGGGAGAAATCCCATGCCGCAAGTAGGGCAGGAGAGTCCAAGCGCCGGGCGTGCAGCCCCGGCAGATCCGAGGCACTTGTTGCGTTCGCGATGGCGTAGGGGGATTCAATCGTTCCCCTGAAGGATTCTTCGGCAGCCGTCCAGTGTGAAGTGAGCTTGGCGCTGGCGCCGATCATGATCGGCGCGGGCGTTAGCTGCGCGAGTCTGCAATGATCAGTTGTTGTCCGGGTTTTGCGGGCTCTCGGGGACGCTATACGTCGGGACCCCACGCCCGCGGAGCATGGTTTCTGAGACAGGGCCCCGAGACCTGATGCGAGGTCGTAGGTCGCGGCCACTTCGTACCAGATGCCCGGCTGGAGAGGTTCGGGGATGCTGAGCTCCATCCTGGCCTCGCCGTGGCCGGCCAAAAGCGTCAGCTTTCCCTTCTGAAGGAATATTCCGAATCCCGCGCCCATGCTTGTGTCCCACGCGGTGAGAACCGCTTGCCGGGCGGCCGTCGGCGCGTCGGAGCGTATGAAAGCCCCGAAGGTAACGCCAGCAGCCCCGCTGAAGACATTTTCGCTGCCTGGCACTTCCAGGTAGGGGTGGCGGCAAATTCCATGCCGGCGGCGTTCATATCGTGCATTGATACTGCTGCGCACCGCAGTTCCTCCCAGCTCCGGATTCGCTTCTTCGCCTCGGCTGCCTTTGAGACGCAGCAGTTGCGTCTCAAAACTGGATGCGCCCCGGCAAGTGATGGTGAAACAGATGCCCGCCGACGGGCTGACAGTGAACCGGTCCGCCTGCCCGTGAAGCTCAGGAGCGGCCATCGCTCAGGTCCTTCGTTCCGGCCTTGCCGCCGCACGAGGCGGGTCGGATTCGCTGATCGAGTAGGCAACTGTGCCCGCACGCCATGATGGATTCACCGGGTTTTGGCTCAATGCTTTTCACTTTGTGCTCTTTCACGACCGATACAAGGCTCACCGCTTTGTGTAATCAAGCCTATGAATGCGGCCGCGCCTGCAGTATCGGTATTTATACGTACTGCCGAGCAACCGGGCGGACGAAGGCATGGAAATCACGGGGGCCGTTCAGATGTTGGAACCCGGGCATGAGCGACCCGGATCGTGAGCCGTATAATTAAGCCGCATACCCGGAGGACACGTTCCTCCTGTCTTGGAGGCCTTGATGGTCAGCGGAAAGTCCCGGATTCTACTCAAGGCGGCTTTTGCTGCCGGTGCGGCGCAATATCACCTTGACGGTGCTGACCAGATCCTGCACATCCTGGCCGATGGCACCAGGCATGACGCTGCGGCGTTGCTCTTCTGGGACCCAGTCCAAGCCCGGCATGATGTCTTGGCAAATGATGGCTACCAGCCGGAAACCCTGGCCGCGTTGGGCGACCCTTACGCTGCAACCAAGGCACATCGGAAGCTGTTGAAACTGCATCGACCGTTGCGCATTGATGACTTGAAGTACGACTACCGGGAAACCCGTCTGTATCAGACCGCGCTGGCACCGGCAGGCTTTTCCGATGGGATGAGCACGTGCCTGATTTCCGACGATGGCCAATACTCGGGAATGCTCCATCTCTCGGCCGCTCATTTCCACAACTTCGACGATGATGCCCGGGACCTCATCGGCGCTCTCTCACCGATCGTCGCTGAGCTGTGCCGACGTCAAACCGCGGGTTACCCCACGCTCCGGCTTCGGGAAGATTGCAAAGCCGCCCTCTTCGACGGAGAGGACGATCCCCGCCCCGTCATCTCCAGGGCCATGAGCAGCGTGGTCTTCCGGCCGCATTTCCGCGAATTCGTCGCCCGGTTCCTCGCAGGCGACGCAGCTTCCGTCTCAGGGCTGTGGGCCACGGACAACGGCACGGTCGCGCTGGAAATCACCCGCACGGCCGCGGCATGGGCAGGACACCGTGACGTTGCCCTGATCGTTGAAACACCGATGGAACTTCCGTTCGGACTGACCACGAGGGAAGCGGAGGTCATCGATCGGATAACGGCGGGGCGCTCAAATCAGCAGATTGCCTCCGAACTCGGTATTTCCATCCGCACCGTCACAACACACGTGGAGAACATCCTCGTCAAGATGGCACAGGAATCCCGCTCGGGTGTGGCCTCGGTGGCCATCGGTGCGGGCCTGCGTCGGCTCGACCTAAGGTAGCGACCGTCGTTGCGGAGGCGCAACGCAGTCAGGCCCTTCACGGACCTTGGAACAGGATCGGGCGCCAAGGGTTCGTCGTCCGGGCCTGCATTCCAAGATATGGACTGACGTGCCAGTTGTTTTGTCTTGTAAGTCTTGCGTTTTGAGACGGAGGGGTTACTAGACACGTCAATCGGACTTCTGACCCTGCAAGACCAAGAACTAATTACTGACTTTGAGAGAACCAGACCCGCCTGGCTACCAACCACCATCTCCAAGTAGGCGGACCAGGAAAGCCGCGCGGGCTTCCACAGATTCCTCGGTGTGTATAGCCCCACACTCTTGGGCCGGGAGGCGTGCAGTCGGTCGCAGCACGAAACCTGAAAGTCAGGCGCCGCCTCCCGGGCCAAATCACCTTCCAAGGACAGGTTGCAGGTCCACATGTCACTCGAGAAGGACTCATTGCTGGCGATCGCGATGGAGTTCTTTTCCTCCACTCGGTGAGGACCGGGAACAGCAGTTCGGCGCGGCGGAGGTAGTGACTGCAGGGCAGCGGCAAGGCGTTCAAACCCACGCGCGCCAGGGGACTCTCTATTTCAGGCGCGTGCCCTGGCCGGCAAGCTGGGCCGCCGTCGTCCACCCGCCGCGTTGATTGGGTGGGTCTGAAACCATCCGGCGGTTGGGCAGCCATGGTCAGGCGAGGGTGATGAGCCTGAGCGAAGTGACCTTTGCTGTTCCTCCGGTGGTGTACAGCGATACGCCGGTGCTGGAGGGGTCTGGGAAGACCAGTTCGGTGAGGGTGATTTCTCCGTCTTGGGCGAAGATCTCCACAGAGCAGTGGTCAACGAAAATGCGCAGGTTATACGCTCCATCCACGGCACGCAGGGGCGCGGTGTCGATCGATGCGAAGGCGCTGTGGAACGCCGTGTTGCCCGAGACCGTTCGATCCACGAGCAGTCTGCCGTCACCCGGACGGATGCCGATCCTTATACCTTCGTTGCCGTTGCCGCGGATCACGAGGCCAAATTCCTCTGCGGAACCGGGCACAAACGTTACCTCGATGAGTTGCACGGAGCCCCCGCCTGCCACGGAACGGATGCCATCGACGTCCAGCTCTGTGTAGGCAACTGTGCGGGTAAGCGCTGCGGGGTCAATCACGGCCTGCTGGGTGAGGTGCGGTGCCCCTTCAGAGGTGACGAGCGAGACCTCGCGTACAAGCGACATGGGGCTTCGCCACGGGGAGGTTGGAATGTCGTTGCCGTACTGCCAGTTGTTCATCCAGGCCATCGTGAGCCGGCGACCGTCCGGAACGTTGCTGAAGGACACAGCCGCGTAGTAGTCCCGGCCCCAGTCGAGCCAAAGATACTCGGCCATGTGCGCCGGATCCTGGTCGCCTCCAGTGACCGTGGTTTCGGACCTGAACGTCACGCCGTCAAAGTCTCCCACGAAGTACTGTCCAGCAGATCCTCCGTTCGGCCCGCCGGGATTGAGGTTAACGGTCAGCACCCATCTGATCAGGTCCTCGTTCCCGTCAAGTGGCAGAGGAAACAGGTCAGGACATTCCCAGACTCCGCCAGTAGCGTTGGCCGGCCCAAAACTGCTGAGGTAGTCCCAGCTCTTCAGGTCATCCGAACGGTACATCACGACCGTGAAATCCAGTGCCTCGACAGCGACCATTACCCAATAGGCGCCGGCCGGGCCGTTGTAGCGGAACACCTTCGGGTCGCGGAAGTTCGCGGAATTGCGGTTCAGGACCGGGTTTCCGTGGTACTTGGACCAGGTGTAGCCGCCGTCCGTGCTCCACGCGAGTGACTGGGCCTGGATCCCGGCGTGCTGTGAGTTCTCCTTGTAGGCACTTGTGTAGATGGCGACCAGGGGTGCAGCAGTTCCGTCGCCGAAGCCGCTGGTGTTGTGCTGGTCGTAAACGACGCTGCCGGAGAAGATGTCCTCGTATTCGTCGCAGGCAATAGCGACGGGTTGCTCTGTCCACGTGATGAGGTTCGTGGAGGTGGCGTGCCCCCAGGACATGTTTCCCCAGACATTCCCAAAGGGGTTGTTCTGGTAGTAGAGGTGGTAATTACCCTCGTAGTAGATGAGGCCGTTGGGGTCATTGAGCCAGGTGTCCTTGCTGGCGTAATGCATCGCCGGCCGGAAAGCCTCACGTGTGGGCGCGGTTACCGCAGTCATGAATCAAAGTCTCGTTTCATTTCGTCTTCCTGAGGAAGGGTGGGTGCGGCCATCCAGCCGGCGAACGGTGCGGGGCGCTGTTCGGCGGCTGGACGGATGCTGGGGTTGGCAGTTGCTCTTGTATAGGTCGTACGTCTGCTTCGCGGCGGGATGCCCGCGGCCGTGAGCTGGATGTCTTAGGTGATTGAGCGATTTGGTGATGACTCCAAAGGCGGGAGAGGTCGGATCCTGAGTTAGGGGAAGAGGTTCCGAGCTTCTCCAAAGATCTCAGCCATGGTCCAGGCATCGAAGGAGAGCAGCCTCACGGTACCTTCGGCGGTCAGGCTCACGTGCTCGCCGGCCAGGGTCGGGTAAACGCGGGCGGTGAGCGGCTTGCCGTTGGCGAAAATTTCGACGGCGGACCGGTCCACCAGGACGCGCAGGTGCACCCGGCCGTCGGGCATCGGGAGTGGTCCGGCCTTGTCGTCGACATCAACGGTTGGATCGAGGCTGCTCTGAGTACGGTCGAGGCGGAGTGTGCCTTGGCTGCCGCCTTCAGTGGTCCGGCGCAGCTCGATCACTGTTTCCTCCTTGGAACTGCCGGAGACACCATTGTCAGCTGATCCCAGCAAGCCCAGCCGCAGCACGGCACCAGGCTCGAGCTGCAAATCCAGTTCGAGGTCCAGTTGGTTGCCGGACACCCCGGTCGGCACAGGTGCCCCGGGCACCAATTCCTGTACCGGCAGGCCGACGTGGTCCCGGCGCAGCTTCTCGATTTCAGGCACGGGCGCGAACACCAGGGATCCGTCGTCGGCCAGGGTGGTGACGCGCGGCAAACTCATGACGCCCGACCACCCGGCCTCGATCATCGCGGCATTGCTGCGGCCTTCCTGAAGCCAGCCAAACATGATGCGTCGGCCGGACTGATCCTGGAAGGACTGTGGCGCGTAGAAGAACCGTCCTCCGTAGTCGAGCCGATGCAGCCCGGTCGGCTCGAAGGTGTTTTCCGAATAGCGGCCGGTCCAGTACAGCGGGTGTCTGGTGTCGCCGTTGTCCCATGCGGAAAAGACCAGCACGTCGGGCGCGTCGCCAGAAGTAGGAACCGTACCCAACGAGCCCCCGCCTGCCCGGAACAGGTCAACGCATTCCCACATGGTCCCGGTCCAGTCGGTTTCGGCAGGATCGCCCTGGGAGGCGTCGCCGATGAACAGGGGCCCGACGTATTCCCAGGAGCGCAGGTCGCGGGACTCGTACAGGAACGCAGTTCCGCCGCGCCCACGGATGCCCGATCCCACCAACTGCCGCCAGATGGAACCCTCGCGCCAGACGCAGTGATCGCGATACGCCGTGATGTCCACGCCGGCCGGTGGAGCTGCGATGACCGGGTTCTGAGGAATTTTGCTCCAGCTCAGGAGGTCTGCGGATCCGACGGCAACGCAGGGCAACTCCTGCTCGCCCAGCCGTCCCGAGTACACCAACGTGGGTGTTCCGCCGTCGTTCACCAACACCCCCGACCAGCAGCCGTCGGCGTCCGGACCTGCGGAAGGTTCCAGTGCCACCGGCTGGTCCGTCCAGCGGACGAGGTCGGTGCTGGTGGCGTGGCCCCACTGGATGCGGTGGTGGAAGGCGCCTTCGGGGTTGTACTGGTAGAAGAGGTGATAGGTGCCGTTCCACTGGCTCACGCCGTTGGGGTCGTTCAGCCAACCGGCCGGGGACACGAAATGGAAGCGCGGCCGAAGGGGGTCCGCATCGGCGCGGGCAATCAGTTCGTCCTGGGGAACGGTGCCGAGTGGGTGCGTCGATTCAGTCATGCGGAGGCCTTGTTATCGGTAGGTTCAGTTGCCAGGGCGTGGCCGCCGGCTCCAGCCTGCGGGCGGTAGAGGTGGCAGCGCACCCAGTGGCGGTTTTCGGGGTCGCCCACACCGTGGCGAACGGGTTCCTCGGCCGAGCAGGCCTGGTTTGGGTCGCCGTCGAAAGCGCAGCTGGTCGAAGCCATCACAGCCTGCCGCAGCTCGGCCCGGCGGACGGGATCGTAGGAGCCCGCCCTGGCCGGATCCGGGACGGCTGAGACCAGCAGTTGCGTGTACGGGTGGGCCGCATTGGCCAGGAGGTCCAAGGACTCGCCCTCTTCAACGAGCTCACCGGCGAACATGACGGCCGTCCGATCCGCTAGGTATCGGGCCGAAGCGAGGTCGTGTGTGATGTAGAGCATGGAGATTCCCTGCTCATCGCGGAGTTTGCGCATCAGGTTCAGAACACCGATGCGGACCGAAACATCCAGCATGGAGGTGGGTTCGTCAGCGAGGATGACCTGTGGTTCCACGGCGAGGGCCCGGGCGATCGCGACTCGCTGGCGCTGCCCGCCGGAGAGCTCGTGCGGGTAGGAGTTCAGCATGTCGGCCTGCAGGCCTACGGTAGTCATAAGCTCCTCGAGTCGCTGCCGTGTCTCTGTCTCGGAGCTGCCGCCCTTCCGGTGGATCGCCAGCGACCTCCGCAGGAAATGCTCCACCCTGTGGGCAGGATTCAGCGAGCCGAAGGGATCCTGGAAGACCATCTGCAGTTGGGAGCGGAAGGCGCGCGATGCCTGGAAGCGGTCGCGCTTGAGGACGTCGACGCCGTCGATCAGGATCTCCCCGGCGCTCGGTCGTTCCAGCCGGGCAACGCAGCGGGCCAGGGTGCTCTTACCCGACCCGGACTCTCCCACGAGGGCCACGATTTCTCCGCGGCCAATGGCCAGGTCTACGCCGTGCAGGGCCCGGACGGACTCCCGGGAGAACAAACCACCTAGAGGGAAAGACTTTCCTAGTCCGCGGACCTCGAGGGCCGCAGCTTCTGTGTCGGCGGAGGGGCGCCGGGATGACAGCACAGCGTGGCTCATCGTGCGGCTCCTTCCATGATGGCGGTGTCAGCCGCTGAAGCGTCGGCACTGACAGGTGCCACGAAATGGCCGGGTGCTGCTTCGGTGAGGTCGGGGATGTTCCGGAACTTCACGCCGTCGGGCAGTCCGGTCAGCGGAACCCGCGGACCGGTGAGCGGTGGGAACGCACCCATGAGGGCCTGAGTGTAGGGGTGGCGGGGGTTGGCGTAGACGTCCTGGGCTTTCGCGGTCTCCACGATCCGGCCTCCGTACATCACGGCCATGCGGTGCGAGAGCTCCACCATGAGGGACATGTCGTGGGTGATGAAGAGGACGGAGAATCCCAGTTCGCGTTGGAGTTCCTTGATTTGGGCCATGATTTCCTGCTGGACCACCACGTCCAGGGCCGTGGTGGGTTCGTCGAGGATCAGCAGCGACGGCTTGAGCGCTACGGCCATCGCGATCACCGCACGCTGGCGCATGCCGCCCGAAAGCTGGTGCGGGTAGGACTTGAGTCGAGCGGGGTCGATCCTGACAAGTTCCAGCAGCTGGCCCGCGCGTCGGAGGGATTCCTTGCGGGAGTAGCCGGCGTGTGTGGTGAAGATGTCCACGATCTGCTCGCCGATGGTGAGCACAGGGTTGAGCGAGTTCATGGCCGATTGGAAGACCATAGCGACGTCCTGCCAGCGGAAGCCCCGCAGTTCCTCCGGGCTCATGGCCAGGACATCCTTGCCGCCGAAGGAGATGCTGCCGCCGGCGATCTTCGCGGGATCCTTCAGGAGGCGCATGATCGAGTTGGCGATGGTGGACTTTCCACAGCCGGACTCGCCCGCCAGCCCGAACACTTCACCGGTGCCGATGCTGAAGGAAACACGGTCGACGGCGGTGGTGGAGCGGGTGTCGCCGATGTACTTGACGCTGAGGTTCTTGACGTCCAGGACGGGCTCATGGGAGCCGAAGGAAACTTGTGAGACTGTCACTTGCCGGCGCTCCTTTCGGTATTCTTTGGGGTTTTGATCTTCCGTAGCCGCGGATTAGTGACTTCGTCCACGGCATAGTTGATGAGGGCCAGTGCGAACGCGACCAGCGCGATGCAGACACCCGAGGGAACGAAGACCCACCAGCTGCCGGTCAGGAGGGCGCCCTCGTTGCCGGCCCAGAAGAGGTTGTTGCCCCAGGAAACGGTGCTCACGTCGCCCAGGCCAAGGAACTCCAGGCCTGCTTGGGCGCCGATGCCGTAGATCACGCAGCCGAGCAGGGTTCCCATGACGATCGAGGCCATGTTCGGGAGGATTTCCCGGAACATGATCCGGCCCGCCCGTTCGCCGGACACCACGGCCGCGGCCACGAAGTCCTTTGAGCGGATGGACAACGCCTGGGAGCGCAGTACACGTGCCGAACCAGCCCAGCCGGTGACCACGAGGACCAGGATCACGGTTCCCAAACCCGGCGGCAGGAACGCGGCCAGGATGACAAGGAGCGGGAGTCCGGGCAGGAGCAGGAAGACGTTGGTCACCAGGGACAGTGCTTCGTCAATGAACTTGCCGAAGTACGCCGACGCCAGGCCCACCAAAATGCCGATGAAGGTGGATGCGAAGCCCACAGTCAACCCGACGAACAGGGAACTGCGGGAGCCATGGACAGTCAGGGCAAGCACATCCTGACCTTTGGCCGTGGTGCCGAGCCAGTGCTCGGGAGACGGTTCCAGCGAGGCCATCGCGGTGATCCGCGATGGGTCTCCGGGGAACAGCACGGGGGCCAGCAACGCGAGCGCGATGAACACGAGCATCACGATCATGCCCACCAGGGCCTTCTTGTTGGTGATAAGTCCGTGGACGAAACTGCGGTTGGGCTTGCGGGCAGCTGTGGGCTCAGTGGGCTGCTTGAGAATTGCGGTTGTCATGATGGGTCCCTCAGTTGCTGCGCACACGCGGGTCGAGGCGGACGTAGAGGATGTCCACCAGGAAGTTCGCCAGCAGCACAGCGGCGGTGATGGTCAGGAACAGGCCCTGCATAAGCGGGTAGTCGAGGCCTTGGACGGCGTTGAGGAGTTGGTAGCCGACGCCCGGATACGCGAACACCACCTCGGTGAGCATTGCACCACCCACCACGAAGCCCAGGCTCATGCCGAAGCTCGTGACCGACGGGAGCATCGCGTTGCGGGCGGCGTAGCGGAGCATGATGCGGCCCGGCCGGAGACCCTTGGCCTCGGCCATGGTGATGTAGTCCTCGGCGTTCGTGGCGATCATGGTGTTCCGCATGCCCAGCATCCAGCCGCCGATGGACACCAGGACGATCGTCAGCGCCGGGAGCACAAGGTGCGCGCCGACGTCGCCGATGAACTCCCAGGTGAAGGCGGGCTCCAGTCCATCCGTGAAGGCGTGGCGGATCGGGAACCAGCCCAGCACTACGCCGAACAGGTACAGGGCTCCCATGGCCAGCCAGAAGTACGGGAAGGATCCAATGAAGATCAGGAGCGGTGGCAGGGCGGAGTCGATCGCGCCGCCGCGTCGCCAGGCGGCCAGGATGCCGAGGAGATTGCCGATGATGGCGGCGAACACCAGGGCGGTTCCGCCCAGCAAAAGGGTCCAGCCGATCTGGCTGGCGATGACCTCGGTGACCGGGGTGGGGAAGCGCGAGATGGAGACACCCATCTGGCCGGTCAGGATGTTGTGCATGTAGTCGACGTACTGTTCCCAGAGCGGCCGCGTATCCACGCCGAGCATCTTGCGCAGGGCTTCGATCTGTTCGGGCTGCATCTTGCCCTGGGTACGGGCGAACATGCGTGAGACGGGGTCTCCCGGCATGAAGCGCGGGAGCAGGAAGTTCAGGGTGATGGAGGCCCAGAAGGCGATCAGGTAGAAACCCAGGCGGCGCAGGATGAAGCGCACGGTTGCTCCGTTCGGGAAAGGCGGGGTCCGGGACGACAGTGGTCCCGGGCGGGAAAGATGAGAAGGTTCTCGGCCGGTGGGAACCGGAATATGGCAACGGCAGCCACCGGCCGGGAACTGGTGCCGGCTACTTGCGTGGTTCCAGAGTGGTCAGGACCAGGACCGTGGTGGGGGAGCGGTCGGAGAGCGTTGCGTAGGGGTTGTCTTGAGTGGGCCATCCCGTGAAGTGAACGTCCGTGTAGTCGCCCCATTCGGGGCCGGAGAACAGTGGAACCGTCGGGGCCACCGCGTTGTATTCCGCCTGAAGCTGGCTCGCGATCTGCTTCTGTGCGGCTTCGTCGCCGGCAGCAGCGAACTGCTGCAGGAGATCATCGGCCTTTGGATCGCCGAAACGGTGGTAGTTCTCGGTGGCCTTGGCGCCCACCGGCTTGACGGTGGAGGTGCCCATGGTGGAGCTGAAGTACTTGAACGGGCTGGGGTCGTTCGCGCTCCAGACGATGCCGGTGTCGAACGTTCCCTGCTCGTAGCTGGAGACGACGGAGGCCCAGTCAGGGGAGTCAACCTTGGCGGTCACGCCGATGGCCTGGAGGTTCTGGGAGATCACGTTTGCTACGGAGAGCCAGTCGGAGGAGCTGGCGCCCACGGAGATCTTGAACTCGAAGGGCTTGCCGTCCTTGAGGGTGCGTTTGCCGTCCGCGCCCTTGGGGTAACCGGCTGCGTCGAGCATCTTGTTCGCTTCGTCGACGTTCAGCTTGGTCCAGGTGCAGTTGTTCGCCACATCGGCGTTCTTCCAGCTCGCGTAGTTGCCGGAGAGGCCTGTGCAGTCGGCCGGGGTGGCGTATCCGCTCATGCCGATCTTGGTGACCTGGTCACGGTCAACCGCCATGCTCAGGGCCTTGCGCACTGTCGCGTCGTTGAACGGCGCTTTGCTGGTGTTCAACTGCCAGTTGATCATGGCGCCCGTGGGCGGGAACCAGAAGTGGCGGTGGTCCTTGTCCTTTGCGATGAAGGTCTTCTCGATGTTCGGGATGAACTGGGTGGACCAGTCCACATCGCCGTTGACGCTGGCCAGGTTGGCGGCATCGTTTCCGGACATTGCCAGCATTTTGATGCCGGCGATCTTCTGCTTGTCAGGCTGCCAGTAGTTCGGGTTCTTCTTCAGCACGAAGGACTGGGACTGGAAGCTGTCCACCTGGGTGTAGGGGCCGGTTCCTACGGGGTTGGCGTTGGTGTCCTTCGCGGGATCGGCGATGGATGACCAGATGTGCTTGGGGATGATGGGGAGCTGCCCGATCTCATAGAGCGCGGGGGACCAGGGCTTGTTGAAGGTGAATGTCACCTTGTCGGTGCCCGACGGAGTGACGGAATCCAGGTACTCGAAGCCGCCCTTGAGCTTCTTCTGCAGCTGGAAGGTGTAGGCCACGTCATCGGCGACGAAAGGCTGCCCGTCGGACCACTTCACGCCCTCACGCAGGGTGAAGGTGACGGATTTGCCGTCCTTGGCAGCGTCCCAGGAGGCGCCCAGCCAGGGGACCGTGTTGCCTTTGGCCGGGTTGAAGACCATCAGGGGTTCGTAGATGGCCTGCTGGACCATGGGGTTCACAGTGGGGGCGAAGGGGTTGAAGTTACGGTCGAAGGTGCTCATGTCCTCACGCGGGATGGTCAGGAAGGCGTTCGCGTTGGCTCCGGCGTCGGTGCCGGCGGACTTGTTGACGGTGGCAGCGCAGCCAGTCAGCAGCATTGCACCCACAGCCAGTCCGGCCGCTGCAATGCGGGCAGACCTCAAGAATCGGGGTTGTGTCATGATGGGTATCTCTTTCCTATCTTCATCAGCAAGGTGAAGTGGTGGGTAAGGGTTTGCTCTTCGACATTGATTTCACGGTCAGACCGAAGAGCGTTCTAGCAGCGGACAGTCGACCAATTGCTGGTCGGCAGTGATCGGCTGTCCTGCTGTGAGAGCTGCGAGCGTCTGGACTCCCAGAGCGCCCATTTTTTCGAACGGCAACGCAACCGTGGTCAACTTTGGCCTGAGGTAGGCCGCAATCAGTTCCTGGTTGTCGAAGCCGATCACGGCGATGTCGCCGGGGATGGTCAGTCCCCGTTCCTTGATGGCGTCATAAGCGCCCATCGCCATGCGGTCATTGAGGCAGAACAGTGCGGTCGGCCTGTCCTGCTGGGGGTAACGATCCAGGATTTGGCACGCCGCCTCATAGCCTCCATCCGCCGTCGCATGCCCGGACACCACCAGCTCCGGATCCAGTTCCAGCCCGGCGCCCGCGAGTGCTTCTCGTGCACCCTCCAAACGCCCGATGGCCGCGGGAATGTGCGGGTCCAGATTGATGACTCCGATCCTGCTGTGGCCGGCCCGGAGCAAACGATCGACGGCAACCCTGCCGCCCGCGCGCTCGTCCGGGACGATCGAGGGCAGCTTCCCGTCCGCGTCGAAACAATTGATCAGGACGGTGGGAACCTCGTGGGCGCTTTCCGGAACGTGCACGCCGCGGTGGTATGTTGCCGCGTACAAAAGTCCTTCTACTCGTTGTTCCAGCAGCTTTTCCGTTGCTGCATCTTCCAGCCCTTGGTTGGGTCCCACGGCATCGGCCTGGTCGGAAGGCGCGATGAGCAGGAACCGGTGGTCAAGCCAGGCTTGATCCTGGGCGCCCTTGATGATGTCCACCGCAAACGGGGCCGTCACGATCTCGGTGACGAGTCCGTACCAATCACTGCGCTGGGAAGCCAGTGCGCGCGCTCCGGCATTCGGGCGGTAACCCAATGCCTGAACGGCGTCGTTGATGCGGATGCGTGTTTCCTCAGAAATGCTGGCGTTTTCTCGGTTGCTCAGCACGAACGAGACCGCCGTCCGGGAGACACCGGCGTGCCGAGCGACATCACTCATGGTGACACCCCGCTGCCGCACAGCGGCGGCTTTCTGGTGGGTGGTGGTTTTCGCCATTGAATGCTCCGGTGTCTTCGTTGATCCTGCGCGCAGTACCAAGGGTTCGGTCTGAGGTCGTATCGCAATCGTTGGCAAGTAACGCGGGTTACCTTCAACGGTGTGATTGAGGTTACACGCGTTACCTCGTGGCTGTCAACGGCTTCCACCGGCATGCGGACAGTTGGTTCACGACCACTTGAGCCAGGCCGGGCGTCGGAGGATTTGACTGTTGACTTGTCCGGTGGACAAGCCGTAGGTTCCCTTTTTGACAACGTTGTCTTCGTTCGGTGGATCTGACGCAAGTGCAGCATTTGAGTCGATCAAGGCCCCCACACAACCAGCCGAGCGACAACCGGCATTACCTGCCTGTCACTGTCGACACGAAAGGTGAATACGTGCGCCGCACACATTCCGGTCCCGGTCTGACACCCGGACCAATATCAAAAAAACGTCTCAACGCCCTGATCCTCGCCGCCGCCATGGCCGCTGGCAGCGCCCTTCCGCTGTCCGGCCCGGCTCTGGCCGCGGACACCTCCGGGGCGGCCTCGACGGCTTCCGGCGCGGTCGGAACTTCCTCGCCCTACTCCGAGACATACCGGCCCCAGTTCCACTTCAGCCCGGCAACGAACTGGATGAACGACCCGAACGGCCTGGTCTACTACCAAGGCGAATACCACATGTTCTTCCAGTACAACCCCTCGGGGGACACCTGGGGCAATATGTCCTGGGGCCACGCCGTCAGCACGGACCTGGTGCACTGGACGCAGCTCCCGCTCGCCATTCCGCAGGACGACAAAAACATGATCTTCTCGGGCAGTGCTGTCATCGATAAAGACAACACGACGGGCTTTGGCCGGCCGGGCAACCCCGCCATGGTGGCAATCTACACCGCCGCCGACAAGGCTACCGGGAAGCAGTCCCAAGCACTCGCCTACAGCACGGACAAAGGCCGGACCTTCACCAAATATTCCGGGAACCCAGTGCTGGACATCGGGTCAAACAACTTCAGGGACCCGAAAGTCTTCTGGTACGAGGCCGGACACGAGTGGCTGATGTCGGCCGCGTTGTCCGACCAGCACAAGGTGTCTTTCTACAGTTCTCCTGACCTGAAAACGTGGAAGCATCTGAGTGATTTCGGTCCTGCAGGTGCCACGGGCGGTGCCTGGGAATGTCCTGACCTGTTCCCCCTGCCGGATCCCGCCAACCCCGGCAAACAGAAGTGGGTACTGACGGTCAACCTCAACCCGGGCGGGATCGCAGGAGGTTCGGGCGTCCAATATTTCACCGGAAGCTTCGACGGCACCAAGTTCACCTCGGATGACAAACCCTACGTCCCCCCGGCCGGGACATCTCTGGGAAACTTCGATAACGGTACTTACGATGGCTGGCAAACCACCGGGACCGCCTTCGGCACTGCCCCGGCCACAGGAAGCCTGCCGGGCCAGTCCAGCGTTACAGGCTTTGAAGGAACCGGCTTCGCCAACAGCTTCAACGGCGGGGACGGCCCCACCGGCACACTCAGTTCCCAGACCTTCACCGTCAACAAATCCCACCTGAACTTCCTCGTCGGCGGCGGCAACCACCCCTACGCCGCCGACACCGTCCCGTTCGGCACCCTGCCGGCCGGTCAGGTGTTCAACGACTTCTCCGGGACCACCTACGGTGCCGGCTGGACCGCCACCGGTTCCTTCGCCAGCTCCGGGCCCTCGACAGAGAGCCTGCCCAACCAGCTCGGCCCCAAGGTGCTGGACACCTATGCGCCCGCCGGAGATCCCGGCACGGGCACCATCACCTCGCCGACCTTCACGGTCAACAGCCCGTACATCGACCTGCAAGTCGCTGGCGGGAACCACCCCTGGGGCCAGGCGAACGCGACCGCGGTCAACCTGATCATCGGCGGACAGGTCGTCGCGACCACCACCGGCCCCAACAGCCCTGACCTGACGTGGACTAACTGGGACGTGAGCAAGTACCAAGGCCAGCAGGCGCAGATCCAGGTCGTGGACCAGAACGACGGGTCCACCGGCGGATGGGGCCACCTCATGGTGGGCGACATCGTCTTCGCCAACGCCCCGGCCAAGTCCTGGGACACGCAGACCTCCGTTAATCTCGTCGTCGACGGCAAGGTGGTGCGCTCCGCCACGGGCGCAAACAGCGAGAACCTGGACTGGGCGTCGTGGGACCTGAGCGACCTGATCGGCAAGCAGGCGCAGATCCAGGTCGTCGACCACAACACCGGCGGCTGGGGACACATCCTGGCCGACGACTTCACCCTCTCAGACACAGCGGCACAATCCGCAGTCCAACGCGCTCACTGGGTCGACTACGGCAAGGACAACTACGCCGGTGTCACCTTCAATGACGCCCCTGGCGGCAAGCGGATCATGATCGGCTGGATGAACAACTGGGACTATGGAGGATCCATTCCCACCTCACCATGGCGCAGCGCCATGACCGTCCCGCGGGAGCTGTCCCTCCAAACCGTCGACGGCGAACCCCGCCTGATGCAGACACCGGTCAAGCAGCTCAACCAGCTCACTACGGGGCCGTCCGTCCACAAGGAGAACATGTCCGTCCCTGCCGGAAGCATCGTCCTGCCGGCCACAGGGAAGGCGCTCGACATCTCGGCGTCCTTCACTGCCGGTACTGCAAGCTCCTACGGACTGAAAGTCCGCACCGGGTCCGGCCAGGAAACACTCATCGGCTATGACAACAAATCCGGACAGGTCTACATCGACCGGACCAAGTCCGGCGCCGTGGGATTCAACCCCAGCTTCCCCGGAGGTCAGACCGCGCCGCTCACGACAAGCGGAGGAACAGTCAAACTCCGGATCCTGGTTGACTGGTCCTCGGTCGAAGTCTTCGCCGACGACGGGAAAATCGTCCTGACAGACCAGATCTTCCCGGACCCATCCAGCCAAGGCATCGAAGCTTTCGCCAACGGAGGAAACGCTGTTCTTACTTCTCTGGACGTCAAGCAGATGAAGTCGGCCTGGCAATAACCGGAAGCCCCATCGCATTGATCAGACCGCGGCGCCCGCAACTTCACCGTTGCGGGCGCCGCACCCAGCGGCCCTTGCATCATGCACGTACCGGGGCAATCATGCCGGGTCAGGAGAGCAGCCAGCAGACCTCATCCTGCAACCGGAGCGGGCTACGAAAATGCGCCGGAGCGGCGCCGCATCAGGAAACAGGCGTCCACGAGTCCTCCTGAGGAGGATGGGACACGACGAATGGCACTTCCAGCCAGTGCCCATCGCTTCCATGACGGAGGGGGTCGTCTGCCCGGTGGTGCCAGATTTCCAGGCGCATCATCCACTCTTGAGTATGCTTCTGCACCCGCCCCATGGTGTCCTTTGCTGGAGCGTGGCCGGGCATAGAGATGGACGGATCCCTTGTGGTGCTGCCTGTGCTTCCTGGCTTCAGTTGAATTGCGTATTAAATGCGCAATGGTCGTTGCTGCTCCCGAAGTAGTCCGGGAGCAGCAACGACCGCTGGGGTGCAGGCGCTTTTCAGCCCTGCGCACTTTTCTGCCTTGGCGGGCCCTAAATCAGTGGGTGGAGCCAGGTCAGGACGGAGCCGTCTTCTTCGATGTGCTCGGCGAGTTCGGCGTTGAATTTCCGGCCGTATTCCGCTCCGATGTGTTCCTCGAATGCCGCTTGGTCGCGGTAGACCTCGAACACGAAGTATTCCCGCGGGTTGGTTTCGCGGGTGTAGGGCAGGAACATGACGTTCCCGGGTTCCCGGCGGACGTGAGCGGTGAGCTCGGCCATCATTTCGGCCACCCTCGCTTCGCTGCCCTGTCTGACGGTGAATTCCGCGTACAGTGTTTTGGTCATGTCCGGTCCTTACTTGGTGGGTTCGGATGTCTTGCAGAGTTGGTTGTTAGTTCAGTGGCGGGAGCTCGCCTGATCCCCTAGGGATCAGTTCTGACGGGACGATGTAGGTTTTCGGGGCGCCGTCGTCTCCGTCGATTCTGGCGAGGATCCGTTCGGCGGCGAGTTTGCCGATGCGCTCGGGGTGCTGGGCGATCACGGTGATCCCCGGTTCCATCATGTCGGCCAGGGTGAAGTCGTCAAATCCGATCAAGGCAACTTTGTGATGCAACCCAAGGGATCTCAGCGCGCGCATGGCACCGAAGGTGATCAGGTTCTGGCTGGAGAAGATCGCGGTGGGAGGGTTCTCCGAGGTGAGCAACTCGATCGCCGCCCGGAGGGCGGTCTCCTCGTCGTGGAGTCCGTTGCGCACCGGGATGGTCGAGGTCGCAATTCCTGCCCTGCCGATTTCCTCCAGGAACCCCGTGCGGCGTTTCGTTGCCGTCTGGATGTCTGTCCGGTCGCCGAGGTAGGCGAGTCTGGTGTGGCCGTGGCGGATGAGGTGCGCGGCCGCCTTTGAGGCGCCCGTCTCATTGTCCGTGACCACCGCGTCGGCTTCGATGCCTACCGGCTCGCGGTCGATGAACACCATGGGCAGGTTCCGTGAGTGCTCCGGGATGACGTAGGCCTGGCTTCTGGCGATCGGGGTCAGGACAAGTCCGTCGACCCGGCGCCCCAGGAAAGCGGAAATCAGCTTTTTCTCCCGCTCCGGATCGTCATCCAGGCTTGAGGCGAAAACCGCAATCCCGCGCTCGGTCAGTGCGTCTTCCAGTGCCCTGTGGATCTCGCCGCTGAAGGGGTTGGAAACACTGGGCAGCAATAACCCGATGGATTGGGTCTTGCGTCCGGACCGTTTCAGGCTGCCCGCCGTCATGTCAAGGTGATACTGCAGCTGTTCCGTGGCCCTGAGCACCCGCTGGCGTGTTTCCTCCGAAACGCCTGGTTCGTTGTTCACGACTCTTGAGACCGTCTTGATCCCGACTCCCGCGAGATCCGCGACGTTTTTCATCGTCGGAGGCCTCCGCCCGGAAACGGATTGGTAACGATTAGACACCGTTGTCAACGAACTGCTCCTCATCATCGATTAACACTTGACTCCCCAGTGTGAGCTTGGTTACATGATACATGACATCGTTGTCTGGCGCCGGAAAGGCGCCACAAACACAGGAGTTTCAATGTTGAGTTCCAAAGCCCCGAGGCCGGCCGCGACCCGCCTTCTTGCCGCCGGCGCAGTCCTGACCCTCGGCGCACTTAGCTTGACCGCCTGCGGAGGCAGTTCCTCTAGCTCTTCCTCCAGCGGAGGTGCCGCAGGAAAGATCGGCGTTTCGCTGATCGTGAAGACCACCTCCAACCCGTACTTCGTGGCGATGGAGGACGGCGCGAAGAAGGCAGCCGAAGGCGGCAATATTGACCTGAAGCTCGCTGCAGGCAAGTCCGACGGCGACGAGGACACTCAGATCCAGGCCATCGAGAACGCCATCTCGAGCGGTGACAAGGGCATCCTGATCACCCCGAACGGCCCGGCCGTCGTCGACGCGATCAAGAAGGCCCGCGACGCGGGGTTGTACGTGATCGCCCTGGACACCCCGCCGGACCCGGCAAGTGCCGTGGACATCACCTTCGCTACCGACAACTTCGCGGCCGGCAAGCAGATCGGCCAGTGGACCGCGGCGCAGCTGGACGGCAAGAAGGCCACCATTGCGCTGGTGGACCTGTTCAGCGACAAGGTCGTCTCGGTTGACTACAACCGCGACCAGGGGTTCCTGACCGGCCTGGGCATCGACACCGCCGACAAGACGAAAAACGGTGACGAGGCCAAGACCGGCAAGTACACCGGCGGCAAGGGCGGGGACTACGAGATCGTCGGCAACCAGGCCTCCCAGGGCGCCGAAGACGGCGGCCGCACGGCAATGGAAACCCTGCTGTCCAAGAACCCGAACATCAACGTCGTCTACACGATCAACGAACCTGCCGCGGCAGGCGCCTACGAGGCCCTGAAGGCCGCGGGCAAGGACAAGGGCGTGCTGGTCGTCTCCATCGACGGCGGCTGCACCGGCGTGAACAACGTCAAGTCCGGCATCATCGGTGCCACTGCCCAGCAGTACCCGGTGAAGATGGCCCAGCTGGGCGTCCAGGCCATCCAGGACCTGGCCACATCAGGCAAGAAGCCCACGGTCTCAGCCGGCCTGGACTTCTTCAACACCGGCTCCGCACTCGTCACGGACAAGGCAGTTTCCGGACTGCAGAGCATCGACACGACGGCTGCTTCCCAGATCTGCTGGGGCAAGTAACGCCTCTCTCTGCGGGGGGCGCGCTAAAAGCGCCTCCCCGCAGAATACCCAGCACGACAACAGTTATAGAACATTGAAGTTCAGGAGCAATTCAAGTGACCCAGCAACAGACCGCCGGCCCGCCGAGCGCCGGTCATGCTGACCTGGCCGAGGAATTCCTCGACCGCCAGACCCCTCTCAGCAGAATCCGCAACATTCTCCACCGCTACCCGGCCCTCAGCCCCGCCATTGTCCTGCTGATCGCGGTGGTGGTCTTCGGGATCCTCAATGAGCGCTTCCTGCGGGTGGAGAACCTGTCTCTCATCACGCAGCAGGTCGCGGTGGTGGGCACCCTGGCGATCGCCCAGACCCTGATCATCCTGACGGCCGGCATCGACCTCTCGGTCGGGGCGGTCATGATCCTGTCCTCAATGGTGATCGCCCAGCTCGCAGTCAGCAACGGCATCCCCGGGCCGCTCGCCCTCATTGCAGGTCTCGCCGTCGGTCTGGCGGCCGGGGCACTCAACGGCTTCCTGGTGACCAGATTCCGGCTCCCGCCGTTCATCGTCACCCTCGGAACGCTGAACATTTTCGTCGCTTTGACGCTGCTCTACTCCGGCGGCAGCACGGTCCGCGGATCCGCGATGCCGCCGGTGCTCACATGGCTGGGAAGCACGTTCCCGATCGGACCCGTACGCATCTCCACCGGCGTCGTCATGATGATCCTGCTCTACGTCGTGGTCGCTTTCATCCTGGGCAAGACCGCCTGGGGACGGCACGTCTACGCCGTGGGCGATGACAAGGAAGCCGCCCGGTTGGCCGGCATTCCTGTGAGCCGCGTTCTGATGAGCGTCTACCTTGCCGCCGGGGCGGTGCTGGCAGTCGGTGCCTGGATCCAGATAGGCCGGACGAACGCCGCCAGCCCGAACGCCGGGGTCGACCTGAACCTGGACTCCATCACCGCCGTCGTGATCGGCGGAACCAGCCTCTTCGGCGGCCGCGGCTCCATCTGGGGTTCCCTGCTTGGCGCATTGATCGTCGGCATCTTCCGCAACGGTCTCTCACTCGCAGGCCTGGACGTCCTCTACCAGACTCTCGCCGTCGGGATCCTGATCATCGTTGCCGTGTCTATCGACCAGTGGATCCGAAAGGTCAAGTCATGACCACGACAGAATTTGCAGCCTCCCACACCAACACCCGCGAACCCATCCTCAAGGCCAGGAACCTCGTCAAGACCTTCGGCCGCGTCGTCGGCCTCGACGGCGTGAGCCTGGACCTGTACCCGGGCGAGGTACTGGCCGTCATCGGCGATAACGGCGCCGGCAAGTCCACGCTCATCAAGTGCCTCACCGGCGCCGAAGTCCCCGACGCCGGGGAGCTCTACGTATCGGGACAGCAGGTCCACTTCAAACGACCGCAGGACGCGCGGGTCCACGGCATCGAAACGGTCTACCAGAACCTGGCCGTCTCCCCGGCCCTCGATGTCGCCTCGAACCTGTTCCTCGGCCGTGAAGAACGACTCCCGGGCCTCCTGGGGAGCGTGTTCCGGATGCTCGACACCAAAGGCATGCGCAGGAAGGCGAAGGAAGAGCTGACCCGGCTGGGCATCTCCACCCTGCAGGATGTCACAGTTCCGGTCGAGAACCTTTCCGGCGGCCAGCGCCAGGCCGTCGCCGTGGCACGCGCGGCGGCTTTCGGGTCCAAGGTGGTCGTTCTGGACGAGCCGACGGCGGCCCTGGGCGTGCGCGAATCGAACCAGGTCCTCCAACTGGTCCGCGACCTGCGCGACCGCGGCCTGCCGGTCATCCTGATCAGCCACAACATGCCGCACGTGTTCGATGTGGCCGACCGGATCCACATCCAGCGCCTGGGCAAGTGCGCGGCCACCATCACCCCGCAGTCCCACAGCATGACCGACGCCGTCGCAATCATGACAGGAGCCGCAAAGGCCTGACGGGCCCACCGGCACCTCCCGCTCCACCGGAGCCCCTTCTCCGTCCGCGGACCTGCCAACAGGTCCGCGGACGGATCCATACCGGGCTCCCACCAGTCAACCCGAAGAAAGAACCCCGATGCACAAACCCCAACCGGACGGCTCCAACCACGAGCTGATAGACGCTGTTGTCATCGGCGAAGCCCTGATCGACATCGTCAACGGCCCCGAAGGATCCATCAGTTATCCGGGCGGGTCCCCGGCCAACGTCGCCTATGGCCTCGGGCGGCTCGGCATCCGGACCGGGCTGCTCACGGCAATCGGCGACGACGAGCACGGCACCGCCATCACCAACCACCTCCACAGCGCAGGCGTCGAGCTTCTTCCCGGATCCGCTTCCCTTGAACGGACGGCAACCGCCACCGCGACATTGGCTGCCGACGGCTCAGCCAGCTACGAGTTCGACATCGCCTGGCAGCTGGCACCTGTGGCGCCGGCCATGATCCCGAAAATTCTGCACACGGGCTCGATCGCTACGTTCCTGGCCCCGGGAGCCGGCACCGTCCGCACTCTTCTCGAGCAGTGCCACCAGTCCTGCCTGGTCACTTACGACCCCAATATCCGCCCTGCTCTCCTTGGCAGCCACACCGAGGCAACGACGATCTTCGAGGACCTGCTTCCGCTCACGGACGTCGTCAAACTCAGCGACGAAGATGCACACTGGCTCTACCCCGGATGGTCCCCGGACGACGTCGCCTCCCACTTGCTGCAACATGGCGCGCGCCTGGCCGTCATCACCAAGGGCGCCGACGGTGCCCTTGTCGCCACACCCGGCGGCCGCTTCAGCATCCCGTCCGTGAAAACCGACGTTGCCGACACCATCGGCGCCGGCGACTCCTACATGTCCGCACTCATCTTCGGACTGCTGACCCGGGGCGACGAAGCGTTTACGCCGCCCGGGCTCGAAGCCATTGGGCAGACCGCGTCGATGGCCGCCGCAATCACAGTGAGCCGCCCGGGCGCCAACCCGCCGACCGCCGAAGAGTTGCAGACGCGTCTGGCAGGCCCTCGGCGACGTCGGCACGCCGTCGCCTATTCTTAACCATCCACCGCCCGATCTTCGGCTGTCAGTTCGACGCACCGCCGTCCACTTGTGTGTGCGCTCATTCAGGCCAAGAAGCGAGATCTTCAACGACGCTAATGCTCTTCATGTTCCTGCACTGCGACGGAAGCCCCAGCTGAGAGTCCCGGGCATTGGCCAAGGTTCAGCTCGTAAAGGTGACGCTCTCAAAGTCGGCGCTCCGTCAGATCCTTTGCGGCAATCCCAGCGAGAGCTTCTGTGAAACGCAAGAGCCCGGCATGGTCGTCGCTGATGAAGCTGATATCCAGTAGGCCCCGAGCCGGTTCCATCTTTCCCGTCGAGCGAGGCGGCAGTTCGGACCCTGGACCCGTCGAATTCGATTTGGAAATGCTCGGCTCCGTCCTGTCCGGGGTCCAGGACGGACCCGTACTCGCCGTGTTTGTATCGGTGTTATCACCCCGTCACGCCGATGTGGTCGGTGTCCAGGGTGATGCACACGAGGCTTTCGTGCGGCCAGAAACTTGGGGTGTGGCCGGGGAAACTGAGGACATCGGCAGCAGTTTTGATCATGAGCGTTTCCATGGTCCTTCTCTTTCCGAGGCGGCGTCGCCAGTGGGCGAGTGGGCGTTAGGTTCCGGCGTCGTTCTGATAGAGGCGCCTCCGCTGGGCATGAGGGGCCGGAGTGCAACTTGGGGAACCGGGAACGATCCGAAAGTTCGCGAGGAAAGAAGCGGAGCGCCGAGCGAAGTTTTGGATTGGGGCCGGCGCAAAACGCCCTGGTTGCGCGGAGGGCCGGCCCAGCGATAATCGACGATCAGAATGACAAACAGCGATGACTACGGCTGCCTGTGGTCAGCGGTAAGGGCCCAAACACGACGCCACATCTGTGCGGGAAAGCAGCAGAGCTGTTGGGCTTTACTGTGCTCCTGTGCTCCTGTGGTCGAGCACGAGAATGTCCAAGTAGGGGACGAGCTCCACAAGCGGCGACTTGGCCGAGCGAGGCCCCGGAGATTGCAACCGACTCACCTTTAACTCACCTTAATCAGCGTCAACCAATGACAATTCATCACCCATCGTCGCCTACAAAAACCCCTAGATTCCGGGGGAGAGGGACATATTCAAGGCGCACAGAGGACCTGGGTCCTAAAGCGGGGGTCGTCGGTTCGAATCCGACAGGGGGCTCCGATTGCGGCTTTGAGCTGCAGGTATAGCGGCCAAATTGGCCAGCGGCGGCGCTGAAAGATGCGCGACGGCGGGTGAGGCTACGTTTGTTCCGGCGACGCGTTTCCCGGAGCGTGCTGTGACCTCATTCCGAGAGCGACGAAGATCAGCCAAAGGGCGAAAGCGGCAGCTCCAAGAACAGCGCCATCTGCGCTGACGCCCGCAATCTCCGACGCGGGCTCGTTGCGTCTCCAGGCGAAGCATGTGACGCCCATGTAGCCACACCAGTAGAGCAGGGACGAAACGGCCAAAAGCGGTAGTGCGGGGGCCGCTTTTCTCAGCCCGGAGAGATTGTTGCGCCTGAAGATACTCTTCCCGTAACCGGGGCCCGGGAGGGAGTTCACCGCGACAACAGCGCCGAGGATGATCGAGGCATGTACCCCGAAAGCCAGCAGCCCGAGCGGCCCTTTCGGGGGCGCCATGGCGGCGAGGACTGCCGCAGTGCTGCTGGTCTCCGCGTCGGCGATGATCACACCAAGAATGGACAGATTGGCCACCGCGCAGAGGCCAGCCCCGGCCCGTCCGATGACCGGCCATGACCATGCGGTGGACTTTGACTCACTCCCCATGGCCGAAAGTGTACGGCTTCGCCGAGTTCGCGAAGTATCCCGGCCCGGGTTATTTGTCGGTTTCTCCAAGGTTCCGTGAACAATCGAAGCATCCGGTCTGGACCGGCTGATTTTTGGGCGGCTATGGCCTCAGGTAGTCGCGTAGCCCGGGAAGAGGGAAATCACCCCTCCGGCCCTTGGCTGGTGGATCGTTGAGGGACTGCGGATTTCGACGTGGTCTTCCAAGACGCTCCTGGTCTCTCGTTGGCTACGTCGCACGCGCCGAAGACAACCCTCGTGCCGATCGCCCTTTCCATCTGGCCAAGCATTTAGCTGAGCTGCGTGACGGCGGAGCGAAGCCGGTGCAGGGCGGCCGAGGTGAGCTGGCCGAGGCTCTGCTTGTTACCCTCGGCGGTCCACGCTTCGAATCCGGCTTTGAAGGCCAGCACGCCGAGCTCCGCCGCCATTATGGCGATCGTCTCCTCGATACCTCGGTCGCGGAGCGCATCAGCCATCGCCGCGGCCATGCCGACTCTCTTGAGCGCGGCGCGTTCCTGCAGTTCGGAACTGGTTGCGATCACTGCCTCGAGGCGGGGGCCGAGTTCGCGGTTGAACGAGGTCATCGTGCTGGCGGCGTGCGCGAGGCCGGCATCAACCGCGGATAGCGGGCTCGCCCCGGCCGGAGCGGCGGCAATGCCCCCGGCGAGGAGTCGCGACAGGGTCTCCTGGCCGGCGGCCAGCACCTCGCGCTTGTCGCTGAAATGACGGAAGAACGTGCTCTTGGTCAGACCCGCCCGATCGGCGATCTCGGCCACCGTCGTCTCGTCGTAACCCTGTTCGGTAAACAAGTGCAGAGCTGCGACGACAAAGCGCTCGCGAGCATCCGGTTTCCAGCGTGGCATTCTCCCATTGTAAGTGATGAGACTTTAGTCGCATAACGATGCTAAAGTGATGGGATACAAGTCGCATCAGGAAGGAGTTTGCCCATGCGTGTTTTCGTCACCGGAGCGTCCGGGGGAATCGGATCGGCGGTCGTCCAGGAGCTCGTCGCCCACGGTCACGAAGTCGTCGGGCTTGCCCGCTCGGAGTCATCCGAGCAGAAGGTCGTCGACGCGGGCGGCACGCCGCTGCGCGGGAGCCTCGGCGATCTTGAGGTGCTCACGGCCGCCGCCACCGACGCTGATGGCGTGATCCATTTGGCCTTCAGCAATGACTTCTCCGATCTCGAGCGGAGCATCGCCGAGGAAGGCCTGGCGATGGACACCATCGGTGCCGCTCTCATTGGAACCGACAAGCCTTTCGTGATCGTCTCCGGTACGACGGCGGTGGAAGGCCGCTCTTCAACCGAGCAGGATCCGCTGATCACGGCGGGGCCGGTCGGGGGCCGTGGGATCAACGCGCAACGGATCCTCGATCTCGCCTCCCAGGGGGTGCGCACGTCGACCGTGCGCCTGCCCCGGTCGGTGCACGAGCGTTACGTCGCGTATGGCTTCGCCGGCATCCTGATTGCCGCGGCGCAGCGTTCCGGCGTGTCCGCCTATGTCGGCGACGGCAGCCAGCGCTGGCCGGCCGTGCACCGTCGCGACGCCGCGGCATTGTTCCGCATCATGCTGGAGAGGGGTGAGCCCGGAACGACAGTGAACGCTGTTGCGGACGAGGGCGACACGATGCTCTCGCTGGCGTCCGCGATCGGCGAGCAGCTCGGCCTTCCGCTCCGGCAAGTGCCGGCCGAGACCTTCGGGCCGCTCGGGGCCATCTTCAGCGTCGACCAGCCCGCGTCAAGCGTCTGGACACGCGAGACCTTCGGGTGGGAACCGACGCACCCCAGCTTGCTCGCGGATATCGCAGCTGGAGACTACCCGGGCGCCTAGGGAGAAGCCCCGTGTGGCGAAAGGGGCTAGAATATAGTTAGCATTGCTAATTAGCGTCGCTAACCGTGGCTGGCGGCCACCCCTGGAGGCACCATGACTGACACCAACAAAGATTCCCCGCACCCGACGGATGACATCCAACCGGACGTGCTTGCGATCGATCTGCGGACTGCCGTGATGCGCACGTCCCGGCGGCTGCGGATCGAGGCGAGCGGCGATGTCCTCACGCCGGGCCAGTACACCGTCTTGGCGCACCTTCGGAGCGGCTCCCAGACCCTTCGGCAACTGGCCGAGCGGGAACATGTTCAGGCGCCGTCGATGACCCGGATCGTGAATTCGCTGACCGAAAAGGGATTTGCGTCGCGGTCAGCGGATCCGGTGGACGGCCGCCAGGTCCAGGTGGGAATCACTCCGGCCGGTGAGGAAGTCCTGGACGAGGCCCGGAGCCAGCGGACGGCGTGGCTGGCTCATCGGGTTGCCGGACTCAGTGAGGAAGAGCGCCTGACGCTCAGCCGCGCGGCGCACATCCTGCAGGAGTTGAGCGCACGATGAGCGCGATGTTCCGGGCATTGGAAAACCGCAACTACCGGTTATGGGCCTCGGGAGCCATGGTGTCCAACATCGGCACGTGGATGCAGCGGGTCGCGCAGGATTGGCTCGTGCTGACGGTCCTGACCAATCATTCCGGCACAGCCGTGGGTATTACCACGGGGCTGCAGTTCCTGCCCATGCTGTTGCTTGGTCCCTACGGGGGCGTGATTGCAGACCGATACCGCAAACTGAGGATCTTGCGGTGGACACAGTCGGCCATGGGCCTTTGTGGATTGCTTGTCGGGCTTCTGGTCCTGACCGGCTCGGCGCAGTTGTGGCAACTGTATGTGGCCGCCCTTTGCCTTGGAGTGGCCAGCGCCATTGACGGGCCGGCTCGCCAGGCCTTCGTTTCCGAACTCGTGGGGCAAGAGCATGTTGCAAATGCCGTGGCACTGAACTCTGCTTCCTTCAACACCGCCCGGCTCACTGGACCGGCCATCGCCGGGGTCCTGATCGCCTGGATCGGCACGGGACCCGTCTTCCTGCTCAACGCGGCCAGTTTCGCCGCCGTCCTCGTGTCATTGTGGCGCATTCAGCCTTCCGCGCTGTTCCCCTCGGCACCGGCAGGCAACGGGAAGCATCCGGTGGTGGAGGGCCTTGGCTACGTGAGCCGACGCCCGGACCTGGTGCTCATTCTTGTCATGGTCGGGATCCTGGGGGCATTCGGCATGAATTTTCCCGTTACCAATGCGCTCATGTCCACGACGGCGTTCGGCATGGGGCCCGGGGAATTCGGCCTTCTGGGTTCCATCATGGCGGTGGGGACGCTGGCCGGGGCGCTCATGGCGGCCAGGAGGTCCGGTCCGCGGATGCGTTTTTTGCTGCTCGGGGCCATCACCATGGGCATCTTCACCCTCATCGGGAGTATCTCTCCGTCATTCTGGCTCTACGCAGCGTCGCTGATTCCGGTCGGCATCGGATCCATGACCTTCCTGAACAGTTGCAATACGAGTATCCAGCTCTCGGCGGAACCACAATTCCGGGGGCGCGTGCTGGCGCTGTACATGGCTGTCATGCAGGGTGGGACTGCCTTGGGCGCCCCACTCATGGGGTGGATCGGCACTGAATTCGGTCCGCGGTGGGCGGTGGCAGTCGCCGGTACTGTTGTGCTGTTGACCGCCTTCTGCGCAGTGATCGTGGTCAGCCGGAAAAACGACCTGACCTTTCGCAGCCAAGTCCGGACCGTCTTCGTGCGAATGGCTCACCGGGATCGAAATATTCACGACGCCGAAACCAAGGAAGCTGCGTAATTCCACACAAAATGCGCGGGATCCGCGGTTGGACGGGCATAGTTAAGCTCTTGGGCTTGCACTTATGGGTACAGTCACCGCATGGATGCAGCACGGATACGAACAGGGGCTTGACTTGGCAGGGAATGCAACCTTCAGGCACAGTAACACCGCGCTCCTCTCGGTGAGCTGTATCGAGGCTCCGAGGATCGTGAGTTCCACGGATTTCGACCGCAGGTTGGCTTCAACGCTGCAGCGGTTGAAGTTCCCGCCGCGGCTGCTTGAGCGCGTGGCCGGCATCACGCACCGCCGCTGGTGGGCCGCCGGGACATCATTCGATGACGCAGCGGTCGAAGCCGGCGCGAAGGCCTTGGCAGAGGCCGGCGTCGAAGCGTCCGAAATCGGCCTGCTGATCAATACTTCGGTCACGCGGCGCAATCTCGAACCATCCGTGGCGGTGAAGATCCACCACGAACTCGGCCTGCCGTCGTCGGCCATGAACTTCGACCTGGCCAACGCCTGCCTTGGATTCGTGAACGCCTTGATCCTGGCGGCCAACATGATCGACTCCGGACAGATCAAGTACGCGGTCATCGTCAACGGCGAGGACGCCCAGGTGACCCAGGAAGCCACACTGGCCCGATTGCAGCGGCCTGAGACCACCCGTGAAGACTTCGGCCGGGAGTTCGCCACCCTCACGCTCGGTTCCGGAGCTGCCGCAGCAGTCTTGGGCCCCGCGGACGAGCACCCCGGGGCGCATCGGCTTATTGGCGGCGTGATGCGTGCCGGCACGGAACACCACGAATTGTGCGTGGGAGGCATCGACGGAATGACCACCGACACGAAAGGGCTGCTCGATGGCGGCCTCCAGCTGGTCGTCGACGCCTGGCAGGAAGCCCAGCCGGAGTGGGACTGGGCCGCCATGGACCGCTACGTCACGCATCAAGTCAGCAATGCCTACACCCAAGCGATCATCAATGCCATTGATCTGGACGCGGACAAGGTTCCGATCACGTTCCCGCACTGGGGCAACGTTGGCCCGGCCTCGCTCCCGATGACCCTGGCAGCCGAGGCGCAGTCGCTGAGCTCCGGAGACCGTGTGTTGTGCATGGGTGTTGGTTCAGGGCTGAACGCGGGAATGGTGGAAATCGTTTGGTAGCCACCCTCTGGCCCGGGGTCGATCCGGAGTGGTCCCGGACAATCGGCGTCCCGTCCACTTCCGCCGTCGATGCGCCAGGCACCGTGCGCCGCTGGCACGTGTTGGACAACGGCGCCCAGCTCTCCCGCCGCGGCCTGGCTCCCGCCGGCACCCTGCTGTGCGTGCACGGCAACCCCACATGGTCTTATCTGTGGCGGACCCTGCTGGCCGCCGGATCGGACGCGGCCCATCCGTGGCGGGTTGTGGCGGTAGACCAACTGGACATGGGCTACTCCGAGCGCAGCGGCACCTTCCGGCGCCTGGCGGACCGGATCAACGACCTGGGCGACCTCACGGACGCACTGGACCTGGACGGCCCGGTGGTGACGGTGGGTCACGACTGGGGCGGCGTCATCAGCCTGGGCTGGGCACTGGCGCACCCGCGGCAGGTCAAGGGCGTGGTGCTGACCAACACCGCCGTGCATCACCCCTCCGATTCGGCAATCCCGCCAGCCCTCCGGCTTGCCTTGCACCCGCTCGTTCACCGGTGGGGCACGACGACGTCGGACGCCTTTCTGCGGGTGACACACTCGCTGGCGAACCCGCCGCTGCCCGCCGACATTCGAGACGCCTACATGGCCCCCTACCGCGGAGCCTCCCGCCGGGCCGGGGTAGGGAACTTTGTGGCGGATATTCCCGCGGATGCTTCCCATCCGAGCTTCCCTGCGCTCACATGCGTCGCGGAAGGGTTGCGCGGGCTGAAGGTCCCGGCCCTGATGCTCTGGGGCCCCCGGGATCCCATCTTTTCCGACCGGTACCTCAAAGACCTCATCACGCGGCTTCCGCACGCCGACGTGCACCGCTTCGAAGGCGCGGGACACCTCGTGGCGGAAGACCGGGACATTGCCACACCTGTCTTCCAGTGGCTTGCCGAGCACGGGGGTGTGAGTGCAAGCCAGCCTGACACAGTCGAAGAGCCAACGAGCGGCGGTCACGGGCGGAACGGTGCGGCCGAGCGCTCGCAGGCGGGTTTCCGGGCGCTTTGGGAATCGCTCGGCGAGCTCGCGACGGGACCGGCGAATGAAGATATCGCCGTTGCGGAAATGGCTCCGGACGGCAGCGTCGGCCGTTCCCTCAGCTGGCAGCAGCTGGACCGGAACATCCTTGACCTTGCGTCGGGGTTGCGGGAAGCCGGGGTAGGGAACGGCAGCAGGGTGAGCCTGATGGTTCCGCCCGGAGTGGACCTGACCGTAGCCCTCTACGCGTGCTTGCGGATCGGCGCGGTAGTGGTCGTGGCCGACGCCGGATTGGGAACCAGAGGCCTGAGCCGGGCGCTGAAGGGCGCCACCGCCGATTTCCTCATCGGAATCGACAAAGCGCTGGCAGCCGCCTCGGTGCTCGGCTGGCCGGGACGGCGGATCAGCGTCCGGGACCTACCGGCTGCCCGCCGCCGGATCCTGGGTGTCGAAACCTCTCTCACCGCCCTGGCCGGGCTCGGTGCCAAGCATGGTTCAGGGTTGCCCGTGCACATTGTGGACCCGGATGCGCCGGCCGCCGTGCTCTTCACCTCAGGCTCCACCGGTCCGGCGAAAGGCGTGCTCTATACGCACAGGCAGCTGGCCGCGATGCGCGATACGCTGGCCGAAACTTTCGGGATCGGTCCCGGTGCCCGGCTCGTGGCGGGTTTCGCCCCGTTCGCCCTGCTGGGGCCCGCGCTCGGAGCTGTTTCGGTGACGCCAGACATGGACGTTACTGCGCCCCGCACCTTGACGGCCCGCGCGCTGGCGGACGCAGCAGCGGCCATCGACGCTACCGTCGTCTTCGCTTCTCCGGCTGCGCTGCGCAACGTCCTTGCCACCCGGGATGACGTGAGCGGGGCAGGGCATCCAGCCCTGGAAGGTGTCGGGTTGCTTCTCTCTGCCGGCGCGCCCGTCCCGGAACGGCTCTTGGCGCAGGTGCAGCAGCTGCTGCCCCGGGCTTCGCTGCATACCCCGTACGGGATGACCGAGGCGCTGCCTGTCACCGATATCAGCCTCGAACAAATCCAGGCCGCCGACGCCGAAGCCGCCGCCGGTACGGTTGCGGGAGCAGGCAACGGCGTGTGCGTCGGGAAGCCCGTGCATGGCGCCAGAGTGGCCGTCGTCCCACTGGCTGCGGATGGGACCGCACCTGGATCCCATGCAGTGACGGAAGCTGGCGTGACCGGGGAAATCCTCGTCAGCGCCGCACACGTCAAGGAAGCCTACGACAGGCTGTGGTTGACCCAGCGGGGGAGCATCAGCCCGCCCGGATGGCACCGCACCGGCGACGTGGGCCACTTCGACGACGCCGGACGGCTCTGGGTGGAAGGACGTCTCGCCCATGTCGTGACGGCGCCCGGGGCGGTGGTGACGCCCGTGGGTGCCGAACGGGCGATCGAAAGCCTCAACTGCGTCCGGCTGGCCGCCATCACCGGCGTCGGACCGGCGGGGACCCAGGCCGTCGTCGCCGTCGTCGAGACTGTCCCTCCCTCCCGCAAAGCCGGCCTTGCTGCGCCGGCGCTCGCCGCACGTGTCCGCGAGGCAGCCCTTGAGGCTGGCGTCATGGTCTCCGCTGTGCTCGCGGTCCCCGCGCAGCCCACCGATATCCGACACAACGCCAAGATCGACAGGACCCGGCTGTCCCGCTGGGCTTCACGGGTGTTGGCCGGCGGCCGGCCTGGAGAGCCGTGAGGGTCCTCGTCACCGGCGCGAGCGGGCTGCTCGGACGGGAAGTTGCCCGGCTACTGGTCCGCCAAGGCCACGTCGTGGCCACGTTTCAGCGCCGTCCCTCAGGAGTCGACGGCGCGACGGACTTCCGCGGTTCCCTGACGGACGCTGCGGCACTCCGGAGAGCAGTCGAAGGCTCGGAGGGAATCATCCACCTGGCCGCGAAAGTATCCTTCACGGGCCGTGCAGCGGAGTTCGACGAGGTGAATGTCGAGGGGACCCGCAAGGTGCTCCATTCCGCCCGCGCGGCCGGGGTACGGGACGTAGTCTTCGTCTCCTCCCCGTCGGTGGCCAACTCCGGCACCTCGATCGTCGGGCTGGGGGCGGAGCCAGCCGATCCGCAGCATGCGCACGGCAACTACTCCCGCACCAAGGCCGAAGCTGAGTTGCTGGCGCTAGCAGCGGACGCTCCGGACTTCCGGGTCGCCGCGGTGCGCCCCCATATCGTTTGGGGCCCCGGCGACACCCAGCTCGTGGAACGGGTCCTGGCCCGGGCCAGCCGCAACCGCCTCCCGCTGCTCGACGCCGGTGCGGCCCTCATCGACACCACCTACGTGGACAACGCCGCCTCGGCCATCGTCGCCGCGCTGCACCGCATGGAACATGTCCATGGCCGATCCGTCGTCGTGAGCAACGGCGAGCCGCGCCCGGTCGGCGAACTGCTCGCAGGCATATGCGCAGCAGGGGGCGTCGCCGTGCCGTCGTGGACCGTGCCGGGTGCTGTGGCGCGGGCGGCGGGAGCCGTGGTGGAAAGGCTCTGGACCTGGACAGGGCGCCAAGAAGAGCCGCCGATGACCAGATTCCTCGCCGAGCAGCTCTCCACCGCCCACTGGTTCGACCAGCGCGAGACCCGGGAACTCCTCGACTGGACGCCCGCGGTCTCCCTTGATGAGGGACTGGCACGGCTGGCCGAGCACTATCGGGGCGCCGGGGGCTAAAGCCGGGGGTCGGACGTGAGCGCCCGGCCGTCGTCGAGCCGTCCTGCCAGGATCCGAAGGAGCTTCGGATCCGCCGCAGCGGTGAGCTTGAGGTCGTACCAGCCGCCCTGAGTCTGCATCACAACAGTCTTGGCCTGGCCCGGGTTGAGCGCGAGCTTCTGCGATCCGGCGCCACTCCGGGAATGAAGGTCAATCTCGACACACCGCTCAGCGAGGCGCTGGCGCGTTCCATGACCCGGACCCAGGACACCCGGTTCAGTCCGCTGCTGGTCACGGACAACGCCGGCGGCTTTGCCGGCGTGGCCCGCCTGGAACGGATGATCACCGCCCTCGACGAGGCGGACCCTGCCATGAAGGACCAACAGCACCCATGATGTGTTCCTGTCGCCCGGCCGCAGCGGGTCCGGCTTTCAACCGCCTGCGGTCCCGCCCAGGGAATGGCCCTGCTTCTCAGTCTTTCGGGCGGTGAGGTAAAGGCGATGCGCGGTGATGACCAGGACCAGCCAGGCGGCGCCAAGGGTCCACGCCGCCAGGACATCCGTGAGCCAGTGATGACCCAGGAACACGCGGCTCAGCCCAATGGTCAGGGCGAAGAGGGCAGCCCCGGTCACCGTCCAGGCGCGGGCCCGGCGGGAGCGGCAGCGCAGGATGATCAGATAGGCGACAATTCCGGCGATCACGAACGAGTTGAGCGAATGCCCGCTGGGAAACGACGGCGAATACTCGTAGGGCGGCACAGCGTCACTGAGCGGCGGCCGGGCCCGGCCGATGAGCTGCTTGCCGGCGACTGTCATGAGCAGGGAACCGGCCGCGGCTGTCACGATGAGGATCGCGGGGGTCCAGGAACGGCGCCGCAGAACCAGAACGGCCGTCGCGATCACCGCAAGGATCGGCATCCCGATTCCTCCACCCAGATCGGTGTATGCAGTGGCTGCCGCGTCCAGTGCGGGGCTGCGCAGGGTCATCGCTGCTTCAAGGACCGGGTGGTCCAGGGCGGCGACGCCATCTGCTTCTGTTACCGCCTCATATACAAGGCCTGTCGTGAAGGCCAGCAGTGATGCGACCACGGCTCCGGCAGCCAGGATCAGGATCAGCACGCCATAGGGGCCGAGCCGGGCGCTGACGCGTTGCGCGCGGGAGGCAAGCCACCTGCCGGCAGGGGTCTTCCACCGGGCAAGGTCGGCGTCACCGACGAACCGGTCGTCAGTGAGTTCGCCCGTGCCTCCGGCTGACTCGTTGTCCGACGTGCCTTCGGGGTGAACACCCATCGTCTTCCGCCTTCCAATGCGCATGGACTTGATCAGTAAGGTTACCTTCTATGCTGTTTGCAGACGGGACATTCGAGGATTGGCCTCCGGGCCCCCGGAAGGAGCACTGAGTGGACAACGACGCTGGTAGCTGGTTCCTGAGCCGCGCTGAGCGGGGGAATCTGGCCACGGAGGTGCACTCAGGCGGTGCGGGTTCTCCATCGTGGTCCGACGGCAACCTCGTGCGGCCCTTGATTCACGGATCGAGCTACTTTGCCCGATTGCATGAAGAGCTGACTGCCTTGCGGGCGGGAGACCGCGTGTGGTTCACCGACTGGCGCGGCGACGCGGACGAGCGGCTTCTGGAAGACGGGCCGACGATCGGTGACTTGCTGGCCGGGCTGGCCCGCTCCGGGGTGGAAGTGCGGGGCCTTGTCTGGAGATCCCACGGAGAACGGGTATCGGCCCCGATGAGCGGGCGATCCAACGAACTCCTGAGTCGCAAGATCAACGACGCCGGCGGAGAGGTGCTGTTGGATCAGCGTGTGCGCCTGTTCGGCTCCCACCACCAGAAGATGTTCGTCATCCGGCGTCGTGACGATCCGTCGCGGGACGTCGCGTTTATTGGCGGTCTCGACCTTTCGCACAGCCGCCGGGACGACGCCGGCCATACGGGGGACCCGCAGGCGGTGACCATGGATCCGTGGTACGGGAAACGTCCCCCGTGGCATGATGCCGCGCTCGAACTGCGTGGACCCGTGGTGGCGGATGTGCTGGCAGTGTTCGCTGAACGGTGGAACGACCCCCATCCATTGGACCGGCGCACCCCGTACCGGATGCTGCTGCAGTGCCTGGCCCGCATGCCCCGGCACCCCGAGCCGCTCCCTGCGGCTGCACCGCCGCCACCGGCGGCCGGCCCCCATTCCGTCCAGCTCCTGCGCACCTACGGGGTGAAACGTCCGCCGTTCCCGTTCGCGCCCGAAGGGGAACGCAGCATTGCCCGCGGCTACGCGAAAGCCTTCGCCCGCGCCCGCTCGCTGATCTACATCGAGGACCAGTATTTGTGGTCCGCAGAGGTGGCGGCCGGAATCGCAGCGGCCCTCGAACGGAACCCCGAGCTGAGGGTGATCGCCGTCGTGCCCCGCTACCCCGACTCCGACGGTTCGCTGATGGGGCCGGCGAGCCGGATCGGGCAAATTCGCGCCCTCAGGATGTTGCGTCGGACGGCACCAGACAGGGTCGGCGTGTTCGACCTGGAGAACAGTTCCGGAACGCCGATCTACGTCCACGCCAAGATCTGCATCATCGACGACATCTGGTTCACCTGCGGTTCAGACAATTTCAACCGCCGTTCCTGGACCACTGACAGCGAGCTCACCTGTGCCGTAGTCGACACGACTACCGACGAGGGGGAACTGCCTCGATCCGATAACGGCCGCGACGCTTCCCGCCCGTTGGCCAGCGGGCTCCGGCGCCAGCTCTGGGCCGAACACCTGGGCTTGGACCAGGACGATCCCGTGCTCCACGACCCGGCGGCCGGGCTCAAGCTATGGAACGCCGCCGCCGACATTCTGGACCACTGGCATGAATCCGGGCGCCGCTCGCCCCGCCCCACCGGAAACGTGCGGCACCACACCCCGGAACCCGTGCCGTCCCTCCAACGTCTGTGGGCGGATCCGCTCAGCCGCTTCGTCGTGGACCCGGACGGCCGTCCCCGCCGGCTGCGCGGCACTACCCGGTTCTAGCAAGGAAGCACCACAGCGCCACACCATAACTGATTGCGAACCATCTCTTTCGACGTGCCCATGGCCCTTCGGCGAATCCTGGCATAAGGTTTGACCCACTACCCGCTGGATGAGGTGAGGGAGAACCATGCCGCTTGCTCGTGCTGTACATCGAATGGCCGCTCATCGTGCCTGTGTCCCCGCCGCGCCCCCCAGGGTGCCGGCATGCGGGCGGTGCGGCCCGGGGTTTCCCCTGACATTCCATGAGTATGTTCCGGCGGTCTACGCCGTCGATGGCAGCGGATTGCGGCCCCCGTCGGCAAGCTACAGCTGCGCACGGTGCGGTACGAAGGACAGCCATCAGGTTCCGGCGGGCTGGGCCCCTCCCGAGTGGCAGTGGTACTCCTAAGCCAGATACGACAGCGCTGCAGCCACCTGGGTTTGGACGCCTAGGGACAGGGTCGGGTCGATCACCGGTGCGAAGAGCGGCGAGTGGTTGGCCGGTATGTCCCGGGCCACTGTCCCGCGTTCGACGGCGGCCCGGTAGCTTCCGGGGTCCACGCCGCCCAGGAGCCAGAACGTGTATGGCACGCCGAATGCGTCGGGAATGCGGCTGAAGTCCTCCGACGCTGTCTGCGGTATGGCCTGGCGCACGGAGTCCGCCCCGAAGCGGTCCAGGAATGCGGCCCGGACCTTCTCCGTTACCGCAGGGTCATTGCTGGTGAGCGGGAACTGGTCGTAGTACTCGAAATCGGGGTCGTGCGGCGATCCGGCGGCGGAGCACTCGCCCTTGACTATCCGCTCGATGGCCGCGAGCACGGACGCGCGGACCTGGGTATCGTACGTGCGGATGTTGAGCAGGAGGGTGGCGCGGTCGGGGATGATGTTCGCCGTCGCTCCGGCGTTGAGCGCCCCCACCGTGACAACCGCGAAATCGCCCGGCTTGGTCTCCCGCGAGACGATGGACTGCAGCCGTAGCACGATAGAGGAAGCCAGCACCACGGGGTCAACGGACATATGCGGCATCGAGCCGTGCGCGCCCTTCCCGTACACGGTGATCCTGAGCGAATCGGCGGCGGAGAGGACAGGCCCGGCCGTGGTGGCGACCATCCCCGCCGGGAGCGGCATCACATGCTGGGCGAAGGCGACGTCGGGCCGCGGCACTTTGGCGACGAGTCCGTCGTCGAGCATTGCTTGGGATCCGGCTCCGATCTCCTCCCCGGGTTGGAACAGCGCGATGTACGTCCCGGACCAGGCTGTGCGGGCGTCCGCCATGAGCTTGGCCGCGCCGAGCAGTGCGGCGACGTGAAGGTCGTGCCCGCACGCGTGCATGACCCCGTCCACGGCCGAGGCATAAGGCAGCCCGGTCGCCTCGGCGACGGGCAACGCGTCCGTGTCCGCGCGGGCAAGCACTGTTGGGCCGTCCCCGTTTGCAAGGATTCCGACGACGCCGGTGCCCCCGACGCGGGTTACGTCATAGCCGAATGCCGCGAGTTTGCCCTCGACGAGCTTTGAAGTCCCCTGCTCCTCAAGGCTCAGCTCGGGGTGCCTATGAAGATCGATGTACGTGTCCCGGATCCAGCCTAATTCTGCTTCAAGGCCTGCCAGGACTGTTTCGCAGCTGTTCATGGATCATCGCTCCCGGTAGAAGTTCGGAGCGCCTGGGCGAGGCGGCGCAACCAGGAAACCCAGCATAGACCCGGAAACCGAAGCAGGGGAGTGCTCTTCGGCCCCACAGGTTTCTGCCGGGTCGCGAGGCGTCCGTCAGCTGTGAGCGGGGACCCTGTCTCCTGTGAGGAGGGAGTCGATGGCCGCCAATTCCTCTGCCTGGAAATCAAGCGTGGCCACGGCGCCCACGTTGTCCTCCAGCTGCTTCACGCTCGAGGCACCGACCAAGGCAGACGCCACAGTCGCGCCCTTGTGCTGCTCGCGCAATACCCAGGCAATGGCCATCTGTGCAAGCGTCTGGCCGCGCCCGGCGGCGATGCCGGCGAGGTCGTGGACGAGCTTCTTTTTCTGCTGGGTGAACGACGTTTCGGAAAAGAACCCCGTGGCTGCGCGGGAATCCTGGGGGATGCCTTGCGTGTACCGCTCAGTGAGCAGGCCCCCTGCAAGGGGTGCGAACGCGATTGTCCCCGCGCCTTCGTCTTCCAGGACGTCCAAAAGGCTTGGTTCGCCCTTTTCGATCCAGCGGTCAACAATGTTGTAGTTCGGCTGGTGGATCACCATGGGAGTACCGAGTTCCCGGAGGATTCTGGCGGCTTTGACAGTGTATTCCGCCGAGTAGCTGGAAATACCCGCATAGAGGGCACGTCCCGATCGCACTGCGGTGTCCAGCGCAGCCATGGTTTCCTCGAGCGGGGTGTCGGGATCGAATCGGTGGCTGTAGAAGATATCGACGTATTCCAGCCCCATCCGTTTGAGCGACTGATCCAGGCTTGAGAGCAGGTACTTGCGGGAACCGCCATCCCCGTACGGTCCGGGCCACATGCGGTAGCCGGCTTTCGTGGAGATGATCAATTCATCCCGGAAGGGAGCGAAGTCTTCTTTCACGTGCCGCCCGAAGTTGGTTTCGGCCGAACCGTCCGGCGTTCCGTAGTTGTTGGCGAGGTCGAAGTGGGTTATCCCGAGATCGAAGGCACGGCGCAGGATCGCCCGCTGCGTTTCGAAGGGCTTTTCGTCTCCGAAGTTGTGCCAAAGCCCCAACGATACGGCCGGCAGGCGCAATCCGCTGCGGCCGATCCTGCGATAGGGCATGGCAGTCTGTCCGGCTGATGGGTATCGGTTCTCGGAAGGTTGGTACGACACGGGTCAGTGTTTCCTTTCTTGCACGGGGAGTTGAATGGTGGCGAACCGGCTCCGGTCCTCCAGCGGCCGCGACCCCGCCTGTGCGTCGAGTTCGACGATCGAACGGACACCGTCTTGTTCCAAGCACGCAAGGTTGTCGCCGTCGTGCAGGCGGAAGGTGAGTTCAGCGGCGGACGTGCCGACGAGCTCGGCGCTGGACCACAAAAGCCTGCGGCCGTTGCCGAGGTCCAGGTTGCGGCCGAGGAGCAAGCCGCTCCGGGCAGGGAGGCGGATCTTCGCGCCGCCAAACGCCGGCTGCTCGTCCACGGCCACGGTGGTGGTGACCGGATAGCTTGCAAGGTTGAAAATGTTCAGCAATTCGGACTGATCCGCGTCCGACACCTGTGTGTAGGCGATCAGGCCCGGGGCGGACTCTGAAAAGTGCACCCTTGCCGTGGCGTCCAGGCGCCGGAAAAGTTCCCGATGGACCTCAAGGTCGCAGGGATAGTCCGCTCCCCACACAATTGCCCGTCCCCGTCCGACGGCGACCTCGACGGCGCAAGGTTCTCCGGTCTGGACCTCCCTCAATAGGGTTGTGGACCCCTCGGCATCGTAGAGCTGCGCCGAACCCACCCGGACTTCCGCCCGGGAGGGCAGTCCCGTGCCGTCGACGATCTTGACGGACGGGTAATAGTCGGTGGTCATCCCGAAACCATCGATCCGGTGGGCCCCCACCTCGCCGCTGATCCCGATGCCCAAGGCATCGGAGAGGGCAGTGCAGGGGGCGCCGTCCAGGTCGTGGGTCGGCAGCACCCCGGCGACAAGCAATTTCCCTCCACTAAGGACAAACTCTCCAAGCCTGGACTGGACATCGGCGGCCATATAGTGACCGCTCGCGACCATCAGGGTGGTGGTCGATTCCGGTATTTCGCCTGCAGGATTCGCCGCGCCGAGTTCGGAAAGCGACGAGAGGTTCACCGCATTGAAATCCAGTGAGGACAGCGACATGGCACGGGCGAGGATGTCCCGAGGCCCCATGCCCCGGTAGCGTTCGTGGTCCTCCCGGATCTTCTTGCCGTAGTCGTCTCCTGGGACAAGATATTCGGTGAGGTACTGGTCTGGAATGAATCCCAGGCTTAGCCCTGTGCGCCTGGGTCGGCTGGTGCAGATCCAGCGCTCGTAGGCCCGGAGCGTCCGCGCGGCATCCTGGATGGCGAAGTAGTGGGGCGTCGTTTCGCCTTCAGGCGTGAGGGGCGCGGCGAAGCCGTGCCGTTCTCCGGTGAAGGCGACCCGGTTGTTGCCGTCACCGACCGGCGCTTCCAGAGGCTTGTTGCGGCCGCCCGCGAACAAGTAGTAGTTCAGCATCCGGTTGCCGAGGGCCACAGCAAGACGGGTCTTGAGATCGGTGGCGTTCGGGGAGGTCTGGTTGGCCAGGTCCTCTCCGTAGTCGCTGCTCCCGGTTTCGAATTCAAGCGCCGCCAAGGGCTGGTTGGCGGGCTGGGTGGCGTGCGCAAAGAGGTTTCCGGTGACGAAGTCCGGAAGGTTTCCCGTGGTCAGCTCACCCAGGTACATGTCCGAGCCCGCCAGGATGGACTCCTCGCCGGCCCAGGTCCCCAGGAGCTGGGAAATACCGATGGGGTAGGTGCGGCCACGGCCCGCTGATGTGCCGTGGATGTTGATCAGGAAGGGCAAGCCGGTGCAGCCGTGCTTCTCCGCGAGGCCGACGAGAACCCGGGAGTAGGCTCGAAAGCGATGCCGCGAAAACCGCGCCAGGTCAAGCGCCAGCCGATGCTCCGAGGCCGGGTCCGAGGCGCCTCCTGCCCCGCCCCCGCCTCTCTGCAGATGTGCTGCGGCGGCAGCAGGGTCCAAGGGAAGCAGGGGGTACCGTTCGGCCAACTCGGCGGTCCCGTATTGCGATGCCAGCCATGCCGCGAATTCGCGTGCCACGGCGGGGGAAAGATCCGGGGAGTTGGACACCCAGCTGAGCATGCCGATTTCGTTGTCCAGCTGGACGGCGATGACATTGCCGCCCCGGTCGATATGCCTTGCGGACAGTACCGGGACGATGGCAGCGAACCAGCCCTCCACTTCGGCCAGGAATTCCGGCGAGGAATAGTCCAGGGTCCGGGTCGGATTTTCCGCCCCTCCCCAGCTGCGGGCACGGGTTCCCTCGATGCCGTAGAGCCTGTAGGGAATGCCTTCGTTTTTCAGCTCTGCCATGATGAACGGGCCGGGCCGGGGAATGGCATACAAACCCACTTCCCGGGCCGTGTCCAGGAAAGCCCCGACATCTCGCCACTCCGCCGAAGTGCCTTCGACATCGATGGTTCCATCGGGAAGTTCATGGACAAGCCAGGGAATGTACGTGGCGACCGCGTTGGCGCCGGCTGCCGCCAGCTGCTCCAGCCGTCTACGCCATTCACTCCGCTCCAGCCGGAAGTAGTGGACTTCCCCGGCGATGACCAGCGTGGGCCTGCCGTCGATCACCACCTGTTGGCGAACAAATTCAACAGTCATCAAATCACTGGTTCCTCACGTTGCCGGATTGCCCCTTGGCAGGATGCCAAGTTCGCTTTATAGTCATGTAACCGGTTACATACTAGAGACGCAGATCACATTTTGAAAGGGGGTTGTCATGACGCCGTCGATCACGATCCGTGACGTAGCACGCAGGGCCGGGGTGTCAGTGGCCACAGTGTCACGGGTAACTTCCGGAAATGCCAAGGTTTCCGAGGACACACTCAACCGGGTCAACGCCGCCCTGACGAGCTTGGGCTACGAGCCCAGCCGGCTGGGCCAGGCCTTGGCGCTGAAGCGTCACAACGCCTTCGCGCTGGTGCTTCCGGGCCTGGGCGGCGCCTTGTTCGCCGGCCTGCTCAAGGGCTTCGAAGCCACACTTGCTGGGACCGGGATAACGTTCCACGTCCTCGTCGCCCAGGACCCAGACCGCTTCCAGACGCAGCTGAAGGATCTGTCAACAAGGGTGGATGGCATGTGCGTCTTCGGCTCATTCGCCGGAGATGGCATCGTGTCGACCATCGCGGACCGGATGCCGATTGTTCGCGTTGCCGGAAACCCCGACGCAGCCACTCACAGCGTCAACGTCACCAACTTCGAAGCAGCCCGGGGCCTGACGAGGCATCTGCTCGGGGAGCACGGCCTGCGTGACCTGCTCTTCCTGGGCGAAGCGGCCCAATCGCCGGATGTCCAACAGCGACTCCAAGGGTTCCAGGATGCCCTTGCCGAGGCCCAGGTGGAGGTTCGGCGCCCCGCTGAACCGTGCAGTCTCACCGAGGCGGGCGGCTTCAAGGCCATGCGGGCAATTCTGGATCGCGGCGGGCGCCCCGAAGGCCTCGTCTGCGCCACGGATGAAGTTGCCCTCGGAGCCCTTCTGGCCTGCTCGGCTGCAGGCATCTCGGTGCCTGGCGACCTCAAGATGACAGGGTTCGATGACATCGAGCTTGCTTCACTGATCACCCCTTCACTCACCACGGCCCGGCAGCCTTTCCATGACATCGGCGCGCGGTCGGCGGAAATCCTGTTGGAGCGCGCCCGGCCGGCCCTGCAGGGCACCGGCATGGAATCCATGTGCCTCCCTACGGAACTGATCATTCGCCAAAGCTGTGGATGTTGACGTCCACGGGTTCGGCCAGACTATTCAAGGAAGAATATGAAAAAAACCACCAAGATTGTCCTGATGTGCACGGGTTTTGCCATGGTTCTGACGGGGTGCAGCCCCACCCAGACCGTGAACAGCGGGACGTCGTCGGGCAACGCCGGGATGATATCCCAGTTGAATTTCGGTGACTTCGGGGGAGGTTCCAACCCTCAGGTCAACTTCAATCCCTTTTCTCCCAACAAACTCTCCGGCACCAACCTCATCTTCGAATCGCTGATGACCACAAACCACGCAAACTGCGACAGCGTACCGGATCTGGCAACCAAAATGACCTGGTCCCAGGACTCCAAGACACTCACTTTCGACATCCGCGACAACGTCAAATGGAGCGACGGCAAGGCTTTCACCGCGGACGACGCCGCCTTCACGTTCAACCTCATGAAGAAATACCCGGCCATCGACAGCTTCGGGCTCTGGAAAGTCCTCACCGACGTCAAAGCCACTGGGAACACCCTCGTGATGAGCTTCAACACTTCAGGCATCCCCTTCCAGCAGCAGATCACCGAACAGATGATCGTTCCGCAGCATATATTCGAAACCGCCGGCGATCCGAAGACCTTTGTCAACGGGACCGCTATCGGAACCGGCCCGTACGTTCTGGGCACATTCAACCCGCGCCAGCTGACCATGAAGCGCAACGCCGACTACTGGCAGGCGGACAAGATCAAGGTCGAACAGATCCAGTACACCAAGGCCGACGGCGGCGGCCAGGTCGACCAGCTCAAGCTCGCCAACGGCGGCTACGACACGAACGCGATGTTCATTCCCCAGGTCGAGCAGGCTTACGTACAGAAAGATCCGGCCCACAACAAGTACTGGTTCCCTGCCGGATCATCGATCACCCTGGACATGAACCTGACGAAGAAGCCGTTCAACGACGTGAACTTCCGCAAGGCGATCTCGGGCGGGATCGACCGCAAGGCCATGATTGACAAGGCCGAGCTGGGATATGTGACCCAGGCCAGCCAAACGGGGCTGAAGCTTCCAATCCAGGATTCTTGGCTTGATCCTTCGGTCGCAGACAAGGGTATGGTCGCTTTCGACGCTTCCAAGGCCGACGCGGCACTCACCGCTGCGGGCTACACCAAGGATTCCTCGGGAACCCGTCTCGGCCTGGACGGGAAACCGTTGACCATGTCCTTCAAAGTCCCGCAGGGCTGGAACGACTGGGTCCAGGCGGCCGGATTGCTGCAGAACGACATGAAGAACCTTGGTATCTCGGTGGACGTCCAGACTCCGGCTCCATCAGTGGTTGAGGATGCCCGGGCCACCGGCAACTATGACATGGTGTTCGGCGTGCAGGGCGGGGAATGCAACATGTACCGCAATTTCGCCTTCCCGCTGGGAAGCAGCTTCAGCGCACCCGTGGGACAGAAGGCGTCCAGCAACTTTGCCCGCTGGCAGGACCCGCAGACCGACAAGCTCCTCGGCGAGCTCGCCGCCGCCCCGGATGCCGATAGCCAGCACAAGATCGTCAGCCAGATCCAACAGATCATGGTTAACCAGGTTCCGATGATCCCGCTGTGGTACGGCGCCGTGTGGTTCGAGTACCGGACGGCCAACGCCGTGGGCTGGCCCAGCAAGGATGATCCCTACGCCTATCCAGGAGATCAGCTGCTCTGGCTGACGCACCTGACGCCGGCCAAATAGCGGTATCGGATCCAGATGCTTTACTTCCTGCGTAAGACGGGATTGTTTGTGCTGACCCTCTGGGCTGCAGTGACGCTGAATTTTCTGATTCCGCGCCTGCAGCCCGGAGATCCGGCCGAAGCAATCGTCCAGAAACTTGCCGGCCAGGCCCAACAAGTCGATCCGGAACAGATCCGCGCCATCCGCCTCATGCTTGGCGTGCCCGACACCTCGCTCTGGAACCAATACTGGGACTATCTGAACGCGCTGGTGCACGGAAATTTCGGCCTGAGCTACGGATACTTTCCATACTCGGTGACACACATGATTGCCGAGGCGCTTCCCTATACCTTGACCCTGGTGGGAGTCACCCAAATCATCGCGTTCGTTGCGGGCACAGGCCTTGGGGCCTGGGCCGCCTGGCGGCGCAATACCAAAATCGACTCATTCATTTCCTTGGGGTCCACGTTCCTGAGCACCCTGCCGTTCTTCTGGATCGCGCTGATGCTGATTTACGTCTTGGCGAACACGCTTCACTGGTTCCCCGAAGGCGGCGCCTACAGCGGAGAAATCGTCCCCGCATTCTCCAGTGGCTTCGTTGCCGACCTTGCCTACCACGCGGTACTGCCGGCGCTTGCACTGCTGATCACCGGCTCCATCGGATGGATCCTGGGTATGCGCAACAACATGGTGCAATCGCTCGGAAGCGACTACACCCGCCTCGCCGTCGCGAAAGGCCTCAAGGAACGGCGCGTCGCCTGGACCTACGCGGCCAGGATCGCCCTGCTGCCCAACTTCACCGGCTTTGCCATTTCCCTCGGCGGCGTCTTCGGCGGCACCTTGATCGTTGAGCAGATCTTCTCCTATCCCGGGATGGGAAAACTCATGTACGACGCCATAGGCAACAGGGATTTCCCGTTGCTTCAGGCGATTTTCCTCATCACTACAGTGGCGGTCCTGCTGGCCAACTTCCTGGCTGACGTGCTCGTCGGTGTCCTTGACCCCCGCGTTAGGAGGCAGAGTTCATAATGACCGAAGTAGAAACCCTGGTCCCCAGGGAAACTCCCCCCGACCGGCCGGCGAAAACCGTCAAACGCCGCAACGGCTGGCAGGTCGTCTGGTCAAACGGCAAAGCGCGAACCGGAATCGTCATTCTGGCGCTGTTCGTGGCGGTGGCCGTCTGTGCTCCCGTGATAGCCCCGTTCAACCCTAAAGACTCGACTCTGCCCCCTGGTTTGCAGCCAGGTGGCGCCTACCTCCTGGGTACCACCAACCTGGGCCAGGACATCTTTTCCCAACTGGTGTACGGCGCCCAAGTTTCCTTGATTGTCGGGTTGTTGGCAGGCGTCGTGGTCACACTGATCGCGTTGGTCATCGGCCTGGTCGCAGGCCTGCTCCAAGGGGTCGTGGATGAGATCCTGAGCTTCTCCATCAACCTGGCGCTCGTGGTCCCTGCCCTGCCGCTCATGGTGACCATCGCAGCCTATTCACCGGTTCACGGCCTGTCCCTGATCATCTTCGTGATCGCCCTGACAGGTTGGGCCTGGGGCGCCCGGATGAAGCGCGCCCAGGTCCTGCTGTTGCGAAGCCAGGACTTCGTGACAGCGGCACGGTTTTCCGGCGACGGGCTGTGGCGCATCGTCTTCCGCGAACTCGTGCCCAACATGGTCTCGCTGGTGGTGGCTGGATTCATGGGCGCTGCCATCGGGGCGATTGGCGCCGAGGCGGGGTTGTCCTTCCTTGGCTTGGGCGACCCGTCCACGGTGAGCTGGGGGAGCATGTCCTACTGGGCAAACTCGAACGGGGCCATGTTGACCGGGCAATGGGCCTGGCTCCTTGCCCCCGGCCTTGCCCTGTCCTTGCTCATCACCGCGCTCACGCTGATCAACTTCGGCATTGACGCGCTATCGAACCCGCAATTGCGTGAGGAATAAGATGCCCGCCGCGAACAGCATTGATGAACCGATCCTGACCGTCAAGGATCTGAATATTTCCTTTGTCTCCAAGTACCGGGATGACCGCCAGGTCATCCGCAATGTCGGGTTCGAGATCCGTCCTGGCGAATTCGTTGGTCTCCTTGGCGAATCCGGATCAGGCAAATCCACCCTTGGCAACGCCATTCTGAATCTCCTCACTCCCACAGCGAGGGTTACTTCCGGAGAGCTGCTGTACAGAGGCAGGAACCTTTTCACCATTCCGGCGGAAGACCTGCGGATCCTGCGGTGGTCTGAAATCTCGACCGTCTTCCAGTCCTCCATGGCGTCTTTGAACCCGGTGATGACTGTGCGTGCCCAGATGGAGGACGTCTTTGCCGCCCACCGTGGTGCCTCTGGCGCGAAACGGGAGATGACGGTTGAAAAATCCCTCGACTTGGTGAGCATCGACCACAAATACCTCGACTTCTATCCCCACCAGCTCTCCGGCGGAATGAAGCAACGCGTCGCTTTGGCGATGTCCGTGCTCCTGTCCCCGGACCTTATCGTCTTCGACGAACCCACCACGGGGCTGGACGTCGTGGTCCAGAAGTCAATCTTGTCCAGGCTGAAGACCTTGCAGGAGAGCATGAAATTTGCTGTGCTCTTCATCAGCCACGACCTGGGCACGGTTATGGAAATGGCCGACCGGGTGATGATCATGTATGCCGGGGAGGTTGTCGAAAATTCCCCGGCAGCCGATGCGTTGTCCGGAGTGGCCCATCCCTACACGATCGGGCTGCTCGGTTCCTACGCCGACCCTCGCGACGCGGAGATCAATATCCGATACATACCGGGCCGCCCGCCGAGCCTTGACTCGGTTCCGGTCGGTTGTGCTTTTGCGGACCGGTGCGGCCTGGCCACGCAGGAGTGCCGGGAACCAAAGATTCCGACGGCGGAAATCGACTCCCCGGCGGGACACCGCTCCATCAAATGCGTGCTCTTCGGATCCGAAACCAGTGATCCATTGCCCGCACCGACGATCTTCGACGAGGTCGGCCAACAGATCGACGTCCATCACGCAGCTCTTGGCGCCGGCGAAGTGGTCTGCAGGGTCGAGGACCTGAACAAGACCTACTCGACGCGCAAGGGCCTGAAACACACCGAGAACCACGCTGTAATAGGCGTCGGTTTCGAGCTCAGGAAAGGCTCGGTGACGGCCCTTGTTGGACAAAGCGGATCGGGCAAGACCACTATCGGGCGGATTCTCACTGGCGTTGAAAAGCCCAGTTCGGGAACGGTCACCGTTGCCGGCGTGGATGTCGGGTCGCTGAAGCGTCGGACCCTCCGGAACTACCGGAGCAAAGTCCAGCTGATTTTCCAGGACCCGTTCCAGGCGCTCAACCCGGCTTCCTCCGTTGGCTACGCCATCTCCCGGCCCCTCGTGAATCACAGAAAACTTCGGGGGAGCGAAGTGCGTGAGGAGGTGGACAGGATTCTGGGCCAAGTCGGACTGACACCGCCTAGCGAATATCGTGACCGGCTGCCCCACGAGCTCTCCGGCGGCCAAAGACAGCGGGTGGTCATCGCACGAGCCCTGGCCGCGCAGCCTGAGATTATCGTCGCCGACGAACCCATTTCCATGCTCGATGTGTCCATTCGTGCCGAGATCCTCCAGGTCCTCAACGAACTCACACGTTCCAACGGCATCGCCATGCTCTACATCACCCATGACCTGCTCAGCGCACGATTGATCGCGGACGAAATACTCGTCCTCCACGAAGGGAAGATCGTCGAGACGGGCAGCACGAACCAAGTGCTCACCCAGACCCGCCATGACTACACCAAATTGCTCCTGTCCTCGATCCCGAATCCCTGGCAATCCCGTCGAAACGTCCCTTCGATTCCCGCAGCCTCAAGTACTTCTGCCCGGGCCTAGCGCCTGAAATTCAACAGAAAGCCATCAACTTATGATTCCCACCACCGGCCTGCAGACCCTCACCGCCCCTGACGGAACAAAGTTCCGGGACCTGAACGGCAACGGGGTCATGGACCCCTTCGAGAACCCGCACCTCAGCGCTGAAGAGCGCGTGGCGGACCTGATACCAAGGCTCAGCCTCGAAGAGAAGGCCGGCCTCATGTTCCACACAGTGATCGAGACCGGCCCCGAAGGCACACTCCTTGAACGGCCAGGCAACATCAGCAAATCCGCCACGAGCGTCGTGATCCTCGACAAGAAAATGAACCACTTCAACGTTCATGCCCTCGGAACTCCGAGGGAAGCCGCGCGCTGGAGCAACGCTCTCCAGAAGCTCGCGGAAGGAAACCCCCACGGTATCCCGGTCACCATCTCCACGGACCCCCGCCACGCCTTCATCGAAAACTCCGGCGTGTCCTTCAAAGCCAACCATTTCTCGCAATGGCCCGAACCAATCGGACTGGCCGCCACGGGTGACCGGGCGCTAATCCGGCGCTTCGCCGACATAGCGCGGCAGGAATACACCGCCGTCGGCATTCGGGCCGCGCTGCACCCGACCGTCGACCTCTCCACGGAACCGCGATGGGCGCGGCAGGCCGGAACCTTTGGACAGGACTGGCAACGGACTTCGGACTTCGCGACGGCCTATCTCGAAGGGCTCCAAGGCGGAAAACTTTCCGCGGACTCTGTTGCATGCACCACCAAGCACTTTCCCGGCGGAGGACCGCAGAAAGACGGCGAGGACGCTCACTTCCCCTACGGCCGCGAACAGACATACACCGGCGGCCGTTTCGGGGAACACCTGGAACCGTTCAAGACCGCGATCGCCCACAACACCAGCGCGATCATGCCCTATTACGGCATGCCGGTGGGCCTCGAAATCGACGGCGAACCCGTCGAAGAAGTGGGCTTCGGATACAACAAGCAAATCATCACGGGCCTCCTCAGGGAAAAGCTCGGCTACGACGGCGTGGTCCTCAGCGACTGGGAACTCGTCAACGACAACATCGTGGGGGATCAGGTACTGCCCGCGCGTGCCTGGGGCGTGGAGCACCTCACGGCACCGCAACGCATGCTCAAGATCCTCAACGCCGGCGTCGACCAGTTCGGCGGGGAGGAATGCACCGGGCTGCTCATCGATCTTGTCCGGGAAGGGCTCGTCGATGAAGGGCGTCTCGACGAGTCGGTCCGAAGGCTCTTGCTGGTGAAGTTCCGATTGGGACTCTTCGACAACCCCTACGTGGACGAGGATGCCGCCGCCGAAACAGTCGGGAACCCGCGGTTCCAGCAGGAAGGGCACAACGCACAGGCCCAGTCGGTGACAATCCTGACCAATCAATCCACCGGGAACGGCCAGTCCCTCCCCATGCGCCCGGGACTGAACATCTATCTGGAAGGGATGAACCCTGCCAGTCTGGAGGGATTCGCCACCCCTGTCACTGATCCAGAATCAGCCGATGTGGCCATCGTCCGGCTCCACGCTCCCTGGGATCATCGCGATGATCTTTTCCTCGAAGCGTGGTTCCATGCCGGATCGCTGGAATTTCCCCCAGGACTCATCCACCGCCTGCGCACACTCGCCCAAAAGGTCCCCCTGATCATCGATGTCGCGCTGGACCGCCCCGCGATCCTGACCCCCCTCGTCGACATCGCAGCCGCCCTGACCGGCACCTTCGGAGTCTCGGACAAGGCATTCGTTGATGCAATCACCGGCGTCATCCCGGCCCGGGGGAGGCTTCCCTTCGAGATCCCCGCTTCCATGGACGGTGTCAGGACGTCGCGACCGGACGTTCCCGGAGACACCGGCGTACCGCTGTTTGCCTTCGACCACGGACTGGCCCTGCCGGTTCGCGACCTCCAGGTGAAGGCATGATGGCCCGGCCCGTGGGTCTCGCCGTACGATGCACACGAGCGTAAGCGGCCTGTCGGCGCATCCGGTCCGCAAGGCCGCCCAGTCAAGTCCCGTTTCGACGGACCTCGGCATTTTCGCGCCTCCCGCGCGCGGCCGGATGTACGGCATGGAGTTGGGTGCACATCACGAAGCGACGGTCCGACACCACGTCGAGAACTGCCTTGCGTCGTTCTGCGCCGCACTCGATGGAGGAGACGAGGACGCATTTTTGGAGCTCCTCGGGGGGACTCCAACCTCGCTCAACGGCGCCTTTCCGTCCGATGCGCCAGCTGACCTCAAGGAGCTCTACCGGGTTCTGGCGCCGCCTGTCCACCTTCGAAGTGTCCATGTTTTTCACAATCTTCAAATCCACGTCGAAGGAAGCGAGGCCCGCTACACGGCAATCTTTCAACGGTGGACCGCGGGAAGCAGTCCGAGTTGCCTCAATATCGGATACTTCTCCGGGAGCCTGACTGCCGGCCCGCAGGTCTGGTCCTGGACACGGCACGGCGTCACATCCACCGCGGCTGGGCGCCGAGAGGGCATCTGACGGCAGTCCGCAGTCCGGACACTGCCGTGATCTGCCATCCTGGCAGCCCAATCGGTGCTAGTCGGCGAGGATGTGGTAGAGCGCTCGCCGGGCTTCGTCGATCTTTTCCATGGCCGCCGTGCGCTGCTCGTCTGTTGCGGCGAAGCGGAATTGGTGGATGACCCCCATGAGCTTTGCGACGCTCTGGTGAAACGCGGGTCCTGATCCCTCCGGATCGGTGTTCCACGCATTTTCCAGCTCCTCGGAATGCTCCGCTACATATGCCTTACCGGCATCGGTCAGTGTGAACTCTGTCCGCCGGCCTTCGCCGACGGGTGCAATGAGCTCCTCGTCAACGAGCTGCTGCAGCGTCGGATAGACCGAACCCGGGCTGGGGCGCCACGATCCGGATGTCTTCTCGGCAATTGTCTTGATGAGGCCATATCCATTGGATGGCGCTTCGGCCAGCAGGGAGAGGATCGCGAAACGAACGTCGCCCTTATTGGCCCGGCGCGGGCCGCCGGGACCAAAGCCTGGTCCAATCCCCGGCCCGAATCCCGGTCCGAAACCGCGCCCCGGCCCAAACCCGCGGCCGGGTCCGAATCCTCCGTGACCGTGGGGTCCGCGACGGCTCCGGCCGCGTCCGAAGCGTTCCATGTCCGGACCGCAATCTGTGTGCTTGTTGTCGTGAATGCCTTTCATAACGGCATCGTCCTTTCGGTGTTGTGCAGGTGCCCCGGAGGGCCGCAGTTTGTTCTGCGATACTTAACGATATATCGCTGACTGTCGTTAAACAAGAGTCCGTCAAGCAGGTTCATGTCCGGGTGGTAAGAAGAAGATCGTGTGTTCGAAAGGCGGTAGCCCCGTACCTTCCCTCTTGCGTCCGCTCCCGTCCTGTTTAGGGGACCTGGGGGTGGCGGCCCTCGTTGTGCCATCTACCGTGTCGGCCACGGAGATTGACGCCATGTTCCGGAATGACCGCGGATTGAGGGCAGTCGTGGTGGAACAGGGAGAATCGTTCGGTCTGCTCACCCGGGACCACCTGGAGTTCAAGCTGACCGGCCGGCTCGGTTACGGGCGGGCACTGAATACGAGACGGACGGCTTCGGAACTCTTGCCTGCAGCGGGCTCGTCCATGGCTGCCGAGCTTGACCTGCAGTCCGCCGCGCAAGCCGTCCTGGAGCGGCCGGAGTACGAGCGGTACCAGGATCTGTTGGTTCTGAGCGCCACGGGCCCCCGGATTGTCACGGTATCGGACATCTTCGCCGCCGTTTCCGCGCAGTTCCGCCACGCCTCGCTTCACGACCCGCTGACAGGGTTGCCCAACCGGAGGATGCTCGAAGAGCATTGCCCTGACATCGGTGCTAGCGCGGGACTGCCCGGCGTCGGCATGCTGTTCATCGACCTTGACGACTTCAAGTCCGTCAACGACACCTACGGCCACCGCACCGGTGACGCCGCGCTCACCGAGTTCGCCCGGCGCCTGGCACGCAGCGTCGGAAGCCGCGGATCCCTGATGCGCCTGGGCGGCGACGAGTTCGCTGTCCTCCTCGCCGACGTCGACGAGGACGCCGCTTTTGCGGTCGCGACCCGCATCCTGGACAGCCTCGAAGGGTCTTTCCTGCTCGATGGGTGCGAACTGCATATCAGTGCGACCATCGGCCTGGCGCTCGGAGTCGACATCATCGCGGAGGACATGCTCGCCGGTCCCGAAGTCCTGCTCCGGCACGCCGACGGTGCGATGCTCCGGGCCAAGCAAGAGGGCAAGCGGCGCATCGGCCGCATCGGCCCGTGCCAGGAACCGGCTCCATTCGCGCGCCAGGCGCACATCCGGCGTCGGCTTTCCTCTGCCGTTGAGGATTCGGCCCTGACTCTCCACTACCAGCCAGTCCTGGATCTTGCGACCGGGGAGGACGCCGGCGTCGAAGCGCTCTTGCGTTGGAACGATCCGGAGATCGGTCCGATCGCTCCGGATGAGTTCATCCCGCTCGCAGAACACACCGGGGATATCCATAGGATCGGGGCTTGGGTACTGGACGAGGCCTGCGCCCAGTCCCGCTCCTGGATTGACGCGGGCACACCACGGAACATCGCCGTGAACGTCTCCCCGGTCCAGTTCGCGGGCGGGACGCTTCCGTCCGAGATCCAGGCAGCCGTGAACCGGCACGGAATTCCTGCCCGAATGCTGGAAATCGAGATCACCGAGGGGACAGCGATAGTGGACGTCCCCTCGGTGGCATCGCAGCTGCGTGAACTGATGGATATGGGCCTTGGCGTCGCCTTGGACGATTACGGGAGCGCCTATTCGTCCTTGGCCATGCTTCGGGTCCTTCCGCTGACTACGCTGAAAATCGACAAAGCGTTCATCAGGGACATAGATAGCGATCCGCACACTGCGATCATTGTCCGAGGGCTGATTCAAACGGTCAACGCCATGGGGGTCCGGGTCACCGCCGAAGGAGTGGAACGCCAGGAGCAATTGAACATTCTGCGGGACCTGGGCTGCGACACTGCGCAGGGTTATTTGATCGCCCGGCCGATGGCTCCCGCGGAATTTAGCATGGTCACGAACAAGATAGAGGACAACTGATGAGTGAACAACTGACAACCATCGAGGTCGAAGAATTCCTGCCGCACGCGCCTGCCACGATTTGGCGGGCCCTGACGGAACCGGAGCTGATCGCCCGCTGGTTGATGGAAAATGACTTCCAGGCGATCGTGGGGCACAAGTTCCACATGCGCGGGATTCCCGTTCCGGCAGTGGGTTTCAGCGGCTTGGTGGCCAGCGAAGTCCTTGACGTGGAAACGGAGAAGGTGCTGCGGATTTCATGGCGGGACGCACACTCCGGAAACAACCTCGACAGCACAGTGACCTGGTCAATTGCCGCTGAGGACACGGGCACTCGCCTGTCCCTCGTCCACGACGGCTTCGATCCCAGCGAACCGACGCACGTGGCATCGCACCGCATCATGAGCGGCGGATGGCGCAACCACGTGCTCCCGCGCCTGGGCCAGACCCTCGCCGAACTCGACAGCACCGAATCCAACAGCTAAGGCAAACAATGCAATTCGTCGTTTTCTACAGCTCGGATCCTTCGGCGTTTCCGGGGCTCCAAGCCGTCTACCCCCGTCACGCCGCATACTTTCAGGCCTTCGCCGCTGAGGGCGGCCTGATCGGTATCGGGACCTTCGACAATCCCGCCGTGAACGGTTCGATGGGCATCTTCACCAGCAGGGAAAGGGCGGAGGAGTTCATTGCAGGCGATCCCTTCGTTCTTGAAGGACTTGCGGTTCCCAGCGAGATCCGGGAGTGGAACGCGCTAACGTTCGGACCGCAGGACTCTGCCTGACATTCGGACACCCTTCCGCGCACCTCACCGGCACGTCTCCAAGACAGGCTGCACCCGGGGCTCGATGCACCATGCGGCACGGTGTAAAGCGGTCGCGATCCAACCCCGCAGCCGGGTCAGCCTCAGGCGTCCGGCCGGGCGTGCCGGCACAACAGGCGCCCCAGGCAAAGCACTGCGGCTGTCGTTGTTCACGATGCTGATGACTGCGCAAGCCATCATCAACGAAAATTCCATTGTCATCTTCTTCTCATCTAAGCGCGGAGCCCTGAACTGGTGAATCAGTTAGCGGCTGGAAGAAACCCGAATACTCAAAGGCGGAACCGCCGTCGTTCAAGGTTCTGTTAAAGACGCTAAACGCTCCGGAAGACGATGTCAGCAGCTGAGCCGCTCCCTGCTTTTCCTAGGACTGGCGGTCCTACCCTCACCGCGCTCAGTCGGAGATCGACGCCGGCGAGCGGACCCGGGCTGCGCGGCCGGAGCGGGAACGAACAAGTGGGCGGATGCGGCAGGGTACCGTATCCGCCCACAGTCCTCGGTCGGTTTGGGGTTAGTGGCCGGGGCCGCCGGTTTCGGTGGCGGTGACCTTGAAGCTGGCGTCGAGTTTGACGGTGGCATGCGTGCCGTCGGACTTGGTGATGTGGGCTTCGTAGGCGGCGCTGCCGTCGTCTTCGGTGGTCATGTTCTCCACCGTGGCGCCGGAGTTGGCGGCCAGGACAGCGGTCTTCACCTTGGTGGCGGTGTCACCCGTGAGGTCGGTTTCGTTTCCGTGGTTGCCGTGGCCGCCCTTCCCGCCGCCCGGGCCGCCGGTTTCGGTTGCGGTGACCTTGAAGCTGGCGTCGAGTTTGACGGTGGCGTGCGTGCCGTCGGACTTGGTGATGTGGGCTTCGTAGGCGGCGCTGCCGTCGTCTTCGGTGGTCATGTTCTCCACCGTGGCGCCGGAGTTGGCGGCCAGGACAGCGGCCTTCACCTTGGTGGCGGTGTCACCCGTCAGGTCCGTTTCGTTTCCGTGGTTGCCGCCGTTCGTGGCGGGCGCGGACGGGCTGGCGGTCGACGTGTCGGTGGTTGCTGCGTTCGCGGGCAGGGCCATGGCGGTGAGGGCTCCGCCGCCTGCGACCGCGCCAATGAGTGCGGCGCCCACTGCGATTTTCCGGACTTTGTTCACGATGTTGCTCCTTAGAGGTTCAACTCCGAGGGGTTCGAAGCTGTATCCCATCCTCGAACCCCACACTTTGGCGCCTCTTTACCTGTGCTGTGCCTGAACTGTGACAATTCCGCCTGGCTCACAGGATCCGGGAGCGTGGCACCGCGCGAACACCTAAAGGTTGGTCATCCGTTCTGCCGCGTCGCTGTAGCGGCCGCCCTGCACCTGGATCTTGGAGGCAGCGTCCTCGATCTCGCCCAGTTCCGCAGCGGACAGTTCGACGGCGGCGGCACCGATGTTTTCCTCCAGGCGGTGCAGTTTTCGGGTGCCGGGAATCGGGACGATCCAGGGCTTCTGGGCCAGGAGCCAGGCCAAGGCGATCTGGCCGGGCGTGGCCCCCTTGCGTTCCGCGATGTTCGCAAGCAGTTCGACGACGGCGGCATTGTGCTGCAGCGCTTCCGGCGCGAACCGGGGGATGGTGCTGCGGATGTCGTTGCCCGCATCGAAGCTGGTGTCCGCGGTAATGGTTCCGGTCAGGAAGCCCTTGCCGAGAGGGCTATAGGGGACAAAACCAATGCCCAGTTCCTCGCACGCGGCCAGCACTTCCTCCTCGGGCCGGCGCCACCAGAGGGAGTATTCGCTTTGGACGGCGCTGACGGGCTGGACGGCATGCGCCCGGCGGATTGTTCCCGCAGACGCTTCGGACATACCGAAGTGCTTCACCTTGCCGGCCTCGATCAGCTCCTTGACCGCACCCGCGACGTCTTCGATGGGAACGTCGGGATCCACCCGGTGCTGGTAGTAAAGGTCGATCGCGTCGACGCCGAGACGGCGCAATGAACCGTCCACGACGTCCTTGATGACCTCGGGGCGGCTGCTCACGCGCCCGCTCGGCTTGCGTTCGGCGGCATCGATGTCCCAACCGAACTTGGTAGCGATAACTACTTGGCCCTTGTACGGGGCGAGGGCTTCGCCGACGAGCTCTTCGTTGGCGTACGGGCCATAAATTTCGGCAGTGTCGAAGAAGGTCACGCCCCGATCCACTGCGGCGCGGATCAGCGAGATCATTTCCTGCCGGTCCGGCTTGTCGCTGTACCCACCGGTCATGCTCATGCAGCCCAGCCCGACGGCGGAGACCTCCAAGCCATGGGTGCCCAAGGTGCGCTTTTCCATCGTTCGTCCCTCCGAGTTGTGAATCCCTGCGTCGTGAAGCAAGATCCAGCTTTGCCGTCAACACTAGGGATAGCTCGGCACGGCAGGGAGTCCCTGCCAGTACCTCTCTCGGAGGTGAGTTCCCGACGACGGCGGGCCGCCGCCGTCGGGCGCTCGGGTGAGCTGCCGCCGCCGGGCGCTGGATGTCAGCAGGCCGGCCGGTTCCGGACGTCGCTCGAGACATGCTGCTTGAGCAGCGAGCCGCCGGCTTCCGCCTTCAGTTCCCGGTTTTCAACCATGACCTGCCCTCGGAGGACCGTCATGCTGGGCCAAGCCGCCACTTCGTAACCGTCCCACGGCGTGTAGTCGGCCTCGTGCAGGTCTTCGGCGTGGATGGCCCGCTTCACTGTGGTGTCCAGGACCGCCAAGTCGGCATCACTGCCCACCGCGATCACGCCCTTCTGCGGGTACAGTCCGAGGATCTTCGCCGCGTTGGCGGAGGTGATGTCAACAAAGCGGTTCAGATCAAGCCCGCGTTTGGCCACCCCTTCGGTGTACGCGACAGCCATGCGCATCTCGACGCCGGCATGGCCGCCGGTGGCGTCAAGAATGGTCTTGCCGCGGGTCTTCACTTCGAGGTCGGTGCACACTCCGTCTGTCGCCAGGGTGCTGAGCGAGCCCTCGAGCAGCGATTCCCACATGGAATCGCGGTCGGTCTCCGATTTCAACGACGGGTAGGTGTGATAGATCGCGCCGTTCTTCTGTTTGTAGTCCTCGGCCGTGAAGTACGCGTAGTGCGGGAGGATCTCGCCGTAGACCGCCTGACCCCGGCCGCGTGCCTCGCGGATGGCGTCCACGCCCTCGCGGGCGCTGACGTGCATGAGGTAGATGGGCGCTCCGACGTGCTCGGCGAGCGTGATGACCCGCTGGAAGGACAACTTTTCCGAGAGGTTGTTATGGGCGTGGTGCATGTTCTCCAGCCCGATCCTGCCTTCGCGCTGCAATTGCTTGTAGGCGTACATGACGATGTCGTCGTCCTCGGCGTGCACCGCCAGCATCGCCCCGGCCTGGGCGGTTTGTTGCATGAGTCCCCACATATTGCCGAGGTCCGTCTTCTGCTTGGGGCGCGTCGGGGTGGTGTTGGTCATCCAGACCTTGTAGCTTCCATGGCCGGCCGCGACGGCGTCGGGAATCTGTTCAAGTACTTCGAACGGAATTTCCGGCTCCTTGAACGTGCCGTGCAGGGCGTAATCGGTGTAGCTCGACCCGGCCCACTCCGCCGATTTGCGGGCGAAGGACTCCGAGAGCTCATCGCCGGGCTGCCAGTGCGCGAAGTCCACCAGGGTGGTGGTGCCGCCGTAGATGGCACCTTCGCTCACCCGGTCGGGGCCAAAACACTTGATTCCACTTTCGGCCGCCGTCGGGAGGACGGAGTTGGTGTGGACATGCGGATCCACGCCGCCGGGGACAACCAATTGGCCCCGGAGATCGACTGTACGTATTCCTACCTCGGTGGGGCCGAGGCCGGTCTCGCGGAGGGACACAATCTTTCCCCCCGCAATGCCGATGTCCAGGGTTTTGGCGCCGGACGGGGTAACGACCAGGCCGTTGGAGAGAACGAGATCAAGCATCAGGGGGTCGCGCCTTTCAAAGTTGGTAACGGTTCAGGAGTGGTGAGCGTTCAGGGAAAACGGAGCGGACGTGAAGTAGCTGGCGGCGAGGGAGACTTTGACCGAGGCGCGTGCATTGACGAGCTGGGACACGGAAACATCTGCGGCTGCGCTCATCAGCATCGCTGTCTTCTCACGCGTCCACTTCCGGTCCGCCTGCAGGAGTTCGAGCATGTCGTCGAGCGCCAGCCGCGCGGCGTCGTCGAGCGTCTCCCCGTCGCCGATCGTGATGACGGAACCCCCGGACAAGACCACCGGCCGTTTGACGGCGACCCCGGGCAAGACGTGGCAGGAGAGGACAACGCTGCCCTCGACCTCGACGGCGGTAAGGGAGCACTCGCCGTCGCCCTGTACCGCATGAAGGTCGCCGGCATAGAGCAAAGCGTTGGCGCTCTGCACGGGCAGGATCACGGCGGAACCGGCGGTGACGTCCTTGCAGTCCATGTTGCCGCCGTGCGATCCGACGGTGCTGGAGTTGGGATTATCCTCCGCAGGTGCAACACCGATCTTGCCGATCATCGGGCGGATGGGAATCCGGATGTCGTCGTCGAACCGGACACTCCCGTCCGCAATGTCGACAACCCGGCCGGACCGCCCCAGTCCGCCGGTGAAACCGCCGCGCCCGGGAAGCGTGACCATGGCACCCCGGTCCGCTATCCGGATCTCGTGGACGTCAATGCGGAGCGTGTCCCCGGGGTTGACGCCTCGCACCGCGACCGGCCCGGTCACGGGGATGGACAATTTCTCGTACTCCCCGGTGCTCTCGAAAAGGCCGCCGGTCAGCAGGCTCCTGGCCCCGAGGGAGAACTGCTCGCCCTGGCCGACTTCAATCACGGGGGCGGCGTCGCGGTCAAAGGATCCCGCCGCCGATTCATGGCTTGCGTGGAGCATGTTCAGCATGGTGCCCCTTTCGTTTGAGGCGGTGGATGAAGCTATGCGGTGGGGTAGACGGGCTGTGCCCACTTTTGATCGGCGGCTGCGCGTCCGACGACGGCCTGCCGGTAGGCGTGCTGCAGTTTCCGGGTGAGTTCGCCGGCACTACCGTCGCCGATCGGCGTGCGGTCCACGGACGAGACATGGTTGATTTCGGCGGCGCTGCCGCACACGAAGATTTCGTCGGCCGAGTAGAGTTCCGTCCGGTCGATCGCCCGGATGTCGACCTCGACGCCGAGGACGTTGCGTGCCAGATGCAGGACGCTGTCCCGGGTGATCCCCTCCAGGATGCTGTCCGTTGCCGGGGGAGTGCACAACCGGCCTTGGCGGACCATGAACACGTTGTAGCCGGCACCTTCGGCAACGTGGCCGTCCTCGGTCAACAGAAGGGCTGCGTCGTACCCGTTGCGCCGGGCCTCCAGCATGGCAAGGCGTCCGTTTTGGTAATTGGCGATCGATTTGACCCGGGGCGGCATGGAGCGATCGGACAAACGGGCCCAACTGCTGATCTGAACATCCAGTCCGCTGGCCCCGAAATAGTTGCCCATGGGGATGGCCGCCATGAAGACGCTAACGGGACCGGTGTCCTCCGGCTTGCCATCGCTCGAGTCGACGAATACTTGTGCGCGCATGTGGAGGTTCCCGCGCAGCCCGTTCGCACGCACCAGACCGAGCAATTGTTCACCCAAGACGCCAATGTCGCGCGGCCCGTCGATTTCCACTACCCGCATCGAGTCAATCAAGCGGCGCATGTGGTCGGCCACCCGGAAGGCGTAGAGCTGCTGGTCCTCATCACTCCAATAGGCGCGGAACCCTTCGAAGACGCCGACGCCGTACTTCAACGTGGTGCTCAGGACATGGAGCTTGGCATCTGCGTATTCCACCAGTTCGCCGTCACGGAGCAGGTAGCGAACGCTGGGCTCGAAGGCGGGTTCCTTGGTGTCGGTCACAGTTGCGGATTCGCTCAGATTGGTCATTGTTGTCTCCAAAACGTGTTCGGAAAACAGATCAGTGGCTCGGCTTCACACCAAGTTTGCCATCCGTCTTCATCTTACTGTTGGCGTTGTCACCATAATGAAGACGCTTGATGATCCTGTCAACAGTGACCATTGACACACAATCAAAGACTTCAATAAAGTGATGAAACTTCGATATGCAAATTCTCGGCATGATGTCGAGTGGCTGGAGCCCTGGATGCGCCAGTCAAAAGAAGGCCTTCACCTACACCCGTCAACCGGATCGAGTGCCAATTGAGTGAAACTACGACAGCCGAGTCCCGGACTCCGGTGACGTCCCTGGGCGGACGTGCGTCGAGCTGGGCCAAGCAAGGCAGGGCCTGGGCGTACAAGCGATCAGGGATGGTCCTCGCCGTCGTCGCCGCGGGGATCATTGTGGCGCTCCCGCTTGCGGCGATTTTTCTGCACCTTCCCCAAAACCCGCTGCAACCGGACGTGGAATCCATGGCCCTGGCTCCCAACTCCGTTCATTGGTTCGGCACGGACGGCAACGGCATGGATGTGTTCTCCCGGACGATTGAATCGGCGAGGCTCGACCTTCCCATTTCGCTGGCGGCGACGGCCATTGCCCTTGTCATCGGCGTTCCATTGGGCCTCTTCGCTACTACCGGCGTGGCGGGCGAGGCGATAATGCGCGTAGTCGACGCCTTCGCAGCCCTCCCCATCATCGTGATTGCCGTGGTGTCCATCCAGCTCATGGGCGGCGGAGCCACCGACGTCATCCTCGCCATCGCCCTTGTTGCGGCTCCGCGCTTTGTCCGCTTGTCCCGCGCTGCGGCGATTTCGCTCCGCTCGTCACGGTACGTAGAGGCAGCGGTGGCCATCGGGTGCTCGCCCATCCGCGTTGCCTTCAACCACATCTTCAGGAACGCCTACGGTGTGATCCTCGTGCAGGCCACGCTGACCACGGCCGGCGCCCTGAGCACGATTGCCGCCTTGAACTTCCTCGGCGTCGGGGTCAAGCCGCCCCAGCCAAGTTGGGGCGCGATGATCGAAGACGGCGTGAGCATGCTCATCCGGGGTCAGTGGTGGGCAGTCGCCTTTCCGGCGCTGGCCCTCCTCCTGGTCATCGGCTCGCTCAACATCATCGCCGGTGCCATTGAGGACAAGATGGAACGAGTGGAGCACACCCGATGAACAAGACCCTCCAAGTCCGGGAACTCGAAGCCGAGTTCCATACTCCCCGGGGTGTGGTCCGGGCGTTGCATGGCGTTTCCTTTGAGGTGCAGGACAACGAGATTGTCGGGATCGTCGGCGAATCCGGCTCTGGCAAATCGACTGTGGTCCGTTCCATCACGAAGCTGTTGATGCCGCCGGGCAAGGTGTCTGCGGGCAACATTGACTTCTCCGGACGCAGCCTGCTGGACCTGCCCGAAAGGGAAATGCGTCGAATCAGGGGCAAGGAGATCGGATTCATCGCCCAGAATCCGTTCAGCGCCCTCAACCCGGTGACCCGCATCGAAAAGCAGTTTGCCCATATCGCCAAGGCGCACGGAGTGAAGGTGGATGCCTCCGAGCGCAGCCGCGCATTGCAGCTGTTGGAATCGACCGGCGTCCGCGATCCGGAACGCGTCATGCGCGGCTACGCGCACGAACTGAGCGGCGGCATGGCGCAGCGCGTCGTCATCGCCATGGCCCTCTACCTCAACCCGCAGCTCGTGATCGCCGACGAGCCGACGACGGCGCTCGACCTCACCGTCCAGCGCCAGGTCCTGGATACCCTTCGCCGCCTGACGGTCGGGAGCGGCCGCTCGATGCTGATCGTGACCCATGACCTCGGGGTGGTGGCCTCCTACTGCAACCGCGTCCTTGTCATGTATCGAGGAAACATCGTGGAACAAGGACTCGTTGACGACGTTTTCGTCCGTCCGCAGCATCCTTACACGATCTCCCTGCTCAACTCCGTGGTGCGCCCCGAAGACGAGATGCAATACGTTCCGGAGAGCGCCGGTGGCCCGGACTCGGCCGAACCGGAAACGCCGGACCCCTCGGAGGCCCAATTGTCCGAAGCCCGGAGGTCGTGAGATGCCGCTCCTTGAACTCGTGGAACTTACGAAAATTTTCCGCACTCCCCATGGAGAAGCCCGTGCCGTGGATGGAATTACCCTGTCCGTGGAAGCCGGCGAGACGCTCGGCATCATCGGCGAAAGTGGTTCCGGCAAGTCGACGCTTGGCCGACTCATCCTGAGACTGACCGAACCGGATTCCGGATCGGTCGTCATCGAGGGGCAGGACGTGTTGGCCCTCGGCCGGGGCGAACTCCGCCGGAAGCGGCGCCATTGGCAGATCGTCTTCCAGGAACCCTTCGCCTCATTGAATCCGCGCCTGACGATCCGGCAAATCGTCGAGGAGCCGCTCATTGTCGCCCGGATGGGCGATCGTGCCGAGCGGCGCTTGCGGGTCCTGGCGACCTTGGAAGAAGTCGGACTCTCGGCCGATTTCATGGACCGGCGCCCGGCGAACCTGAGCGGAGGGCAGCAACAGCGCGTAGGAATCGCACGCGCCTTGGTCACGAATCCCAGTCTGGTGGTCCTTGACGAGCCAACGTCCTCGCTGGACCTGACCATCCGGGCCTCGATCCTGCGTACCCTCGCGCGACTCAGGGCTTCCCGGGGCCTCACCTATGTATTCATTTCGCATGACATCGAAACCGTGCGGCATTTCTGTTCCACGGTGGCTGTCATGCATCGCGGGAAAATCGTCGAAGTCGGCCCCACCCGGGACGTCTTGATCGCCCCGCAGCACCCCTACACGCAATCGCTCATTTCCGCCGCGTTGCCTGTGGTTCCCTATTCCGCCGCCGTTGGCACTACGAATTCCCAGGGACAGACTTCATGATCCGCTACATCATTTCAAGGCTCCTGCTTGCGGCCTTACTGCTGTGTGGCCTCATCACCCTCAGTTTTGGCCTCGTATCCCTTCTTCCCGGAGACCCGGCGGTGGCCCTTTTGGGTGAATACGCAACTCCGGCAGACGTCGCACGCATCCACGCGGAACTTGGACTGGACCTGCCCTTCTGGGACCGCTATCTCGGCTATATGTCCAGGACCCTGAGCGGCGACCTTGGCCATTCCCTCTTCACGGGCAGTTCGGTATCCAGTGAAATCCTGACCCGGCTCCCCAATACCTTGGTCTATTTGGTCCCGGGACTCGTCCTGGCCCTGATCATCGGCATGGCGAGTGGAACGTTCGCGGCCTATCGCTACCGGCGCTTTGCCGACAAGGCCTTCACCTTCTGGATATCCATCCTTATGGCCATGCCGGAATTCGTGCTGGCGCTCGTGTTGTTGTTTGTTTTCTATCAACAGCTGCGGATCGCGCCCGCGCCGATCGGGATGCTCTCAAGTACGCAAATCACTCCGCCGCACGTCACAGGATCAATCCCTGTCGACGCGATAATTGCCGGCCAGTGGGGAACATTTTCGTCCATACTTGGCCGCGCCGTCCTTCCCATCGTGACGATGGGCTTGTTCTTCGCCGCCCCGTTCGGAAAGACAGTGCGCTCAGGGCTCTTGCAGGTGCTCCAATCACCTCAAATCGAGTTCGCGAGGGCCTGCGGACTGCGTCCTGCCCAGGTCTTCCGATATGCCCTCAGCGACATCCGCGGGTCACTCATGACTTACTTGGTACTTCTTTTCGCCGCGTCTCTTAGTGGGGCGGCCATTGTCGAAAGTGTTTTTTCCTGGCCTGGAGTGGGCGGTTGGTCACTCGACGGTGTGCTCAAAGGCGACGTGCCCGTCATTCAAGGCTTCGTCCTCATCATGGGATCCACAAGCTTGCTTGGCTACGTCCTTCTCGATGCCTTGATCACCCTTCTGGATCCCCGCACTCGCAGCAAAGCCGTGGCCGGACGCCGTCAGAAGCGCTTGGCCGAAACACCGGCAGCCATCTCCTAGTAATCGCTTAGCCACCTCCCGAGAAGTCTTGACAGACATCTCCCGACTTCAATAGATTGAAGATATGTTCACTAAAGTTCATGAAGATAAAGTTATCGCCCTCGGTGGAACCATTCCGCTTGACGGCCGCGTGAGCTGGGTACCGGCCGGAGCAACCGGCTTCCAGCCGTCGAATTGCTATCTCCTCAGCGAGGGCTCCGGCCGGTTGCTGGTCGACACCGGGCTCGCAGTCCACAGCCAGGAAATCCTCGATGACCTGGTGGAGTTGCTCGACGACGACGGCCGGCTCTCCATGTTCTTCACGCGGAGCGAGATGGACTGCGTTTCGAACCTGGAACCCATTGCCGGAAAATTCGACATCGAGCGGCTCTTCACCGGCGGTGCCATCAACCCCTTCGATGCCTTCGATGACCTCAGCCGGCTCGCACTCAGGGGCCGTCGGCAGCAGATCGACCAGAAGGGGGAGGGCGGAGATTCCATGGCCCGCACTCCGGAGATCGAGGTGGCGCCGGGACGTCGCTTGACCATCGAATCGCCCCTCCTGCGGCTCCTCCCGACCTTCTGGGGTTGGGACGCGAATACCGGAACAATCTTCACCTCAGACACCTTCACCCATGGCACCATGGCGAGTCCGGACGGTTCCCGCATCATTGGCTCGATCACCCAAGACACCACCACCGCCGAGCAAGTCGCCGAGCACCTCTACGCGAAATATGAGTGGATCCCGCGGGCCACATGCGAGCCGCTCCGGGAATGGCTCGCCGACAAGTTCGAGACCCTGGACCCCGAGACGATCGCCCCTTCCCGCGGTTGCGTCATCCGCGGGCGTGAACTCGTCCGCCGGCACCTCGATTTCATGCTCGCCGCATTGGCACCGGAAAAGGCTTAGGAGGATTCCCATGGAAGAACTAGTAGAAACTATGAGCCGCGACCTTCCGCGTGAGGTAGCCGACGGCGTCACCTGGATGAGTTCCTGCCTGCCGTTCCACCTCCAGGACCGCGTAATCCACGGGCACACCTCCACGTACCTCGCGCAGGGGACCGAGTCGTCGATCCTCATTGACACGGGCAACCCCTCCAGCTGGAACATCATTTCGGAAACCCTCGACGGTTTGCTGGGGGACAAGCCGCTGACCTACGTGTTCCCGACCCATCCGGAGCTTCCGCACACGGGAAACCTTCCCCGCCTCGTCGAGAAGTACCCCGACATCATGGTTGTCGGCGACATCCGGGACTACCACCTCTTCTACCCGCAGATCGTGCCCAACCTTCACGCCCGGGTTCCCGGGGACAAGGTAGATCTCGGCGGCGGATACGAGTTCGTGATCGTTGAGGCCATGATCAGGGACCTGCCGAATACCCAATGGGGCTTCGTCCCGAAGTCGGGCGTGCTCTTCACGGCCGACGGCTTTTGCTACATGCACCGCCCGGAACTCGATGATGAGGATCCGGTGCACCTCCCCGGCGAATGTGGCCTGACAACAGATGAACTCTCGGCACCCATCGCGGTCGAGAACGCGGCCTTCTTTACCGGCAGCGCGTTGTACTGGGCCAGATTCGCCAATGACGCCGACCAGGTTTACGACCGTGTCGGCAAGCTGATGGACGACCTTGGGGTCAAGATCGTAGCGCCCACCCACGGCAACGTGATCACCAATATTCCGGAGGTGGCGCCCATCATCCGGGCCGGCCACAAGCACGCCTACCGTTACTAATCCACTGCCCACATCAGCAGCGCACTACTCGTAAAACGTCCTTTCCCTCTGTACAGAAATTGGAACCAGGCTTATGAAGAATTCGCGTTTATTGCTCGGCTGGGTCGCAGCCGCGGCAGCTGTGTCGCTCACCGGATGCGGGGGAGCCACTCCCACCGCGGCGGTGGCCAAGCCGGAGTCGGTCGTCATCGCAGTCGGCGCCCTCCCGGACAGCCTCACCCCCGCCCCTTGGGGCGGCAGTGCATCGCACGTGGTGCTCAGTGGCCTCGGTTCCCAGTTGCTGGAGTACAAATCCGGCGCGACGGATGACCAATCATGCTCGACGCCGTCTACCGCGGTCACCGGTCGGCTCGCCGAGAGCGCCGCACCAGCACCGGACGGCAAGGGTGTCATCGTCAAGCTACGGAAGCTGACGAGCCAATTTGGAAACACACTCTCGGCCGAAGACGTGAAATGGAGCCTGGCGATCGGCATGGTCCGGCAGCCCGTCATGAAGGGGACGCTCAAGAGCAGCGGATTCAACGTGGACAACCTCGTCACCGTGATCGATGACCGCACTGTGGAACTCAACACCTTGGGCATGACGTCATACACGCTCGAGTCACTTCAGAACAATCTCTTCTACATCCACGACAGCAAGGAAGCGAAACTTCACGTCACCCCGGATGACCCCACGGCCAACAAGTGGCTCTCGAAAAACCTGGCCGACTACAGCGGGTGGAAGCTCGAGGAGTTTACTCCCGGTACGTCCCTGACGGTGACCGCTGACCCGAACTGGGGCGGCGACCGGGGCTCGGTGAAGAGGGTTGTGGTCAAGGCTGTTCCCGACACCGCTACCCGGACCCAATTGGTGAAGATGGGCGAGGCCCAGATTGCCAACGGCTTCGAATATGACCAATACAGCTCCATGACGGGCGTCAGTGGAGTCAGTGTCCTTAAGTGCACCAGCCAGACCCGCGACACGATGATGTTCAACACGAAGACCGGTCCGCTGGCTGATGAGAAGGTTCGCCAGGCAGTTTCCATGGCGATCGACCGTGCTGCCTTGGCCAAGGGCGCCTACGCCGGCCTCGCGGACCCCGCGGGCTCGATCTTTCCCACGGTGAAGGATTCGCCCACCTACAAATACGACCCCGACGGGGCCAAGAAGCTGCTCGCTCAGACCCAGTACGCGAACGGTTTCCCGCTGACGCTCAGCTACAGCGTAAGCCGCCCGGGCCCCGTCGCGAAGAGTTCAGCCGTCCTCATCCAATCGATGTTGGCTAAGGTGGGCATCACGGTGCAGCTGTTGAACGTGGCGAGCCCGACCGACTTCTCCTCGGCGCTCATTGACGGCCGCTTCCAGGCAGTCCTGTACTCAGAGCCGATCGTCATTGCCGATCCCGCGTTCTACACCTACGCGTTCTACTCCACGGGAGCTCCGAGCAACAGCACCGGATGGTCCAATCCTGAATTCGACGCCACCCGGACTCAGCTGGCCGCCACCCCGAGCACCAATACGGACCAGCGGGCAGCCCTGCTCAAGAAGATGGCCGGACTGGTGGACCAAGGCGCTCCGATCCTTTCCCTGGTGGAGGTCCGCAACCTGATCGTCAAGCAGGACACCTTGACGGGCGCGGTCCCGCTCACCAACGACCAGGTGTATTTCGCCGGTCTGGGCAAGTAGCAACCCCAAGAAACACCTGGTTCTGGCCGGCGGGCGACCGCCGGCCAGGACTCACCCGACCCCGGATCCGCTTTGACCCCAGATCCCCTGAAGGAAGAAAGCCATGATTGAAATCTGCGGCAAAACCGTCCGCGACACCCTCGAGGAACTGCTCGATCCCGCCACCACGGCCCTGGTTGTCATCGACATGCAGGTAGGAGCTGTTTCGCACGGAGGCGCAATCGGGGACTCCGGGCATGACATGAGCATGATGCCGTCCGTTGTCGAAAAATGCGGGCGGGCCATTACCGCGGCACGTGCCAATGGGGTACCGGTTTTCCACATTCGCGTCGAGAACCTTCCCGACGGCGCGAGCTCCCCGGCCGCTTGGCTGCGTGCACTCTATACCGCGGCGAACGGACGCCCCATAGACCTCGGCAAGCTCAGTGCCAAAGGCGACCCCGCGACGGAATTCTGCGGACCCTGCATGCCCGAAGACGGGGAAGTCGTGATCACCAAGCGACGCCCGAGCGCCTTCATCGCCACCGAACTTGCCTTGCTGCTGCGCAGTCAAGCGATTGAATCGGTGGCGCTCGTAGGCGTTTCCACCGGTGGCTGCGTGGAAGCAACCCTGCGCGACGCCGTGCACAACGACTTCTACGCTGTGCTGCTCGAGGACGCGGTGGGAGCCTACGACACGGTGGTGCACGACGCCGCGTTGACCGTCATGCGGGCCCGGCACGACGTCTGCACCCTCGATGAAGCAATTGCTGTCTGGGAGACAGCCAGCACCTCCTGAACCATCCGGATCCAGGGGAAGGAGTGACAATGCGCGGTTTACTGAGCGGCCGGATCCACCGGGTCGGCGGAGACATCGAACTGGACGAGCGCGTGAGCTGGTGCCCGCCCGGCGTTCGGCGTACGCAGGCGGTGAACAGCTACCTGCTCAGGGGGCCGTCCGGTTCGGTGCTGGTGGACACCGGGATTCGCCTTCACCAAGAGGAGATCATCGAACAGCTTGACCGGCTGCTCTCACCCGGAGAGCCGTTATCCATTGTCCTCACCCGGACCGAAATGGAATGTTGCCTCAACATCCCGGCGATCGAGGAGCACTTCGCGGTTGGCTCGGTCTGGTACACCGGCGGCATCACGGTGCCCCGTTCGAAGGCCGAATCCAAGCGGATTGCCGTGGATCCTGGGACATCGAGGCGTGTAGAAGTGCTGGACGGAGTCGTCGTCGAACTCATCTCACCGCTGCTCAGGCTCCTGCCGACGCTCTGGGTCTTCGATCCGGAATCCGGCGGGCTCCTGACCTCGGATGCGTTTACCCACGGCGGGAGCGCCGAGCTGGAGACCCGCGAGGGACTCCGGAAATTCCGCTGGCTCACCGGGGCGGATACCGGGCCCATCGCCAGGAATATCAGGGACATCTTCCGGGACCGCGAAGTCCGCGCCGTCGGCCCCGGCTACGGGGCTCCCTTTGTTGGCGCGGACGTGTGCCTTGAGCAAGCTTCGGAGCTTGCGTGGGCAATCGAGGAGATGGGGATCCAGTGAAGAACGATGCGGTCGATCTCCGATGGCTTGCCGACGGAACCTACTGGCTGGGTGGGTGCCTTTCGGCCAACGCCCAGGGGCAGGAGGTCCACTACCATGTGTCCTCCTACCTGGTGGTGGGTTCCAAAGCGACGCTCTTGGTGGACACTGGGGATCCGGCTCACCGGACCCTCCTTCTTGCCCAGCTGGAATTGGTTCTCGATGGACGGCCCTTGGATTATGTCTTCCCGACCCATCCCGAGATCCCGCACGCCGGGAACCTTCCTGCCCTGCTTGACAGGTATCCCGAGGCGCTCGTGGTGGGTGACGTCCGCGATTATCACCTGCATTTCCCGGAATACCGCTCCAGGTTCCGGACACAGGCGGCTGGCAGCCGGATCGATCTCGGAGACCGTGAGTTCCGCTTCCTCCCGGCTTTCATCCGGGACCTGGAGAACACCCTTTGGGGCCACGACGACGGCGCCCGGATGATGTTCGTTTCGGACGGCTTCTCCTTTATCCACGATGTCCCCGCTCTAGGCGGAGACGTGGACGCAGAGGAGGACGACGAACCGGTCCATCTTCCGGGCCAATGCCGCTTGTTGTCGGGCGAGATGCCTGTACCTCCCACCGTGGACCAAGCGGCGTATGGCACGGGCCGGGCTCTTTACTGGACGAAGTTCGTGGACGTCAGCGATGCCTTCGAGGCGATCGAAGCGGTACTGGACACGCTTCCCACGAAACTGATCGGCCCGGCTCACGGCAACGTGATCGACGACGTCGACGGAATGCTCAGGACGTCACTGGCCGCGCACAGAAAGGTCTATGCGGAAGGCCACTGATTGTATAGTGAAATTTGATTCAATATAATGAATTCAAGAAACTCGACGCTTCGATTGGTAGCGACGAACGGCAAGGAGTGAGTCAATGCGAGACCTCATTGGATACGGGGAAAACCCCCCGGTCGTGACGTGGCCGAATGGTGCCAAGGTGGCCATCTCCATGGTCATCAACTACGAGGAAGGCGCGGAGAGCTCCATAGAAGCCGGTGATGAAAACGATGAGGACGTCACGATTTTCGGTGGCTGGTCTTCGGATCCGGGCCGGCGGAGCTTGATGAAGGAATCCTTCTTCGAGTACGGCAGCAGGGTGGGTATCTGGCGCTTTTTGGCTTTGCTCCGTGACTACAACGTCCCCGCGACATTCATGGCGTGCGGCGCAGCCCTGGAACGAAATCCCGAGGCCGCCCAGGCGATCGTCCGCGATGGACACGAGATCTGCGCGCACGGCTATAAATGGCGCGGAACCGTCGGGATGACTCCGGCCGAAGAACTCGCCGAAATCCGTGCCTGCGTGGAGGCGATAGAGGGAGTCTCGGGTGTCCGGCCCGTGGGTTGGTACGTCCGCGAGGGAATCACGGAGAACACCCGCGCGATCCTCAAGGACGAGGGCTTTCTCTATGACTCGAATTCCTATGCGGACGACCTGCCGTACTTCGTCTCCGCCGGGGAATCCCGCCACCTCGTTGTCCCTTACTCGGGCGACACGAATGATGCGAGGTTTTGGGGCCCGGGAAGCCTCGGAACCGCGGATGATTTCTTCAACGTACTGAAGGACAGCCTCGACTGCCTTCTGATCGAAGGGGAAACCGTGCCCAGGATGATGTCTGTGGGAGTGCACTTGCGCATCGGCGGGCGGCCGAGCGTCGCCTTGGGGGTCAGGCGCTTCCTGGAGTATGCCCGTGCTCGGAACGATGTCTGGTTTGCCACAAGGGAGGAAATTGCCCGATGGTGGATCGCCAACCCGCCTGCCGCCGGCCAGCTCGAAGCAGCGTACGAAGGCCGCGCGTGAAGACGTCAATGCCGCGAGAAAGGACTCCGATGGCCACGGATATTTCACGCCTGGTCCACAACGTGGATGAACAAGGCTTCACGGCGCTGGAGAAAACGGGACTTCGCGGACAAAGGGACCAAGGCCTCGTCTCCACGCTCATCTCGCGTGACCTGAGCGGCTCCGACGATCTGTGCGTCAGTTGGGGCAGGATCCTCCCCGGGCAACATCACTTGTGCCATCACCACCCCGATGCCTCGGAATTCTACGTGGTCATTTCGGGCGAGCCCCTCGTCCATCTGGGCGATGCCGAGTACCGGGCCAAGCCTGGCGATGGCATCTACATTCCCCGAGGCACCACCCATGGCATTACCAACGACGGCGACGACGACGTGAACATGGTTGTCGGCGTCAGCAAGCCCGCCGACTGGCAGTTCGTGGCGGACGAGTGATGGCGGCGCCATCGCTGGTCCGCCAGGTCGGACTCATTACGGCCGAGCCGACTCCCACGCTGTTGTCCGTGGTTGCCTACCGAAACCTGGATTTCGTGGTCCTCGACGCAGAGCAGACAACGTTGACGCTGCAGCAATGCGCGGATGCGGTGCAGCGGCTGTCCGGCGCCAATACCCGGGTCGCTGTCCGTGTCCCTGACCTTGATGACATGACCCTGGTGGCGTTCGCCAACACCGGCGTGGACGAGATTGTCCTGCCCAGGGTGCGGCATCCGAAAGAACTTGAACGGGCTCACCGGGCGACGAGGTTCGGTCCTCACGGGTCCAGGCCGAAACAGGCTTCCTTCGCCTCGGCGTTTGGTGCGGACTATTCGCTGGAGCCCCGGCTCACGGTGCTTTTTGAGACAACGGAGTCCGTCGATGCCGTCGAGGATTTCGTGGCTTTGGAGTGTTTCGACGGCGGCTGGGTGGGTCCCACGGACCTTGCCGGCGAATTGCTGAAACAAGGGAGGCCGGGGGCGGTCCCCCTCGAAGAATCCGTCCAGCGCGTCGTCGATATCCTCGGGGCTGCCGGCCAAAGCGTGGGCCTTCCCGCGGCCGACATTGCCAGTGCCGGTGATGTCCATGCCCGGGGCGCCGATCGGGCCGCGGTGTATTGGGAGCGGGAGCTTGCCTCGAGGATCGCGCAGCTGGCTGATGCCGTCGCTCCCGAGACGCGCGTGACGAGGTGTTAGTCCCGAAAATGAGCCGCGTGGTTCTTCTGCAGCGACACCGATGCTGGCATGCTGTGACGATGAAGACGGGCTCGACGCCGGAGGATCCTGCCAGGATTCTTCGTTTAGTTGACGATTCTTCGATATACTGATGAGTGCTGAAACACTGAGGAGCTGTATTGGGAAGCACGGAAGTTGTTAAAGTCGACGACGATGACACTCTGCACCGCAACCTGTGGATCACCCACTTGGGCGCCATGCTCAAGGAGCAGCGTGCCGGGCGATTCACGGTGGAAGAGTTGGCCGACCGGGCCGGTGTGAGCGCCGGCCTGATTAGCCAGATCGAGCGCGGTATCGGTAATCCGTCATTCGCCACGCTCCTTCGCCTGGCCAATTCCCTCGGGGTGCCGCTGGCGAGCATGTTCACCGACCCCAGCGAGACGCAGAACCACATGCTGGTGCGCCGAGCCGATCGCCGCCGCATTGAGATTCCTTCCCAAGGGATCGTTATGGAACTGATCGTGCCCGATGCAGACCGGAAGCTTGGCGTCATCAACATGACTATCCCTGCGCATTTCGACGGCGCAGAGGTTCCGCACTCGCACGAGGGTGAGGAATGTGTTGTTGTCCAGACCGGCACGCTCGTGGCGAGCGTCGGCGGGCAGGAATTCACCTTAGGCGAGGGCGACAGCCTGACCTATGACGCAACCCTGCCGCATTGGTGGAGCAACCACACGGACACCGCGGCAGTCATGGTGGCGATCTCGACGCCGCCGTCGCTGGGTAAGTCCCATTGACGAACCGCCCGCCCGGCCCCTCTTCCCGCTTGGGGATGCTTGTGCCGTCGTCGAACTCCAACGCGGAGTCGCTGACTTCCGATATCCTGGCCGGATCGCCGGACGTCGGGGTCCACTACAGCCGTTTCCGGCTCCCGGCAGACCTCGATGACCGCATCGATGCGAAGGTTCTCGGCGATGCGCCGTCACTGCTCAGCGATGCGGAGCTGGATGCCATCGCGTTCCACGGAACGTCGGGTTCCTGGACCGGCCTCGAAGGGGACCGGGCACTCGCCAAATCATTGACGGCGGCCACCGGTGCGCCGGCCACCACCGCATCCTTGGCTCTTGTGGCCGCACTCGACGCGCTCGACGCCGGACGGGTCGCCGTCGTTTTTCCCGGCCCCGCGAGCATCATGGCGCTTATTGAACGTGAGTACGCCGCCAGCGGCCTCGAAGTAGTCCGCTCCTCGGTGCCCATGACGTCAATGTCCAACCCGGAAATCTCGAGATTGTCCGGCGCGGAAATCGGCGCGCTGATGAGGCCCGCGTTTGGCTCCGACGTCGATGCCGTCGTCTGTATTGGGACGAACCTTCGCTCGGCCTATCTGGCGGCCGGCTTCGAATCCGAATTCGGAGTGCCCGTCGTCGACAGCGCAACAGCGACCCTGTGGCATCTCCTCCGGCTGGCCGGAACTGCGCGCCGGATCACGGGATGGGGCGCGCTGCTCGCTAGCGCCTAGGGCTCGTTGTGAGCAGCCAGGCCTGGACGATCTGCGATCGGGTTGCAATCCACGCCGGGCTGCTGCCCGCATGGGACAGGAACGTGTCCAGGGCGGCTGCGTAGGCAGGCCGGCCAATAAGGCGCGGGTGGAGGCCCACGTTCATGACGGACGGGCCGGGCCTGCCGTCAGTGAGCATCATGTCCAGCGTGCCGCACAATTGGCGGGCGAAATCGGTGGCCGTGGGGAACTGCCTGAAGAGGCCCGAGTCGTTGGTGTCACCGGCGTAGGGCAACACCGGCAACCCGGCTCCGTCCTTCCCCGCGTTGTCCATCCCGGTTCCAAAATGCGGCAAGTCATCGTTGAAGCAATTGGACTCATACGTGAATCCAGCGGCGGCGAGAGTGTCCCGCGTGCCCGGGTTGAGTCCGTCTCGGGAGTACCAGCTCGTGGGCGGAACGCTGGTGCTCTTGGAGATCGAGTCGCGGGACGCGGCAATGAGCGCGCGCTCCTCCTCGGGAGCGAGCCCGGCGTGCGTGTCCCAGTTGTAGCCGTGGTCGGCAATTTCATGGCCATCCCTGACGAGCGCAGCCGCGATCTGCGGGTTTTGCTCGAGTGCCGTGGCGCAGCAGAAAGCGGTTGCTCTTGCGTCGTGGTGCCTCAAAATGCGCAACACCCGCCAAATGCCTGCCCTGGATCCGTATTCGAAAGCCGATTCCAGCGTGAGGTTCCGGACCGTAGGGTGGGCGGGGTGCTTGATCCAGTGGGCGCCAAGATCGTCTGCAGGTCCTCCGCGGGCGATGCTGCGCTCGGCTCCGTCTTCGACATTGATGACCACGGACACGGCGACGCGCGCACCGCCAGGCCAGCTGAACTCCGGTGGATGTTCGCCGTAGCCTACGAAATCCCGAGCGGTGGTGGGGAGTGGCACTGTGGAATCTCCTCTGTCCTTATACCCTGGTACTTGCACTCTGTGGTTATAGTGAAGATACTTCGATATTATGAACGTAATCGATAGGGAGTCGAATGTCTACGCTCATCCTCGGTGGCACCGTCGTGCCAGGTACAGGCAAGACGGTGGTCGAATCAGGAGCGGTCATCCTGCGTGACGGGCGCGTCGCCGACGTTCTTGAGCGTTGGGACCTCGATCACGCCTTCGACGGCGAGGTCATCGATGCGAGCGGATGCGTCGTGATGCCCGGTCTCATCAATAGCCACGTCCACGGGGTGACTCCGGGCCCGCTCATGCCCAGCGGTGCCCCCGCGCTGCCCGACGACGAGTGGCTGGCGAATCTTGACCGCCACCTTCTTGCGGGAACCACCACGGTGTTGAACCTTTGCGGCTTTTGCACCATGGACCATGTCCGGGAGGCGGACCGGCGCCATGCTGTCCACGTCCGGGGAGCGACGACCTACTTGCCCGAAGCCGAGCGGGCCGCCCGTATGGCCGACGGCAGGGGGCTGCCTGCGCAGTCCGGCCACAGCACTGTGGAGAAGATGCTCGACGATGGCGCGATTGCGATCGGTGAGCTCGGCGGCGGTCAGACCCTCGGCGGGGGAGGGCAGGACCTGAGCTACATCCCTCGCGCCATTGAAAGTGCGAGCGGGGTTCGCGTGCACTCGGCGCAGGCCCGGCGCATGAAGGAAGCCGTGCTTGGCCGGTTCATCGACCCGGACGCATGCGACATGGCCGAACTCCGCGTCGCGGCCGCCGAAGCCGGCTTGGAGGGTCAGATCGAGCTCGTCGAATTGCGGAACATCATCGCGGATTCCGTGTTGCCTTCCATCGAACCGGCACTCAACGGCATCCGGGAAGGCGTCCAGGCCGCGGCGCGATATGGCGTGCCGGTGATCCTGCACAGTGCAGCCGCGACAGCTCGGGTCATGCGCGAACTGATGGATGGGGCACCCGGGATCACGTCAGGCGGCCCCAAGACGTCTGGGGCGGCGGCGAGTGTCATCGCTTCCCACGCCAACCACCCCTCGCACACTCCGGCGGAAGCCCTCGCGCTGGCCAAGCTAGGCAGGGACCGTGGCTGGTATGCCGAAGTTTCCGTTTTCGACCTCCTGCACCGTAAACAGACCGTGACCACGCGGGAGCACTGGGATGTCTTGCTCCAGGAGCCCGGACTCGTCGAGGTCCTCGCCACCGACTACGGCCACGAGGGCCATCACGACGAGCTGATCTCGGCCGTGCAGGATGTGGCCGAGCGCGGTTACCGAAACTTGGCCGGAGCGGTGGCCATGGCGACGTCGGCAGTGGCCGGGTTGATTCCGGGGATTGCGCCGAACGGTGGGCGGATTGAGCCCGGGCGCGATGCCGACGTCGTCATCGCCAGCGCTGCGGACTTCCGGGACGTACGCTTCGTCTTCGTCGGTGGCGTCTGCGTGGTGCGGGACGGTCGCCTGACTCCGGCGGCGCGCCGGTGAGCGGGCAGCTGACTCCGGAGCAGTCCGCGCGGCTCATCGAGCTGGTCGGCGAGGCGATCCAGCAAGAGGACGCCGCCGCCGTCGAACGCTCATTCAATGACTTTCAGCGCGGCATGGCCGCGTTGAGGGCCGATTTCGACCCCGGACGTTTGCAGGAAGCCCCGGAAGGTGGAGCGAATGACTGAAGCATGGGAATTGGGAATCGCCGAGGCGTCAGGGTTCCTGCGCCGCGGCGAGCTCTCGGCGGCCGAACTCGTCGAATCCGTCATCGGACGGCTTGAAGCCACGGAAGATGCAGTGCATGCCTGGGCCTACGTCGACCGGGACGGCGCTCGAAACGCGGCGCGCTCCGCGGACAATAGCGCGGCGCGCGGCGGGTTCCTCGGATTGCTCCACGGGATTCCGCTGGGTGTGAAGGACGTCATCGATGTGCGGGGGATGCCTGCTGAAGGCGGCTCGTCGGCGCTCAAGGGCCGCGTTGCGTCCGACGACGCCGGCGTGGTCCGGCACCTGCGGCGGAACGGGGCGGTGATCCTGGGCAAGACGGTGACCCATGAGTTCGCCTTCGGACAGGGAACCCCGCCGTCGAAAAATCCCTGGGGGGCGGAGCGCTACGCCGGCGGGTCCAGCATCGGTTCGGGTGTGGCCGTGGCCGTCGGGAGTGCGCCGGGCGCCCTGGGCACGGATACCGGCGGATCGGTGCGGAATCCGGCTTCGGTGAATGGGCTGGTGGGCCTCAAAGCCACGGCCGGACTGGTGGACGGTTCAGGCGTGCTCAACGTCAGCCATACTCTCGACCACATCGGTCCCATCGCTCGAAGCGCGGCGGATTGTGCGGCCATGCTCCGTGGCATGGTGGGGCCGGAGAACGCGGCCCGGCTGCCGGAGATGGTGCTCCCACAGGCGATGCCGGCCCTGACCCGCGTGGCGGTGGATCGTGGCGCCTGGGCCGAGTGGGAGGTCACTCCGGAAGTGGATGCGGTCCTTGAACAGGCTTTGGTTGTTTTGCAAGGACTCGGAGTGGAGGTAGTTGAGGTGTCCCTCCCCGAACTGAAGATGGCCCTGCCCGCGAGCTTGGCGATTTCGTTGTCCGAATCGGTCGAGCACCATCGCGAACTGCTGGCCGGGAGCGCTGACAAGTATCTTCGCGGAACCCGCATCATGATCGAAACCGGTGCCTTGGTGCCGCGCGAGGACGTCCAGTTCGCGCATCAGGTGCGCTCGTATCTTCGGGCCTCCCTGCGGACTGCCATGGACAACGCAGGGGTCCAGGCCTTGGTTTCCCCGACGCTGCCGTCCATCGCGCCGATCGAAGCGGACATGTCCCATTCGCTGACCGGCTCAACGGGGAAGGATTCCCTCTCCAGCGCACTCATGATGCTCTCGCCGGCCAACCTCACAGGGATGCCCGGATTGAGCATCCCCTGCGGATTTGCCGGAGGACAGCCGGTCGGGATGCATTTCCTGGGCCGGGAATTCGCGGAGGCAGATCTCTTGGGCATCGCGCACGTCTACGAGAAACACACTTCGTGGCACGCCCGTGTGCCGGTCCTGCACTGATCCGTAGTAGCCGTGAACTTTGTCACATAAGCTACTAGGAGAGTAGGAAGAGGTTGGCGGTGCACCCAGAGTTGCGTGGCTTGCGATTTTTCGGCGCGCGCTGGAAGGCGCGGCCCCTTGCCTCCCAGATCCTCGTGTGGTTGCTCTGCATCCTCTTTGTGACAGTCACGTTGGGCGCGCTTCTCTACACCCAGATCAGCAACCAGACCCTCGAGGACCAATACCGGCTCCGGGCGCTGGGGATCGCCACGACGGTGGCGCAGATGCCGGAAATCGTGACGTCCCTGGGGAACGGAGATCCCACGCACTCGATTCAGGCGATCGCGAGCAAGGTCCAGTCCCAGGCACAGCCGGACTACGTCGTGGTCACCGACCGGAAAGGTGTCCGGTACTCCCACCCGAATCCAAACCTCATCGGGCAGACCTTGGAAGAACCCGTCGCAGTCCTCGACGGGCAGACCCATGTCGGCATCGACAAAGGCAGCCTCGGCGACTCAGTCAACGCCAAGGCGCCGGTGCGCGCGGCAGACGGGACCGTCGTCGGGCAGGTTTCAGTGGGAATCCTGGAGACCACCGAAAGCAGCGAGCTCACCAAACAGGTGTTGCTGATTGCCGGCTATTCAGCCGTTGTGCTCGTGATCAGCGCCATGGGTTCTGCCCTGCTGGCGCGCAGGATCAAGAGGGTCACCTTCGATCTCGAACCGGTGGAGATCGCGTCCCTGTTGCAGGAGCGCGAAGCCTTGCTGCACGGCATCCGCGAAGCGATGATCGGGTTCGACGACGACGGCCGGGTCACCGTCATCAACTCCGAAGCGCGCTCCCTGCTCCACTTGGAAGAAAACGTGCTGGGGGAGAAGATCGAGGATCTGCTGCCGGCCGGGAGGCTGCGTTCCCTGTTGACCGGACAGATCAGCGGAACCGACCAGATCGTCATCACCGAGGACGCCCTGCTGGTGGTGAACCGGATGTCCGTTGCCTTGGCCGGAAGGAGCATAGGCTCGGTGGTCACCCTGCGCGACCGCACCGAGGTTGAGGGGCTGGTGCGAGACCTTCGCTCTGTCGAAGGCCTCATGGAGGCCCTGCGCGCCCAGGAGCACGAGTACGCGAACCGTCTCCACGTGGTGGACGGACTCCTGGAACTCGGAGATGTGGACCAGGCGCGGAATTTCGTCTCGCGGATTTCGGACACCTCGCGCTCGCTGGGCGAAGGCCTGCGCTCGCGGATCGAGCCGCCGGAGCTCGCGGCTTTGCTGCTCGCGAAAATCACCGTGGCTGCTGAGCAGGACGTCACGATATCGGTCACTGACGACTCGCAGCTGCGCCAACCGTTCCTCGAAACGCAAGCGCTGCTGACGATCGTGGGGAACCTCCTCGACAACGCTGTCGAGATCCTCGCCGAGCAGCCCACGCCCCGTGAGGTGAGCATCCAGTTGGACGATTCCTCGGGCATTTTCATTTGCGTGACCGACAATGGGCCCGGTGTCCCCGCAGAATTGGTGGGCACGATCACCGCCGACGGGTTCACCACCAAGGAACCGCGGCCGGGAATGCGACGCGGGATAGGCCTTGCGCTGGTGAGCAGGATCGTTCACCGTGCAGGAGGCACCATGGATGTTTTCCCGGGCCCCGGGGGACGCTTTGAAATCTGGTTGCCGGAACCCCACATGGAATCCGAAACCCCGGTCATGACAGGACAATCAATCGAATGATCCGTACCTTGGTGGTCGACGACGACTTCCGCGTAGCCCGCATCCACGCAAGCCGCGTGGCCAAAATCGAGGGATACGAATGCGTCGGCGAGGCCCACACCGCGGCAGAGGCCAGGGAAGCCGTGCAGCGGCTCAAACCGGACCTTCTTCTCCTCGATGTCTACCTCCCCGATGAAGACGGAATCAGCCTGTTGCGGTCCCTTCAGGGGGCCGGGGAAAAACTCGACGCCGTCATGATCACCGCCGCGCGCGACCTTGAGACCGTACGGGCCGCCATGCGCGGGGGAGCGGTGTACTACCTCGTCAAGCCGTTTGGCTTCGAGCAGCTGCAGACCCAGCTCGAAGCATATCGGCGTTGGCGGCAGGAGGCGGAATCCCGGACGGTGGCCGACCAGGCGACCGTTGACCAGCTGTTCAGCCTGCGCCGGACGGCTCCGCCCTCCAAAGCGACCCGGCGGCTGCCACCCACGATGCAAAAAGTCCTCGACATGGTTGTTCATTCCACGGAACCCTTGGGTGCCTCGGAGATCGCGGGCAGCGTCGGAATCAGCCGCCCTACGGCGCAGCGCTATCTCAGTGAACTCGAACGCAAAGGACTCGTTGACCTGCATTTGGCCTACGGATCGACCGGGCGGCCGGTGAACACGTACTTGCCGCGCAAGGGTTGAGGGCGGCGGCGGGATATGCTGCAGACGCGGAGCTCGCTCCGCTGGGTCGGCGTCGAGCGCCGTTGGGGATTCTTGGGGGAGAAAGTGAAAATTTGGAGCCTGGCCGTCGTGGCCGCGACCGCGTTCGCCTATCTGGGCGCTGTGCCTGCGATGGCGGCACCTTCGGACGTTCTTGACGTGGGCGGGGTGCCCGTTGGCGTGGTGGTCGGTCCTGACGGCACTGCGTATGTCGGCAACTACGGAGCGGCCGGCGGCATCAGCGTGATACCTCCCGGAGCGGTCCGGCCATCCCGGACCATCAGCACGGGAGGGTTCACGTCAGGCCTGGCAATGGCCCCGGACAGCACCCTGTACGTCGCTGAACGAGACAGCGCCAGCAATCAGTACGACGTGGGCGTCATTCCTGCCGGCGCGACCGGTGTCGCGCGACGAATTCCGGTTTCCAGCGGGAGCCATCTGATCGCCGCCGGACCTGACGGGACGATCTATGTTCCGAACTCGTTGGAGCACACCGTGTCGGTCATCGCGCCGAACGGATCGACCGTGGACCGGACGGTACCTGTCGGAGAAGGACCGGTGGAGGTCGCGGTCACGAGGGACGGCACCGCGTTCGTAGCAAACCAAATCGCGGGGACTGTCTCGGTCATTCCTTCCGGAGCGAGCGCCGTCTCCCGGACCATTCAGGTCAGCGCGACGTCAGGAAGCACAGAGAATCCCCACGGGATCGCCGCGGGCCCTGACGGAACAATTTATGTCACCAACATCAGTTCCAATCAGCTCGCGGTCATCAAACCGGGCGCTGACACGGTCGCATACCGTATCTTCGTCCCGGGAGGACCCCAAGAGGCAGTCGTCGGCCAGGACGGTACCGTCTTTGTGACCACGGTCCAAGACCGCGTGTTGTCAGTCATCCCGCCGGGCGCAACAGCTGTGGGATCCGCCATCCCAACTGAGAAGAACTCCGGGCATCTGGCGGTGGCCCCGGACGGGACGCTCATCGTGACAAGCCCGGGCAGCGGTATCGGTGACGGCTCGGTGTCCCGTTACGCCGCGGTTGCCCCGGGCGCAACAACCTCCACAGCCTCGAAACCCGCCGTCCCCGGAACGCCATCGGGCGTCGGGACTCTCAGCCCCTGGAGCATCATCACCGCAATCGGCGGCGGCGCCGCGATAGTGGCAATCGCCGTCGCGGTCTTCATCGTGGCCGCGGGACGCCGCAGGAGATCCGCCCTTGGCGACCCCAGTAAGCCTCGATCTGCAACCTAAGGGTTGCTCTTTCTTTCAGTTACTGCAACCCTTTAGTTGCAGTAACTGAAAGAAAGGACCAGAATCATGACTATGACTGCAAACCAGGCCTCCGTCGTCGACGCCGGCGAATTCACCGTGAGGCGCACCATCACCATCGCGGCACCCATCGAGAAGGTGTGGGCTGCGATCACCGAAGCCGAGCACATTGCGCGCTGGTTCGGACAAACCGCCGTCCTTGACGAGGTGGCCGTTGGAGGCCGCGGTGTCTTTTCTTTCGAGGGATACGGCGCCTTCCCGGTGCTGATCGAGGAACTCGACCCGCCGCGAACGATCGCCTACCGCTGGAGCAACGACGACGCGCGCGGCACCCGGCCGGCCGAGGTCGACCCTGACCACTCGACCGTGTTCCGCTTCACGCTTGAAGTGCTCGACGGCGGAACGCAACTCACCGTCGTCGAGACCGGCTTCGACACGACGAGCGATCCGGCCTTCAACATGGAGAGCCACCGCCAAGGCTGGGACTCGGAGTTGGACGAACTGGCCGCTTATGTCGAGGGTGGGTCGTGACCACGAGCACCCTGGTTCCAGTATTCGCCGCGCTCGGAGACGAGACGAGGTGGAGCATTCTGGCTGCCCTCGGCGAAGGCGACGCATCGGCGTCGGCCCTCGCCGGGCGGCTCCCGGTAACGCGACAAGCCATCGCCAAGCACCTCGCCGTGCTGCAGGAGGCCGGGCTCGTTGAATCGCTGCGCGTGGGCCGCGAACTGCGCTACAGGGTGCTCGGCTCGCAACTGAGCGAAACGGCACGCAACCTCGACCGCATCGGCGCCGAATGGGACCGCCGCCTGTCCACTATCAAGCAGATCGCGGAAGGACTGTAGTTCTTCGGAGCAGAGTGCTCTACGTCGAACGCCGGTTGCGCGCCTGGTGCGCCAACTGGATGAAGCCATAGATGAAGACGGCCTCGATAAGCACCATCAACGCCAGCCAGAGCACCTCGCCCGTGCCGATGAAGTCGATGATCCCGACGAGGACAAGCACGGTGCCAAGGACCAGCGCGTAGACGGCGAAACCCAGGGCCACTCGTGCGCTCCGCACGCCCGTGCGGAAGCCAAAGCCCAAGGGTTCTCCTCCGGGATAGCCTTGGACGCGATCGTGTCCTGCGGGCTTGAGCCTGTCGAACTCATCCCAAGGATCCTGATCCTGATCGGCCATGGCTCCATTATCCCGCGAATGGGGCCGGGTGGCTTGGGGCTTCGTCACCGTGTCAAGGCGTGGCCACATGCGTCACATTCGGGAAACGCTCGGGAAGGCCGTGAACAATGGGGGCCATGATGCCCGAAGAAGTCACCGCTAGCCCGCGGGCCAAGGACACCGTAGCTGTTGGCGATCAACTGCAAAACGCCGTCTCACGAGCCTCCGCCTCGAAAGTACCCGAGGTCACCGTCTTGTTCTGGGTCGTGAAGATCCTCACTACCGGGATGGGCGAAACGACGTCCGATTTCCTGGTGCACCGATTCGAACCCGAGATCGCCCTGGGCCTCGGGTTCGCGGCATTGGCGATTTCGCTGGTCCTGCAGTTCCGCGTCCGCCGGTACATCCCCTGGGTGTATTGGACCGCCGTCGCGATGGTCAGCGTGTTCGGGACCATGGCTGCCGACGCAGTCCACGTCGGACTTGGCGTCCCCTATCTGGCGTCGACCCTCTTCTTCACCGTGGCGCTCGCTGTCGTCTTCCTGCTTTGGCACCGGAGCGAGAAGACCCTCTCCATCCACAGCATCACCACCCGGCGTCGGGAGCTTTTCTACTGGGCTGCGGTGCTGACCACGTTCGCGCTCGGAACGGCGACCGGAGACCTGACCGCCTACTCGCTGGGCCTGGGCTACCTTGCCTCGGGCATCATGTTCGCGGTTGTCATCGCCATCCCGGCGCTGGCCCACTGGCGTCGCCTGCTGGCGGCGATCCCCGCCTTCTGGTTCGCGTACATCCTGACCCGTCCCTTGGGGGCGTCCTTCTCTGACTGGACCGCTGTTTCCCCTGACCGAGGGGGACTCGACTGGGGCACCGGCCCCGTCAGCCTGGCCCTCGCTGCGGCGATAGCCGTCCTCGTCACGTTCCTGACCATCAAGTGGAAGCGTGCCGAAAAGTAGGGATTTCCGGCTTCTTATGGTTGTTCGTATGTCCTGACATATTTGCGTTAATTCTGTCTGCGGTTCACCACGGATTCATGGGGGAAGACCCGCTCCTTCACCTTGCCCTTGGAAGGTAGTTCCTGCACTTGGGGGACTTTTCGAGACAAGATGAAGGAACACCCATGACCAACCGCTTTCTAGCAGCGGCCGCCGTCGCCGTCGTTGCAGCCACCGCTGTGACCGGCTGCGCGCAAAGCAGTACTGCTTCGGCGCAGAACAATGGCGCCAGCGCATCTCCGGACAAGACGATCACCGTGTTCATCAGCGGGGACACGAACGTCCAGAACTTGTGGGAAAAGAGCCTCGTTCCCGCCTTCGAGAAGGCCAACCCCGGCTACAACGTGAAGGTCACCCTCGATCTGCACGGCGAGCACGATGCCCAGACCCTGGCGAAACTGACCAGCGCCACGGAGCAGAACAAGGAACCTGATTTCGACCTCGTGGACGGCGGCTTTGTCTCCAAGGCCTCTGCGGCCAATCTGCTGACCTCCGTGAGCTCGCAGACGATTCCGGCACTGAACGATGTACCGCAGGATGTCATCAAGGCCGGCGGCACCGGTGGCATCCCGTACCGCGGCTCCGCGGTGCTCCTCGCATATGACACCAAGACAGTTGCCACTCCGCCGAAGACCCTCGACGATCTGCTCGCCTGGATCAAGGCAAACCCGGGCAAGTTCACCTACAACTCGCCCAAGTCGGGAGGGTCCGGTGGCGCATTCGTTGCCACGGTCCTGGACAAGTTCGTTCCCGCCGACGCCCGCGCCAAGATGACGGTGGGCTACGAGAAGGACCTCGAGAAGTACTGGGACCAGGGCTTCGCGACGTTGAAGGACCTCAACTCATCCGTCTTCCAGAGCGGTGTCTACCCCAACGGCAACCAGCAGACCCTTGACCTGCTCGCCAAGGGACAGATCTCCATGGCCCCGGTGTGGTCCGACCAGTTCATCACCGGCCTGACCAATGGCCAGATCCCGTCCACCGTGAAGGCCACGCAGATCAGCAACCCGTCCTTCACCGGCGGTGCCGCCTACCTCGGCATTCCCAAGTCCTCGCCCCGCCAGGAAGCGGCACTGAAGCTTGCCAACTTCGTCCTCTCTCCGGACGCGCAGACCATGATCATCAAGGACATGTCCGGTTTCCCGGCCATCAGCCTGGACAAACTGCCGGCTGACGTGAAGGACAAGTTCAAGGACGCAGACACCAACAACCTGCGCAAGGGCTACTTCGACCAGATGGGCAAAGACCTGAACAACCTCTGGGACCAGAAGGTTCCCGGCCAGTGACAACCACGCTTCACAAGCCGGCGGAACTGGAACAAACAGTTCCGCCGGCCCGTACCACGCGCCCTAAGCGCCTGGGCCAGCGCGCCGTCGGATTCTTCATGGCCCTGCCGCCGATCCTGCTGATCGCGATCTTCGTCGGCTTCCCGATCGTGCTTGCCTTCGGCTTCAGCATCGGCCTCACCGGTGGGTTGAACCACACCATTGCCACCATTGGCCAGAACGTGCACGAGGCGGACTCATGGTGGGGAACGCTGGCGGCATACCAGGAGATGTTCACCAACAAGCGTTTCCTCGGAGACCTTCTGGTCACGGTCATCGTGACGCTGGCCAGCACGGCAACGGTCATCTTCCTGGCCCTCGGCATTGGGCTCTACCTCAAGCTCAAGGGCGGTCGAATGGCCCGGCTCCTCTCCGGACTGGCGATCGTGCCGCTGTTCATCCCGGTGGTCATCGCCTCGTGGGCGATCCTGACCTTCTACTCCGGCACGGGTTTCCTGCGGAGCGTTTTTGCCCTGTTCGGGCTTGACTTCCCGGTATGGGCTTTCACCATGGTCACGGTCATCATCGGCTCGGTCTGGACGTCGCTTCCGTTCGCCGTGCTCATGGTCTCCTCCGGACTGCAGTCCGTGCCGAACGCCATGATCGAAGCAGCCCGCGACGCCGGTGCCGGCTCCTTGCGCACGATCGTCTCGGTGATCGTTCCCATGGCGGCAGTTCCCATCATCATCGCGACGACGTTTACGGCCATTGGAATTGTTGGCTCGTTCACGGTGCCGTACTTCACCGGGCCCAATTCACCGAACATGCTCGGAGTGGACATGTCCAACTACTTCTCTGCCTTCAACCAGCCCCAGCAGTCCGCGGTCATGGCCTTCACTGTCTTCCTGATCGCTTCCGGAATCGCCGCGCTCTACGTGTGGGCAAACTTCCGCTCGGCCAAGGAACAGGGGAAAGCCTGATGGCTGTCACTACTGCCTCACGCACCCGCCGGCCGCTCACGCTGGGCTCGATTGTGCGCGGTGCCGTCGTGGGCCTGTTCGTGGTCCTTATGGTCGTGTTCATCCTCGGCCCCCTGCTCTGGCTGGGCGTCCGCGCCTTCGCGGGCAACTGGACCTTCCCCAACCTCCTTCCCGACGACTGGACGCTGCGCTGGTGGCAGGTGGTGGTCAACGACGGCGCGCTCGGCATCGCGGTGCAGAACTCGTTGTTCTTCGCCCCGCTGACGGTGCTCGTGTCCGCGATCATCTGCTTGCCCGCCGCCTACGCCTTCGCCCGCTTCGATTTTCCCGGCCGACGCTTCTTCCTGATCAGCCTTTTCGCGACCAACGCCTTTCCCAAGATGGGCTTGTTCGTTACCCTTGCGGCGCTCTTCTACGCCTTGAACCTGATGAACACGGTGCTGGGAATCCTCGTGGTGCACGTGCTGGGCACAGTGGTCTTCATGACGTGGATCCCGGCTGCAGCGTTCGCTGCCGTGCCGCGGAACCTTGAGGAAGCAGCCCGCGACGCCGGAGCCTCCACATTGCGCGTGTTCGCCTCAGTGACTCTCCCCATGGCACTGCCCGGGATTATCGTCGCGGCCGTGATGTCCTTCCTGGCGTCCTTCGACGAAGCGCAAGGAACGTACTTGGTGGGTGCCCCGGCGTTCATGACCATGCCGACCCAGATGTACAGCCTGGTGCTGAACTACCCCACCCAAGTGGCCGCCGTGTTCTCGATCCTGCTGGCCATCCCCTCCGTGGCCCTCATGCTCGCGGCGCACAAGCACATCCTCGGCGGCCAGCTCGCCGAAGGCTTCCAGATCAAATAGCGCCCCGCGCTCAATGTCAGACAGAGAACCTACCCATGACAATCCATGAACCATTGACCGAACTGCCCGCCAGCCCCACAAAGCCGGGCACACCGGCGTCGGGCGGTGGCCTGGCCATCCGCGGCCTCCACAAGGTCCTCGGCGGCCGCACCATCATCGACAACCTCGATCTCTCGGTCAAGGAGGGCGAACTGGTGTCCTTGCTGGGGCCCTCCGGCTGCGGCAAGACGACCACGCTGCGCATGATCGCCGGCTTCCTGGAACCGGACTCCGGCTCCATCGAGGTGGAAGGCCAAGAGGTATCGCACCTCGGCGCGGAGAACCGCCCCAGCGCGATGGTGTTCCAAAACTACGCGCTGTGGCCCCACATGACCGTGGCCAAAAACGTCGGCTTCCCGCTGAAGCTCCGCAAAATGTCCAAGGCGGAGATCAAGGACAGGGTGGAAGCCGTCCTGGAGCTGGTCAGCCTTTTGCATCACAGGGATTCCAAGCCCGCCCGCATTTCCGGCGGCGAGCAGCAACGCGTGGCTTTGGCCCGGGCACTCGTTCAGGAGCCGAAGCTCTTGCTCCTGGACGAACCCTTGAGCAACCTGGACGCGAAACTGCGGGTCAAAGTGCGTGAAGACATCCGCAAGATCCAGCAGGAACTGGGCATCACCACGGTTATCGTCACCCATGACCAGGAAGAAGCGATGTCCATGTCCGACCGCATCGCCGTCATGAATGCTGGCCGGATCGAGCAATACAGCACACCGGAAGCCCTCTATGCCCGCCCGGAAACCGAGTTTGTGGCCACGTTCATCGGCAGCATGAACCGCATCGAAGGCTCGCTCAACAACGGACTTATTGCCACGGGCCCGGACATTCTCGGGATCCGACCCGAGGACGTCATCCTGGCGGACGCGCCCTTCGCGGGTGCGGTTCCGGCGACGGTCGAAAGGGTTGTCCCGCGCGGACACTTCCAGGAAGTGTACGTGCGCAGGGCCGACGCCCAGCTCCGCAGCTTTGTCAGCGGCGAGCCCATGCGGCCAGGCCAACAGCTCTATGCCGGCATCCGCAAGGCCATGACCTTCCGGGACGGACGCCTGGTAGCAGAGGCAGGTGCCTCACTGTGAGCAACACCATTGACACCACAAGGACCCGCGCCACGGCCCATCGCGGCGACTCCAGCAAACATCTGGAGAACACGCTGCCCGCCATCGCCTCTGCCGTCGACGCGGGTGCGGACCTGGTGGAGGTGGACGTCCGGGTCACGAAGGACGGGCAGGTGATCCTGCTCCACGATGCCTCCCTGCTCAGGATCTGGAGCCTCGACGCCGACGCTGCAGACGTCGACTATGACCGCATCAGGCAACTGGGCGCCGGCGAGGAGCGGATTCCCCTGCTTTCCGAAGCCATAGAGCTTTTCCGCGGCCGCCGGTCAACCTTGCTCATCGACATGGACGAGCCCGGCCCCGCAGGGGCGGCTGCCGCCGTCGTGCGCGAAAGCGGCATCGAAGTGGCCTGGTGCGGGAACCTGGACGGAATGCGGATCATCCGTGCCCTCGACCAGGACGCCCGGATTTGGCTGCCCTGGAGCAAGAGGACGGCCCCGCCGGACGAGCTGCTCGCCGAGCTGAATCCCGAGTTCGTCAATTCCGAGCACGTGGTCCTCAGCAAGGACATGGTGGAACAGATCCACGCCGCGGGGGCCAAAGTTGCGTGCTGGACCATTGATGATCTCGAAACAATGCGCTGGGCCTTGGGACTCGGCGTGGATTCGATCACGAGCAACCAGCTGGACCTGTTGCAAAGCGCCATCGCCGAAGACCCGCAGGTGTGGGATTCGGCCCGGGCTCCCGGGGGACTCGCCGGAGATGAAGTTCTTGAGTCCCGGAAAGTCGCGTTGGAGCTGGCCGAATGGGTCGTCGGGTACATGCGCGACGCCGATCGCGGCCAGGTCTCGACCAAGGCGCACCCTGCCGACCTGGTCACGGAAGTCGATGTCGCCGTCGAGCGCCACGTCCGCGAAGTGATTGCCGCCCGCCTTCCCGGCCACACAGTGGTTGGCGAGGAAATGGGTGGAGTCGCGGTGCCCGGCGCACCATGTTGGTACCTTGACCCGGTCGACGGGACGACCAATTACGTAAACCGGATTCCGTGGACGGCCTTCTCGCTTGCCTTGGCTGTGGACCGCAAGCCAGCTGTCGCCGTCGTCGTTGATCCCTGGCGAGGCGAGATTTTCGAGGGGTGGGCGGGTCACGGCGCCTGGCTCAACGGAATACCGCTAGCACTGGCTCCCGGGGGGAGTTCGACGGCGGCCCTGGCCGGAACCGTGGTGGCGACCGAACTCGCGGGACACCTGCCGTGGCCCGGGATGCTGGAACTGCTCGCGGAGCTGGGCGAGCGGCACTGCATCATGCGGATCATGGGTTCGGCGACCATGACGGTGGTGGGCGTAGCCGCCGGGCGCGGCGCGGGGGCGATCATCGGGAGTTTCAGCCCGATCGACCACCTGGCGGCGACGCTTATTGTTCAGGAGGCTGGAGGCGTCGTGCTCAACTCCGAAGGCGAGATGGACACGTTCCCGGAACAGGGCGGGGTCCTTGCCGCCCGTCCGGAATACGCAGCCGAGCTTTACGAATTGTGGAGGCAGGCGCATGCCGATGCGGGAGACTGAGCTCCTCTCCGCGCTCGACCGGCGGAGCCGCTTCGAACCGCTCGGGGAGATCCGCCTCGATTTTCCGACCCACCACCCGCAGGGCATGGCGTTCGCCAGGGGACTGACGTTCTTGTCCTCCGTTGAGATCCTCGATGCGCCGCGCCCCGCGGCGGATCCCGCACTGCGCACTCCCGGACGGGGGAGCGGGCACGTGTTCGTCCTCGGACCGGACGGCGGGCTGCTGCGCGATATTCCCGTGGGAGAGGACGCCGCGTATCACCCCGGTGGTATCGATTTCGACGGCGACCACGTGTGGGTTTCCGTCGCCGAGTACCGGGCCGCGAGCAGAAGCATCGTCTATACGATCGATCCGGACACCTTCGAGGTCAGCGAGCGGTTCCGTGTGGACGACCACATCGGTTGGATCCTCCGCGATCCCGGACTGGACCTGGTGTTCGGCGGAAGCTGGGGTTCCCGGCAGCTCTACACCTGGGACACGGACGGGCGGCTGCTGGATCAGTGGGAGAACCCCGGGCACTTCGTCGACTACCAGGATGCCCAACTCCTGGGCCCGGGACTCCTGCTGTGCAGCGGTATTTCCCTCTTGCCGGAGGCCGATGGCGGTGTCCTTGAACTCGGAGGACTGGCGCTGGTGGAACCGGTTCGGAGAAGAGTCAGTCGGGACGTGCCCATCAGCGTGTTCAGCGGCGCGGGTCACGTCATCACCCGCAACCCTGTCACCGTCACCTCGGATGAATCCGGACTGCTGATTCACGCTGCTCCGGATGACGGCCACGACGACGGCGGCACGCGGATACTGAGCTACAGGATCATTTAACACGGCTGTGACAGGGCGGAAACGGGTCCTGAATGCGGCCTCGGTAGTTTGGCCGCATGATCGTCTCCATCATGTCCAAGGTGAGCGCCTGGATCGAAGCTGCCTACTTCTACGACGCCGCCGAGCTGGGGGCCTCCGGAGCTACCGAAACCACCCGCTACGGCTGGCTCCCGGCCCTCAGCGGTGTGGCCATCGCGGACGCTCAGGCCAGGAAAATGCGGGCTGGGGAGTAGCGAAAACCCCGGGATTCCGGGGTTTTTACGTGGCCAAATGTCTCGTTGGACACACTATTCGTTGATGGCGTGTACTATGCCCTAAACTGCTTCACTGAGGTGCCTGAAATGGCACTATGCAGCAACGAAAGTGAACCACAACAATGGCTACCGATTACGACGCCCCACGCAAGACCGAAGAAGAGTCTCCCGCCGAATCGCTCGAGGCCCTTCAGGCATCGCGCGGCTCCGGTGCCCAGACTGCTGTGATCGACATCGACGAGAACGACACAGCCGAAGGCATCGACCTTCCGGGCGCCGATCTGTCCGGTGAAGAACTGACCGTCATCGTTGTCCCGGAGCAGTCCGATGAATTTACGTGTTCATCGTGCTTCCTGGTCCGTCACCGGTCGCAGATCGCGCTGGAAAAGAACGGCCTCAAGTACTGCCGCGAGTGCGAAGGCTAAACCCCGCACGCAAAGCAGCCCCGCACGACTGGAATCCAGCAACACCACACCAGCCGGGTGGGGCTTTTGCATGTCACGCCCAGCAGACTTTTGGCAGATCGTGCCCGCACCTCGCGACCCCTCAGCAGTAACCCATCCGGCGTCGTTATCCGGGATAACGAACGGGGGCGCGAAACAGCGCCAAAGCCCGGGAAAGACGCAGAATCCAGGCTGCGTCATCACGTCCCCGTGACCCTTCGCGATCTCCACTAACGGTTGGGGGCCGAAGCGGAAACGAAGCCACCGAAAGGTCCCGGACACTCCTACGCTTTGAGGTATCGGATCTCTCAAGTATCTAAGGGGAGTGGGTCCCGGTGAGAAGGTTTCACGCGTGGTTGGGAACAGTGTTAGTGGCCGTCGGGCTCGGCCTCGTGGCTCCGGGACCAGCGTCCGCCGCTCCGTATTGCGGGATTGTGTGGGGATCGCTGGCGAAGTCCAACCCGGCGCTGGCCCAGGCACAAGTGGTCAATGTCAGGACGGGCCCGCAACCATGCTTTGACCGCCTGGTGATCGACCTGAACGGCGCCGTTGCCGGCTACTCGATCCGTTACGTTCCACAGGTACTGCAGGACGGCTCGGGACTTCCCGTTGACCTGAGAGGCAATGCGTTCCTGCAAATCACAGTCAACGCACCGGCGTACTCCGCCGGCGGCAATGCCACGTACACCCCGGCCGACAAGAACGAACTGACGAACGTCTCAAGCTACAGGACCTTCCGTCAGCTGGCCTTCGCGGGCAGCTTCGAGGGATACACCAGCCTTGGCCTGGGTCTTCGCGCCCGCCTCCCGTTCAGGGTCGTCACTCTGGCCGGTCCGGGAACGGGATCGCGCCTGGTGATCGACGTCGCGCACATGTGGTGAAGCAACCACAAGAGAAGCCCTGCCCCGGGTGATTCCGGAACAGGGCTTCTGGCGCGCTGGAGGGTTACTCCGGAACCACGAGGGCCGGAGTGTCCTTGCGGAGGGTTTCGCCGCGGAAGAAGCCGGGCCGGACGCGGGCCATGATCACCATGACCACCGCTCCGAGGACCAGGATGCCCACGCCGATGATGAAAACGAGGCCGACGCCGAAGATCTCGGAACCGCTGCCGAACGACGGGGACCAGCTGTCCACTGCAGTCTGGATGAAGACGAGGGTCAGCACGACGCCGCCGACCACCGGGAAGAGCAGGCGCATGAAGAAGTTGCGGACGCTGCTGAACACGCTGTGCCGGAAGTACCAAGCGCAGGCAAAGGCGGTCATTCCGTAGTAGAAGCAGATCATCAAGCCCAAAGCCAGGATGGTGTCGTTGAGGACGTTCTCGCTGACCACCTTCATGATGGCGTAGAACCCGCCGGAGATAGCCCCGGCCATGATGGTTGCGAATCCGGGGGAACCGAAGCGCTTGCTCACGGTGGAGAACTTGTGCGGGAGGGCGCCGTAGTGACCCATGGCGAGAAGGCTTCGGGCCGGTGAGGCCATGGTGGACTGCAGGGACGACGCTGTGCCTGCGAGTACGGCCAAGGACATGAGGATGGCCAGGGGGCCCATCACCGGTGAAGCGAGTGCGGCGAAGATGTTGGACTGGTTGTCCGGGTTGTTGAGCCCGATGCCGTCTCCACCGACGCCTGCCACCATCATGGTCGCGACGATCACGGCGACGTAGAGTCCCAGCACGGCGATCGCCGTCGTGGTGCCCGCTTTGCCGGCAGTGCCTTTGCCGCCTTTGGTCTCTTCATTGACCGTCAAGCAGACGTCCCAGCCCCAGTAGACGAAGACCGCCAGGGACATGCCGGCAGCGAATTGCTCAAAGCTGCTGATCTTCGTGGGGTCGAACCAGTCCCAGCTGAAAGCAATGGCCGTGGGGGTGTCACCGGAGGAAGCGTGGGTGAGTGCCATGACGACGAAGACGCCCAACACCACAACCTGGAATCCCACCATGGCGTACTGCACCAGTTTGGTGGCATGCAGGCCCCGGTAGCTGACCCAGACAGCCAGCGCGACGAAAGCCAGGCACGTGGCGATGTTCAAGGCTTTGTTGGAGGTGAGGTCGGCAAGATCGGGATTGCCGAACACCTGGGCGAGGAAGAGGTAGAAGAAGTCCACCGCGACGCCTGCCAAGTTGGACAGGACGATGATGTTCGCCGCGAGCAGCCCCCAACCGCCCATCCAGCCGATGAACGGGCCGAATGCCTTGGTGGCCCACGTGAAGGTGGTGCCGCTGTCCGGGGAGTCCGCGTTGAGCTCCCGGTAGGCGAACGCCACGAGGATCATCGGGATGAAGGCGACGATGAAGATCGCAGGCAGCTGAAGGCCCACCGCGTTGACCGCCGGGCCGAGTGAGCTGGTCAGGCTGTAGGCGGGTGCCACGGAGGAAATACCGAGGACGACGACGGCGAGGAGCCCCAGCTGCCCCGTCTTGAGTCCTTTGCCGCTGATGCCGTGTTCGGTGCCGGCGGGATCGTGGGCCTCCACGGTTTTCCTGGCGCTTGGGCGGGTTATTTGAGTCATGTGCCTGGCTCTTTCTAGATGGGCCGAAGATTGTTGCTGGGTGATGCAGTGAAAGCCGTCTGTGGGGTCATCGAAGCTGATGGTGGGCGGGAGAGGTTGGGGCGCCCGGGTTGGTGGTGTGGATCATGATGGCTGTTTTCCGGTGAGACGGGAGTCACTAAATGAATGACGTTCATTTAGTATGAACGCGCGGAAGCCTGGGCGCAAGTGGTTTGCCGAAACAATTTTGGTGTGGGAGTGGATCATCTGAGCTGGCGTTTGCCGGAAATGGCCCAAAGGTGAGCTCGCGTTCGCCGGAAATGGCCCAAAGGTGAGCGGGCGTTGTGGAGGGCCGATGGGTCGGGCGACGATCCCGCAGCGCAAGACAGGACGCTCGCTCACATATGCAGTAAAAACCGGCGACGCTCGCTCGGATATGCGGTCAAAAGCGCAGACGCCCGCTCAGATCATCTGAGCGGGCGTCTGCCGGGAGGGGCCTAAAGGTGAGCGCGCGTTTGCTTAGGCGCTCAGCTCGGCCCGGAGAGGGTATTCCTTGCTGTCGAGGAGCAGTTGCGTGCAGCGTCCGGTTTCCGGGTTGAGTACGATGGGGGCCGCGAGATTGACCGTTGTCTTTTCGGGAGTCGGGTTGACCACTACCAGGGTGGTTGCCAGCTCGGCCCGGTCCAGCCCGAGGTCTTCCAATGTCGTGCGGGGGATGGCTGGCGCGTAGTCCGGAAGATAGACGGCGGCCTCGGCCAGGAACATCCGGATGCGCGGACTGGCCGATTCCATAGCGTAGAGCCCGGGGGCGCCGTCGATTCCCCGCAAGGCGAAGCCGGCAGAGGCTTCGAGCCCCGGCATGGGCGCCGTGAAGCTCAATTCGCGGGAAGCCTGTGCCGTGCTCATTTCAGGAAATCCATGAGCGTGGGCTGCAACGTCTTGGCAGTGACAGCGAGGGCAACCTGGTAGTTGGTTTCCTGCAGCTTCAAGTCCATGACCGCCTTTCCTATGTCTGCGTCTTCAATGCCGGAGCGTTGGACCTCAAGCGAGGCCTTCAGCCCGTCCACGGAGTTCTGCGCGCTCATCAGCTTCGTCTGCCGCACTCCGACGTCTGCCCGTCCGCTGATGACAGTTTTGATGCTGTCGCTGAGGGCGGTCAAGCGGCTCCCGACGTCGGCACCGGAGCGGATGTCGGCGACGACGTTGCTCACCAAGGCGAAGACCGAGGTGGCGCCGCTCCCGAAGATCGCACCGCCGTCGGCGTCTACGCGCACCGTCTGGTTCGCATCGACGCGCCGCTGCACCGTACTGCCCGGCGTTCCATTGAAGACGGGTGGCGTGGCATTGCTGAAGGCGCCGGCCGAATCGGAACTTCCCGCGAAGACATTGCGGCCAAGGTACTGCGTGTTCGCCTGCGCGAGGAGGTCGTTGTTGAGTCCTTCGATTTCGACGGCGATCGCCTCCTTGGCGGTGCTGTTCAGGGAACCGTTGCCAGCCTGCACTGTGAGGTCACGGACCTGATTGAGGATGTTGGTGGCCTGGCCGAGGGCCGAATCGGCGGTTGTCAGCCAACCATTGCCGTCGTTGATGTTGTTCGAATACTGTCCGGCGGCGCTGATCTGTCCCCGCACGGCAAAGGAATTCGCCAAGCCCGTTGGGTCGTCGGAGGGCCGGGTGATGTTGGTAAGGTTGGTGGCCTTGTCCTGCAGGGCTGCGAGCTTGGCCGAACCCGCCTGGAGATTCAGCTGCGCGGCGGCGGCCATCGTCTGAGTGGTGACTCTGTTGAGCATGGCTTACCTTCCCACCAATCCGGTGTGGTTGATCAGGACGTCGAGGGTCTCGTCCACCGCAGTCAATGCCCGGGCGGCCGCCTGGTAGGCGTGTTGGTTGGTGAGGAGGCTGATGTTCTCCTCGTCGAGGCTTACGGAGGCTCCTGAGGAACGCTGCCCGACGGCGGCAGCGCTCGCCGCGTCGGCGAGCTGCTGGTGCTGCTGTGCCGAACGCGACGTTGTGCCGATTCCTGTGACAATTCCGGACCATAGAACGTCGGGGGAGCCCTGCCCGGTGCCGATTTGGGCCACGGCGTCCGCGATGCTGCCGTCGAGGGCGCCGGAGCCGGGGCTGCCGGTGGCGATTCCTGCGGCGCTCGTCGGGACGACGCTGAGGGACAACGCAGCCGGAGCGCCGGGGTTGGTGGCGAAGAAGTCGAGGTTGGTGGCACCAGTGGTGGACTGTCCGGTACGGTGCACGGCATTGACGTCGTTCATCAGTTTGGTGGCGAAGGCGTTGTAGGACGCGGCGGCTTCGGCGATGGCCCCGCCGGCACCTCCCGGAGCGGCCGGGGCGAGGAGGGAGACCGCACCGGCGAGCTTTCCGCCGTCGAGCGGTACCGCGACACCGGGGCGGTCCGCCCACTCCAACTGGACTGGCGCGCCGGGCGCGCCCATGCTTGTCTGGCCTGCCAGCGCGAGGTCGCGGTGCGAGGTGCCGGAGACGATGGCGTTCCCTCCGACGAAAACGTCCACCGTGCCGTCGGCGTTGTCCCGGACAGTGCCTCCGGCCAAGGACGAGATGGTCTCGGTCACCTGGTTGCGGGCATCAATAAGTTCGTTGGCGGAGCCTCCCGAGGCCGTCACAGAGCGGATGGTCGCGTTGAAGTTGGCCACGCGGGCGGCGGCGTCGTTCAGGGTAGAGACGGTGCTTTGGGCTTCTCCGTGGACGCGGGTCCACTGCGCGTCCACGGCCTTGTAACCGTTCGAAACAGCATTGGCGAGGGTTGTACCTGCCTGAAGCAGCATGCCGGCGGGCGCGGCTTCTCCCGGGTTGTTGGAGATGCCTTGCCAGGAGGACCAGAAAGTCTGCAGCGCCGTGGATATCCCGGAAGGCCCCGGCTCGTTCAGCGAGCCTTCGAGCTGCTGGAGCTCGGTGGAACGGTATCCGGCGTAGCCGGCCTGGGCAGCCGTGGAACGGACGCCGGCGTCGAGGAAGCTATTGCCCAGACGGGCGATTCCATCGACGGATACGCCTTGGCCCGGCTGGACCCCGGCCGCGACAAGGCCCGTCCGGACCGGCGCGCTGAGGGCCGATTGTTCGATGCGTTGCCTTGTGTAGCCGTCCGTGCCGGCGTTGGCGATGTTCTGCCCCGCCACGTTGATCGCCTGCTGCGCTGCGGTGAGGCCCAAGTAGGCCGTATTGAGTCCGCCGAATGTGCTCACTGCTTTGTCCTTTGGGTGATCCGGACCTCGGGTGGTCCGGCCTTTGCTTAGCCGTCCGTGTTTGATGAGTTCCGGTCAGAATTGCTGGTCGAAAAGACGGGACGGGGTTGAGTCCGGGGTCCTGCCTTGGACCCCTGTCCGGCCATGGGAGTCGTAGGTCCCGGCGGCCGGCTTCAGATCCGCCATGGTTTCCTGGGTGGAACGGACGGCAGCGCGGAGGAACTGCTCGTTTGAATCACGCAACTGCTTGATGGTGGCGGTCTGCTGCTGCATCGCATTCAGGTGCGAGGACAAGACGTCGGCCCAGGCCGCTTCCGGCGCGGACGAGGCAAGCGTGCCCAGCGAGGACTCCGCTGGCAGGCCCCATTCCTCTGCCACGGCAGCCACTTCCACCGCCCTGGCAAGGCCTGCCTTGGACAAATGTTCCAGTACTTGCTCGACTTCCCGCGTGCCATGCGGCAACCATCGGGATTTGCCCGCTGTGAGGAGCAGCTGCTCTTCCTCCAGCTTGAACGTCAGCAGGTCCAATAGCTCACGTTCCCGCCACAGCAGGGCCGACAGTTCATGGATGGCCATGTCGGGTCAACTCCAGTTCCGGGTTGGTTTTTCGGGTGCATTGCCGCGAGAAGGCACTTTCCCCTGTGCCTTCGCCGCGCCAATGACAACTATCGGCTGCAGTCGCCCACGCGTTAGGCGTTGTTCATACATGATTTGTCTGCTTTGTCCAGTCAAGCGGCGCCCTGCGGATTTTGTGGGCTGCCGCAAAATTTCCCTGCGGATTTTTGCTAACCAAAAGGAACGTTGTTCCGATAACCAGAAGTGACAGGCCACGGACGGCCTGGAGTACCAGCAGACCCAATCACGGAGGAAACACCATGGGCATGGCAATCAACACAAACCTGATGGCGAACAACGCCTACCGCAACCTCAGCAACACCCAGAACGACGTGGCCAGCTCGATGCAGAAGCTTTCCAGCGGCCTGCGCATCAACAGTGCAGCTGACGACGCTGCCGGCCTGACCATCTCCGAAGGCCTCAAGTCCCAGGTTTCCGGTTCTGCCGTTGCAGCCCGCAACGCCCAGGACGGCATCTCGGTCATCCAGACCACGGAAGGCGCACTCGGCGAAGTCACCTCGATCCTGCAGCGCATGCGCGACCTTGCCGTCCAGGGCTCGTCTGACACGAACAACGCCAATGCGCGTGCAGCCATCAAGACCGAAGGCGACTCCCTCGGCCAGGAACTCGACCGCCTGACCAAGGGTACGAACTTCAACGGCATCGACCTGCTCAAGGGCAACACCGGCACCGGCGTTTCCGCCACCGGCACCCTGAGCATCCAGGTCGGCACCGGCAGCACCGGCAACGACAAGATCGACATCAAGGTCGGCGACGTAGCCACGGCGGTCGGCAACCTGTCCGGCGCAGCCGGGGCCACCGACTTCAACGTCACCGACACGGTGGCTGGCGACGGTACAGCTAGCGCAAACGCTCAGGCGACGATCGCCAAGATCGACACGGCGATCAAGAACATCACCACCCAGCAGGCAGGTCTGGGTGCCACCCAGAACCGCCTGCAGCACGCGATCAACACCCTGAACGTCTCCGGTGAGAACCTGCAGGCCGCACAGTCCCACATCACCGACGTCGACATGGCCCAGGAAATGGTCAAGTTCACCAAGGCCAACATCCTGCAGCAGGCCGGTACGGCCATGCTGGCACAGGCCAACCAGTCCGGCCAGGGTGTCCTCAAGCTCCTCGGCTAGAACCGGACCGCCTAGCGGATCCATCGCCGGTGGCGGTCAGCTCGGGTCCTGTACCCGACTGGCCGCCATTGGCCGTTAGCGCAGCAGCATAACTTTGGAAGGAACCCCCGAGTGGGAACATCGATTGACGGCCTCGCCAGCGGCCTGAACACCACCTCGATGATCGACGCGCAGATGGCCGTGGAAGCACTGCCCCAGCAGCAGCTGCAGGCCAAGGTCACCTCCGACCAGTCGATGATCAACGCGCTCAACAGCCTCAACACCCGCGTGACAGTGTTGAACTCCCTTGCCACGTCCATCTCAGCGCCGGGCGCGACCAATCTGTTCACGGCCACCACGAACAACCCGGCCGTCACGGCCACCGCGTCCACCACGGCGACCACGGGCTCGATCGATGTGACGGTGACCCAGTTGGCGTCCACGAAAGTCGGTGTCACCGAAGCCCTCACCACGTGGCCCACCGATGCGTCCGGCAACCCGGCACACCTCACGCTGGTTGACAAGAGCGGCAAGGCCACCGAAATCACCCCCGCTTCCACGAGCCTTGACGATGTGGTCAAGGCCGTTAATGCCGCCGCCGGGGGAGCGACCGCGGTGAAGGTCCCGGCCGGCAACGGCACTTATCGCCTGCAACTGACCTCCAGCACGAGCGGCGCAGCGGGCGACTTCCAGGCCTATCAGGGCACTGCCGCCGATGTCACCGCAGGGACTGCAACGGACCTGTTTGCCGCGCCCACTGCCGCCATCGTCAAACCGGCTGCGGATGCCCAGGCTGTCCTGTATGCCGGAACCGCAGCGCAGCAGACCATCACTTCGTCCAACAACACGTTCAGCGAGATCCTTCCCGGGGTTTCGGTGACCGCAACGGCCGTGAGCTCCTCACCGGTCACCGTCACTGTCGCAAGCGACACCGCCGGCATCACAAAGAAGGCCAGCGACCTGGTCTCATCGGTGAACGATCTTTTGGGCTACATCGCGACCAGCAGCGCGGTGAGCACGACCACGAGCGCCGCCGGTGTCGCCAGCGCCCAGGGCGGTATCTTCACCGGAAACAGCTCCGTGCGGGGTATCAGCGACGCCGTTACCGAAGCGGTGGTGGCCCCGGTGAACGGCAAATCGCCCTCCGAATACGGCATCGTCATCGAAAAGGACGGCACCTTCACCTTCGACAGCGGCAAGTTCGCCTCGGCGATGGCGGCCGACCCGGCCGGAACCCAGTCCGCCTTGTCGCAGATCGCCACGAGGGTCGCCTCGGCCGCGACGAACGCCTCGGACCCGGTGAGCGGCTCCATACCGCAGCTGATCAAGGGGCAGCAGTCCGAAGTGACGGATCTGACCTCCCAGATCGCCGATTGGGATGTCAGGCTCGCGGACCGCCGCGCCTCCCTCAAGGCTGTCTACACCAACATGGAGGTCCTGCTCGGTGGCCTGAAGTCCCAGGCATCGTGGCTCACCGGCCAGATCTCCGCCCTGTCCAGCTCGTCCTCATCCTCCTCGTCGTCAGGAAACTAGACCGTGACAGCCACAGCACTTCGAGCCAGCCAGCTCAGCAAGTACAACACCGACGCGATCCTCTCGGCCCCACCGGCCAGGCTCCTCACCATGCTGTACGACCGCCTCCTGCTGGACCTGGGCCGCGCCCAATTCGCCCAGGAGAACGCCGATTGGGGCGTCGCCAGGGAAAACCTCCTGCATGCCCAGGCGATCGTCACGGAGTTGTCCTCCACCTTGAAGACCGACGCTTGGGATGGCGCCCCCGGACTGCTGAGCATCTACCAGTACTCGATGGAAGCCTTGATCGGGGCCAACATCTACCGCGACGTCAACCGGACCAAGGAATGTATCGCGCTGCTGGAACCGCTGCGGCAAGGCTGGCATGACGCCTCTTCGCAGCTTCCTGCCCAGGGCGCGACCGCCAGCACGATCGGGACCCTCGGTGTCGGCTGACCCGATGCGGGAATGGTCCGACATCCTGGACCGGCTGGAAGCCGATATCGCCGTCGCGGTCTCCGGGGGAGAGCCGGTGCCCTGGAATCCCCCTGCCGAGGCCGGGCCCCTTCCGCCGGCTCTGGTGGACAGGGCACGGAGGCTCCTTGACGCGCAGCTGGAATCCGTGAACATCCTCGGCAAAATCCGGAACGACGCCCTTGCCCACCTGGACGCACTCAGCACAGTCCCTGGAAGCCGCGATGCCTCGCGTCCGTTGATCCTCGACGTCCAAGGCTGAAGAAAAGTACCGAAAACTATCCCTGAATCGACTAACGGATCCTCGGCGCGTGCCGATGGTGGAAGTTGAGCAGGGATTGCTCGATGCACGGCCACGGATCGGCCTCTTCATATCTATTCGCGAAGGCAGGCCGACGTGTTCGACTCAGTGACTTCTGTTGCGCTTGGCAGCGCCCTGGATGGGCTCTCCTTGCGCCAGAACACCATCGCCAACAACATCGCGAACATCAATACCCCGAACTACCACGCCAAAAGGGTGCAGTTCGAAGACGCGCTCGCGGCCTCGGTGAGCGCCGGTAATGGTTACGCTGCACCCACGGTGTCTACGTCGCAGGAACCCACCCAGCTCAACGGCAACAACGTGAACCTGGACACGGAAACCCTCTCCAACGTGGACACCGTCCTGCGCTACCAGTTCGCGGCCCGGGCCGTCGGAGACGAATTCACCGCGATCCGCACGGCCCTGAGGACCAGCTGATGACTTTCGACGCGATCGGCATTGCCGGCTCCGCCCTGACTGTCCACCGCAAGTGGCTCGATGCCGTCTCGGACAACCTCGCGAACATCAACGACGTGTCCCGCACCAGCGGCAAGGCCTTCCAAGCCCGCTACGTCGAAGCCGCCGAAGGCAGCGATGGAAACGGTGTGTACGTCAAGAGCACCCCCCAGGGCAGTGCCACCGGCAGGCTGGTGTACCAACCGGACCATCCCCTTGCCGACGCCCAGGGGTACGTGCGTTACCCGGACATCGACCTCTCCGAACAAATGGGTGCGCTGATTGTGGCGCAACGCGGCTACCAGGCCAACGCGCAAGTTGTCGACCGTGCCCGTGAGACTTACCAAGCAGCGCTCGAGATAGGAAAATCCTGATGGCTTTGGACCCGATCGGCGCAATTCAGGGCAGCGGGGGTCTTTCCGTGCAGGGCGTCACCGGCACCGGCTACCTGGGCAGCACAGACAGCGTCAGCGGAACCACCGGGGCGGCGGGCGGCAACGGCTTTGCGACGGCGCTGACCGGTGCCGTGGACAACCTCCAGTCACTGCAATCGACGTCGAACCAGCTGGCGGTATCTGCGGTGACGGGCAACCTCGACGACATCCACAAAGCGACGATCGCCGCCACGCGCGCCCAGATCACCATGGAGCTTGTCTCCACGGTACGGAACAAGGGCGTTGACGCGTTCAACGAGATCATGAGGATGCAGGCCTGATGCCCCCACAGATTGCCGCTTTCTTCCGCAAGATAGGCGATGGATTCAAGGGCTTCACCGCCGGGCAGCGCACCATCGCCATCATCGGCATCGCCGTCCTGGTGCTCGGCGGAGTGGCCCTGTCAGCATGGTTGGGGAAGCCGTCCTACTCGCCGCTGTTCTCGGGCTTGAAGGACACGGACGCCAACAGCATCGTGGAGCAGCTGCGCAAGGACAACGTCCCGTACGAGCTCAGCAACGGCGGTTCCACCATCCTTGTCCCCGACGACAAGGTCAACGACGAACGGCTGAAAGCGGCCGCGGCGGGCCTGCCGGCGGCCGCGGCCACCGGCTATTCGCTGCTGGACAAGCTCGGAGTGACCTCCTCCGAATTCCAGCAGACCGTGACGTACAAGCGCGCGCTTGAGGGCGAACTCGCCACCACCATCCAGGCCATGGACGGCGTCAAGACCGCCGCCGTTCAGCTCGCCCTTCCGGCAAAAACGGTGTTCACCGCTACGACTCCCGACGCCACGGCATCCGTGTTCGTGGAAACGCAGCCGGGTATCACCCTGTCCGCAGATAAGGTCCAGGCAATCGTGCACTTGACCTCGGCGGCGATCGAAAACCTGAAGCCAACGAACGTGACCGTGGTGGACTCCCAAGGCAACGTCCTCTCCACTGTGGGTGGGGGAGCCACAGGGTCCTCGTCCAAGCAAGCCGCCGACTACCAGCAACGCACCTCCGATTCGGTGAAGGCCGTCCTGGACCGGGTAGTCGGCCCCGGCAACGCCACCGTCGCGGTCGCGGCCGACGTGACTGCAGAGTCCGCGCAGCAGCGCAGCGAGACCTTCTCCACCGCCAAGGATGCCGCTCCGCTCAGCGAGAGCACCAAGACCGAGAAGTACACGGGAACCGGCGGCGGCGCCTCCGGTGTCCTGGGCCCGGACAACATTGCCGTGCCGGGCGGCACCAACGGCAACGGGACCTTCGACTCCAGCGACACCACCAAGAACAACGCCGTCAACAAGGTCACGGAGGACCGCACCATTCCGCAAGGCGCCCTCAAACGCCAGACGATCTCCGTCGCCATCAACCAGGCCGCGGCGGCCGGACTCAACGTCAACTCCGTCAAGGCGCTCGTCACTTCCGCGGCCGGCGTCGATCCCACCCGCGGCGACGTGGTCACGGTTGAGGTGCTGCCCTTCAGCACTTCCGCTGCAGACGCAGCGACACAGGCGCTGGGCGCGGCAAAAGCGCAAGCCGATGCCAAGCAACAGTCGGATTTGATGAATACCCTCATCCTGGCCGGAAGCGTCCTGCTGGCCGTGGTCGCGCTGATTGTGCTGGTGCTGATCCTCCTGCGCCGCCGCCAGCGCCGCGAGCCCGTCGACCTTGGCGAGCGGATGGACTACGAGATGCTGCCCCCAGCGGTGTCCGCTCCGGCGCTCGAAGGGCCCCCCGCCACGTCGGCGATCGAACTGCCGCCTGTGCATCCGGTTCCGGCGTTGCCGATGTCCGGAGCCGAAGCTCTCGACGGCGAACGGCGGCGGGCGCAGATTGAGGCCATGGTTGCCGAGAACCCGGCACGGACCGCCGATTACCTGCGGGGACTCATGGATGAAAGGCAGCCGGTATGAGGGCCGGGGAGTTGGACGTCGGCGGCTTGACCGGCGCCCAGAAGGTGGCCGTGGTGCTGATGCAGATGAGCCCGGCCAGCGCAGCCTCCCTCATGACCCAGTTCTCAGAGTCCGAGGCCGAGGACATCGCGGGCGAGATCGTGCGCTTGCGCCGCGTCTCGTCAGCCGTGGCGGACCATGTCCTGACAGAATTCCACGACCTTGCGGTCAGCGGGCGCCGCACGGCCCGCGGCGGCCAGGAATTCGCCGTCGGGCTCCTGGAAGCGTCCTTCGGTGCGGACAAAGCCGCCGGTTTCATGGACCGTCTCGCATCCACGATGGCCGGGAAGTCCTTCGAATTCCTGGAAATGATGGATCCCGGCCAGCTCCTGGCCCTCATCGACGGCGAAATGCCGCAGACCATTGCCTTGATCCTGGCGCATTTGCGGCCAGGCAAGGCATCCGCCGTCATGGCCGGCCTGGGCGACGTGCAACGGAGTGAGGTGGCCCGTTGCATCGCCACCATGGGGATGGCTTCGCCGGAAGCCGTAGGCATCGTGGCCGAGACCCTCAAGGTTCGCGCCGGAGCCGTCATGTCGCAAAGGAAGTCGAGTGAGATTGTGGGCGGCATCCAACCCCTCGTCGACATCATCAACCGATCCGACATCAACACCGAGCGCTCCGTGTTGGAAGGCCTGGAAACCCTCGATCCGGAGCTGGCCACGGAAGTGCGCGCCCGGATGCTGACGTTCGTGGACATCGTGAAGTTGGAACGCCGCGACATCCAGCAGATCCTGCGCGGCGTTAATGCCGAAGTGCTCGCCGTCGCCATGAAGGGTGCGCCCGCCGCGGTGCTCGAGGCAGTGCGCACCAACGTTTCCGGGCGCAACCTCGAAATCCTCGAAGCCGAGATGGCTTCCGCCGGGCCTGTGCGCGCCTCCCAGGTTGAAGAGGCGCGGGCAGAGATTGTCCGTTCCATCCGTGAGCTTGAGGCCGAAGGCGCCATCGTGGTCCGGCGCGGCGAAGAAGACGACTATGTCTACTGAGGCCGGACTCCGGAGGGTGGTCTTCCCGGACATCCAGCCGGCCACGAGCTCACGCAAGGAGGACCGGGGGTACACCCAGGGACACGCGGCAGGCTACGCGGCCGGAATCCGGGCAGCGGCCGCCGAACAGCTGGGTCTCCGGGAACAGCTTCAAGCCGAACACCGCGCAATGCTCGACGCCGGGCGCCTGGCCGTGGGGCACGCTGTCCGTGCGCTCGAAGCGGCGGCCGCCGAGTCCCGGCAGCGCCGCGGCGCCGTGCTGGAGGAAGCACAGGACGTCTTGGCAGCCGGTGCGATGGAACTCGCCGAAGCCATCCTGGGCTACGAGCTCAACGACGGCGCGAACACCGCCCGCGCCGCTTTGGCCCGGGCCCTGGCAACGGCTTCCGACGTGCAAACAGTGACCACTGTCCGGCTCCACCCGGAGGACCTCGCCGCGCTGACCGCCGTCGACATCGGGAGCGTGGCCGGCGTCGAACTCAAGGCCGATCCCGCACTGGACCGCGGCGATGCGATCGCGGAGTATCCGCAGGGCTGGCTCGACGCCCGGCTCGGTACCGCGGTGGACAGGGCCAAAGCAGCCCTGTTGGGGAACGACGCATGAGCCTTACCGCATACCGGCCGCACGCAGGCCGTTTCCGCGCAGCCCTCGCCGCCGCGGCACCGCAGCGGGTGGGCACTGTGACGTCCGTGCTCGGCCTCGGCCTGGAGGTCTCCGGGTTGGACTGCGCGGTGGGAGATCTGGTCACCATCGGTGAGGCCCCAGGACTCGACGCCGAAGTGGTCGCCTCAGTCAGTGGCGCCGTGCGCTGCATGCCGCTGGGACGGTTGACCGGAGTGGCCGCGGGAGACCCGGCCCGTTCCAAAGGCGCTCCGATCCTGGTCCCTACCGGCCGCGGCCTTTTCGGGCGGGTATTGGATGGGCTCGGGCGTCCGATCGACGGCAAGGGCCCATTGCCCGCGAGTCCCATGGTCCCCCTGGACAACGAAGCCCCGTCCGCGATGCACCGCGCCCGGGTGGACACCCCGCTCCAGACGGGCGTCCGTGTCCTGGACACCATGGCCACTCTTGGCCGCGGTCAGCGCATGGGGCTGTTCGCAGGCTCGGGCGTCGGCAAGTCCTCGCTGCTGTCCATGATCGCCCGCGGCACCGACGCCGAAGTCTCCGTGATTGCCTTGGTGGGGGAGCGCGGGCGCGAAGTGCGGGAGTTCCTGGAAGATGACCTCGGTCCCGAAGGCCTGGCCCGTTCAGTGGTGGTTATTGCAACGTCCGATGAACCTGCCCTGATGCGCTTGCGCGCCGCCGTCACGGCCACCCGGATTGCCGAATCCTTCCGCGAGGCCGGCCAGGACGTGGTGCTCATGATGGATTCGCTGACCCGTGTGGCCATGGCCCAGCGCGAAATCGGCCTCTCCGCCGGAGAACCTCCCGCCACCCGCGGCTACCCGCCGTCGACCTTTTCCGTGCTGGCGCGGCTCCTGGAACGCGCCGGCACCGCCGAAACCGGATCCGTGACCGGTATCTACACGGTGCTGGTGGACGGCGACGACCACAACGAACCGATCGCCGACGCCGCCCGCTCGATTCTCGACGGACACGTGGTCCTGGACCGGAAGCTCGCCGTCACGGGGCACTTCCCCTCGGTGGACGTCCTTGGATCGGTGTCCCGCGTGGCTTCCAAGGTCAACTCCGCTGATCGCACTGCGCTCGCGGCCTCCCTGCGCAGGGTCCTCGCCGCGCGGCGCAGCACGCAGGACCTGATCGACGTTGGGGCCTACCACCGTGGCAGCAATCCCTTGGTTGACGCGGCGCTGGACCATGAAGCCGCCATCAACGGGTTCCTGCAGCAAAGCATGGACGATTCCACCCCGTACAGCGAGTCGTGGCCGGAACTCTTCCGCCTCTCCGCAAGCCTCGAAGGAGCCGCGTGAACCGTCAGTTCTCCCTGGCCGGGCTGTTGCGCCTGCGCCAGACCCAGCAGGATGCCGCTGCCAGCGGCCTGGCGCGCGCCAACTCCCGGACCGCGTCCTTGCGATCCCGGCGCGCTACCGCCCGGGAAGAGCTGGCCGAATCCGCCGGAGATCCCGGAAGCTCCGCGTCGCTCCTGGCCATCGCGGCCTCCCGCGCGTCCGCGCAAAGCATGTTGGCTGAGCTTGACGCCTTGGCCGCCAGCGCGGAAGCTGAAGCCGCCGAGGCCCGTGCCGAATACACCGAGGCAAAGCGCCGGGCCGTGGGACTGGAGAAACTCGAAACCCGTCACGGCGCCGCTTTCGAGGCTTACGCGCTGCACGCCGAACAAAGCGTGCTGGACGAGATCGCGTCCTCCGCGTGGCACCGGAAGGCCACCTCATGAGCATGGCGGAGGCCATCGGGCGCATCCAAAGCATCCAATCGGTGTTGCAGCAACTTAGCCAAGGCATCAGCCCGCAAGCAACTTCCGCGACGGCCGACCCTTCCGCGACGGCCGACCCTTCCGCGGGTACGGCCTCTTCGACGGACGCGGCGTCCTTCGCGCAAGCGCTGAGCACCGCCGTCGGGGGATCGACGACGCCGGACGTCAGCCAGTTCGCTTCTTCCTTGGGCCTCGACGGCACCGCGGGCCTCGACGGCACCGCGGGCCTCGACGGCACCGCGGGTCTCGCGGGAACTGCGGGCCTCTCCGGCGTTGCAGCCCTCCCCGGCAATGCCGCGCTCTCCGGCATTGCGGGCCTCGGAGTGCTTTCGGGGGTCGGAACCGGCACGGCCGCCGGCGGTGTCACCGGCGATGCCGTAGTGGCTGACGCCAGGAAATACGTGGGCGTGCCCTACGTGTGGGGCGGCACGGACCCGGCCGTTGGCATGGATTGCTCGGGCTTCGTGCAGCGCGTCTTCAAGGATCTCGGCGTCAATCTGCCGCGCGTCGTCAGCGATCAAATGCGCCAAGGCACGCCGGTGGCGTCCTTGGCCCAGGCCAAGCCCGGCGACCTCCTGGTCAGTTTCGGCGGCGAACACATCTCCATCTACCTTGGCAACGGCAAAGCGATCGACGCTCCCGTCCCCGGCCAGACCATCCAGATCCGCGATGCGTGGGAACAGCAGTCCAACTTGACCGCGATCCGCCGCATAGTCCCGGCGGGAGGCTCGTGATGCAGTTGCCTCCCGCCGTTGCGGCCTCCCCGCGTCCGGCTGTTCCGGGCTCTCCACTGGTGCCGCAGCTTGGCGCCTCCGCCGGTTTCGAGTCAGTGATGAACAGCGTGCTGGCATCGGACGCGAAGACCTCCGATGGGCCCGCGCAGCAAGCGCCCGACGGCGGCGCGCAGGGGAAGCCCGCAGCCGACGGTACCGTGCCGCTCGCCCGAGCCGCCAAGCCGGAGGGGACGAAGGTCCCCAAGGACACGGTGGATGCGGCGGGTGCTGTGGATGCGGCAGGTGTCGTTGCGGGTGCTGTTGCCGCTGTTGCGGCAGGTGCTGTTGCGGGCGCGGCCGCAGCCGGCGGTCCCGCAGCCGGGACCGCTGCTCCGCAGACGGGCAGCTCGGGCGGCGCTGTGCCGGTCAAAGTCGGCGTGGTTGACGGTACGGCGCCGGCCAGAGTGGTTGCAGGCACGCTGGCCACGGCAGGCCTTGCCGTAGGGGTGGATACGGGCAGCATCCAGGCGGCGCTGACGGCAAACCCGGCGCCTTCGAACGCCCCCGGTACTTCGGCCCAAGGGCCTGTGGTCCCTCCTCTTTTGGTCCCTGCTCCCTCTGTGCCGGCAGTGCTGGTCGGAAAGCCTGGTCAAAGCTCACGCCAGACCGGTCAGATCCCGGCCAGCCCATTGCCGGCCAGTCTGCAGCCTGCCGGCACTCAACCGTCGAGCCCGTTGCCCGCGAGCCCCCTCCCCGGAACCGCGCTGCCCACTAAACCGTTGCCCGCCGGCCCCGAACCCGGGGTCAACGCGACCGCGGCCCCGGCAGGCGAGTCCGCCACCGCCGTCGCACTTCCCGCCGGGAAACCTGCGACGCAGCAGGAGCCACAGCGGATCCTCGGGCAGGACACTCCCGCCGCCCCGGCACTCGCGCTTCCTGCGGGGATTCCTGCGGGGATTCCTGCGGGGATTCCGGCTGGGATACCGGTGGTGGTGCAGCCAGCGTCGCCGCTCCAGGAAGCTCCTTCGGCGGCCCCCGCAGGCATGGCACCACTCACGCCCCAGGCAGACCCGGCGAAACTCGTGCCACAAGTGTCCGGGCCGCTGTTCTCCCTGGCCTCGGCGGCGCCCGGCGCCCATGTCATGACCTTGAAGCTGTCCCCGGAAGACCTCGGCCCGCTGACGGTCCGGGCCCATATCGACGGTTCAGGGGTGCGGATCGAATTGTTCGCCCCCGGAGAAGCAGGCCGCGAGGCAGTGCGCAGCATCCTGCCGGAACTGCGGCGCGGACTCGGCGAATCAGGCTTCGGCGCCAGCCTCGACCTGTCCGAACACAACGCTCCGGCCGATGCCGGCGCGGGAGGCTCGGACCCCCGGGACCGACGCCCGGCCGATAGCCCCGCCTTCCCGCGCGGCAGCGACGGCGAGCCGGTTCGCCTGCCGCGGACCGCCGTCGTACCTCCCCGAAGCAGTACCAGCAGCCTGGACATTCTTGTCTGATGAAGGAGACCCAATAGTGACCATCCAAGCCATCGCGGCAAGCAGCGGAGTCCAGCCTGGAACCACCGCAGCCGGAACCGCCGCGTCCGCGCCCGCGCAGTCCATGGACTCGAACATGTTCATGTCCCTGCTGGTGACACAACTGAAGAACCAGGATCCGAGCTCACCCATGGATACCAACCAGATGATGAGCCAGACCGTCCAGCTGTCCATGATGGAAAAAATGACGGAACTCACCGCCGACGCCAAGGAGAGCTTTTCGCTCCAGATGCGCAGCGCTGCGGCACAGATCATCGGCCACAACGTCAGCTACGATCTCCCGGACGGGACGAAGGGCTCCGGCGTCGCGAGCTCGGTTTCCTTCGCTGCCGGAACCCCCACCGTGGCGGTCGGGGGAGTGAACGTTCCGCTCGATTCCATCAGCGGGATGACGGCCGCAACGTCGCCCACACCGGCTCCGTCGCCCACCGCCTGACGCTCCATAAGACTCCCCGAACCACCCGAAGAAAGGCAACACCATGCTTCGTTCGCTGTACTCCGGAATTTCCGGCCTCCGTGCCCACCAGGCCATGCTGGACGTCACGGGAAACAACATCGCCAACGTGAACACCGCCGGCTTCAAGGCTTCCTCCACCCAGTTCCAGGACACGCTTTCCCAGATGACGCAGGGCGCTGGGGCCCCGCAGACTGAAACCGGTGGCACCAACCCCGCCCAGATCGGCCTGGGCGTGCGCGTGGCGGGAATCAGCACCAACTTCAGCCAGGGCTCATCGCAGAGCACCGGGCGCGCCACCGACATGATGATCTCCGGCGACGGGTTCTTCATCACCAGCAAGGCCGGCCAGCAGCTCTACACGCGCGCCGGCGCCTTCGACATGGACGCGGCCGGCCGGCTCGTGAGTCCCGACGGCGGCATCCTGCAGGGCTGGTCCGCCGCCAACGGCGTCGTGAACCAGGGGGGTCCCATCGGCCCCATCGCCCTCTCGCCCAACACCACGTCGGCGGCGGTCGCCACCACCAAGGCCTCTCTGGACGGAAACCTGCCGTCCGACGCGGCCGTGGGGACCAGCGTGGAGCGCCAAGTCAAGGTCTACGACGCCGACGGCGCCTCCCGCAGCTTGACGCTTACGTTCAGCCGCTCTGCGGGCGGTTGGGATGTGGCCGGGGCGGACGCCAACGGCGCCGCAGGCAACACGACCCTCACGTTCGCGAACGGTGCGCTGACCTCGGGCGGTGCCATGACCGTCGGCGGCATCACGGTGGACATGTCCACCGTGACCGGCTTTGCCTCCATGAGCACGCTCACGGTCGGCAGCCAGAACGGATCCGAGGCAGGGAATCTGGAGTCCTTCACCCTGGGCGGCGACGGCTCACTCATCGGCTCGTTCAGCAATGGTGCCAAGCAGGTGTTGGCACAGGTGGCCCTTGCCCGCTTCACCAACCCCGGCGGCCTTGAAAAGGCCGGTAGCTCGACTTACGTGGCTACCGCCAACTCGGGCGCGGCCCAGTTGGGTGCCCCGGGCGCCGCGGGACTCGGTACCCTGACTGCCGGGGCCCTGGAAATGTCCAACGTGGACCTCTCCCAGGAATTCACCAACCTGATCGTGGCCCAGCGCGGCTTCCAGGCCAACGCCCGCATCATCACCACCTCGGATGAGGTTCTCCAGGAGTTGACAAACCTTAAGCACTAGTGATGCTGCCCTTTAAAAGCAAGGTGGCCGGCACCCTTGGACGCCGGCCACCCTTCGGGCGATTACCGCATATCTAGAGTCCGGCGACCCCGTTCGGAGTGCCGACGCCTGTGGGCCCGTCCCATCCGGTGCCGGAGAGGCACCACTGGCTCGTGGAGCAAGTGCCCGTCGAACCCGAGGCGACGTCATTGAAGTGCCCCGAGTTTGTGTAGGGGAGGGAGTTGGCCAGTGCCGAGGAGCTGCCGGTGTTCCCGGAAAGCGCATACATGGCCGCGATCAGGGGCGAGGAGAGGCTAGTGCCTCCGTACTGGGCCCATGACGAGGTGGTGCTGCTGCTCGGTGCGTACACTGCCAAGCCGGTCTGCGGATCTGCGACGGCGGAGACGTCCGCTGAGGCGCGCTTGCTGCAGCCGGTGCCGAAGGTGGCAGCCGCCGGCAACGCGGCGTTGACACTTGAGCATCCCGATCCAGAGCCGGACCAGGCAGATTCGCCCCACCCGCGTGAACTGGAGTTCTTGACCAACGAGGTGCCTCCCACCGCGGTGACGTAGCTCGAGGACGCAGGGTAGGACGAGCCGGTGTACCCGTTGTCACCGGTTGACGCTGTCACGGCGATGCCCGGGTGGTTGTAGTACGCACCGTAGCTGGAGTCCGCCGAATCCCCGCCACCGTAGCTGTTGGAGATCGCCGCGACGCCTGGCTGCTTGGCGGCCGTCGATACGGCTGTACCAAGATCGGTGAGGCCGGCTGTTGTCGCCTGTACCACCAGGATTTTGCAGTCCGGGCACGCTGCCGAGATGGCGTCGACGTCGAGGGAGGTCTCGTCAGCCCACCCGGAATTGAACCTGGGGAGCTTGTTCCCGCCGTTTTGGTCCATGATCGTGAGGCAGCCGTTGCTGACCGTGCATGCCGGAAGGCCGAACTGTGAGCGGTAAACGCCGAGATCGCGTTCAAGGTTCGGATAGCCGTAGGCATCCACGACGGCGACCGTTCGGCCGCCGGACTGGAGGCCGGTGATGTTGTAAGCGCTCTGTATATCCGCAGGGGTCTTGCCGGTGGCGGGTGGCGTGCTCGAAGCAGGCTTGGCTTGTCCTCCATGCGCTTGGCCCGCGGTCGTTGAATCATCGACGTACTTGAGCGCAAAACACGAGGCAGAGCCGGCTGGGACATCGGCGCAGGCCTTCTCCGCATGCCAATTGGCGGACGGAGATGGTTGGGCAACTGCCGCCGGCGCTGTTGCTGAGACCGCACCCAGCAACAGCAACAACGCCCCGGAAACGCTAAGAATCTTCTTCACGAATTCTCCCTGAGGATCAAATGAGACCCGAGTTGACAGAATAGTCAACTCGCGTGACAAGCTTCGCACCAAACGTCACTATTGTCACCCATGTCACATCCACCTCCACGGTCCCATGCGCCACGGCGGTGCGGAGGTGCGCCGTTGGGTTACCGGCACTTGCAGTACCCGTTTCAGCAGGCACGGCCAAAGCCCCGACGGAGAGGTTCACGGGAGACGTCTATCTCAACCCCCTCCACAACGGCGAGGCGCCGTCGCGTCTCGTGGCGGCGATGGTCCGCTTCACCCCCGGGGCCCGCACCAACTGGCATTCCCACCCCTTTGGCCAGACCCTGCATTGCACCGACGGCGTCGGTTTCGTCGCTACGCGCGACGGCGGCGTGATCCTCATGCGTGCCGGGGACACGGTCCACACCCCGCCCGGCGAGGAACACTGGCACGGCGGAACACGTGACAACATGATGTGCCACGTGGCCTTGGTGGAGCACGACAACGGAATGAGCGCCACGTGGCTTGAACCCGTCAGCGACCAGGACTACCAAGCCGCGCACGCCCACATCAGCCAATAGTCCGCCTCCACCCGCGTCACGTGAGGCAACTTTTTGGCAATGCGGCTGCGCTGAAACCCCGGAGTCCGGGGCTCGCGGTGGATGAGAGGGAACAAAAACCTGCTCCGTGTGACGCCGTGACAGACCCCGCCACACATCGAGGTCCCGCTCCGCGCTCTTACAGCAAACTTGCAGCTTCTGTCCGGTTCCCGTGCTGTATTCCAGTTCTATCCTGAGGGGATGGAGCAGAACACGGAGTCTGGGAGTGGCGATCGGGCAGATTTGCGGGAAAACCGCGGGTCCCGCTTCAGGGTCAGCCGGCGTGGATTCCTCACCGGGGCGGGGATGGCAGGCGCGGGAATAGTCGCCGGACTAGGCATCGCGAGGACGGGCGTGTTGCCCGGCGGTACGGCCCCGGTCAGCGCGGCGACACCGACGCCGGCAGCGTCACCGACGCCGTCGGCGGGCAGCACGGCTTCCGCTCCGGCGATCCGTAGCTTCGTCTCAACCGCTTTGACCGCTGCCCGCGTTGCCAGCTGGGCCACCGGACCTACCGGCGCGGGCCTGCTGTTCGTGGGACCGATGGGCCATGGCTCGAACGGGCTGATCATGGACAACCATGGGGAACCGATATGGATGGAACCGACCGGCTCCGGCGTGACGGACCTTCGCGTGCAAGCCTTCGAAGGCCAGCCGGTACTGACTTATTGGACGGGAATCGGAACCGGCGGACACGGCGCGGGGAAGGGCGTCGTCAAGGACATCCACTATCGCACCGTGGCCGAGGTCAACACAGGCAACGGGCTGCAAGCGGATCTGCACGAGTTCACCATCACCCCCGCCGGGACGGCATTGATGATCTCCTACCCGACCGTCCAGCATGACCTGACATCAGTGGGCGGTCCAGCGCAGGGCTACATGTTTGATTGCCATGTGCAGGAAGTCGCCATCCGTTCCGGCAAGGTCCTCTTCGATTGGACCGCCTCGGACCATATCGACCTGATTGAGTCCTATTTGCGCCCGTCCGACAACCCCAAGGCCGACGGCTCCGATGCCACGAAAGCGTTCGATCCGTTCCATCTCAATTCCGTGGACGAGAGCGGGGACGCACTCCTGGTTTCGTCCCGCCACACGCACACCGCCTATTTGATCGGCCGTTCCGACGGGAAGATCCGTTGGCGGCTGGGCGGGAAGCGCAGCGACTTCTCGATGACCCCTGAATCGGTCTTCGCTTGGCAACATGATGTTCGGCGCCGGCCCAACGGCATCATCAGCATGTTCGACAACCACTACAACCAGGGCACCACCGGAACGTCGCGCGGGCTGCTCCTCGCCGTCGACGAAAAGGCGCGCACCGCCGTCGTGAAGCAGGAGTTCAGCCGGGGCGGCCACCGGGGCGACGCCGAAGGGAACCTGCAGTTCCTGGATAACGGGCATGTCCTGGTCGGCTGGGGCGCAGATCCGGCCGCCACTGAATTCACTCCCGATGGGAAAGCGGTGTTCGAGGCGACCGGACTGGGTGACGCCTCCTACCGCACCTACCGCTCGCCGTGGACGGGCCGGCCGGACACCGTCCCCGACTTGGCCGCGGTTCCGGGCAACGGGTCCACGATGCAGCTCTACACGAGCTGGAATGGCGCAACCGAGGTCGCCAAGTGGAGGTTCCTGACCGGAGCCGGCTCCGGGCCGCTGTCCGAAGCAGTGACGGTGCCGCGTCGCGGCTTTGAAACCTCGACGGCGGTGGCCGCCGCGCCGAGGGCCGCCGTCGAGGCCTTGGACAAGTCCGGCAACGTTTTGGCGAGGTCGACGGTCATCGCAACCGCCTGAGATCGCAACGGCCTGAGTCTGTCGGACCGCGTTACGGCAGCAGGTGTTCGTGCGCTGCTGCCTCTACCTCCTCCGCTTCTGCCTTGGCCAGGCGGGTCTCTGCGTCGACGTCGATGCGCCGCGTCATCAGCCAGTACAGCCCGGCAGAGACGGGGAGTCCGATGAACAGCGAGATATCGGCGCCGTCGAGGGCGTGGGCTATGAATCCGACGAAGAGCTTGCCGGCAGAGAAGAAGGGGATCATCACCACAAAGCCGACCAGGTAGGAGATGATGCCAGGCCAGCCCCAGCGTCCGTAGATCCCGTCAGGCTTGAAGATCTCCGCGATGGCATAGTGGCCCTTGCGGACAATGAAGTAGTCGGTCAGGTTGACGGCAGTCCACGGGATGAAGAAGTAGAGCACCAACAGCAGGAAGTCGTTGAAGTTGGCGAGGAAGTCGGCCGAAGCAAGGTTCGCCAGGACCACGGAAATCAGGGCGGTGATGGAGATCGTGATGATCCGGATCCTCAGCGTCGGCCGGATCTGGCGCACGCTGTCGATGGACGAAATCAGGGTCAGCGAACCGCCGTACATGTTCAAAGCCGTCACGGACAGCAGGCCCAGGGCGGCGACGAACAAGGCGATTCCACCGAAGCCGCCGAAGAGCTGGTCGGCGGTGGATTTGATCGAGCCGATGGTTTCGAAGTTCTCCCCGGCCGCAGCACCGATGTACGCGCCCAGGAACATCACCCAGATACCGCCGAGTGCGCTGCCCCAGAACGTCCACCGGAAGGTGCCCCGTCCGCTGGCCGGCGGAAGGTAGCGGGAGTAGTCCGAGACGTAGATGGCCCAGGAGATCTGGTAGCCGGCCGCGACACCCAGCTGGCCAAGGAACGGCACCAAGTGGAAGTCAGCCAGGTTGTATGCGCCGGCAGGCATGACCAGTTTGACGGCTGCAATGGTGAGCAGCGCCAGCATGACAATGGTCAAGTACGTGAGGTATCGCTCAAAGGCATGGATGAGGTCGTAGCCGAACAATGCGATGACGACGGCGAGAATGGTGACCACCCAGAACCAGAGGTTTTGGGATCCGAAGTTCACTGATTCCGAGATGGCTTGGCCGGCCAGGATGGTGTTGAAGATGTTGAAGCCAGCGTACTGAAGATAGGCAAAGAGCCACACCAGCAGGGCGCCGATATACCCGAATTGAGGCCGGGACTGGATCATCTGCGGCAAGCCGAGCTGCGGGCCCTGCGAAGAGTGCGCCGCCATGAACAGCGTGCCCACAAGCACGCCGATGGCGATCGCGAGCAGGGACCAGATCAGGTTGCCGCCGGTGGTAATGCTGATCAATCCCACCGCCAAGGTGGCGATCTGGGCGTTGCTGACGAACCACAGCGGTCCGATGTGGGAGACCTTGCCGTGCCGCTCGTCCAAGGGAACATAGTCGATCGAGCGGACCTCCAGCCCTCGGCCTGATCCTTTGTCCGTTGTAGTGCTCATCGCGTTTCTCCTTCGGAGCATCGTGCATCTTGACTTTGGTTTAGCACAGAGTGGGGCGGCCTAGAAGAGGTCGCGGGATTACTAGGGGATCCGGTGGTGCCGCCACGTAGGGAACTGGTCCCGCGCTGCTTGGACGGCATCCGGTGAAAGGTCAAGCGTCGCGAAGGCCGGCTCCGTGCCGAGGCCATGCAGGACAGTGCCCAGGGGATCGATGAGCATGCTGTAGCCGATGGACACCGGAGGAGTCTGGGAGACTGCCGCCACGTACACCCCGTTCTCGATGGCCCGGGCTTTGGCCAGGGTTGCCCATTGCTCGGTCTTGGCCGTGCCGGGAACCCAAGAGGAACAGACGAGGAGCACCTCGGCGCCGGCGTCGGCGAGGACGCGCGCCAACTCGGGGAAGCGGAGGTCGTAGCAGGTCATCAATCCGAAGGTCATGCCGCCGCAGGAAAAAGTGACGGGCACCGGCTCAGGTGCCGGTTTGATGTAGTCCGACTCGCGGAAGCCTTGGCAGTCGAACAGATGGATCTTCCGGTAGCTGGCAAGGCGGGAACCGTCCGGACCGATCGCCACCAGGGTGTTGAACGCCCGGTCCGGCTCACCGGACGCTTCGGGCTCACCGGACGCTTCCAGGAGGCCGGCGACGACGGCGATCCCGTCACGTGCCGCCGTCGCGCAGAGTCGTGCGGCCACCGGGCCGTCAAGGGGTTCGGCCATGTCCACGAAGCTCCGGTCCACCCGGCTTTTCTCGTACGTCGAGTACTCCGGGAACACCACGAGTTCAGAGCCCTCGTCGGCTGCCCGTGCGCAGTAATCCGCGATGAGGTCGAGGTTACGGCTGACGTCCGTGCCGGAATCGATCTGGGCTAGGGTGATGCGCACGTACTCCTCATTTCTCCCTATGTGCTGTGACCCGGGAAACACTGTGGCCAGTCTTCACACAAGGGCGGGTTCTTTTTCCTCCATCACCATCTCCGGCGGCGCCTTCCGGAACCCCTTGGTGATGATGCCCAGCACCACGACGCCGACGCAGAGCCAGATCAGGCCCAGCGTGATGGCATTCGAATCGAGCTGGGAGAGCAGGAACCCGTCGATGATGGCTCCCACCGCCGGCATGACCACGTAGAACAATACGCTGAGCCGGTGCCCCGAGCGACGTTGGCGCAGGTAGTAGGCAATGACCGAGACGTTGACGAGGGTGAAGGCGGTGAAGGCGCCGAAGTTGATGAACGAGGTCGAGGTGGCGACATCCAGGAACATGGCGATGAGTCCCACGGCGCCGGTGATGACGAGGTTGAATACCGGCGTGTGGAAGGACTTGTTCAGCGCTCCGAAGATCTTCTTCGGCAGGACGGAGTCCCGGCCCATGGCGTAGAGCAGTCGTGAGGCGCTGGCCTGTGCCGCGAGTCCGGAGGCAAACTGGGACACCACGAGGCCCGCCAGGAAAACGGCGCCGAAGAACTGCCCGCCGATCTTCAGGGCAATGTCAGACGCCGCCGACGCCGAATCGTCGAACACCCCGCCGGGATGGATCAGCTGGGTCGTGTAGGACACGACCACGAAGATCGCGCCGCCGATGAGTGCCACGAGCATGATCGCCTTCGGCACGGTCTTCTTTGGCTCGATGGTCTCCTCGGTGAGGGTGGACACGGCGTCGAAGCCGAGGAACGAGTACGCGGCGATGGCGGCGCCGGCCGTGATCTTGTCGAAGCTCGACGTGTCGTTGAAGAACGGAGCGGTGCTGACCAGGGCGCTCGCGCCGGAGGTCGAGACCAAGGTTCCAACCGACAAGGCCACGAAAAGGACTATCACCAGAAGCTGAAATGCCATCAGGAGGTAGTTGGCCTTGTCAGCCACCTTGACGCCAACCACGTTGAGCAGCGTGGTGATTGCGATGAACGCGACAATCCAGACCCCGATGGGAATATCCGGGAACTGCGCCGTGAGGTAGGAGCCCCCGATGAGCCAGATGACCATCGGCAGGAACAGGTAGTCCAGCAGGACGGCCCAACCGGCCAGGAAGCCGATCCGGGAATCGATGGAGCGCCTGATATAGGTGTACGCGGAGCCGGCCACCGGATAGGCAACCGCCATGCGGCCGTAGCTCTGCGCGGTGAAGAGCATGGCGACCATGGCCACCAGATACGCCGACGGGGATGCTCCGCCGGTGGTTTCGGCGATCACCCCGAAGATCGCCAGCACGATGAGCGGGGTCAGGTAAGCGAGGCCGAACAGGACCAGCGAGGGCAGTTTCAGGGCGCGCGTGAGGCTCGGTTGTGTTGTCACCGGTGGTTCCTTAGGAGTCGGAGGACCGCGGGGTCCACGTGGTCGGGTCGATGCGGCCTTGGTAGACGGGCAGGTCAATGGGCGGCTCGCCGGGGCGGAATTGGGACCAGGGACGGTTGAGGTTTTCGGTCCCGTGCGTGCGGACATGCTCGACGGCGGAGAGGTCCAGTTCCGCGGCGAGAAGGGTGGGGGCGTCGTCGTCGGCCTCGGCTATCGTGTTTCCCTCGGGGTCGACGATCAGGCTGAGGCCCTTGCCGGTGGGGCCCGCGCAATTGACGCTGACCATGAAGACCTGGTTCACAATCGCGTTTGCCTTGGCGAGGACGAGTTCCTGCTTGCGGTCCGGCGTCGTGGTTTTGACGACGTTGAGGATGACTTCGGCGCCCATCCACGCCAGCTGGCGGGTCACCTCGGGGAACCAGGCGTCGTAGCAAATGTTCAGGCCCACCCGGCCGATCCCTTCCAGGTCGACGGTCGTGAACCGGTCGCCGGGGTCGTAGGGTTCGAAGGGGCGCCAAGGGAAGATCTTGCGGTAGTACCCGGCAAGGCCGCCTTCCGGGGAAAGGACCAACTGGGTGTTGAACAATTGCCCCTCGGGTCCGCGCTCGCAGACGCTGCCCGGAACCAGCCAGATCCCCAGGTCCGCGGCGAGCTGCCGTAGCTCGCTGACGCGGGGACCGTCAAGCGGCTCGGCCGCGTCCTGCAGCATTTCCGTGCGCTGCAGGTCCGGGTTGGAATCCCCGAAAAGGTGCAGTTCCGGGAAGACCACGAGCTTGCTTTCCGGTTGGATCGCGACGGCGGCCGCGACCTCGTCCGCGAAGGCCTGGATCGGCTCGCCGATCAGTCGGGGTGCCGCTTGGGCGGCGATGAGGGGAAGGATGCGTTGCACTGGTTTCTCCACGTTGTCGTTGTGACTCGCCTCATATTAGATCATAATGATCAAATAAAAGGAAGGTGGATTTTGCCACGTAAAGTAGCGGATATGACCCGTCAGCTCGAGGACGCCACCGGCGACTCTCCCATCGATGCTGCCCCTTTGCTCGGTATCGACCGCCGGAGCGCCATCGACGCCGTACGGTTGCGGATCGGAATGGCCATCTCCTTGGGGCTGCTTCAGCCGGGGGAGAGGCTGCCCGACCAGCAAGACGTCGCGCTGGGCCTGTCGGTCAGTCCGATCACCGCGCGGAGGGCCCTGGCCAGTCTGGCTGACCAGGGCGTCGTTGTCCGCCGTCGAGGGCGCGGCGGCGGAACCTTTGTCGCTGATGAGCCGCCGCAGAAGGTGCTTGAGCAGCTCGCTGCTTCGCCCGCGGAATCCCTTGCCGTGAACCGGTTGGTGGACCGCCGGCTGCTGTTCGAATGCGCGGTCACCCACTTCGCCGCAGTCAATGCCACGGTGGCCCAACTTGACGAGCTGGAACGGCTTACCCAGGAAATGGCCGGGTCAAGCAATTGGTCCGAATACCACCAGGCCGACGAGCGGTTTCACAGGCTGGTCGCGGCGTCGTCGGGCCTTGGAGCGGCGGTCGACGTCTACAACGAGGCGTTGGCGGAACTCTATGCCTACTTCATCCCGTACCCGATCGAGTTCCTCCACGAATCCAACCGTGACCACATAGCGCTCGTGAACGCCCTGCGGGATGGCGACGATCGCGCGGCCGTGGAGGTATCGCGGCGGCACGTGGACGTGTTGCACAAGACGATGTTCATGGGCCTAGCCGGCGGCGATGGCCGCAAAATGGGGTAAACGACGGCTCTTGCCTTATCGTCCGGGATTTCGGACTAATCCTGGACGCCTTTCCGTGATCGGTATCACTTGGCATGCTCTGATTGATTCTCAGTTGGGGACATCGGACTTCGGTTGTCAAAGTGAGGATTAGGCATGCAGGCCACAGGAAAAACGGGATCAGGCGGGCCACGCGTTGAGCGTCGTTCCATCGACTTTGTCCCGGAAAATGAACGCCATGGTTCGCCGGGCCAGCAGTTCACGCTCTGGTTCGGGGCGAACATGCAGATCACGGCCATTGTCGACGGCGCCTTGGCCGTACTGTTCGGCGCCGATGCGCTGTGGGCGATCATCGGCCTCCTGGTCGGAAACCTCTTGGGTGGCGCGGTCATGGCGCTCCATGCGGCCCAGGGGCCGAAGCTCGGCTTGCCGCAGATGATTTCCAGCCGTGCGCAGTTCGGGATCTTCGGGGCGGTGATTCCCTTGGTGCTCGTGGTCGTGATGTACCTCGGCTTCGCGGCGACCGGAACGGTCCTCTCAGGACAAGCAATCAGCCTCATCCTCCACACGGACACCCCGGCGGTGGGCATGGTCGTCTTCGGGGTGCTGACCATCGTCGTGGCGACCCTGGGCTACAAGTACATCCACATGTTGGGCCGCATTGCGACCGTCGTGGGTGTCCTCGGCTTCACCTACCTGGGCATCAGGTTGTTGACCAGCCAGGACGTCGGCGCACTCCTGGGTGCCGGCGGTTTCGAGTTCCCCACCTTCCTGCTCGCCATCTCGCTTGGCGCCGGATGGCAGCTGACCTACGGCCCGTACGTGGCCGACTACTCCCGGTACCTGCCGTCCAAAACCCCGGCACGCAAGACCTTCATGTCGGCGTACCTCGGCACGGTGATTGGGTCCCAGTGGTCGATGACCCTGGGAGCGCTCTTCGCTGCCCTCGCATTGCCCAAGGGGGCACGGTTCCTGGACGGCCAGGTCGCTTTCCTCGGGAACCTGAGTGGCGGCGGACTGATCGCGGTGGTCATCTACCTGGTGATCGTGACCGGAAAACTTACCGTCAACACGCTGAACGCTTACGGCGGCTACATGACCATGCTCACCTCGGTCACGGCGTTCACCCGCAAGTCCGCAGTAGCTTCATGGACCCGGTTTGCCTACGTGATCGGCTTTATCGGGCTCTCGGTGCTCATCGCCGTCCTTGCTTCCCCGGATTTCATCGCCAACTTCAAGAACTTCGTCCTGCTCCTGCTGATGGTCTTCATCCCGTGGAGCTCCATTAACCTGGTGGACTACTACCTGGTTTCCAAGGAGAAGGTGGACATTCCGGCCCTGTATGACCTGAACGGGCGCTACGGGCGCTGGAACAAGACCGCGCTGCTCAGCTACGCGATCGGTATCGTCGTCCAGATCCCGTTCCTGGCGCAGACCCTCTACACCGGACCGATGACGGACCTTCTGGGCGGGGCGGACATCTCCTGGCTCGTAGGCCTCGTGGTCACGGCAATCGTGTTCTATCCGCTGGCCAAGAGGAACTCCAACGCTCCGGCCGAGATGGTCTACCCGACGGAACCCGCCTCGGAGGCAGAAGCTCCGCTAGCCGGTTCCGTGCCGAACGCCGCGTCAGTTTAGTCTCTGCCCCCTCCGACGCTCGCTCACTTTTGGGGTGTTTTCGGCGGACGCTCGCTCACCTGAGGTGAGCGGGCGTCCTTTCTTTTGGCCGTAGAGGTGAGCGGGCGTCCCGACGCCAAGGAGGGAACGACGTCGGGATCAGGCTTGGGTGCCTAGCCTGCGGGAGATCTCCCTGGCGCACCGGGTCACTTCCGGAATCCACTCCCTGGCGACGTCTTCGATGCGGACCGCCCGTTCCTCTGGCGTCTCGGCGTCCTTTGCCCTGTGCCTTGTGCTCCCGCCGGGGAATGCCCGGTTCGACACCGTCAATGTCACGCTGGCCACGGGATAGCGTTGCCGGTCGAGGACGGCGACGGCCACTGAGGAAAATCCCGCTGTGACCTCGTCCTGCTCCCAGGCGTATCCGAGCGACCGTGCCCGCGCCAAGAGATCCTGCAGCGCTGGCAAGGATTGCGGGCCGTTGCTGTGGCGCTCCGCGAAGGCCTCCGGTCCTGGGAAAAGCGCGGCCACCTGCGCGGGGTCCATTTGGGCCATCATCGCCCGGCCGCTGGCCGTGAGATGGGCGGGAAGGCGCACTCCTGTGTCGGTGACCAAGGGGCTTTGCCGCGGGGCCCGCTCCTCGATCACGTAGACGACGTCCCGCCCGTGCATCACGGCAAGGTGTGCAGTCCGGCGGGTCCGGGCGACGAGCCGGGACAGGGGGAACCGGGCGATCCGCTGAATGGGAGCCTGCCGCGAATACCCGGTCCCCAACTCATGGGCGGTCACCCCCAAGGCATACTTCCGCTCCTCGGGAAGGTGGACCAGGAAGCCGTCGTCGATCAATGAGGCAATGAGCTGATACGTGGTGGACCGAGGCAGGCCAACATCGCGCGCAATGATTGATGCGCTGACCGGGCCGGCCTGGCCGGCGACGTATCTAAGAACCGCCAGCACCTGGGCCGCGGCCGGCGCCTTGGGCCGCACGGAGTGACTGTACATCGTCCCAGAATACGCCTCGGATTGTCTGGTATACCGGACGTTCGACCCGCTAAGAGAACCCCGCCAGCCGGGCCCGCGCCGTCTCCGCGGCCCGACGCTCCCGCTCGGCTAGCCGGGCTGCCAGCTTGCGGTTCCGCTCGGCCAGGGTGATCGCCCACTCCGTCTCGGCAAGCTCCTGTTGCAATGCGGCCAGCTTGTCCTTGGCGGCTTTGACGTCGACGGCGAGTTGTTCGCTCCGGCGCACGGCCTCCGACTTTTCGCGCTCGGCCTGGGCGAGTTCCAGGTCGGCCTTGTCCGCGCTGCGCTGTGCTTCCGCGAGTGCGGTTTGCGCCTTCTCGCGTTCGCGCTCCGAGTCGGCGCGAGCCCGCTGTGAGTCTGCCCTCCCGCTTTGCCGCCCGCCGTCGTCGGGCTCTTCTTTGCCCGGGCCCACCACGGGAAGCGTGCCCGCAATCGCCACCGCGCCCGAGAGATCCACGGGTTCCAATCCATTCGTGGCGAGCGAACGCACAAGCTGCCCGCTGCGGAGCGCCGCGGCAGCGCCGGGATCGGTCATGGCGGCCCTCAAGGTTGCCTCGATCTCCATGGCGGCAGCGCCACTGACCTTGACGCCGAGGCCTTCCGCCACTGTCCGGGCCTGCTCGACGGCGGCACCCAGGACGCGGGGGCGCTGTTGGCCGAGAGTGCGGAGACGGTCGTGATCCTGCTGCTCCTGTGCCTCCCCGAGCGATGCCCCCAGCTCCAACACCCCCGCGAATTCCTTGGTGCCGTGCCGGACGAGCATGTTCACCGCCCACGCCGCGGTCGAGGGCTTGGGCAAGTGGGCGATGTGTTTCGCCAGTTCGGCGTCCCCCGCGGACTTGGCTTCCTTGGCCCGCGCCGTGCGGGCTGCCGTGAAGGCCGAGGGAACCAGCGTGTAGAGCTCGACGGCGACCGCGGCCAGTTCCATGGTGGAAGCGGTTGCAGTATTACTCGGCGAGGAACTCGGCCAAGGCGTCGGCCATGACGCTAGGTTCCCAGCCGTGGTTGGCGCCTGGAATGGTGGCCTTTCGGGCACTCGGGATGTTGGCCACGATGGAGTCGGCCGCTTTCGGCATGATCGGAATGGTTTGCTCGCCGACGATCGCGAGGGTTGGCTGGGTGATGCCGGACCACAATTCGGCGCGAGGCGCGGACTGGGACCACGCGAGGGATTCGGCGTCGGCCAAAAGGCTTGGGCCCAATTCGATCATGATGGGCCATCCTGGACTGTTCTTGGCGCCGGCCAGCCACTCCGGCGGCATGTCCTTCATGTAGTACTCGATGGTGCCGGCCTTGTCGCCGGAGGCGACCCGTTCCTGGAGCCCGGCGAAGAATTCAGCCCCGCCGGTGCCGAGTTCTTCGCTCAGCGGAGTCTCCCAGAGCGCGAGCTTCGTGACGGGCAGGCCTGCTGCCGCGGCGGCCAGGGAAATAGAGCCGCCGGAAGAACTCCCGAAGAGCGCGGCCTGGCCGCCCGCAATGTCGATGAGCGTGGCGAGATCGTCGATGTTGTCCTTCAGGGTGAATGACGGAGCCTCGGCGCTTTCCCCTCGGCCGCGCCGATCGTAGTTCAGCACCGTGAATCCCTTGGCGGCCAGGAGTTTGGCCATTTCCACCGTGTTGGCGTCGAAGCCCCTGAATTGCATCGCGCCGCCGACCAGAATCACGGCAGGCCCCTCGCCGTGTTGGTCGTAGCCGATGCGGGTACCGTCTTTCGAGATCGCAAATTCGGACATTCCAGACCCTTCGATGTGGCGGACAGTCGGTTCCTAAACTCTGCGGCCCAGCCACGTGCGGGTCAAGGGGAAAGGCGGTGACAAGGAGTTCTTAAGAGCTTCTTAAGTGCTGGGCGCCAGAGTGGAAGCAGGCCGCACCACGGCCGTCACCCCCGAACCGGAGACACCATGCGATCACACCCCAAGCACAACACTTCCACGGAAGGCCGCCCTTCCGCCGTCGTCCGTCACAGTGTGCCGCTGCTTCCCCAGCCCAGGTACTGGCTTCTGTGGGGCATTGTCCTGGCCGCGGCAGTACTGGCCATTGGCTTCAGCGTTCAGTCTGTTGCGGGCCTGACCACCAGTGAATTCGGTGTGGACCAGGAACTCAGCCGCCATCACGTGGGTGCACTGACCACCGTGGCCATGGCACTGAATTTCCTTTTCGCCCCCGCAGCGGGAGCTTGCATTGTCCTGGTGATCGGCTTTTACCTTCTCCTGGTCCGCAAGTCCTTCGTGCGTGCGGTCATGTTTGTGCTCTTCGCATGTTCGGGCTGGGTTGCCAGCGAGGCATTCAAACTGATCGTTGCCCGCCACCGGCCCAACCCCGCGCTTCTTTTCGACCCCCTGGCTCCGGAGACGGGTTCCAACAGCTTTCCCAGCGGCCATACCGCCTTTGCCGTAGCGCTCGCCTTCGCCCTGTACTTCCTGGTCCGGGGAACCCGGTGGGGAGTCATCACCGCTTGGGCCGGTGCCGTGCTGGCAGTGGTAGTGGCGTGGTCCCGGATCTACATCGGAGTCCATTACCCCAGCGATGTTGTGGCGTCATTCCTGGCCACCAGCGCCGCAGTGATCGTCTTGGCCGGGCTTTGGAACCGGTACTCACCGCGCGTTTTCGCGCGGTTGCCGTTTGGTGCGGGTTCTGAAGCCCGCCCGGAAGCAACCGCGTCGGAAGCCACCGCAACCAACGCACACGGATCCTGAGGAGGACCCCATGCACGTACTTTCCGCCATGCCCGCGTTCCTCGATCCCACCACCCTCCTCCAGGGCATGGGCCCCGCGGCGCTGGGCGTCGTGGCGCTGATCGTTTTCATCGAGTCCGGTCTCCTGTTCCCCTTCCTGCCCGGTGACTCGTTGCTCTTCACTACCGGCTTGCTTCACCAGCAATTGCAGCTTGAATTGCCGGTATTGATCGCCGTCGTATCGGCCGCCGCCATCGCCGGAGACCAGATCGGCTACATGCTCGGGCGCAAGTTCGGACGGCGCTGGTTCAAGGACGACGCACGCGTGCTGAAGACCGCCCACCTGGACACGGCCGAAGATTTCTTCAAACGCCGTGGCGGCCCGGCGATCGTCTTGGCCCGCTTTGTCCCCATTGTGCGGACTTTCGCGCCGCTGAGTGCAGGCATCGCCCGCTACAACTACAAATCCTTCACCCTATGGAACATCGCCGGTGCCGTCATTTGGGCGACCTCCGTGACACTCCTGGGCTCCTGGCTGGGACACTACGAGTTCGTTGCCAAGAACATTGATGCGATCGCCGTCATCATGGTCCTGATCTCAGTCCTTCCGTGGGGAGTCGAGTTCCTCAAAAAGCGACGCAAGGTCAAAGTGGGGGCCGCAAACGGGCACGCCGGGGAACAATAGACAGCATGACAACAGCTGAGCGGCCGTGCCTCCTCCTGGTCGAAGACGACGCCGCTCTGGGGCCGCTTATCAGCGAACTCCTGGAGCCGGACTTCGCTGTCCACTTGGCTGTGAATGGGGGCGATGGGCTCCACCTCGCGTTGACCCAGGGTTGGGATGCGATGGTCATCGACCGGGGGCTGCCGGTCATGGACGGCATCGCACTGATCAAGGCCATTCGTGCCAAAGGGATTGCCACCCCGATCCTCATCCTGACGGCGCTCGGTGCCACCGATGAGAAGATCCGGGGCCTCGACGCGGGTGCGAACGACTACATGAGCAAGCCGTTCGATGCCATGGAACTTGCCGCGCGCTTGCGTGCCCTCACCAGGACGTACGCCCAGCCGCCCCAGACCCTGGAAATAGGGGATTGGGAGCTCGACGCCGGTGCACGCTCCATGCGCTCCGTGTACGGTTCTGTCGTCACGCTGACGGCGAAGGAAGCCGGGCTCCTCGAAACCTTGGCGGGCGAACCCGAACGTGTCTTCACCCGTGAAGACCTCATCAACACCTTGTTCCACCCCACGGACCAGCCCGGCGTGATCGACACCTACGTCCACCACTTGCGCCGCAAGATCTCCAAATCGGTGGTCCGGACGGTCCACGGCCTCGGATACCAGATCGGCGAGCCCCATGATTGAGGACCATTCCCATGAGTGAGAACCCGGACCAGGCGACGCTCCGCAAAGCGTCGCTCAAGATCGCGGTGCGTATCAGCGCGGCGTGTGCGGTTTTGGTTCTTTGCCTGCTGGCGGCCGCGGCGATCTACCTCTTCAACCAAGCACAGCATCCATCCCTGCCTGGACCAGGCGAATCCAACTCCGTCTACGCGTATCTGGACACCAAGGACCTCCTGAAGGCCATGATCGTTGCCGGGATTGCGGGGATCCTTCTTGCCGGGGCCATCGGCTGGCTCAGCGCTCGGAGTGCCATCAGGCCCCTGGGAGAAGCGTTGGCCTTGCAACGAAGGTTCGTGCAGGACGCCAGCCACGAATTGCGCACACCCCTCGCCATCCTCGACGCACGCGTCCAGCTCGCCCAGCGCGATGCCCCCGCGGACTCCAAAACCGGGGAAGCACTCGCTCGCATCCGCAATGACACCGCGACCCTCACCGGCATCGTCAACGAATTGCTTGTCGCGGCGACAGGCTCGCCCGCGGATGCCCCCGCAGAGCCGAGCGATCTCGCCAAGGTGGCGCGCGCCGTCGTCGAGAGCCTGCAACAACTCGCGGGGGAGAAAAACGTCCGCGTCATCCTGACGGAAAAGGACCGCCCTTTCGCGCTCATAGACGGCAATGGCTTCCGCCGCGCCCTCCTTGCCCTGGCCGACAACGCGCTGGCGCACACCCCTGCCGGCGGCGAAGTAGGAATTACGACGGCGGTACTCGGCAACCGTGCGGTGGTCACGGTCGCGGATTCCGGGGCCGGGATCAAGGGAGTGGACCAGACCCGCATCTTTGACCGCTTCGTGAGGACACACAGTCCTGAGGCCGCACCTGGGCAGCGCAGCTTCGGAATCGGCTTGGCGTTGGTCCGTGAAATCATCACGGCAGCCCGCGGTGCCGTGGAGGTTCAACGCAGCGGGCCACAGGGAACGGTCATGAAGATCACGCTGCCGCTTGCTGGGAAAGATACGGCTGCGAAGGACGCCTCTCCGAAAGACACGGCGCCGGGCCCGGCATAGTTTACTCACGCGGCCTGCGGTTTGGCGGGTTGGCCGTATTTGAGCGCTTTGGCGTGGTGCCGTACCTTGCGTCGGTGGCGCCTGGAATCTGAAGCGACGGTATAGGGCGGATCTGTGCCCCGCATCCCGTCTCCTGGCAAGGGCGGGGCTGTTGATCGGTAGGTATGGCCGGTGGGGGTGCGGATGTCGAGGACGTGCCGTGTTCCGATACCGGTTCGCGCTGTCCAGCCGGGGAGTTCTTTGGTGTGGTTGCAGGCTTCGCAGAGTCCTGCCCCGTTGGTCAGGTTGGTGGTGCCGCCGTGGTGCCAGGGGATGATGTGGTCGATGTGTCTGATGGGTGCGTCGCAGTAGGGGGTGCGGCAGGTGTCGTCGCGGGCCTGGATGAAGCGCCGCAGCCCGGGCGGGTACAGCCGGGCGCGGGAGTCGACGCCGACCAGTTCCCCGGTTCCGGGGGCGGTGTAGAGGCGCCGGAGCCAGACCTTCAAATCGTGATTGTGGCCGGGACCTGCTTGTCCGTCCTCGGTCTGACCTGGAGCGGACGTTCCATGGCCGCTGCTGCCGCTGAGCAGTGACCGTGCCCAGCGGGCGGGGACGATGCCGTAGCCGGGGAGCCGGGCTGGTTCTGCGTCGCTTTGGAAGAGGGTGCGGTCGGTCATGACGAGCTGGATCTCCACGCCGCTGATTCCTGCGGGGGTGCCGGTGGTGCGTTCGACCAAGGTGTCGGCCATGATCTGTCCCCGGGTGCGGGTGTCCTCTCCGGCGTTGCGGAGGGTGTCGGCGTGCCGGGACAGGGCAGCGTGCACGGCCACCCCGTGGGCGACGGGAAGCAGCGCGGTCAGGTAGGTCATGGTGTCCGGTGCCGGGCGGAGGCTGACGTGCCGTTCGGTGGCGGCGTGGCTGGCGCGTTCGGTGACGGTGCGGGGGTCCCGCCGGTAGGCCGCGGCCCGGGCGGCCGCGAGGATGGCCTTGTCTCCGGCGCCGTCGAAGGTTCCGGTGTCGGCGGCGAGTTCCTCGTCCACGGCGCAGCGGTCTTCGGCGGACAGGCAGGCTGTTTCCTTCACGAGCAGGGTGGCGCGCCATTCGTTCAACTGCCCGGTGTCGAGGGCGGCGAGGGTGCGTGGCATTTCGGTGACCAGCGCCTTCGCGAGTCCGAGGAGCCGGGATCCTTTGGCGGGGGATTCCCGCCGGGCCAAAGCCACCTGGGCTGCGACGCCGCGTCCGCGTTCCTCGGCCGGGACCCCGGCCGCGGCGTCGGCGCTGCGCTGGACGGCATCGAACGCGACGGCGATCCTGGCCTGCGCGGCCGCTGCCGCGGACTTCAAGTCCTCCAGGGCACGCAACTGGTCAATCAATTCGGCGCGGTCGGAACCTGGCCGAAGCGAAGCAACGGCGCCGGTCAGCTCGTGGACCCGGGCGCCCGGCACGGCAGCCTCCGGACCCGCGCCGCCCGAAGGCGCACCCGATCCGATCAGCTGCGTTCCCCGGTTCTCGACCATAACCAAAGCATTCCAGGGACCTACGACATTATTAGCTCGAAGATCGTCTGCCCGCCGAAAATCCCGGAATTCGACGGAATTTTTCGAGAACGGACCTTGCGGGGCCGCCGTCCGGGCGCACCTATGGGGTTTCGCGGTATCGCCCGGCTAGCGGACCAGCCTCCTCGGGCTCTGGCGCGCGCTGCCGAAGCGGACGAGAATGGCCACGTGGTTGCCCCTCGTCAAGGCGGGGACGTCGCCCCGATGAACCCTGCCGCCCGAAAGATCCAAAGCATCTTTCTCACGTTGACCCTTGGCAATACCCTTGCGGCCTCGTTCATCTGGGGGATCAACACCCTCTTCCTGCTGGATGCGGGACTCAGCAACCTCGAGGCCTTCGCGGCGAACGCCTTCTTCACGGCCGGAATGGTGGTGTTCGAAGTGCCCACCGGAGTGGTGGCCGACGGTTGGGGACGCCGCGTTTCGTTCCTCCTGGGCACCGTGACGCTGGCCGGTTCCACCTACCTTTACTATCTGCTGTGGCAGTTTTCGGCCCCGTTCTGGTGGTGGGCCGTGGTGTCGCTGCTGCTCGGCCTGGGCTTCACCTTCTTCTCGGGTGCGGTGGAGGCTTGGCTCGTGGACGCGTTGCGCTTCACCGGATATGAGGGCGGCCTGGAGACGGTGCTCGGGCGCGGGCAGATGGTGTCAGGTGCTGCCATGCTTGCGGGCTCGGTGGCTGGCGGGGTGATCGCGCAGGCCACCAATCTCGGAGTGCCGTTCTTGATTCGCGTCGGGGTGCTCCTCGCTATGTTCGTCGTGGCCTTCTTTCTCATGCGCGACGTCGGATTCACCCCGGAGCAATCTGCCCATCCGCTCAAGGCGAGCCGCGCCGTCGTCGACGCCTCGATCGAGAACGGTTTGAAGAATCCTCCCGTACGCTACGTGATGCTGGCAGCCCCGTTCAGCGCCGGCGTCGGGATCTACGTGTTCTATGCCCTGCAGCCGTACCTGCTTCAGCTCTTCGGAGACCCGCACGCATACTCCGTTGCCGGCCTGGCTGCGGCCATCGTGGCAGGAGCACAGGTACTGGGCGGGTGGATTGCACCGCGCATCCGGCGCCTGGTTCGTAAACGCACCACAGTGTTGATTCTGAGCGGAGTGGCCAGCGCATCGATTCTGGTGGTGCTCGGGTCCACGGGTGTCTTCTTGGTCGCTTTGGCGCTGTTGACGTTCTGGGCCATGGTCGCCTCGGCTGCCACACCGGTGCGGCAGGCCTACGTGAACGACATGATCCCGTCGAAGCAGCGCGCGACAGTCCTTAGCTTCGACTCGCTCATGGGATCGAGCGGGGGAGTGGTGGTGCAGCCGCTGCTCGGCCGGGCCGCCGATGTGTACGGCTACCCCGCCTCGTTGGCGATCAGCGGGGTCATCGAGTTGATCGCGGTGCCGTTCCTCTTGGCGAGTCGTCGGCAGCGTTCATCGGCTGATCAGGCCAACGCCTCGATCGCTGCCTCCGACGCGGAACCCCCGGCAGGAACTGAGCTAGGGAAGCCGTGAAGCCCGGAGGAGCGTGGCCGTACCGGCCTTGTCGGGATCAAGCGGCACAGGGCTAATTAACACGGCTGGGCCACGACGCAGGATGCCATCCGAAAGCGGTTGGCAGCGCACGCCGCCGCGTCCGCGCATGGCGGCGTGCGCGCCCGGAGCCAGGACTTGGTCCATCCAAGCGCAGGGATGGGCAGGCCGCCCGCCACGGAACCGCGCAACGCTGCCGCCGGATTCCAACGCGAACTCCTCGCCCAGCAGGGGAGCCAAGTGGGCTCCCCTGAGGACTACATTGCGGCGGGTGAGGAGCGGATCAAAAGGTGCGACCCCCAGCTCAGCAGCCATCGCTTCGAGCGACTCGATGGCTATCAGGGTGACTGCGGCATCCATGTGCGCGGCCTTGCCGAAGAACCGGTCACCGACGATGCCCTTTCCGCTGACGACGTCGACCTGCCCGGCATCCGTGGTGGGCACCTCGGCGGCACCATCACGTGCCCGGCCGAAGTAGGCGTGGCCGGATGACACGAGGAGATGCAGGATCTCCACGTCGTATCTGTCGCTTGCGGTCATGCCATAAGGCTATGCCTCTCCCGGGTCAGCAACCCAAGGCGCTCAGCTCCAGAACACGGTGAGCTGCCCGGCAAGGGTTTTGCCTTGCTCGTAACCCGCCTTGGCGGCGGGCGGACGCAGCGACAGATCCATGGCATTCGCACCGAACATGTGCTCGGAGTTGCTGTCCGGGAAGATCGTTTCGACCCGGCTTCCGCGTGCCCGGAGTTCGTCGACCTGCGTTGCTAGATGCGTGCGCCACTCGAACGGTTGCAGGGATCTGCCACCGAAGGGCGAGAGCACCAGGACGCGCTCGTATCCGGCTGCCAGATCGGCATTCTCGGCGTTGGATCGGTAACCGCCGTCGAGGTAGAGGTTGTCTCCGATTTTGTAGGGCAGGCCACTCGAACAGCTGGCGGCGATTGCGTCCACCAAATCGACCCCACTATGGCGGTCGAATGCGACCGGCTCACCGGTTCGCGCATCGACCGCGGTGATGAGCACCGCCCGTTCAGGCCAGTGCTGGCTGGGCAGCCGCGTGGCGACCGTGTTGCGCCATTGAGTTGACCAGGCGCCGTCCGACGCCGCATCCATCTCGAGCGCCGCCGCGCCCAGTCGCCGACGCATGTCAGCCACGTCCTGGGCATCGGCGATGATCTTGTTGATCCGATCAAGGTGGTTCACCACCGGCCTGGCTGATGCGCGTCCGGCTCCGGACCCGACCGGCGCGGGCCGTTGCAGGGGGACGGCGTCAAGGATGTTGGCGAACAGTTCAGTCGGGCTTGCGCCTGCAACCTGGGCCGCGGCCGTCGATCCGGCCGACGTGCCGATGGTCAGATCGGCATCGGTCACATCCAGCCCGGCCTCGAAGAGGCCAGCGAGGACGCCGATCAGCCAGGCATTGCCTGTCGATCCGCCGCCGCCGAGGACCAGCGCGCGCTCGCGGGAGTGCAAAGGTATGGAAGAAGTTGTGTTCATGGGAGTCGCCTTTCGCGAATTGCCTGTTTGGCGCTCCCAGTGGCGACTATTTCGGTCGCGAGATCGTGGACTGCAGGGGAGCACCCATTGCGGATACTGCGTTCATGGGACTCACCTCCTGCCGATTGATCACGATCGCCACGATGCTAGCACGGCGCTCGGCGGCGCGCCATCGGCGTCGTGCTGTCTTCCTAGTCCTCCATCGGGAAGGCCACGCCTTCGCCTACAACGCGGAGGCTCAGTTCCGTGCCTGGCCTGGTGATGGACGCGTTCCAGTGGCGGATGGTGATGACCTCTCCGCCTCCTGGGTAGGTCCTGGCGGCACCTTCGGCGGGAACGCGGGGAGCGAGCTTGATCCGCACGGTGGTCTCCGGGCCGAAGTAGTCGGTATCGACCACGACGCCGCGGATGGGACCATCCGGAGCAATCCGGATCTGTTCCGGACGGAGCATCAATTGCACCAGGCCCTGCGCGGGGGGACGGCGTACGGGGATGCCACCCAGGGAACACGTGGCGAGGGAGCCTTCCATCCAGGCGTCCAGGATGACCGCATCACCGAGGAATTCGGCCGTGGCCCGGTCGGCGGGACGCGTGTACACAACGAACGGATTGCCGATCTGCGCCAGCTTTCCGCCGCGCATGATCGCCACCTGGTCCGCGAAGGAAAGGGCCTCGGCTTGATCGTGGGTCACCAGGATGGTGGTGACCCCGGCTTCGTTCAGGACCTTGGCCACGGCACGCCGGGTGGCCACGCGGAGGCCGGCGTCGAGCGCGGAGAACGGTTCGTCGAGCAGCATCAGTTGCGGTTCGCGGGCCAAGGCACGGGCGAGAGCCACCCGCTGCTGCTGGCCTCCCGAGAGCTGGTGGGGCCGCCTTTTCGCCATGTCCGCATCGAGGGAAACCATGTCGAGCAGTTCCTGGACGCGCGTCTTGACGGCGCGGCGGCCGCCGTCGAGCGCTGACCTGTCCAGTCCGAACGCGATGTTCTGCCCCACCGTCAGGTGCGGGAAGAGCGCGCCGTCCTGGGCAACATAGCCAACGTGCCGCTTGTGGGCAGGTACCCAAATACCGTCGCCGGCTACCTTGTTTCCACCGAGGCTGATGGAACCGGTGTCCGGGTGCTCGAATCCGGCGATCAGGCGCAACAGGGTGGTCTTGCCGGAACCGGAGGGCCCGACGATGGCAGTTGTTCCGCCCTTGGCCACGGAGAGGTTCACGCCCTTCAGCACAGCCTGGGAGCCGAAGTTCTTGGTGACCTCGGCGATGTCCAGATGCGTGTTGGTAGTGGGAGCCACAGAGGCCGCCACACGCGGTGACGGAAGCCTTGAGGGGGATTGTTCAGTCACTGTCCGGCTACTTTCTTGGACTGTTGGAAAAGCAGGTACGTCATGGGGGCAGACAACAAGATCATGAGCAGGGCATAGGGTGCCGCGCCCGCATAGTCGATCTCGCTGCTCTTGCTCCAGAATTCCGTGGCGAGGGTATGCGTGCCGTTGGGGGACAGCAGCAGCGTTGCCGTCAGTTCGTTCACGATGGCGAGGAACACCAGCGCGGCACCGCCGGCGGCGGCTGGAGCCGTGAGGCGGAGCGTCACTTTCAGGAAGGACACCAGAGGAGCCTTGCCGAGCGATTGCGCGGCTTCGTCGAGTTCCTTGGGGGCTTGGGCCAGTCCGGTGCGGATATTGACCAGCGCCCGCGGGAGGAACAACAGAACGTAGGCGGCAATCAGGACCCCGGAGGTCTGGTAGATCCCAGGCACCATGCGGATGCTCACCGTGACGAAGGCGAGGCCCACCACGATGCCGGGCAGGGAGCTGGTGACGTAGTTGGACAGTTCCAGCATCTTGGTGAACCAGCTCGGGTGCCGCACGGCCAGATAGGCCATGGGGAAGCCGACGACGATTGTCGCCGCGGCGCCCACGGTGCCGTATGCGAGGGTCTGGAGCAGCGCCGGAAGGAACTCGTCGGCCGACCAGACCTGGGCGCCTCCAGCTATCACCCAGCGCAGGACGAAGAAAATCGGCAATCCGAAGGCCAACACCGTAAGGGCAAGCAGGCCGAGCTGTGAGGGAAGTTCGTAGAGGCCCAGGGGCAGTTTGGTCGGCTTGGCCTGGGCGCCGGAACCGACGCGTGCGTAGCGTGCGGTTCCCCTGCTCCTGACCTCCGCGAGGAGCAGGATGAGGCAGAAGAACACCAGGACGCTTGCCAACATGTTCCCGGCCGTGCCGTTGAACGTGGACTGGAACTGGGTCATGATCGCGGTGGTGAAGGTGTCGAAGCGGATCATCGCGAACGCACCGTATTCGGCCAGCAGGTGCAGCGACACCAGGAGTGCGCCACCCGTCATGGCGATCCGCAGTTGTGGCAGCACCACCCGGAAGAAGATGGCCCACGGACCCAAGCCAAGGGACGCCGCCGACTGCTCAATCGCGGGGTCGAGACGCCCCAGGGTCGCCGCGGCTGGAATGTAGACGAGGGGGAAATAGGACAGCGTGGCGATGAGAACGCCGGACCAGATGCCCTCCAGGGAGGGAACGGCGGTCACCCACGCATAGCTGTTGACGAACGCCGGGATGGCCAGCGGGGCTGCCAAGGCAACGGCCCACCAGCGATGCCCGCGCAGCCTGGTCCGCTCCACGAGCCACGCTCCGCCAACCCCCAACACCAGGCATATGGGCACCGTGAAGACCACCAGCATGACGGTATTGAGGAGCAACTCGCCGACGCGCGGCCGGACGATGAGCGCGACGGCGGTGTCCCACCCGGTCGCGGCCGTCATGTAAGCGACGTACCCCAGCGGGATGAGCGAAAACAGTGCGATCAGCACCGCCAGGAGGGATATTGCGGAAACGCCGAAAGGCGGGCGGGGGCGCTTGCCCCTGCCCGCCGTCGTCGTGCTCGCCGAAGCTTCCGGGATGTCCGGAGAGATGCGAGCCGATAGATCAGTGGTCACGGAATTACAGCAGTCCTGCCTTGGTCATCAGGTCGGTGACCTTTGCGGAGTTCAATTTGGCCGGATCGACGGTGGGAGCCTGCAGATCCCTGATGGGAACGAGTTTAGCGTTCGAGTCCACGTTGGAAGCGATCGCGTATTCGTAGGAGGTGCCGTTCTTGAGGACTTCCTGGCCTTGCTTGCCGGTGATGAACTTGATGAAGGTCTGGGCAGCCGCCGAGTTCTTGGAGGATTTCAGCACGCCGCCGCCGGAGACGGACAGGAAGGCGCCCGGATCCTGGTTCTTGAAGAAGTACGGGGTGACCTTGTTGGAGTTCTCGCCGGTCTTGGCCTGGTCGCCATAGTAGTAGTAGTGGTAGATCAATGCGGCGTCGACTTCGCCGGCATTGACTGCCTTCATGGCTGTGCTGTTGCCCTTGTAGGCCTTGAAGTTGTCCTTCATGCCCTTGAGCCACTCAGTCGTGGCTGCCTCGCCCTTTTGTTCGAGGAGGGCTGCAACGATGGCCTGGAAGTCAGCCCCGGACGGCGAAGCGGCCCACCGGCCCTTCCACTCCGGCTTGGCCAGGTCCAGCATGGACTTGGGCAGCTTGTCGTCGCTGATCTTGGTCTTGTCGTACACCAGGACGGTGGAGCGGGCGGCGATGCCGGTCCACTTGTTGGTGGACGGGCGGTATGCGGCCGGGACCTGGTCCACGGTGGCCTTGTCGATGTCCGCGAAGAGGCCGGCGTTCTCAACCTGGGCCATGGCGGGGGAGTTCTCCGTGAGGAAGACGTCGGCCGGGGATGCCGCGCCTTCCTGGATGATCTGGTTCGAGAGCTCGGAGTCGGAACCCTGGCGGAGCGTGACCTTGACGCCGGTCTGCTTGGTGAACGCGTCCACCCATTCCTTGGTCAGCGTGTCGTGCTGGGCGTTGTAGACGGTGATTTCGCCAGCCACTTTAGTGGAAGTAGCAGCGTCGGCGGCAGCAGACTCGGGGGCTGCGGAGGAGGCGGTGCCGTTGCCGCACGCGGCCAGGCTCAGGGCTGCAGTGGCGGCGAGTGCGATGCCGGCCAGCGCGTTAGCGCGAATCTTCATGAGGGCTTCTTTCTGCGAGCAAATCCAAGGGAGCCCGGGGGAAGTAAAAGCGGGCTCACAGCTTGAAACTTTAGGTTAGCCATACCTAAATTTCCATCCAGAAAGCCCCATCGTGACCGGAATCACACGCATTACGCAAGATTTACGTGCCCTAATGCGCGGATGGTGGATGTGCCCCTTGGGCGGGTGCCCTTGCGGCAGTCGATAAGCTGGCTCCATGCCCGGTCTCGCCGAATTCCTGCCGACCTTCCTCGGCGTCGGCATCCTGATGGCGGCCACGTTGGCACTGCTCTTGGTGTTCCGGACCCCGCACCCTTTCGCGCCTGCACTAGCCATCCTCCGCGGGGCCATACAGCTCGCCGCGATCAGCTTTGTTTTGGGGGGTGTGATCACCAGCCCGCTATGGGTGGCCGTCGCACTTCTGGTGATGTTTGCGGTAGCCGCGATAAGTGCCACGCGACGCATTGGCTGGAGCCTGCCGCATTTGGGCCTTGTCAGCAGCTCAATGGCCACGGGCATCGGAATAACCCTTGCCGTCATCTTCGCGACGGGAGCCATCGCGTTCACTCCCCGCTACGCGCTCGCGATTGGCGGGATCGTCATCGGCAACGGCATGACCATCGCAGTCCTGGCCGGCCGGCGCTTCAAGGAATCCGTTTACGAGCACTGGGAGGAAGTTGAGGGGTGGCTTGCGCTCGGCGCCACCCCGAGGCAGGCCACCCTTGATCTTGCCCGGCGGACGGTCTATTCGGCTCTGATCCCGTCAACCGATCAAACCAAGACGACAGGACTTGTCACGCTGCCCGGGGCCTTTGTCGGGGCCATCTTCGGTGGCGTTTCTCCCTTTGAGGCAGGCCGCTTCCAAATAGTGGTGCTCGCGGCGATCATGGCGGCAGGTTCGGTGACCGCCGTCATGATCATCGGAATCCTCGCCCCGGTACGCGTGCGCCCAGCGACGTTGCGCTGACACTGCCTAACGGGAGGCTCCCTCCGGCCGACAGTAGGGACTGAACCGCCCTCCTCACAGCGCCTCCCTACCTAAAGCAGAAACGGCCCATGATCGTTGTCACCCGCCTGAACGGCACCCGCTTTGCCGTGAATCCGGACATCATTGAACGGATCCACGAAAGCCCGGACACCCATCTGGTGACGCTCGACGGCGCCACGTATGTCGTGCGGGAAAGCCTCTCGGAGGTCGTGGACCTGATTGCGAACTACCGGGCCTATATTCTTCGGCGGGCACAGGATCTCCCCATCGTGACGGGCTATCCGCTGAGCCTCGTGCGCACCCCGGACACGGACGGAAGGTAAGCCATGGATCCCTCGACAATAATCGGCCTGTTCCTGGCCTTCGGTTCGGTGGTCGCCATGGTGACCCTCGAAGACGCCAACCTCATGGCCCTCCTGCTTCCCGCGCCCATGGTCCTGGTTTTCGGGGCCACCTTGGCCGTGGGACTGGCCGGGAACACGTTCCGCGATACCGTCCGGGCGTTCAAGGACCTCCCCAAGGCGTTCAAGGGAAAGACGGACAAGCCCCAGGACAGCATCGACCAACTGATCGGCTTCGCCGAGAAGGCGCGCAGCGAGGGTCTCCTCTCCCTCGAAGAGGCGGCCACGGAGGAGAAAGATCCCTTTCTGGCCCGTGCACTGCAGAACATCGCCGACGGCACGGATGCCGAAGAGCTGCGCATCCTCATGGAAGACGAGATCGACTCCAAGATGCGCAGCGACCACGTCTCCGCCAAATTCTTCGCCAGCCTGGGGGGCTACGCGCCGACCATCGGCATTATCGGCACCGTGGTATCGCTGACCCACGTCCTTGAGAACCTTTCCTCGCCCGATCATCTGGGGCCGATGATCGCCTCCGCTTTCGTGGCAACCCTGTGGGGTTTGTTGTCCGCGAACTTCATCTGGCTGCCTTTCAGCTCGAGGCTCAAGCGACTTTCCGAGCTGGAAATCGAACGCATGACCCTCCTGATGGAGGGCATGCTGGCGGTGCAGAACGGGACCCAGCCCCTCCTCCTCGCCGAACGGCTCCGCGCCATGGTTCCCCCGGACCGGCTCGGCAACGCGAAAACAGCAAGCAAGGGCGACGACGACGAAACGCGCCCCGGCAAATTCGCTTCGTCCAAGGCCGCATGAGGTCCCGACGCCGCCGCGGCTCACCTCCCGCCGAAGAGCACGTCGACGAACGCTGGATGGCGTCCTACATGGACATGGTCACCGTGCTCATGTGCATGTTCATCGTGCTCTTCGCAATGTCCACCGTGGACCAGGCCAAATTCGACAAGCTCCGCAACTCGCTGGCCACGGGATTCGGCACGGTGGTCAGCCAGAAGGTGGACACCGCCACCGGGACCGTCGTTCCGCCGGAATACACCAGCGCCGACGCCCAGGGATTCTCCAACTTGGACCTCGCGCTGAAGGAAGCGGCCCGGCTCACCGCTTTGCGCGACGACATGAAGTCCAAGCTCGACGCCGCGGGGCTGGGTGCCAATGTGCAGTTCCAGATCAACGAACGCGGGCTCACCGTGAAACTCGTAGGATCGCAGACCTTCTTCGAACCCGACCGGCCGGACCTCACGCCCCGCGCGAGCCAGGTTCTTGGCATGATTGCCCCGACCATGGCCAAGGCGGCCCTCGAAATCATGGTGGAAGGCCATGCCGCCAACGGGGTCACCTCGTATCCCTCCACGTGGGAGCTTTCGTCCGCGCGTTCCGTCAACGTCCTCAGGTACCTCGTCGACCACGGGGGCATTTCGGCAGGGCACATCGGCGCAGTCGCGTACGGATCCGCCCGGCAGGTCAACGACGATTCCACCGAGGCGCTCATGGAACTCAACCGCAGGGTCGACGTCGTCGTCCTCTCGGACAAGCCCGAAGTGGTCCGCGCCCTGATCCCCGAGGCGCTCAAGGCGAGGGCCGGTGGCCAGTAGCGGCCGTGTAGCATGAGCGGTCGGTGACCGAACGGCGTCGGACACCATGGAAGTGGTCGGCGTGCCGAGGTACGCTCGTGGCATGACCCCGGAAGACATCGCCCGGCTCACGTACTTGCGAAAGGCCCGTGACCTGATCGACCGCGAGTACGCCAAACCCCTCGACGTACCCACCATGGCCAGCCATGCGTTCATGTCACCGGCACACTTCTCCCGGCAGTTCCGGGCCGCTTATGGCGAGACCCCTTACAACTACCTGATGACCCGCCGCATCGAGCGCGCGATGGCACTGCTGCGCGGCGGAATGAGCGTGACCGACGCGTGCATGGAGGTCGGTTGTACGTCACTTGGCTCTTTCAGCTCGCGGTTCACCGAACTTGTGGGGGTGCCGCCCAGCACGTACCGCGCCCGCGAACACCTGGCCGTGGCCGCCATGCCCGCGTGCGTGGCGAAGATACGCACGCGGCCCAGCCGGAACGAAGCCAGCAAGAGCCGCGAAGCGCTTGCGGTTGCCGCCGACTGACTGCTTGATACGCCGTAGCCGGCAGATATACGCCAGAGGTTCCGTCCTGACAGGGCGGGACCTCTGCTGCGTCCTGGACGCTTGCCGGGCGGGACAGCATCACCGCGGGATCACCGCGGGAAAACAGTCACATTTGATTTGCGGAAGATACATGCCGTCATTACCGCATTTGAGGATTATTCTGATGCCATGCCAAATATTCGAGTATCTGAAGCAGCTCGTTTCCTGGGCGTCAGTGACGATACCGTCCGGCGCTGGACCGAGAACGGCATCCTGACCCCGGTAAAGGATGATTCCGGGCGGCTGGCCGTGGACGGGCTGGAACTTGCCCACCTCGCGCGGGACCAGGCGCAGCTGCCCGAGGATCCCACCAGGGTGGGCCGCTCTGCACGCAACCGCTTCGTCGGACTGGTCACCGGCATCACGGCCGACACGGTCATGGCAAAAGTGGAACTGCAATGCGGTCCCTTCCGTGTCGTATCCCTCATGAGCAGCGAGGCCGTCCGGGAGCTCGGACTCGAACTCGGCTCGGTCGCCACAGCCGTGGTCAAGGCCACCACAGTCATGATCGAAACACCCCAAGGAAAGAGCGCCATATGAGGATCACCCGCAAGCCCTTCGCCGCATTGCTCGTTGCCGGCGCCCTCGCGGCCAGCCTGGCAGGCTGCGGTTCAGGAAGTCCCGCCAGCACTGTCAGCAGCGGATCCGACAGCGCCAGCGCGACGCCTAGGCTTTCGGGCACGGTGACGGTCTACGCGGCTGCCTCGCTGAAGGCAACATTCACCAAGCTGGCGAGCGAATTCGAGGCAGCGAACCCGGGTACCAAAGTGGCACTGAGTTTCGCGGGGTCATCTGATCTCGTCACGCAGATCACCCAAGGCGCTCCGGCGGACGTCTTTGCCTCGGCCGACACCAAGAACATGGCCAAGCTCTCCGACGCCAAGCTGCTCGACGGAACGGCCAAGAACTTCGCCACCAACGTCCTGACCATCGCCGTCCCGCCGTCGAACCCGGCGTCGATCAGTTCCTTCGCGGATCTGGCCAAGCCGGGCGTCAAGGTGGTGGTCTGCGCCAGCCAAGTGCCGTGCGGCTCCGCGGCGCAAACCATCGAAAAGGCCACCGGTACAACCTTGAAGCCCGTCAGTGAAGAGTCATCCGTGACTGACGTCCTGGGCAAGGTGGCCTCCGGCGAGGCCGACGCCGGACTCGTCTACGTCACCGACGTCAAGGGCGCCGGGGACAAAGTCAAGGGCATCACCTTCCCCGAGGCGGACAAGGCCGTCAACACGTACCCGATCGGCACCGTGGGCACCAGCAAGAACAAGGACCTGGCCGCGGCATTCATCGCATTGGTGACGGGAAGCGAAGGCAAGAAGGTTCTCGGCGACGCCGGCTTCGGGACTCCGTAGCCTCCCGCGGGAAGCGAGCAGGATTCGAGAAGCGCGTGCGGGCGCAGCGGACTAGCGTCGTTGCCATGACTATTTCACTGCAGTACTCACACATCACTGTTAACGATCCCGACGAAGCACTCACCTTCTATCGGGATGCCCTCGGCCTCGAGGTGCTCAACGACGTGGCACAAGGCGGATTCCGTTGGGTGACGCTCGGCAGCACGGACCAGCCGGGTGTTGAAATCGTGCTTTCCGAACCGCACGCGGGCCGGTCCAAGGCCGACGGCGACTCCCTCCAGGAGCTGCTCACCAAGGGCGTCCTGGGGCCGATCGTCTTCCGTTCCGACGACGTCGACACGCTCTTCGAGAAGGTCAGGGCTTCCGGCGCTGAGGTCATGCAGGAGCCAATCGACCAGCCATGGGGTCCCCGCGACTGCGCCTTCCGTGATCCTTCGGGCAACATGGTGAGGATTCCCAGGCTCCGGCCGCATAGCCTGCGCCCGCGCTGGTGGGTGCGGCCCCGGGCCACACCCGCCAGCCGCCCGAAAACTCGTCACTTACGCCTGCACTTTCCTTGCCGATAGTGGCAACCGTGAGTGAACAGGAAGATCAATCGGCGGTACGGCAGCGCACCGTGGACGTCTATGACTTCCGCAGGCCCACCACCTTGCCTCGCCAGCACAGCCGCGTCCTGGAAGTCGCGTTCGAGACGTTCGCCCGCCAGTGGGGAACACAGCTCACGGCCAAGGTCCGCGTGAAGTCCACCGCGACCCTTGAACAGCTCATCATGCAGAGCTACGACGAATACGCCGCGTCCCTCCCTTCCGTCACCTCGATGGTGTTGTGCCGCATCGACGGAAGCGAGTCGCGGCTGGTCATGCAGTTTCCCGCCACCGCGGCCTTGTCCTGGGTCACCCGCATGCTGGGCGGGGCGAGCGAAACGGCAGTCCCGGACCGCAAGTTCACCCAGATCGAGCAGGCCCTCATCAGCCGCATGGTGGAAGACGGGCTGGAGGACCTGAGCTATTCGCTTGGTGCCCTGCTGACCACCCCGGTGCGCATGGACGTCATACAGTACAACTCCCAGTTCGCCCAAGCCGCGGCTCCGGCGGAACTCATGATCGTGGCCTCATTCACCGTGAAGGTGGGCGAAAGCCTTGCTGCGGCCAGTCTCGCGATTCCCGCCGACGTCCTCCTTTCCGGGCTCGGCGACGTGAACCCCACCGTCCACAGCCGCGACGCCGAGGCGCTGGTCCGCGCCCAGGTCACCCAGGTACCGGTAGACATAGCCATCCAGTTGAGCCCCACTCCGGTGACGCCGGCACAGATCCTGGGCCTCGCCGTCGGGGACGTCATTCAGCTGCCGCACCTGGAGAACCGGCCGTTCGACGTCGCCATCAATGGCACCCGCCTGGCCACCGCGGCACCTGCCCGCAACGGCTCCCGTGCAGCCGCCGTCATCGTCACAATCGAGGAGAACCAGCGATGAGCATCACCCTGACCCTGCACGAGTCCGCGGCCGAGCGTTTGGCCACGCAGCTGCCGGCTCCTGCCACGCTGCACGTCGCCGGCATTGTCCCGCCCCACGCCGCAGCGGCATACGCACCGCTCGCGGTCACCGCCACGTTCGTGGGCGCCGTGACGGCGGACTTCGCGCTCATCCTCACGGACCGTTCCTTCCTGGCCGCTGCCGGCGGCACCCAGCAAGGGCACTCCGCCGTCGTGTCGGCCATCGACGTCCTGCGTCCCGCGATGGAACACGCGGCCGACGCGTTCGACGCCGGCGTGCTGGGGGAGTTGCGCGAGGAAGACGCCGCCGGGCTGCTGTCCGACCCCGAGACCGCTGTTTTTGAACTGCGCCAGCGGCAAGCGATGGACGGCGGGCAGGCGTTTGGCTGGTTCGCCGTCCGGGTCCGCGAACACGGGACCGTGCAGGACGCTGCCGCCGCGCGAAGCATTCAACCCGCGGCGGTTTCGTCCCGCCTCGGATTGATCAGCAACGTCGAAATGGCCCTCACCGTGGAAATCGGCCGCACCCGCATGTCCGTGCGCGACGCCCTCGCCCTGGAACCGGGCAAGGTGATCGAACTGGACCGCTCGGCCGGTGCGCCCGCCGATGTCCTCCTCAACGGGCGCCTGATCGCGCACGGTGAGGTCGTCGTCGTGGACCAGGACTACGCAGTGCGCATCACCCGCATCCTGGACGTCGCCGAGGGAATCTACTAGATGGATTCCGTCATCCTCGGGCTGCGCGTGCTCGTGGCCCTGGGTGCGGTGCTCGGGCTCATATGGGTCCTGCAGCGCCGCCTGCTCAAAGGAAAGGCCAAGGGACGACGCCGGGCCAACACCACCCTGACGGTGGTCAGCCGGCAGACTGTCGGCCAAAAGGCCTCCGTTGTGGTGGTCGACGCCGGTGACAAGCGATTCCTTTTGGGCGTCACCGAACACGCCATCAACGTCCTGCACAGTGGTGACGTCCCCGTGGAACTTCCTGAAGTCGCGACGGCACCCGAGAGCTTCGCCGATATCTTCCGTGACGCCGGAGGAACGTCGCTTCCGGACAACGGGCCCCAAACGTCATCCCAAGGCAGTGGACTCCAAGCTGCCGGACACACCCGCCGCAGCGAGATCCACCGGCGCAGCGGGCTCGACAAAGCACAGCCCATGCACGGATCCATCCTTGCCGGTTCCACTTGGCGGCAGGCCGCCGAGGCCATCAGGGGACGCCGGAATTGATCGCGACTCTGGGGCCTGCCGATGCCCACCGCACCGGCAGGAAGTTGCTGGCTGTGCGCAGGACGCTGCCAGCGGTGCTCTGTGTCCTCGTGCTGACGGCCCTGTTCCTGTGGCTGGGCACGGCAAGTGGACATGCGGCACCGGTCAGCCCCACGCCACCCACGGCGCCCGCAGCTCCCACGGCACCTGCCCAACCATCCAACGGCAACGTCAGCATCAACATCAATGGGCTGGACGGAAAGCCATCCACCGCGGTAGTGACGCTGATCGGGATCACGCTGCTCTCCGTAGCTCCTGCCCTGCTGCTCATGATGACCTCGTTCACCAAGATCTTCGTGGTGCTGGCCATGACCCGCAACGCCTTGTCCCTCCCGTCCATCCCGCCCAACCAAGTGCTGGCCGGGCTGGCGCTCTTCCTTTCCCTGTTCGTGATGTGGCCCGTGATTTCGGAGATCAACAACGTCGGCATCCAGCCCTACCTGAACGGCACGCTGGATTTCAACGGAGCCGTTTCGGCCGGATCCGCGCCACTCCAGCACTTCATGGTGGCCCACACCCGGCAGGAAGACATTGCCCTCATGACCCGGGCCGCCAAGCTGGATAACCCGGCCAACCCGCAATCGGTTCCTTTGCAGACCCTCATCCCCGCGTTCATGATCTCCGAACTCCGGGCGGCATTCATCATCGGCTTCGTCATTTTCATCCCGTTCCTGGTGATCGACCTGGTGGTCTCGGCCGCCCTGATGTCCATGGGCATGATGATGCTCCCGCCGGTCATGATCTCCCTTCCCTTCAAGATCCTGTTGTTCATCCTGGTGGACGGCTGGGGACTGGTGATCACCGCGCTGATCCAGAGTTATTCGAGCGGCTGATGGATACCAACGCAGTCCTGGACATTTGCCTCCAGGCCCTGATTCTTGCGGCCAAGCTGGCCGCACCCGCCTTGGTCACCGCGCTGGTGGTGGGCCTCGCCATTTCCCTCCTGCAGTCCATCACCCAGCTCCAGGAAGCCACCCTCTCCTTCGTGCCCAAGGCAGTCGCCGTGGCCGTGGCCTTGGTGGTGTGCGGGCACTGGATGATCACCGAGGCTGTTTCCTTCACGAACGAGCTCTTTGCCCGGATACCCGGGCTGATCGGCGGAGCGTGAAGTGGATCTTCCCTTCAACCAGTCCTGGCTTGAGGTCCTGTTGTTGGCCTCCGTCCGGATGACGGCCTTCCTGGTGGTGGCCCCTCCCTTCTCGCACCAGGCAATTCCACTGCGCATCAAAGGGATGCTCGGCATCGGTTTAGGGCTGGCCGTCTCCCAACGCCTCTCCGTTGGCTACACCTCCAAGGACACCGCGGGCTTCATCACGGCCGTGGTGCTTGAACTCGTGACCGGCGTGGTCCTCGGCTTCCTCGTCCTGCTCGTCTTCGCGGCCATCCAATCGGCCGGCAGCCTGATTGACCTCTTCAGCGGCTTCCAGATGGCCCAGGGCTTCGATCCCCAGATGATGATCAACGGCGCCCAATTCACCCGGCTCATGCAGATGGCCGCACTGGCACTCCTTTTCGCTTCGGACGGCTACCAGCTGGTGATCGGCGGCCTGACCGGCAGTTTCACGGCGTTGCCGCTGGCCGGTGGACTGGACATGGCACAGCCTGTCCAAGCGATGATTTCGGCTGTCACGGGGATGTTCCTTGCCGCGGTTCAAATCGCCGGGCCCTTGTTGGTGGTGCTGGTACTCGCCGACATCGGGCTCGGGCTCCTCACCCGTGTTGCGCCCGCCCTGAATGCCTTCGCCCTGGGCTTCCCGCTCAAGGTGTTCATCACCCTCGGGCTCGCAGGATTCCTGTTCCTGGCGCTGCCCCGGCTCGTTGCCATGCTCGCCGAGCAGGCGGCGAACACCCTGATGGGGGTGGGCTGATGTCGGATTCACAGGAGAAAACCGAGCAAGCCACCGACAAACGGATGCGGGAGGTCCGGTCCAAAGGGCAGCTTTCCCGCTCGCAGGACCTCACCGCCTGGCTCGCCGTCGGCTCCGCGGCGGCCATGATCCCCTCCACCATCGAGCGTGCCTCCAACGTTGCCGCGGACCAACTGTTCACCGTCCGCGCCGTGATCGCGAACCCCGAACCGGCCAAAGCGGTGGCGGCGCTCGAAGCCGGGTTCGGCTCCTTGGCCCAGGTGCTGGGGCCTTTGTTCGTGGTGGTCATGGTGATCGTGGTGGCCGGATCCGCCGTCCAGGGCGGCATCCACTTCAAGAAATTCCGCGTTGAATTTGAGCACTTCAACCTTGTCAGCGGCCTCAAGCGGGTCTTCGGCGCGCAGGCCCTGTGGGGCGGCCTGAAAGCGCTCCTGAAGACCGCCGTCGTCGGGCTTGTCCTCTACACGGTGGTGCAGGGGCTCGTCCCGGTGCTGCTCACCGCCGGGGGACTGCCGGTGTCCGGCATCCTTGCGGCAGCGACCGGAGGCATTGGTTCGTTGATCCAGTTCGCGGTGCTGGCGGGCCTGGTCCTGGCCGCCGCGGACATCTTCGTGGTCATGCGCCGCAACCGCAAGAAGACGCGCATGTCCAAAAAGGAAATCAAGGACGAAAACAAAAACAGCGACGGCGATCCGCTCATCAAGTCCCAGCGCCGCTCGCGGCAATTGAGCATGAGCCGGAACCGCATGATCGGCGCGATCGCAGACGCCGACGTCGTGATCGTCAACCCGACGCACGTCGCCGTGGCGCTGAAGTACGACGCCGGCAAGGCGGCACCGCGCGTGGTGGCCAAGGGGGCCGGTGTGATCGCTGCCCGGATCAGGGAAGAAGCGGAGGCGAAGTCGGTCCCGATGGTCCAAGACATTCCGCTGGCCAGGGCACTGCATTCGGCGTGCGAACTGGGCCAGGAAATCCCTGTGGAGCTGTACCGCGCCGTGGCGGGAGTCCTGGCGTTTGTCATGTCGCTCAAGGCGAGGGGAGCGGCACGCGGAATCCATCGTGTGCCGGGAGCGGCTGGAACCATGGCCGGAGCCCCGGCATGAGCCCGCGTATTGGCCACCGCATTGACCGGAGCCCCCGAACCGCACCCAACAACCACACCATCCCGGACAGGACACCGCAATGAACAACAGATTCGCCAGGCTCACCGTGCCGGTGGGAATCGTGGGCATCGTGCTGCTCCTGGTGGTTCCCGTGCCCGCGCCGCTGCTGGACTTCCTGATCGTCTGCAACATCATGCTGGCCCTCCTGGTCCTGCTCACCAGCATGTTCGTCAAGAAGCCCCTGGACTTTTCCGTCTTCCCGTCCTTGCTGCTCGTGGCCACGCTGTTCCGGTTGGGGCTCAACGTGGCGTCCACCCGGCTGGTGCTGGGACAAGGGTTCGCCGGCCAAGTGATCGACGCTTTCGGCAAGGTCACCGTGGGCGGCTCCATGATCATCGGCGCCGTGGTGTTCCTCATCCTGGTGGTCATCCAATTCGTGGTGGTCACCAAGGGTGCCGAACGCGTCGCCGAAGTGGGGGCAAGGTTCACCCTGGACGCCATGCCCGGCAAGCAGATGGCCATCGACGCGGACCTCAACGCCGGCCTCATCACCGATGTCCAGGCCCGCAAGCGCCGCGCCGAGGTTTCCGCCGAGGCCGACTTCTACGGCGCCATGGACGGTGCCTCGAAGTTCGTCAAGGGCGATGCGATCGCCGGCATCATCATTATCATCATCAACTTCGTTGGCGGCATTGCCATCGGCGTGCTGCAGCGCGGCATGAACGTGGGCGATGCGCTGAACTCCTATGGCCTGCTGACTATGGGCGACGGTCTCGTCACACAGATCCCGGCCCTCCTCATGGCCGTGTCCACGGGCATGATCGTCACCCGGTCGAATGCCGAGGAGGACATGGGCCGGACGGCCTCCTCGCAGCTCATGCAGTCGCCCAACGCCTTGCTCATCGCGGGACTGGCCGCCGTCGCCATGGCGCTCATCCCCGGCATGCCCATCATTCCCTTCCTGCTGGTGGGCACCTTCCTGTTGTTCGGTTCCAGGCGCCTGGCGGCCCGGCAAAAAAAGCAGAGCGAGGCGGAGGACGCGCAGGAAGCAGCCACCCTGAGCTCCGAGGAAGATCCCAACGAGCGGCTCATGCAGGACATGCGCATCCACCCCGTCGAGATCCTGCTGGCTCCGGACCTTGTTGACATGGTTTCCGGTGCCTCGGACGACCTCCTGGCCCGCGTCCGCTCCCTCCGCCACAAGATCGCCATGGAGTTGGGGATCGTGATTCCGCCCGTCCGCACGCGGGACAACGTCGAGCTGCCACCGGCCACCTATGCCATCCGCATCGCCGGAGTGGAAGCCGGACGCGGCACGGCGCCGTCGGGCAAGTTGCTTGCCCTCGGCGATTACCTTGACGCTCTGCCCGGTGCCTCCACGGTGGAACCGGTCTTCGGGCTGGCCGGAAAATGGATTCCGACCGAGATGCGCCACAGTGCGGAAATGACCGGGGCAACCGTGATCGACCGGGTGTCCGTGCTGGTGACCCACTTGTCATCGATTGTTTCCGCCAACGCCGCGAGGCTCCTCACCCGCGAAGACGTCCGGGTGCTGACGGAAGGCGTGCGCAAGCAGAGCCCGGCCGCCGTCGAGGAACTCATTCCCGGGCTGATGTCCCTCGCCGAGGTGCAGCGCGTGCTGCAGGGCCTTCTCGAAGAACAGGTCCCCATCAACGATCTTCCCCGCATTTACGAGGCCCTTGCCTTGCGCGCCAAGGTTTCCACCGAGCCCGAGGCCTTGATCGAAACCGCCCGGCAATCCCTCGGTCCCGCGCTCGCAGCCAAGTTCCTGGACGGCGCGATGCTCAATGTGATCATGATCGATCCGCTCCTGGAACAGTCCATGCTCGAAGACATGCGCCCGGCCGAAGGCGGTACCCAGATTGTCATGAGCCAGGCTCGACTGGACGCCGTCCTGGCCTCCGTGCAGGCTTCGGTGGAGACCGCGGCGAATGCCGGACGGCAGGCCGTTCTGGTGTGCGCTCCGGCGCTGCGGCCGGCGGTCCGGCGCCTCGTGGCAGCTCCCGACGGCGGCGTTCCCGTGTTGTCCTACCGTGAAGTAACGTCCGCGAACATCCAGATCGAGACCGTGGGGGTGGTGCGCAATGCCGAAGCAATACAAGCTTAAGGGCACATCCCTGGACGACATCCGGGTGAAGGCCGAGCAGCAATACGGGCCTGGCGCGCGGATCGTCTCAGCCGAGAAAGTCACCAACCCGGGGATCGCCGGACTCTTCGCAGCCAATCGCTACGAGGCCACCATCGAGGTTCCATCCCAACTAGCTGGCAATAGTTGTCGTTCTGAGGGCCCAGAACGACAACAACTGCGAGTCAGTTGGGAGGCGCACGCGTTGCAGGGGCCCGCGATCGCCGCGCTCCTGGAGCAGGCCGACGCGGTCGAGATGGACATGCACCGGCCGGAGGCAGTCGTCTCTACTGCTTCCCCGGATTTCGCCGGGATATTGGAGCAACTGGGGAACGAATTCCGGGCGCCGGCGTCCGGAGCACCAACGCAAGGCGCGCTGACCGCGTTGCCGCACGCCGTCGTCGGGCACGCCGTTCCAGCGGCCCCTCCGGCCGCCGTGCCGGTGCCATTGGCCGGCAGCGGCAACCTCGTCATCCTGCTTGGCCTCGGCGACGACGCCTTGGGGACAGCACTGGAATTGTCCATCGCTGGGGGCGGCTTCGACGTCCGGACGGCCGGAGCCCTGACCGCTTTCGGGCACCTCCATGTGACGGGGCGCCAGGGCGCGACGGCGGCCCGTGCCCAAGCGGTCGTCACCGACCAAACCGTGCTGGTCGCCTACGGGCTCGGCAGGCAAGGCGAAGCCGTGACGCGTGCGGCGGACATCGCCACCCTCGCGGCAGACCAGTTGTGGCTGGTTGTCGACGCCGGGCGGAAGGCTGAAGACACGGCATCCTGGGTGCGGGCGCTCTCCGCAGCCCTGGCCGCCGAGCGCGTCCGTGTCGACGCGCTTGCCGTTTTCGGCGCGTCGGAGACCGGAAGTCCCGAGACGGTCAACGGACTCGGCCTACCCATCGGGTGGGTGGACGGCAAGCCCGCCCGCGTTGCGGTGCTCGGAAAGGTAGATTGAGAGCATGCTGGTACTGACACGCAAGCCGGGCGAACAGATCATGATTGGTGGGGACATCGTCATCACCGTCATGGAGGGCCGCGGCGACGGCGTGCGCATCGGGATCGAGGCGCCCCGCGGGGTGTCCATCCAACGTCGCGAAGTGGTTGAGGCGATCGCCGCGGCCAACCTCGCTGCTGCCCAGGCCGGCCCCGACGCCGAGGAACTCGTTGCCGGGCTGCGTCCGCCCGTGCGGAAGCCCCCCAAGGAAGAGGCTGGGTCTTAAGCCAAGCCCAGGAACTCTGCGAGGAGTGGCAGCGAGCAATCCCTCGTCACGGCCAGGGCCCGCTCGATGTTGGCGCTTTCCGCAAGGAGTGTCACGTCATCCACGGTGTCGGAGTGCGCGAACGCCTCCGGCACTCCCGGCGCCACGCTGTCGCCCGGCTGTACTGGGCCAAGCACCTGGTTCCCGGCGCCCTGTGGCCCCATCCGGAGGGCTTCGACATTGGCGGCCGCGGTTGATTCGACCTGCTTGAGCAGACGGACCAGGCCATGGTGGTGTTCCTGAAGCAGTTCCGGCCAGATTCCGGACGGTGCCACTGAGGCAATCATGGGCAGCGTTGCGTTGGCCGATAGGCGCCACTCAATGGCCAGTGCAGACGACTCGATGTTCCGGGCAAGCGTGTCGAACCGGAGGTTTTCCAGGACCTTTTCCACGTCGGCGGCAGTGAATTTCAGCCAATGCCAATTGCCTGCCCGGACGTGCAGCAACTGTGTTTCGAGCCGGTACAACAGCAGTTCCAGCTGTCTCCGCTCACGCCACAGCATCGCTGATAGCTCGTCCGCCCCCACGGTTCCCCATTCCCCGGTTCGGCCTGCGAAAACGTGTTTTCCGAGGCCCGATTTGTATCTTTTTCATGAGCGTACACGCATTGTTATTTTTCAGATGGTATGTTCACTGAATACATGTCTGGTCCATGTAATCTTCGGCACGCTGTACCGTCTCAGCAGCTGGCCCATGAAGCCCCTGGAACCAGGCTTTTGCAACTCAATAAACGGGTCTCATGGGGGGACTAATTTTGAATCGCGATGAACGCAACGAGCTGGTGCTGCAGCACTTACCGCTCGTTGGCTATTTGGTGTCGGAGCTCTGCGCGAGAGCTTCTCATTTGTCAC
>NZ_JAHHZS010000070.1 GCF_022606295.1 Arthrobacter bambusae
ACCCGTGTCCGTGCCGGAGCCCGCCTGCGCGTCGGCGGCCGTCTGGGCGTCGGCTGCCCAGCCGGTGGTCCAGCCCTGCGGGCTCGAGGGGTCATCGTTCCGGGCCGCGTCCAGCGCGGCTGCGGCGGCCAGTTGGAGATAATCCAGGGTCCGGGAAAGTTCCTCCACCCCGGACGCGAACGCAACAGCCTCCTCGAAACCGGTGACTCCGACATCGTCGGCCGCTTTGTCCGCCAGCGACCTCAGCGCCTCCACGGCCCCATCCAAAGCGTCCAGCCGGCCGCCGCGGCCGCCCCGGCCGGGAGGATCCAGCAACGCCAGCCCGCCCGGGACCTCGGCCAAGCGCGGACCACGGGGACGGGACCCCCGGAAAGCCCGCGGGACGCAAGGCCCTGCCGCTTGTCGAAGTATCCGATCGCTTCCATGGAAACACTCTGCCAGGAGGCTACGACATTTAACCGAACTCAGACCGGCGGTCCTGCGTTCGACTTCAAGTTCTTCATCACCAACGTCGAATTGAGGCGCTCGACGGCGGGAAGTGCCGAGAGCTGGTCGTCGTAGAAGCGCTGGTAGGCCGGAAGATCGGCTGCGATCACGCGCAGGAGGTAGTCCGGCGAGCCGAAGAGCCGCTGGGCTTCGACGATGTTCGGAATGGCCGCGACACGGTCTTCGAACTCCGACATCGTGGCGCGGTCAGCCTGACGCAGGGTCACGAAGACTATCGCTTCGAAACCCAAGCCAATCGCACCCGGATCGATGTCTGCCCTGTACCCCCGGATCACGCCCGACGCCTCAAGATCCCGCAGCCTTCGATGGCACGGAGCCACCGTCAATCCCACCTTGGCTGCGAGCGCGGTGGCAGTCATTCGGCCATCCTCTTTGAGGTGGCGCAAAATAGTTCTATCTATTCCATCGATCACGCAAATATCTTACCTAAATTCCGGCAAGTCTGGCTAAAGATGGGAACACTTATGGGCCGATTTTCCATAAAGTTCATGGTGTAACCACCAGCCAGGAGCCACCATGAATCCGCACCTTTTCCTCGCCTTCGTCATTGTCGCCGTCACCCTGGCGTGCACCCCGGGCGTCGATTGGGCGTATTCGATTGCCGCAGGCCTGCGGCAGCGCAGCTTCCTCCCCGCCGTGGCCGGCCTGTGCAGCGGCTACGTGCTGCACACGGCGCTCCTGGTGGCCGGACTCGCGGCCCTCCTGACGGGGGTTCCGGGGCTTCTTGGCTGGCTGACGATCGCGGGCGCAGCCTATTTGCTCTGGCTCGGCGTGAGCACCGTGCGCTCGTGGCGCGGCGCAAGCTTCAGTGCGGATGACGCCGTCGGGCAGTCCCGAAACCAGTTGCGCACCTTCCTGCAAGGCATGGGCACAAGCGGCATCAACCCCAAAGGGCTGCTGTTCTTCCTCGCGCTGGTGCCGCAATTCGTGAGCCCCGAGGCGTCCTTGCCGGTGGCGGTACAGTCAGGCGTGCTGGGCCTCACGTTCGTGTTGTTGGCGGGAGCCATTTACACAGCAGTGGCACTGACTTCACGAAAGCTGCTTCAGTCCCGGCCTTCCGCCGCACGTGTGGTCACCCTCAGCAGCGGCATCATCATGATGGGGCTTGGGGCTGTTCTGTTGGGCGAACAGCTACTTCCGCTGCTCGGGTGACGCGGGGCCGGCCTTAGTCGTCCGGTTCGCCGAAGTCCTTGTTCCACATTCGGCGCACCTCGATGTCCTTGCGGATCCCATCGACGGTGTCCAGCTCGGCCTCTTCCGGTTTGCCTTGTTTCCGACGCACAACCACCCTTGGAACGGGAAGCCGCGGGTTGGGCCGCCGCCTGACCTCAAGCCTCGACAAGGCCCGGTCCGTGAGCGCGTCATTGCGCAAGGCGAGGCTTGTCTTCTTCCTCCGAAGCACCTCCTCGAGAGCAGCCTGTGCCGCCTCCCGCTCCCCCAATACCCTGAGCGACTGCGCACGTATCAGCAGCAGCGCCGCCGAGAGGTCGTCCGTGTTGCGGAGCCCCTCGGTCCAGGCAACGACGTCGGCGTGCCGGTCGAGCGCCGCCGCTGCGGTGCAGCGGGCCAAAGCAGAGGGCAACGACGGCGGCAAGCTGGCCAGGATGTCCAGGGCCTCGGCCGTCTGGCCCGTCTCCCGGAAGCAATGCGAGAGCGCAAGGAACACGGATTCCTCGCTGAACAGGACCGGAACGTCAATCCGTTCCGCTACCTCGATCCGCGTGACCACCCTCCGGAGGTAGCTTGAGGAGAACTGGCTGGCGGCGTCGTCGATCCGTATGGACAAGCCCCGCTGCAGAAGCTCGGACGCCCGGAGATAACCGCCGTGTTGGTACACAAGCAGCCCGGCCATCACATAGCAGAGGCCAGCCCAGCCGGGGTAGCTGCGCGCCAGGGTGAGGAGGCGGTCCGGTTCCGTGCTGGTGAAGACCGCGTCGTAGACCGATTTGGCGGTCTTGCCGGCCAGCCGTTTGAGCCTCGGAACTTCCCCGGCCACCTCGATCCGGCCTGCGGCCTTTCCTTTCAGGACGCCCCAAATCGCTCCGCTCAAGCCCTCAGCCAATCCACCTACGGATGTGCGGACATGTCCGTTCCGGAACGGCGTGATGTCCCTGGTGTCGCCGAAAATCGCTCCGCGGACTCCGGGAGCCGATGGCTCACTCACGGTTGCCCTGCCATCGCAGGATAAAGTGTCGCAGAATTGGGCATCACAGAACCATGCTAGCTGCGCTTGTCCCGACCATTGCCCTCTATTTCCGGGGTTTTCGGGAGTAAGATATCCACGTCGGCAGGGTTCCGACTCCTTGCCGCGATGCGGCCCTCCATTTGAAGGGCCGGATTAGTATCGTGATCGGGAGGAGCTATGACTACTGCTTCACACCCCGCGCAGCACCACGCAATGGGGCTGACGCTCCACAACACAGCACTCGGTTTGGGCTGGGTTTTCCTGGCTGTTGGCGTCCTGGGATTTATCCCGGGCATCACCAGCAATTACGGCGCCATGACCTTCGCAGGACATGACTCGGGCGCCATGCTTCTTGGAGTTTTCCAAGTATCCATCCTGCATAACATTGTCCACCTGCTATTCGGCGCGGCAGGCCTGTACTTCGCGAGGACTGGAAGGATGGCGCGTGGTTACCTCATCGGTGGCGGCGCAATCTACCTCGTCCTGTGGATCTACGGCCTCATCACTTTGTCGAACATGAGCGCTGACTTCGTGCCCATGAACGCCGCGGACGACTGGCTGCACCTGGTTCTCGGTGTTGTCATGGTTGCCCTTGGCGTGTGGCTTGGACGCGATGTAAGAGAGGAGTCGAAGGGCCGCGCCATGTAGCGCACCCTGACTCTGCAGCACTCTGCAGTTGCACGACGGCGACCGTTCCTTCCGGGCGGCCGCCGCCTTTGCGTCCTGGGGCCCGGGGCCTGACCGTTCCCGGGTGCCTACCCGAGGAGCCTGCGTTCGTAGGCGAACGCCACGAGCTGAAGCCTGGTGCGCAGCCCGAGCTTGCTGAGGACACTGCGCAGGTGGGATTTCACGGTGGCCTCGGAGACAAACAGGCTCTGCGCCATCTCGGCGTTCCCCAAGCCTTTGGCCGCCAGCAGGAACACATCCCGCTCGCGTGGAGACAGCTCGTCCATCACGGTGAGGTCCGGCCCGGCGACCGGCACCGTCCTCGCCGCATGCTGGAAGAGCTCGTGAACCGAACCAGGCGCGATCACCGAGTATCCCGAATAGACGGTCCGGATAGCCGCCAACAGGAATTCCGGCTCGGCACTCTTGAGCAGGTAGCCGCTCGCACCCGCCTGTACGGCGTCAACCACGGCTTGGTCCCTGTTGAACGTGGTCAGCGCGATGATCTTCGGCTTGTCCACGCCGGCAGCATCGGCCTCCTCCGTGATGCGCCGCGTGGCCTCGACTCCGTCCAGCACGGGCATCCGAAGGTCCATCAGCATGACGTCCGGCCGCTGCTTGGCCGCGAGGGCTACGGCTTGCTCGCCGTCGTCGGCCTCCCAGGCCATGTCCATGTCCGATTGGCTCTGCACCAGCATGCGGATACCGGAACGGAATAGTGGTTGGTCGTCCACCAAAGCAACCGTGATGGGTATTTCAGCCACGTCCGACGCTTTCCCACTCAGGGCCCGACGACGGCGAGGCAGCCTGGAGGGCGAACGACGGCTCCTGCTCCGGTTCCGTGCCGGACGAAACATCCTCGTCCGCTCCGTTTTCCGGAAGGAGCGCCGCCGGGCGAGAGCCATAAGGGATGAAGACCGTCACACGGAACTGCTCGCCGTCGGGCCCGGAACTGAGCCAGCCGCCGGCGAGGTGCGCACGCTCGCGCATTCCGGGGATCCCGCGCCCCACACGTTCGGCGGCATCGTCGTCGTCCGTCCCCCCAGTCGAAACGGACGCCGGCAATTCCGAAGCGACGTGCATGGTCAGCCCCGGGCCGCTCCAGTCAAAATGAAGGCGCACTGCTGTGCCGCGTCCGCCGTGCTTGAGGGCGTTCGTGAGGCATTCCTGCACAATCCGGAATACCGCGAGTTGCTGGCCCGCGCCAAGGTCCACCGGAATTCCGGTTTCGCTCTGCTGGACCTTGAGGCTCCCCTGACGCATCCGCTCCACGAGAGGCCCGACGTCGGTGAGCCGGGGCTGCGGGGCCACCAGACCGTCGTCGCGCACTCCCTCAATGACCCGTTGGGCGTCCACAAGAGCATGGCGGGCGGATACCGCGATGTTCTCCAAGGCGTCGAGCACGGCCTTGGGCTGGTCCTGGCTGAGATAGCGGGTGCCGTCAGCTTGCGCGGCGATCACTGCGAGCGAGTGCGCCAAGACGTCGTGGAGGTCCCGGGCGATCCGCGTGCGCTCCTGCTCCACGACCAGCTCGACCTCGGTCTCCTTGAGGTTCGCCTGGACGAGGTTCCGGGCGTTGAAGAGACTTCCGCGTTCTTCGTAAAGGCGCAAGGCGATCCCGACGGCCGCACAGCCGGCGGCGGTCGTGAAGAGTATAAAGAAAAGCTGCGGTCCGTAGTTGGCCAAAGCGTACCGGTCGCCCATGAACAATTGCCTAAACCATCCAACGCCGCCCCCGTATCGCCACGAAAGCATGATGAACGTCATCACGCCGGCGAAAACCACATTGCACCCGGCGACAACAAATGGCAGACGGCCCCTCGCTGTCCACATCGAAAACCCCAAGGCAATGAAGGAACCGAAGTAGATGGGCCAATCTTCGGAATACGGCTCGGGGATAAGGTACACCAACTGACCAACCAGCAATACAGTCGTGAATCCCAGAGACAGCACGGGTCGCCATGCCGAAACAGCAATGGCGAGTGTGGTCAAGATCAGTATCGATAATCTTGACAGAATAAGCTTCCACAATTCGGCCCAATGGGGGATCCATGGCGCCATAAATCCCGCTTCCGCCACGCACCACAGCGTGAAGAAAATGACGGCCGCCGCGGGGGCGCCCCAATGCCGTGCAACCTTCAGTGTCTGTTCCATGTCAGCCACCCTATCCACGGCAAAGGACGCGGGAACGCCGAATCTGCCTTCCAGCGTCCGATCTCCACCCGGAAGCCAGCGGATTCATCCTCGGAGCCCACGCGAG
>NZ_JAHHZS010000071.1 GCF_022606295.1 Arthrobacter bambusae
TTTTTCGGGGGAACGGTGGTGTTGTTATTCAGTTGTGGTTTGTTCCTGAACGGGTTGTTGTTCGGGAACCACATAGTGGACGCAAGCAGTGATCGTGTTTGTGTGGTGTAAGTTGTCGGCCTATTAGTACCGGTCAGCTTCAACAGTCTTTAGTCCTGTCTTCCACATCCGGCCTATCAACCCAGTGGTCTGGCTGGGGGCCTCTCACACACGAGGTGTATGGAAATCTCATCTTGAAGCGAGCTTCCCGCTTAGATGCTTTCAGCGGTTATCCCATCCGAACGTAGCTAATCAGCGGTGCACTTGGCAGTACAACTGACACACCAGAGGTTCGTCCGTCCCGGTCCTCTCGTACTAAGGACAGCCCTTCTCAAATTTCCTGCGCGCGCAGCGGATAGGGACCGAACTGTCTCACGACGTTCTAAACCCAGCTCGCGTACCGCTTTAATGGGCGAACAGCCCAACCCTTGGGACCTACTCCAGCCCCAGGATGCGACGAGCCGACATCGAGGTGCCAAACCATGCCGTCGATATGGACTCTTGGGCAAGATCAGCCTGTTATCCCCGAGGTACCTTTTATCCGTTGAGCGACGGCCATTCCACAATGTACCGCCGGATCACTAGTCCCGACTTTCGTCCCTGCTTGAGATGTCTCTCTCACAGTCAAGCTCCCTTGTGCACTTACACTCGACACCTGATTGCCAACCAGGCTGAGGGAACCTTTGGGCGCCTCCGTTACTTTTTAGGAGGCAACCGCCCCAGTTAAACTACCCATCAGGCACTGTCCCTGACCCGGATCACGGGCCGAAGTTAGATGTCCAAAGTGACCAGAGTGGTATTTCAACGATGACTCCACCCGAACTGGCGTCCGGGCTTCAACGTCTCCCACCTATCCTACACAAGCCACTCCGAACACCAATACCAAACTATAGTAAAGGTCTCGGGGTCTTTCCGTCCTGCTGCGCGTAACGAGCATCTTTACTCGTACTGCAATTTCGCCGAGTTTATGGTTGAGACAGCGGGGAAGTCGTTACTCCATTCGTGCAGGTCGGAACTTACCCGACAAGGAATTTCGCTACCTTAGGATGGTTATAGTTACCACCGCCGTTTACTGGGGCTTAAATTCTCAGCTTCGCCTTGCGGCTAACCGGTCCTCTTAACCTTCCAGCACCGGGCAGGAGTCAGTCCGTATACATCGTCTTGCGACTTCGCACGGACCTGTGTTTTTAGTAAACAGTCGCTTCCCCCTGGTCTCTGCGGCCCCGATCCCCTCCCACCAGCAAGTGGTGTTCAAGGTTGGGGCCCCCCTTCTCCCGAAGTTACGGGGGCATTTTGCCGAGTTCCTTAACCATAATTCTCTCGATCGCCTTGGTATTCTCTACCTGATCACCTGTGTCGGTTTGGGGTACGGGCGGCTAAGACCTCGCGCCGATGCTTTTCTAGGCAGCATAGGATCACCGGATCCCCCCATGACGGGGGTCCCATCAGATCTCAGGAACGTCATCAAAGACACAGCGACGGATTTGCCTATCGCTGACCCTACATCCTTAGACCGGGGCAACCATCGCCCGGCCCGGCTACCTTCCTGCGTCACACCTGTTAATACGCTTACCTCCCGGGATCAGGTCCCGCGCTCGGCCAAAACCCGCACACCACAAGGGTGATTGGGCAGGCTCCGGGCGGTTAGTATCCCCCGCTTGGCATGGGCGGTCCTTCGCCGGTACGGGAATATCAACCCGTTGTCCATCGACTACGCCTGTCGGCCTCGCCTTAGGTCCCGACTTACCCAGGGCAGATTAGCTTGACCCTGGAACCCTTGATCATTCGGCGGACGGGTTTCTCACCCGTCTTTCGCTACTCATGCCTGCATTCTCACTCGTGTAGGCTCCACCGCTGGTTTACACCGCGACTTCACCGCCCACACGACGCTCCCCTACCACTCCAGACGACTGAACCACGAAGGCTTGTCTACTATCTGAAATCCACAACTTCGGCGGTGTACTTGAGCCCCGCTACATTGTCGGCGCGGAATCACTTGACCAGTGAGCTATTACGCACTCTTTCAAGGATGGCTGCTTCTAAGCCAACCTCCTGGTTGTCTTCGCAACTCCACATCCTTTCCCACTTAGCACACGCTTAGGGGCCTTAGTTGGTGGTCTGGGCTGTTTCCCTCTCGACTATGAAGCTTATCCCCCACAGTCTCACTGCTGCGCTCTCACTTACCGGCATTCGGAGTTTGGCTGACGTCAGTAACCTTGTAGGGCCCATCGGCCATCCAGTAGCTCTACCTCCGGCAAGAAACACGCAACGCTGCACCTAAATGCATTTCGGGGAGAACCAGCTATCACGGAGTTTGATTGGCCTTTCACCCCTACCCACAGCTCATCCCCTCCATTTTCAACTGAAGTGGGTTCGGTCCTCCACGACGTCTTACCGTCGCTTCAACCTGGCCATGGGTAGATCACTCCGCTTCGGGTCTAGATCACGCCACTACACTCGCCCTGTTCAGACTCGCTTTCGCTACGGCTACCCCACACGGGTTAACCTCGCGACGTAACACTAACTCGCAGGCTCATTCTTCAAAAGGCACGCCGTCACCAGAATCAGACTGGCTCCGACGGATTGTAAGCACACGGTTTCAGGTACTGTTTCACTCCCCTCCCGGGGTACTTTTCACCTTTCCCTCACGGTACTGGTCCGCTATCGGTCATTAGGAAGTATTTAGGCTTATCAGGTGGTCCTGACAGATTCACACGGGATTTCTCGGGCCCCGTGCTACTTGGGATCCTCTCCAGGCGGCACACAACATTACGGTTACGGGGCTAACACCCTCTCCGGCCGGCCTTTCAAGACCGTTCACCTATGTCCATGCTCTCACCCCACCGGTCCGGCAGAACCAGTACGGAAAGTCCCACAACCCCGCCCATGCAACGCCCGCCGGCTATCACACATGGAACGGTTTAGCCTCATCCGCGTTCGCTCGCCACTACTAACGGAATCACTCTTGTTTTCTCTTCCTGCGGGTACTGAGATGTTTCACTTCCCCGCGTTCCCCCCACGCACCCTATGTGTTCAGATGCGGGTCACCAGATAACCTCACAGCCTCTGGCGGGGTTTCCCCATTCGGACATCCTGGGATCACCGTTCGGTTATCAACTCCCCCAGGCTTATCGCAGATTCCTACGTCCTTCTTCGGCTCCTAATGCCAAGGCATCCACCGTGTGCCCTTAAAAACTTGACCACACAAGATCAAAAAACTTCTCGAGAGAACCACGGAAACCGCCACATGCAAAAGCACGAACGGATCCAGGTTCAAAAAAAGAAATTGCTGTAAGACACACACACACCACCACCCCAAAAGAAGCAATGACCATGCGCGTGCCTAGATGCTCGCGTCCACTATGTAGTTCTCAAACAACAACCCCGTACCACACCCCCGCACACCAACCACCCCCGCCACAAAAGACGAAGAACAACCGGACACGCACAGGACATGCAACCAGGAAACCAGAAACACACAAACCCGGCACAAGGAAACCACGCAACCCGAACAGGCCACGCACCCCCCACAACCGGCCCTGTTGCCTCAGGACCCAACAGTGTGCCAAACACGAAAACCAGCCCACCCCCACCCGCACCGTTCCAGAACACCCAAAGAGCATCCGTACTAAACACAGGAAAAAACAAACCGGCCGCTATCTGCTGATATTCCACCCATGAGCACCCACCGCAGAACAGACGCCTGCGCAATGGGCTTTGCTTCCACACACCCCCGGACCATCCATGCAGACAGACCCAGAGGCGAAAATGGTGCTCCTTAGAAAGGAGGTGATCCAGCCGCACCTTCCGGTACGGCTACCTTGTTACGACTTAGTCCCAATCGCCGGTCCCACCTTCGACGGCTCCCCCCACAAGGGTTAGGCCACCGGCTTCGGGTGTTACCAACTTTCGTGACTTGACGGGCGGTGTGTACAAGGCCCGGGAACGTATTCACCGCAGCGTTGCTGATCTGCGATTACTAGCGACTCCGACTTCATGGGGTCGAGTTGCAGACCCCAATCCGAACTGAGACCGGCTTTTTGGGATTAGCTCCACCTCACAGTATCGCAACCCTTTGTACCGGCCATTGTAGCATGCGTGAAGCCCAAGACATAAGGGGCATGATGATTTGACGTCGTCCCCACCTTCCTCCGAGTTGACCCCGGCAGTCTCCTATGAGTCCCCGGCCGAACCGCTGGCAACATAGAACGAGGGTTGCGCTCGTTGCGGGACTTAACCCAACATCTCACGACACGAGCTGACGACAACCATGCACCACCTGTAAACCGACCGCAAGCGGGGCACCTGTTTCCAGGCGTTACCGGTTCATGTCAAGCCTTGGTAAGGTTCTTCGCGTTGCATCGAATTAATCCGCATGCTCCGCCGCTTGTGCGGGCCCCCGTCAATTCCTTTGAGTTTTAGCCTTGCGGCCGTACTCCCCAGGCGGGGCACTTAATGCGTTAGCTACGGCGCGGAAAACGTGGAATGTCCCCCACACCTAGTGCCCAACGTTTACGGCATGGACTACCAGGGTATCTAATCCTGTTCGCTCCCCATGCTTTCGCTCCTCAGCGTCAGTTAATGCCCAGAGACCTGCCTTCGCCATCGGTGTTCCTCCTGATATCTGCGCATTTCACCGCTACACCAGGAATTCCAGTCTCCCCTACATCACTCTAGTCTGCCCGTACCCACTGCAGAACCGGAGTTGAGCCCCGGTCTTTCACAGCAGACGCGACAAACCGCCTACGAGCTCTTTACGCCCAATAATTCCGGATAACGCTTGCGCCCTACGTATTACCGCGGCTGCTGGCACGTAGTTAGCCGGCGCTTCTTCTGCAGGTACCGTCACTTTCGCTTCTTCCCTACTGAAAGAGGTTTACAACCCGAAGGCCGTCATCCCTCACGCGGCGTCGCTGCATCAGGCTTCCGCCCATTGTGCAATATTCCCCACTGCTGCCTCCCGTAGGAGTCTGGGCCGTGTCTCAGTCCCAGTGTGGCCGGTCACCCTCTCAGGCCGGCTACCCGTCGTCGCCTTGGTAGGCCATTACCCCACCAACAAGCTGATAGGCCGCGAGTCCATCCAAAACCGCAAAAGCTTTCCACCACCACCGCATGCGCGGAATGGTCATATCCGGTATTAGACCCAGTTTCCCAGGCTTATCCCAGAGTCAAGGGCAGGTTACTCACGTGTTACTCACCCGTTCGCCACTAATCCCCCCAGCAAGCTGGAGATCATCGTTCGACTTGCATGTGTTAAGCACGCCGCCAGCGTTCATCCTGAGCCAGGATCAAACTCTCCGTTGAAGTAAAACAAAAACAGACACAACCACAACCACCGGAAATAACGGCAGAACGGCTGCACAAAATTTGAAACCAGCTGAAAACCAGACCCCACCCACAGGGGCGGACAAGGCCCGGCAAAATCAACCAATCCATAAAAACAAATCGGTATCAACAAACTTGGCACACTATTGAGTTCTCAAACAACAGACACA
>NZ_JAHHZS010000072.1 GCF_022606295.1 Arthrobacter bambusae
AAGTATTTCCATCATTCGGTTGTCGGGGATCTGGTGTTGATGTTCGAGGTTATGGATCTTGCGGCGGATCCTGGTTTGTCGATGCTTATTTTGAGTCCGGAGCCGGGCTCGGTGTCTGTGGGTGCTGTTCGGCGGTTGGATGAGTGGGCTAGGACGTTGGTTCCGTGAAGTTAGTGGGTTGCGGGGCTGCCGGGGGCGGGGTGTGTGGAGCCTGTGAGGCTGTCTCCGCACGATCCGGGCCACTGTGTACCTGTTACTGGTGGGTAAATCAAGCTTCTTGTGCTCTTCCAGGCAGGTACTGTCAGTACCTTTCTGGTGTGATGCCGGGTCCGTATATTTTCTAATAAGCAACACCGGTTGTTTAGCAGACATTCTGCAAACATTCATTTGTCGGATTTCCGCGCCGGGATGACCCCCGGGCGTGTGGCTTCCGGTCTTCGTTCTCGGGTTCTCAGGGCGATGCTCGTTGAGGGCTCGTCTTTTGTCATTGATACCTGATCCAGATTTCAGTTATCACAAGAAATAGGAAAATACTATGACTCCACGTAGCAGGGGCGTAATGGCACTCGGTGTTTTGTCCGTTGTCGCGGTGGCCCTCAGTGCATGTGCGGGGCAAGCTCCGACTTCGGCTGTTCAGAAGACGGATATTAGCAATGTGGGAACGGTCGAGGCGGATGCCAGTCTTGTGGCTCTCGTGCCTGAGGACGTCAAGAAGACGGGCCTGAGGGTTGCGACTTCAGCGCCTTTCGCTCCGTTCGAAATGTTCGATTCCAGCCAGAAGCTGGAGGGTGTCGACATTGATCTGGCTAACGCCGTCGGGGCCAAGCTCGGGCTTCCGGTCATTATTGAATCGGTGGACTTCGCGGGTCTCATTCCTGCCATTAAGGCGGGTCGGTACAATGCTGCGATTGCCGGCATGGAAGATACTCATGCCCGCCAGGAAGTATTCAACTTCATCGATTACAACCAATCCGGTGCGGCGGCGGTGGTGCCCACCGGGAACCCGGAGGGCATCAAGACCTTCGCGGACCTTTGCGGGCGCACTGTCGGCGTGGAGCAGGGGAGCACTTACGACGTTGTCGTTGAGAACCGCAAGAAACTGTGTGCGGACGCTGGGAAAGAGCCGGTTAAGCTCTCCAAGTATCCAACCCAGTCCGCGGCGCTTCTCGCGGTGCGTAGTGGAGCGGTATCTGCGTTGATGACGTCGAAAACGACTGCGCTCCTGCTTGCGGCCGACGGCGCGGCAGAGGGGCGGTTCGACTGGGTCAATGACCCCCAGGAGCCGAAGGGATACGCGAATAATCCCGGAGAGTCCCTTTCATACTCGGGAATAGGCATTCCTAAAGACAATGAAAAGCTTTTTGAGGCTTTCTATGCTGCGATGCAAAAGCTTGGTGAAGATGGAACCACTAAGAAGATCTTCGAGAAGTGGCATATTGGTGACAACGCAGTTGTGCCGCCGCTGAAGAACCAGGCAGTTGGATAGCGTCCGGTTCCGGGAGCCGCAACTAACCGTGAGCTTCCGGGTTGCTGCGTACACCACAATCACTAAGACTTAGGATTCGTCAATTGTCAGTATACATTTCCAGCGTTGAAGGCCCGTCATGGCGATTTCTCAACCGCTGACGAATAAGAAACATGACGATGTTCGATTGACACATGTCGAACTCTCAAGGATGCGTATCAGGCCGGTTTCCAAGGCCGGCATGAAAGCCAGCGCTGCCGTTGCGGTGCTGGTTCTGGTGAGCATCATTTGGTCGATGGCAGGTAACCCCAATATGGAATGGGGAGTGGTCGGGGAGTACCTCTTCGCCAGCCTCACCCTCAAGGGTGTCTTGGTGACCCTTTATCTGACCGTCGCTTCACTCCTGATCGGTATCGTCGGCGGTGTTTTGGTCGCGGTCATGCGTCTGTCCGGCAATCCGGTTCTGTATAACATTGCCGGCCTCTACATCGGGCTTTTCCGCGGAACGCCCCTCTTGGTCCAGATCATCTTCTGGGGATACATGGGGGCATTGTTCAAAAATGTTGAGCTGGGCATTCCATTCACAGGTATTACCTTCTTCTCTGTTCCCACAAATCAGCTCATCAGTCCCGTCGTTGCCGCGATTCTTGCCCTGGGATTAAATGAGGTTGCGTATGCATGCGAAATCATCCGGGGCGGAATAATCGGGGTAGACAAAGGACAGACGGAGGCGGCGTATTCCGTCGGCATGCCACCGAGAAGGACGATGCTTCGAATCGTTCTTCCCCAGGCGATGCGCACGGTGATACCGGCCCTCGGGAACGAGGTCATCACGATGTTGAAGATGACTTCCCTTGTATCGGTGATTGCCGGCGCGGACCTGCTCACCAACTTGCAGAACGTCTATTCGCAGACCTATCAGGTCATACCGCTTCTTATCGTGGCGAGTATCTGGTACTGCGGTCTTTCGGCCATTCTCAGTGTCCCCCAGGGTTACCTGGAGCGGCGCTTCGGCCGTGGTCATGAGTCTGGAGGGGATCGATGAGCAGTCATTCATTGGATCGAACCGGGACATCGAGCCTGGAAGGAACCATGGCCGAACATTTCGTGGAATTTACCTCGGTGCGCAAGAACTTTGGACAAGTGGAGGTCCTTCACGACGTGTCCCTTAGCGTCCGGCGTGGGGAGGTCATGTGCATACTTGGCCCGAGCGGTGCCGGCAAGAGCACTCTGCTGAGGTGTGTGAACCGTCTGGAAAAACACGACGGCGGGGCGATATTCGTCGATGGTGAGATGGTTGGCTACACCGCAAGGAACGGCCAGCTCCTTGAATTGAGGGAAAAGGATGTGGCACCCCAGCGCCGGGGTATCGGCATGGTGTTCCAGCGTTTCAATCTTTTTCCGCACATGACAGTTCTCGAGAATATTACCGAGGCCCCCATCGGCATCAACCGGATGAAGCGTTCGGCCGCGAACGAGGAGGCAAGGTCGATTCTCGAACGTGTCGGGCTTGCCGACAAGGCGGCTGCCTACCCCAATCAGCTATCGGGCGGGCAGCAGCAGCGGGTCGCTATTGCGCGTGCGCTTGCCATGCACCCTAAGTTGATGCTCTTTGACGAACCTACTTCGGCATTGGATCCCGAACTCGTGGGCGAAGTATTGGATGTCATGAAGAGCCTGGCCGAGGGCGGAATGACAATGATTGTCGTCACACACGAGATCGGTTTCGCCCGGGAAGTTGCCGACACGGTTGTCTTCATGGCCGAAGGCCGGGTTGTTGAGGTCGGAACTCCGGACGAAATATTCGTGAACCCTAAAAACCAGCGCACCAAGGAATTTCTAGCGAACGTACTTTGAGCTGTTGTTGCCAATAAGCAACTAACCGCACGGGTGCCGCCCTATTTTCAGGAGATGAAGTTTTGTTGTCAACACGAAGCGACCAGATGGTGCTGTTTGTCTTTGCATCGCCCACCGGATATCAGCCCGGGGCGTGGAAGCACCCGGGCAGCCGGGTGGAAGACCTTTACTCGCTGGATCTGCAGGCTGACATTGCCAAGCGCGCGGAGGCTGCCAAGATCCATGCAGTGTTCCTTGCAGATTGGCTGTCTTTCGGGGATACGGGAAAGAACCCTGACCTCACTGGATATGAACCATTTACGACGATGGGTGCGCTGGCTGCTGTAACGGAAAAGATAGGCATCATCGGGACGGCGTCAACGACTTTCATGGAGCCGTTCCACCTGGCCCGCTATTTCTCCCAGCTCGATTTTCTCTCCAAGGGACGCGTTGGATGGAACATCGTCACCTCCAGCACCGGCCAGGAGAACTTCAACATCGACCTGCCCTTCAGGGATGAACGATACCAGCGGGCCCTGGAGTACATGGACGTGGTCACCGGACTTTGGGACTGCTGGGAAGACGATGCCGTTCGCGCCGATCGTTCAACTGGCATCTGGGCCGACCGGGCAAAGATTCACCCCTTGAACCACGAAGGAAAGCACTACAAAGTCGAAGGCCCGTTGCTAGTCCCGCGGTCCCCGCAGGCGTGGCCGGTTTTGGCGCAGGCAGGTTCTTCCCCGGCCGGGATGGATTTCGCCGCCACCTACGCAGAAGCCGTCTTTACCGTGAAGGCGACACTGGACAAGGCCCAGGAATTCTACGGGGGAGTCAAGGACCTGCTGGAACAAAAAGGCCGCTCTGCCAAGGACCTCCGGATTCTTCCTGGCCTGATGCCAATCGTCGGAGACAACGAACGCGATGCGCAGCAGATTCACAACGATCTGTCTGACCTCATCGATTTCGAAACAGGAGTCAAGGAACTCACCGTCTTACTGCACAAGGCCGACCTGTCTGATCTTGAGGCGCACGACCTCGTGCCGCTGGAGAGACTCCCAACACCGGAAGAAGTCCATCTCCAGGGGGGGAGCAGCCGTTACCCGTACTTCTACGAGCAGGCCGCGATTGAACGCAAAACCATGCGCGAGCTGATCCGGGAGGCGACCAAGGCCGCCGGACACAGCGTCGTTGCCGGGTCCGCCGAACAGATCGCAGACCACATGGAAAAGTGGTTCCACTCGGATGCTGCCGACGGGTTTGCCATTCTGCCTCCGACCGTTCCAGTCGGACTCAACCGGTTCCTCGACGAGGTCGTGCCCATCCTGCAGAGCCGCGGTTCTTTCCGGAAAGACTACGAGGAAGGCACCCTTCGCTCGAACATCGGTCTGGAACGTCCAGCATCGCCCTGGCAGGACTAACCGCGGGCGCACAAGGACACATGGCCTCCGGCCACCGAGTCAGCAGACACAAGCCACCGACTTGTCCCCGAGCGGGCGACCCTCAACCTCGTCGATCAGTTGAAGAACCCCCATCCAATCCCTATCCCCAAACATGCACCACGGCGGCGTCGGGGCCGCCGTGGCGCGCATTCCGAGAAAGAAAAATCATGATGAACAACACGCGGACACCCGAACAGGTTACGGAGCTGGACCCAAACACTCCCCAGCTCTTTCGATCAGCACTGGGCCAGTTCGCCTCAGGCGTGGTCGTCATCACAGGGCTTACAGACGGCCAGCAGCCTGCCGGCATGACCTGCCAATCCTTCAGCAGCCTGTCCCTGGAACCGCCCCTGATCATGTTCTCGCCCAGCCTGACATCAACATCATTTCCACAGCTCCGGGCAGCCGGGAACATCTGCATCAACGTGCTGGCCGAAAACCAGGACCACGTCTCCGGACAGTTCGCGGTGCGCAACGGAGACAAATGGAAGGACATCGACTGGACGCCAGGGGCAAACGGGGCCCCGCGCATCGCCGGAGCCGCCATGTGGTGCGAAGGAACGATCCAAACCGTTCACGACGCCGGAGACCACCACATCGTCGTGGTCCAGGTATCAGCCCTCGCGA
>NZ_JAHHZS010000073.1 GCF_022606295.1 Arthrobacter bambusae
TTCGAGCGCGAGGGCGGCTTTGACGGTCGGGTCCGGTGCGGGCCGGTATCCGTACATGCGTTGACCGTGCGGGTTGGCCAGCAAGCCCCCGCCGAGGTAGGCGGCGTTGACAATGCCCATGCCGGCCGCGGCTGCCCTGTCGAAGAGTGCTCCGGCGCTGCGGTCGACGAGTGTCCAGCGGTTGTGGTTGAGGAGCACGTCAAAGACGCCCAGGTCCAGGAACCGGTGTATGACTTTGACATCGCCGCCGGCCAGGCCGATCGCGCCGATGACGCCTTCGCGTTGGAGCTCAACGAGCACCTCTACCGCACCCCCCGGAGCGTCGAGCCCCTGGTCCAGGGCGTACTCCGGATCGTGGAGATAGACGAGCGGAAGTCTGTCGAGTCCGAGGCGTTCCTTGCTCTCCCGGATTGACCGGCGGACCCGCTCACCGGAGTAGTCCCCGTCCTTCCCGTCGGTCTTGGTGGAAATCAGGTAATCGGCGGGCAGCCCGCCCGCGCGGGCGATACCCTGCCCGATCCTGCGTTCGCTCTCGCCGTCCGAGTAACCGTTGGAGGTGTCGATGACCCGAACCGGGCTGCGGAGCAACTGGGTCACCAGATCGATGGCTTGTTCGGCGGGCACGTCGTAGCCGAACATTTCCGGCATGCTGCCGATCGGGCCGCCTCCGGCCGCGACGGCGGATACGGTCAGGCCGGTGTTGCCGAGGGGTCGGAGCCAGCCGGCGGGCATTTGCGGGTCCATGTCACTCTCCGTCATGGGCGGTGGGGTAGGCGACGAACGCGAAGTGTGTGCTGTCGGGTGACCAGCTGTTGACGTTGATGGTGCCTTGTCCGCCGAACAGCCGGTAGCGCTGGAGCGGGGTTGTCCAGTCCTGGGGTGAGACGACGATGACTTCGACGTCGAGGTTGGGCGGGTGGCCCAGGGTTCCGGGCGGGAAGGAGATGTAGGCCGCGGATTGGTTGTCCGCTGACAGGTGCGGGAACCAGTCCACTGTTTCACTCGTCACGAGGCGTTCGACTTCGCCGCTGGTGTCGTGGATTCGCGCGAGCTGCGCGTGTCCCGGAGCGGAGGTGAATCCCTCGGTGTTGAAGTAGATCCACTCCCCGTCCGGCGACCATTCCGGTCCGTCGATGTGACCGGTTCCGGTGTCAGGCCGCGATACAGACCCCCCTGTCAGTGGCAGAACAGCGAGCCTTCCCGGATTTGAGAAGTCTTTGAGTTCGACGTAGGCAAGGCGTTTGCCGTCCGGGGAGACGCCGTGGAGGAAGTGCCACATCCCGTCGTCCGGGCTCACGCGCTCGACGGCGCCCCCGCTGAGGGCGGCACGGTAGATGTGCCCGTCATTTCCCGACAGGAAAATGTGCTCGCCATCCGGATCCAGAACGTGGTCGTTGTTCAGTTCGGGGAGGCCGTCGTAGGGGATGTGGCGAAGGCCGGTTTCCGGAGTCGAGACGTCCACAGCCCAGAGCAGGCCGTTGCCGTTGACATACAGGGTCTTGCCATCGAGCGACCAGTTCGGTGCTTCGATTTGGAGTTCATCGGTCTCGAACAGCAACGTCGGCTGTGCCTGGGCCGGGCCGCCGATGAATACCTGTGACCGTTGCCCGCTGGCTAGCTGGGGAGCAGATGACATGCCTTGGTTCTCCTTGAAGGATGTGGAAGTGGTTTGTGCTTAGACGGGTTCCGGCGCGTACCATGCGGCGCCTTGGACTTCGACGTGCACGAGAAGGAGGTTGTCGCGCTTGATTCCGAGGGCTGAGACTTCGTCCACGATCGCGGCCATGGTCCGCTGCTTCTGTTCGTCGTTGTAGACGTTCTGGGCCACGAGTTCGATGAAGATGATGTCGTCGCGTTGCTGGTTCGGGAAGGTTGGGGAGTAGACGAGCTCGCCTGGCTCGTGGAGCCGGAAGATCTGGAAGAGATCGTCTTCGGGCATTTCGAAGCCTTTGACCATTCCGCGGAGGATGGCGGCGCTGATGTCAGCCATCTTCGGCTGGAGGGCGCGGTGCATGTCGATTCGTGCGTGGGGCATGGTGGTGTCTTTCCTGGTTTGTGGTTATTTCAACGCGCCGGCTGCGAGGCCGCGTTCGAAGAACTTTTGGAGGCTGATGTAGGCGATGAGGACTGGCAGCGCGGTCAGGACGGCAGCCGCGAGGACTTTGGTCTGGTCGTTGTTGAACTGCCCGACGAAGTACTGGGGTACCAGCGTGATCGTTTGCTGTTCAGGGGTCTGAAGGAACAGCAGCGGGAACAGGTACCCGTTCCACGAGTTGATGAAGACCAATACGACGATGGCTGCGACGATGGGTCGTGTCAGCGGCATGATGATGTGCCGGAATGCCTGCCAGGTGTTTGCTCCGTCGACCCGGGCCGCCTCGATGAGTTCATCGGGGATGCCGTCGACGAAGTTGCGGGCAAGGAGCACGGTGAACGGAATCTGCAGTGCTGCGGCCGGCACGATCACTGCCCACAAGGAGTTGTAGGCGCCCGCGGCTGTCACGGTTGCAAAGAGCGGTGCGAGGAGCACTACTTCCGGCAGTGTGAGGGCGGCGAGGAGCATCCAGAAGAAGAGTTCCTTGCCGCGGATATGTAGCTTGGAGAATCCGAATGCTGCAGTCAGGGTGCATGCAAGCACGATCACGAGGACGGCCGTGGAAAGCAGAACACTGTTGATGAAGAACCGGGGCAGCAGCCCGAGCGAGAGGACGGTGGCGTAGTTGCCCCAGCCGCTGCCTGCGAGTGAGCCTTGGACCATTGCGATCAGTGGGAAGACGAACGGCACCACCATGAGCGTCAGCACGAGCTGGAGTGCTCCTCTGGTGTACCAGCGACGGACCTCAAACACGGCGTGCCCCCTTTTCTTTGCCTGCGATGTTCAGGATGACGGCAACGGTGAGTGCCAGGACCAGAAGAATGATCGAGAGAGCGGCCCCGTAGCCGACTTGTGAAAGGGCAACGCTGACCCGGTAGATCTGCGTCCCCAGGAACTCCGTGCCGTACGACGGGCCGCCCTGGGTGATCAGGAAGGGCCAGTCGAAGGTCTTGAGCGATCCGATCGCCGTGAGGATAGCGATCGCCAAAGTTGTCCCCCTGACCCCGGGCCAGATGATGCTTCGGATAATCCTGAAGTTTCCCGCTCCGTCGAGCCTGGCCGCCTCCATGAGTTCCGGCTCGACCTGGCTCATGGCGGCGTAGTAAAGGACGAAGACGACACCTGTGGACTGCCAGATCGCGGCAGACATCACGGCGATCAGGGCCGTGTTCTGATCGGCCAGCCACGCGTAGGAGAAATCGTGCAGGCCCAGGGCCCGGATGATCTGATTGATCTGGCCATCCGGGGCGTAGATCGTGCGGAAGACCGGGGCCATGGTGGCGGGCGCCAGGACCACGGGGACAAAGATCAACACCTTGTAGAACACGCCCAGCCGCACCTTCGAGTGCAGAAGGATCGCGAAAAACATGCCGAGCGCTACCTGGACCGTGAATGTGACCACGAAGAAGATGCCCGTATGTACGACCGATTTCCAGAACACCGGATCCGCGAAAAGGTGGGTGTAGTTCTGGGCGCCGACCGGAATTGGCTCGGGACTGGCCCCGTCCCAATTCAGGGTGGAGATGTAGCCGGTATATCCGATGCAGTAGTACAGGACACCGACCGAGACAATCATTGCCGGCAGGATCCACGGGAAACCGAATCGGCGGTCGAGTCTCTTGCCCCGGGCACGCTCTGCGGTGTCAGGACGCCGGGGTTTGTTGGTCCCGCGGTCCGACTGCCCGTTGAGTGACGGTTGCTCCACGGATTTCACTGCTGCGCTGTTCTTGCTCATTTGCTTGCTTACTTACTTGTTTGCCGGATTTGCGTCAGCCACATGCTGTACGTCGTCTGCTGCCTGCGCCGGACTCTTCTGCCCGGTCAGCACCGCCTGGTTGGCGTCGATGATGGCCTGGATGACGGTAGGCGACAAGCCCAGTTGGCGCGGTTCGGTGGACTCGGCAGTCTTCTTGGCAAAGTCCTGCAGGAGTGGTGTCTGCACCTTGGGATTGACGAGCTGAATAGAGTTCCAGGCCGCCTCCACGCCCTTCAGGGTCGGGATCGAGTCGACGTTGTCGGACACGACCTGCTGGCCGGCTTTGCTGCCGCCAAGCCACAAGGCGAACGTTGTGGCCGCGTTACGTGACTTGGATTTGCTGTTGACCGCCTGCGCGGCATCCGGGTCGCTGAAGACCGTGTACGGATTACCCTTGCCGGCGACATCGGGGAACGGAACCGGAACAATGGTGATTTTCGGTGTATCCGAAGGGACCCCCGCTCCGGCCAGCGCCGCCGTGAGGCTGTTGACGGTCGCGTACTGCGAGTACCAGTAGCCCATCTGCACCATGGGGACCTTGCCTGTCAGGAAAGCGTTGTTGACGTCGGGATACTGCTGGACACCGACCGCGCCGGCGTCGAGGATTCCGTTGTCCGAGAGCTGTTTGAAGGTCTCCCATGCCTTGACCATGGTCGGGTCGGTCCACTTCTTGTCACCGCTGAGCGCTGCTGCGAAGACCCCGGGGTCAATGCTGTTCGCGATCGAGTGCAGGGTGTCAACGTCGAATCCGGCGCCCACTCCTTCTTTGAAGCACCCGAGCCCGTTGGCCCGGAAGGTCTGGCAAACCTTCACCCAGTCCTGGAGCGTCTTCGGCGCCGTGAGCCCGTACTTGTCGAAAAGATCTTTGTTGATCCACATACTCCCTGCGCCTTGCTTCGCCCACGGCAAGCCGGCGAGCTTGCCTTGAACGGTGAAGGCATCGGCCATCTTCGGTGCGATCTGGGACTTCCAGTCGTTCCCGAGCTTCGCCGTGATCGCCGGGGTCAGGTCCTGCGCGTACGGTGCGAAGACGCTGACCGGCCCGACGGTCCCGCTAGCGGAAACAGTGAAGACATCCGGACCGTCGTTGGACGCCAACGCCGGACGCAGCACGCCCGTGTAGTCAGCGTTGGGCACCTTCTTGTAGGTGACCTTGATGTCGGGGAATTCCTTGTTGAACGCAGCAATCTCCCGGTTGGCCAGATCATTGTCCGGCGTCCAGCTCCACCACTGGAT
>NZ_JAHHZS010000074.1 GCF_022606295.1 Arthrobacter bambusae
TACAGCCGGGGTGGGCGCCGACTCGGGGCCCGTTGAAGCAGACGGCATTGTGTCCCTCGCGGCGAAGTCGCTCGTGGTGCTCCGGGCCCACAGCACACCGGAGGAAGAGCCGGACCACTCCGTAGCCGTCTCGCTCGCCGCGCTCACCCATACGGTCACTGCCGAAACCGCAGCCCTCACAGTCCCGGCGGTGCCCTAACCCAAGACCGCGGCCCGGGAGAAAACGGTGAGGAATGACTGTGAAAGTTACTCACCCCCCTGAAGCCGCCCTAGAGACCGCACCAATGTCAGAAGCGTCCCAAACTCCGGGAGTTGCAGCCGGCCGCCAAGGTAGGGCTGTAAAGGGGAGGAATTCCTGCAAGACATTCTGGACCGGGGATAACGACTGGCCCTAAAGGGTATGCAGGCCGGCATTCTGTCCGCGGCGATCCCCGGCAACTCCCGAAGGCAGGGCGTTGCCGGGGAGCGCGCCCTGAACCCAGGCCGGGCGACGGCCGGTCCGCAGGAGCTCGCTCGCTGTGGCCAGTCGCCATTTCATCTGCTCAACGGCATGATCTTCTCCGTGGTCGGCATTTGAGTGCCCAAGCCATCGTTCGATCAGGGATACCTCCAACCGGTACTCGCCCAGCTCCCTGCACAGCTGGCAAGCGAGCCACGTGACCGCGGCTGGAGGCGGCCCCAACGGGCCCGTATCCTTGTCAGATCCGGCCACCTCTGGCCGGCGGACCCCGAGATCAGCTTCGGCGGCCACAACGCACTCCAAAGCAAGATCCAAGGCCCGACGGAAATCAAAGCACGCCCTGAGGACCTTGACCCGCCGAATCTGCTTCGTATATGACAAGCCCCTCACCAGCAACTCCTTGGCCTCAGGCTTCTCGGCCGAGGAACCAACCCCGGAACTCGATCCCGTCCCTCCGGATCCCACCTGCTGCCGTGGCGAGCGGGCCAAAGGGCCACGCGACGACCGCATATCCTCCCGGCTAGAGCTCCGGGCCGACGCCCATCCCCGATCTTGAATCTTGCTTCACCTCTTGCCTGAAAGACTTAATACTAAGCAAGCTTAGTACTCTCTGAACGGGATCGACGAACCATTCGACTGTTGGCGTTGACCTTTCCGCGTAGGCGCGGACAGATGCCCGGTCGCAAAACATGAAAAGTACCCTTACTATTTACCGGAGAGCGCGGCGCTGGGGTGGTGAGCTCTTCCTTGATCCATTTCCCGGTGCGGTTCTCCGTGCGAAATCAGTCACCGAAGCGGTGGATGAAGTGTTTATCGAAATAGCTGACGGCCAGGCTACTTGTGCCGGAAATGGAGTTTGTGATGAACGAAGAGCAGGAACTTGAGCCGTTGTCCGCTGAAGAACTGGCCGCGGAAGGCATCACCGCGCTGCCGGCGAAGGAAGTCGCATCCATCCTTGACCTCAATGCCGACCTAAACCTCGGAATCCAGGCGGCCGCGCCGATCGATCTTGGCGTGGCCGCGAACGCCAACGTCGCGGCACCTATTGATGCGTCCGCGTCGGCCAACGTTCTCTCGGCCGGTTCCACGGCCGCGGGTGTGGCCCATCAGGGCGCACTAATCGATCAGGGTATCAATGCCGACGCGACGGCGAACTCGACGCAGGACAGCAGCATCGGCCACACAGCGCCGCCGGCTGCGGCCGCGCCGGCCCCGGCCGCTCCCGCCGGCGGGACGGTCACTGATCCGACCGCCGCCGTGAACGGGAACCTGCTCAACGTGGATGTAAAACTCGACGCCAACGCCGGTATCGCCGCCCCCATCAACGGCGCCGTTGCCGCCAACGCCAATGTTGCGGCACCGATCAACGCCGGGGTGGCAGCAAACATCGGCGCGATCGATAGCAATGCCGTGGCCGCCGCCCAGCAGGACGCCGTGATCAACCAGCACATCGACGGGGCTGCCACGGCCACGTCGAACCAACACTCGACCCTGCAGCAGTAGTACCCGGTGACGGTGATTCCCGGAGGCCCGCTCGACCCCGCCGACTATGCCAGCTCACCGGACATGGGCGCGGACGAACGCTGCCCGTCCCGTGCGGACGGCGTTGAGCTGATCGGTGAAATGGAAGGATCGGGCTACCGGGAACCGCCGTCTCTGGTGCGCCGGGCAGACGGACAGACCCTTCAGCTGACGCGGCTGCTCTACATGGTGTTGTCTGCAGTGGACGGCCGAACCAGCCCTGCGCAGCTTGCTGAGAGCGTCAGCGAAAAGTCCGGGCGCCGGGTCTCCGAGGAGAACGTCCGCACCCTGATCGACTCCCAGCTTCGGCCGTTGGGTCTGCTGGTGCGCCCGGACGGCTCACAGCCGGAAGTCAAGAAGTCCAATCCGCTGCTTGGATTGCGCTTCCGTTACGCCGTGACGGATGCCGAGAAAACCAGGCGGCTGACCGCACCATTCGCCCACCTGTTCCATCCACTCATCGCCGTGCCCGTGCTGGGCGCCTTCCTTTTTGTCTGCTGGTGGGTGCTGGCACTCAAAGGGCTAGGATCGGCAACCCACGACGCGTTCGAGAACCCGGCACTGCTGTTGCTTGTAGTCGCCGTGACGATCTTCTCCTCCGGTTTCCATGAATTCGGCCACGCCGCCGCAGCACGTTACGGAGGAGCGACTCCGGGAGCGATGGGCGCAGGCTTGTACCTGTTCTGGCCAGCCTTTTACACGGACGTGACAGACTCATACCGGCTCGGGCGCGCTGGCCGGGTCAGGACCGACCTCGGCGGCCTCTACTTCAACGCTATCGTCACTGTGCTGATCGCCGGGATCTGGTGGGCCACCGGCTACGACGCCCTGCTGCTGGTCGTGCTGACCCAGATCCTGCAGATGCTGCGCCAGCTCACACCTCTGGTCCGTTTCGACGGATACCACGTGCTCGCCGACCTCACCGGCGTACCGGATCTTTTCCAACGGATCAAGCCCACCCTCCTGGGCCTGCTTCCCTGGCGTTGGGGCAGGCCGGAGTCCAAAGCCCTCAAACCGTGGGCCCGCGCCGTCGTCAGCATCTGGGTCCTGATCGTAGTGCCTCTCCTCCTTTTTAGTATCGTGATGATGGTTCTCACGCTCCCGCGTGTGCTCGCCACCGCTGTGGTGAGCATCGCACGCCAGCAGAGCCTCCTCGGCGATGCCTGGGGCCATGGTGACCTGCCCGGCGGCGCGGCGCATATCCTCATGATTCTCGCCGCTGCCCTTCCCATCCTCGGCACAGGCATCGTCCTCGTCAGGATGATACGTCAAGGCGCGCGGGCGGTTTGGCGGAAAACCCGGGGCCGTCCAGGCCGACGTGCCGGCGCCGCAGTCGCCGGCGCCCTTGTCTGCGCCCTGCTGATTACGGCGTGGTGGCCCAATGCCTCCACCTACCGGCCAATCCAGCGCTATGACCGAGGCACCATCACCGACGCCGTTTCCTTGGTAATGCCCAAACCCAACCGGCTCGTAGATGGAGCGCAGGGAAGGGTAGCAGCCATCTGGCCCTCCGGCAGCGTCAGGCCGACGGCGGACAAGCCGCAACTGGCCATGATACTGATCCCCCGGGCCCCGCAAACAACCGCCGCAGATACCGGCGCCCCCGCCGCAGAGCCCGCCTGGGTCTTCCCCTTCGACAAACCGTTGCCCCCGGGCGACGGCGGGAACCAGGCATTGGCTGTGAACACCAAAGACGGGTCCGTAACCTATGACGTGGCGTTCGCCCTCGTCTGGGTTGATGACGGCCAGGCGCTCAACAAAAACGAAGCGTATGCCTTCGCCAGTTGTCGGGATTGCGGCGCCGTTGCCATCGGCTTCCAAGTGGTGCTCGTCGTGGGCCACGCGAACGTGATCGTTCCACAGAACCTCGCCGCGGCCGCCAACTACAACTGCGTCCAATGCCTCACCTACGCACTCGCCAACCAGCTGGTCCTGACCCTCGACCGCCCACTGAGCCCAGCAGGAACGGAACAACTGGCGAAAATATGGGACGAAGTCAGAAACTTCGAGGCAAACATCGAAAACATCCCCCTGTCAGAGCTGCAGTCCCGCCTCGCTGACTACAAGACCCGCATCGAGCAGATCATCACGCACGACCCCTCCGCAACCCAATCCGAATCCGGGACAACCGCTCCGGCCCCAAGCACCACCACATCCAACACAGCCCCAGCACCCCCCGACGGGGGCACATCTCCCATACCCGGGTCCGCCCCGACACAGGCGCCGGTCCCACAGCAACCGACTCCGGCAGCCTCCCCGCCGGGCACCGCCCAACCGGTACAAACAGCAGTTCCCGCGCCGGCCACCGCCCAGCCGGCACAAACAGCCCCGGCGCCGACACAGGCTCCGGCGACGCCGCCCGCGACCGCGGTACCCGGCAGCTAAAACCACCCCAAATCTCGCCCACCATACTCCCCCGCCAACCGCTTGCAATTTCCCGGAATCAGCTTGGAATCCCGCCCACCGGACCTACCGTCGAATCTCGTCGGCGCCGAAGTGGTGCCTGTAACTGCCGATCCACAGCAGGAGCACCATGAGCGTCCAGGCGGTGCGTTTGTTGCGCATAGGCTTCGACGCCCATGACTGTCGGTGCCGGGCGTGCCAAAGCCGAGGGCGAGCAACCCGACGTCGCGGATGTGGAAACCCGTACCGGTCGATCACCTGCAGGGCATCGGGCGCACCCACTAAGGGAAAGGGGTTACCAAGAATTAATGTGTCGGTGACTCGCCGCTTGGACAGTTTTCACTGTCTCGCCTCGGCGCCGCACCAAGCTGAATCCATGACTGATGACAAGGAACTCTTTAGGACTGGATTCTCGCGTCGCGGCTTCTTCACGGCTGCCGGAGCTTCCGGCGCCGTCGCCGTTTTGGCAGGCGCAACCCCGGCGTCAGCGGCTGACAACAAGGCGATGTTGCCCTCT
>NZ_JAHHZS010000075.1 GCF_022606295.1 Arthrobacter bambusae
AGCGGCGCATGGTGAGGGCATCGAGTCCTTCCGCGTCCACCAGTGCCAGGGCGGTGGACAGGACGAGGTCCCGGCTCAGCCTGGGTTTCTGCCCGGCGGGCTTGTCGTCGGCACCTGCAGCGGGAGAATTGGCCGGAGACTCTGGGGGAGGCATGGGGGTTCCGTCCTGATCTGATCGTTTCATCGCGGCTCTTGCCGGGAAAATAAGCTTGCTTACTTTGTAGTCTACGCGTAAAGTCTACATTGTAGTGAAGTTCGACAGCAGATTAAACGAGGCGGACTTCAACGCACCGCCGCCGGCCGTGCGCTCCATTTCCCAAGTCCGTGACTGCGCACCACGCACAGACCGCCCGAACCGCAGAATTCCACAGAACCGGGCGACCACTCCCCTGCTAATACGACATGGCAGCACGCAACCTACCCGCAAGGGGACCCCATGGCTAAGACGGCTGACATCCAGTTCGACCAATTCCTTGAAGAATCCACCATCACCACCTATGACAAGTCGGACTCCGCTCTCGGGCGGGACTGCTTCTACGGCCTGTACACGAGCTGGTGCCTGCTCCAGCAATCCTTGCCGCTGCCGGAAAACGTATTTTGGGCAGCGCTGAAAGCCAAAGGCATCCATCCAGCCGGCAACGGGCTGGCCATGACAGGCCCAGCGGCGGCCGACTACATTCTGGCAAGCTACCCGGGCCTGGCCTGAACCGTTGAGCACCATCTCAAGCACTTACATCCCCCGGGACGCCAACCAGCCCCGCGGCACCCAACCCTGGTGCGCGACATGCGACACCGATCTGCACCTCGTCGTGGACTCCATCGCCATCATGGACAACCGCAAAGAAACCCTCGCCGTTGCCGTCACCTGCACCCGATGCGGCGGAGCCCGCGTGCTGTCCACCACCGCGGGCCTCGTCGCCCCAGTCTTGGCCCGCTCCCCCGATAAGGATGACGTCCTTCACCTGGGCGCCGAGTACATCCACTGCGGGGAACCCATGTCCCCGAGCAACCCGGACCTGAGAACGCCGCTAACACCGCTCTCGACCCAACCGCTCCCAACGGACCTCCTCGGCGCCTACCTCCGCACCCGGGTCCTTCGGTGCCGGTGCGGCTTCCAAATGGAAAAACCGCACTAACCACCCCCACACACGGCTCATTAGTAAGTATGCTTACCAATGAGGTCCCTGGCCGCCGGCCAGGGCACTCACACAAACAAGGAGACTCACATGTTGCTTTGGATAGCCATCATCATCGCCATTCTCTGGCTTCTCGGTTTTATCGGCGGCATCGGCGGTGGACTCATTCACATCCTTCTGGTTGTCGCCGTGATCGTCCTGATTTTCCACTTCATCCGCGGCAGGTCACGCGTTTAGCGGCGCACCCCCGCCAACCGAGGCGAGTCGTAATACGCGAACTCCACAGTCCTCTGGCATGTCTACCGGAGGACTGTGAAAGCTTGACCAAAATTTCTGACTGAGGCCGGGTTCGCTCCCGCGACCGCTACCGCTTTCCAGTCCGCGCCCCCGAGCTCAAACGCCAAGGTAACCGGAATCTTTCTTCAATTCCCCTTCGGGGCTCCGTCTTCCTGCGGTCCAGGAAAGTAAGGGTTACCGCATGAAACAACATGCCGACGGCGATGCCCCCCTCGGGGGCCGATACCGCCTGATCGAGCGCATCGGGTCCGGAGCGATGGCCATCGTATATCGGGCCACCGATGTCTTTCTTGGGCGCGACGTAGCAGTCAAAATCATCAAGAAACCAGCCCGCAACGGCGTGGCGGCGGCCATCGATGACGACGAAGTGAAGGTCCTTGTCCGCATGAACCACCACGGACTGGTCACTCTCCTTGATGCAGGCGTTGATAGCAACGGGCCCGGTGAGCCACGTGTCTATCTGGTGATGGAGCTCATCGAGGGCCCGGACTTGAAGCAGCATCTGGCCCGGGGTGTACTTGGGCCGCGCCACACGGCACAGATCGGACACGATGTGGCTGACGCTTTGGCCTATATCCATGGCAACGGTGTGGTTCACCGGGACGTCAAACCGGGCAACATCATGATCTTTGACTACCACCAGGACGCTGCGCGGATCCGCGCGAAGCTCACCGATTTCGGCATCGCCTTAATGTCCGAATCGCCGAGGGACACGGACGGCGGAGTCCTGGGGACCGCGGCCTACCTCAGTCCCGAACAAGCCCGGGCCGAGCCCGTTACTTCCGCCAGCGATGTCTACTCCCTAGGGCTCGTCCTGCTTGAGAGCCTTACCGGACAGGTCGCCTTTCCCGGCGATCCGATCCAGAGCGCCGTTGCCCGGCTGATCCGGGATCCACACATCCCTGAAGACATGGATCAGGACTGGAAGACACTCCTGACCGCCATGACCGCCGCCGATCCGCTGGAACGACCCACAGCACGCGAAGCATCCAAGGCACTGTTCGATCAGGTCTCGGCAGGCCGGGCCAGGCACAAAGTGGCCCCCTCCATCATTCCCGACGACGAAATCGCACGTATGGCCGCCGTGCACCAATACCGAATATTGGACACCCCGCCCGACGGCGCCTTCGACAGAATCACCGCCCTGGCAGCCCGGCTATTCAACGTACCGATAGCAATCGTCAGCATCGTCGACCATGACCGAATCTGGTTCAAGTCCCACCATGGCATCACGGCCGAGGAAATTCCCAGGGACCCGGGCCTGTGCGCCTCAGCCATCCTGCAGGGCGACGTCTGGGTCGTGGAGAACGCTCCCGAAGACCCCCGGACACTCACGAATCCCCTCGTCGCCGGGGACTTCGGCCTCGGATTCTACGCCGGGGCTCCACTGAAGACTCGGGAGGGATACAACCTCGGAACCATGTGCATACTCGACACGGTCCCGCGAACAATGTCCGCGACTGACATGGCGACCCTGCAGGACCTGGCGGGGCTTGTTATCAGCGAGTTGGAACTTCGCCTCGAAAGCCGGGAACTGGCACAGTCATCCACTGATTCATAGTTCGTCTTTGGCGCCGGCCGGTGCGTGCGCGTCCTACGCCTCGAAGTGCGTCTCGATGCTGTTCCCGGACAGTTGCTCGATCAGTTCGGTGGCTACGTCCCGAAGTTTGCGGTTGCGGTTGCTGGAGACCTTGGTAAGGATCGCCATCGCCTCCGACTGCGAACATCTGTTTTGCGCCATGATGACACCGCAGGCCACGTCGATGGCGGTCCTGCTTTGCATGGCTGATTCCAGGTTCTGTGCCCGGTGATGGGCGGAGTCGATGCGCACGGAAAGATGGAGTATGTTGCGTGCAGCGGCGGCGAAGCCCACGGCCTTGTCGAAGACATCCGGGGTGAATGCGCCTGGCTTGGAGGCGAAAAAGTTCAGCGCGGCGCTGGCCTCCTCACTGATTTCCATGGGAATCCCCAACGAGCTGTGAACACCTATCTCGGCGAATTTCTTGGTGAGCGCCGGCCAGCGCAGATCTGTCGAATCGTCCTCGATGATCACTGGCGACATCTCCCGGAGTGCCGCGATGCAGGGGCCGTCACCGATAGCCTGCTCAAACCGGTCAATCTCGACGGCGCGTGAGCTGCTGCCCGCAGCGGTAAGGGGCCGGCGTCTGACTTTGACGGTGATGGCGCATTCGATCTCATCGTCGGAGGCTTCGGAAATCGAAGCTGCAGCGAGCTTGGTGAGTCCGGTGAGGAATTCAGAGACATTCTCTGAGCCCGCCAGAACAGATTGAAGGTCCAGAATGCCTTGAAGAAGGCCTGCGGCTTCGTTTTCCGGTGAACTCGACATCCCCCTATCCTACTTTCCTTGTTTCACAAGGGGCACGGTGCCGCGACGCTGGCAGCCCGCATCCCGCCGTCGTATGCTGCATGCAGTCCTAGGCTTTCGATCCCCTAACCCGGAGCAGACACATGCAGATGCCCAAGCCGTCCGACGCCGACAAAGACCGCTTCCGCGCGGTGGTGCCGGAAAACCCTGACGTCGTCGTCAAGCCGATGTTCGGCAACCTCGGCGCCTTCGTGAACGGCAACATGTTCGCCGGCCTGTTCGGCCCGATGATCGGCGTCAAGCTCTCCGACGACGACCGCGAGGTTCTGGAGGCCAGCCACCAAACGCTTCCCTTCGGCCCGGAAGGCCGCGCCATGGGCGGCTACGTCGGCCTCCCCGAAGCCTTTGCCGGCGACGACGAATACACGGCCGAGTGGGTCGAGAAGGCGTTCGCCTACGTTGCGACCCTCCCGCCGAAAGCCGCGAAACCGCGTTCGGCGAAGAAGTAACTGCCCCACCACCGGCCCGGCACCAAACTCAGGGAAGTCCTCCTTGGCGGCGTCCGCGGGAAAGCTTGAGTGGCCCGGGATGCTCGGTAGCCGGGCTACCGTTGAGCGGTTGATGATGTCCCGATTCCCGTCGCCGCTCGAGTTCGCCGGTCACGAGGTCCAGCAGCGCCTGGGCTGGTTCGGAGAGCCGCTGAGTTGCGGACGGATGGGCTATTTCATCACAGTGAAGAAGCACCAGGCGGATGCGTTCCAATTCGCGCGAAGGCACGGATGGCCACCGCCGAAACAGTTGCTGAACCGCGCTTTGCCTGGGGAGGTAGCCCCGCCAAGGTTCGCTCGAGGTCTCCTGCGACCAAACTGCTCCCCGCCGCGCAGCGCGAACATCGAGGTGGCCGGCCCTTTGACCATGAAGATGGGGGTGACTGGGTTGAATGGCTGCCATGACTGACCTCCTCGTCTTGTATCGAGAAAGCCGGCTGCTTGACTTATTCCAGCATATAAAAAGTGACTTACGCCATGTCAACGAATTTGACTTTATTTCGGCCGGCAGCAGGCC
>NZ_JAHHZS010000076.1 GCF_022606295.1 Arthrobacter bambusae
TGACTATGTCAACCTTTTTTGGCCCCAGCATGACGGCTATTTATGGCCCCACTCTGCCTTGAGTTAATGGGCCTGAGGGCGAGGCTGGCATGGACGGTAGCATTCCTCGCCATCAAACCGCAGCCCCCGAAACTAATGCGATTGCGAGATGAGGAAACCGGGTTGGGCTGTCGAACGTATCCGATAACGAATGGAGGAAGTACACTCGCCGGTATCGGACGGGGAGCAAGCATGGCCAAGCGCAGGATGCACGGTATGTGGGGTGTTGTAGTTGCTGCCATTATTTGCCCTTGTTCACTTTCCTTCTTTGCTGGCCATGGACGTTTTGCATTGGTTCTGACCGCACGGGGCCCACGATTTAGCCAAAGGTTTGTCGGGCGATGGTGGGGGCGAGGGAGGCCAGCGTCTGGTTTCGATGTTGACGCCGTTGAAGGACAAACGGTCCACAATTGCGGCCGCAGAGGCGCGGGTCGTGTCGCTTGTCAGAGCTAGTCTGAATGAGGGAGCGAGGGAATATGTACATCTTGCTGGGTTCTGTAGCGGTCGTAGTGGGACTCTTGGGCGCTTGGCAACGCCGAGGACTTAAGAACCTGAGCACAAAGCTGCTCAACCGCAATGGCCAGCTCGGAGAAACATTGAACTCGTTCCAAAGTGAGAACGGGTACTTGATCGGTGGCTTGATCATGGCTGCCGCAGGCGTCGCAACACTTATATATGGGGCCTCAGTCACCCAGTAACGGGCCGTATGTTTGATCCTTCACCGAGATGTATGGAGTTGGGAAATGGAAATGGTCACACCAAACGCCGGACCTTTTGGCGGTGAATATGCCGGGCTTGTGCTCGTGATCTCAGTCGTCGTATTCATCGGTCTGCTGATAACAATGGTTGTGCGTTATGTGAAACGAAGGAGAAGCAATAGGGGCCGGGGCCGCTGACTATTTCAACGAATCCTGGCCCCGGCAGGACGGGTTGTTTCGGCCCCACCCTTGGAAGGGCGTGAAAGATCCGACCAGTTAGACCATACGCACGGAAAATTGGGCCTCGATGAATCAACCAGCTAAGCGTTCGCGGCAGAACACGATCCTCGGATACGGGTTCATCCTGCTTTCAATCATTGGGATCATCAGTGGTGTCGGCCAGATCTGGTCCCTCGGGAAAGGTGATGCCTGGCCTGTCGACGATCCTCTTCGGTGTTCTTTTCATTTTCGTCGGCGTCATGAGGCTTCGAGTGAAGAGCAACCTGTGACCGGTCCTTCCCTGGTAACTTTCGCGAGGTTCTTGGTTGGACACTGTAAAGGTCGATACAGGCATCGCGCAGCTTTCGTAGCATAGATGTTCCGTCAAATGCGCGCGCCCTCCCTTTTCAGCTAGCGGCCTGTTGGGCGATGGTGTGGGCGAGGCGGTAGGAGTCGGTACCGGTTTCGATGATGGCGGCGTTGAAGGTCAGCCGGTCCACGATTGCGGCGCAGAGGCGGGGGTCGGTGAAGGTTTTGGTCCATCCGGAGAAGGATTCGTTGGAGGCGATGGCGATGGAGTTCTTTTCTTCTCGTTCGGTCAGGACCTGGAAGAGGAGTTCGGCGCCGTGGCGGTCCAGTTCCATATAGCCCAATTCGTCAATACACAGCAGGTCAACCCGGCCGTAGCGGGCGATGGTTTTGGCAAGGACTTTCTCGTCGGCGGCTTCGACGAGTTCGTTCACGAGCCGGGTTGCGAGGGTGTATTTGACCCGGTAGCCCTGTTCCGCTGCCGCGGTGCCGAGCCCGATGAGCAGGTGGGTTTTGCCCGTGCCGGAGTCCCCGATCAGGCACAGGGGTGAGCCTTTACGGATCCAGTCCCCGGTCGCGAGGGTGTGGATCGTGGCCGGGTTGATGTTCGGGTTGGCGTCGAAATCAAAGTCCCCGAGCCACTTGTCCCGAGGAAAGTTCGCAGCTTTGACCCGGCGGATGGAGGAGCGACGGTCACGGTCATCGCACTCCGCCAGCAGCAGCTCGGCCAAGAAACCCTGGTAGCTCAGTTGTTCTTTCCCGGCGACGGTGAGGGCTTCGTCCAGGACCGCACGGACGGTGGGCAGCCGCAGCCTGCGGCAGGCCTGGTCCACGGCCGCGACAGCAGCCTGCTCGGTCAGGCCGCGCCGCCGGCGCAGGGTCGGAGTGATGGTCGCGGCCGGTGCGGTGGGACTCATGAGATGTTCTCCTTCGACTCGGTTCCTGCTGGGTGTTCGGCGCGTTTGGCCAGCAACTCGTCATAGGCACTGACCGTCGGCAACGGCCGGGTATCCCGGGGCAGCCCCGCGATGACCGCGGCAGGGTCCATCAGCCGGCGCTGGGTCAGGCTGACAACGCGTTGCACTTTCGCCTCGACATGAGCACCGTGATCACGGTCCGAACCGGACCCACCCCCGGTGCCTGTTGCGTGCCTGCGGGCCTCGACCGCGACGACGTCGGCGCTGACCGCACCCACGCCCAGCGCCGCGGTGATCCCTGCCTCGACATCAACGGCGTTCATGGAACGGTGGAGCAGCAGGACGTCGATCAGTTCACGGGTCCCCTCGGCGTCGCCGTTCACCCTGCGCGAGGCAGACCAGAAGGCTTCATGGGCGCTGGTGAAAGCCCCTGACTCCCGTGCCCTGACCAAAGCGGTGGAACCCGGCAGAGCGCCGGGCTTGGTTTTGAGGACCTCCAGGTAATGGTCCAACTGGATCGACTGCGCGCCCTTGGCAATGATCCGCTGATGCCGGGCTGCCACCGCCCGGCCGTCGAACACCACAAGCTCCGATGCTCGCAAGGACACCCGGACTCGTCGACCGATGAACCGTGCCGGGACCGAGTACTTCACCATCCGCACGGTGATCATCGAGGACCGGTCAACCCTCGGGTTCAGCACCATACCGGGGTCGAACTCTTCCGCCGGCAACGGCGCCAGGAACAAGCGCTCGGCGGCGAAGTCCTGGCCGATCGTGCGTATCCGGTCATTGATCCGCCGCTGATCATCTTGGACCTCCCAGGCCCGGATCCGGTCGTTGAGCTCATCAAGGGACTTCGCGGCAGGCATAGGGGACAGCCGGTTTCGACGGAACCAACCCACCTCACCCTCAACACCGCCTTTCTCGTGTGCTCCGGCAATACCTGGCTGGCAGTAAAAAGCATCAAAACCATAGAACGAGCGGAACAACACCCACCGGTCGTTCTCGATGCGGTTCCGGCCCTGCCCGAACACCACGGCCCTGACGGCACTGGTGAGGTTGTCATAGCGGATGTGTTTGACCGGCACCCCGCCGATCTCGTTGAACGCCTCGATATGGCCTTCCAGAAATGCTTCCTGGGCCTGCGTTGGATAAATCCGGTGAATGGCCTTGCCAGAGTGAGACAGCCGGAAGATGAACATGTGGCACTTCGTCTTCACCCCGTCCAACACGATCCAGACCTCACCGAAGTCCACTTCCGCCTCCGCGCCCGGCGCGTGTTCCTGCGGAACGAACACCTCAACCCTGCGACCGGCCTCCACATCGATCTGCGCCCGACGGACTCGGACATAGTCCCGCACCGTCGAATACGACAACTCCTCCGCACCATGCTCCTCAATGAGCCGGGCAAGTATCCTCCGAGCGGTATGGCGTTGCTTCCGCGGCGCCGTTGTGTCCTCAACCAACATCGCATCGATCGCGGTCTTGAATGGTTCCAGCCGCCAAGACACCCCTTGCCTCGGCTTACGCTCCGGCGGTGCAGCGGATTCCAGAGCCTGCCTCACCGTCCTCCGGTGAACCCCGTGCCGGACCGCCAGCGCACGAACCGACAAGCCCTCAACCCGGGCATCTCTGCGGATCCGCGCGAACAACTCCACCCTCGACTCCATCCAGACCAGCCTTCCGCCGCATCCATCCAGTGATGAATCCAACGTTGAAGGCGGGGCCACATATAACCGTCACATCTGCCCGGCGAGTCACGAAGTGGGGCCAGAAATAACCGTCCAACCGGGGCCATCCAAACCTGTCACAGTCA
>NZ_JAHHZS010000077.1 GCF_022606295.1 Arthrobacter bambusae
AAAAGGACGGGAGTTGAAGCAGCTGCGACAACTGCCGTCCTGCGACGAATCCGGCGTTTCCGCAGGTCAACACGCCTTTGAAGCAAATGAACGTTCTTGTAGGTTGAGTCTGAATTTGCCCTTGGATCGCTTGCCACTGTAGGTTTCCTGCATCTAATGCATGTTTCCATGGTTTAGGGGTCGTTGTGAGTGATGCCGTTCCGGGTTTCGTCCCGCGGATGCTGGTGGATCCGGACATTGGGCTGTTCCGGGCCGATGAGCGGGTTTTCACGGCCATGCTGGATGGCTGGCGGGCACAGATGTTGGCCCGCGGGCTCACGACGGACACGATCAAGCAGCGCTGCCAGCTGTTGGAACGCTTTCAGCGCTTTACCGGTGAATTTCCGTGGCACTGGGGTCCGGCCGACATCGATGACTTCCTTGCCGATCTGCGCTCGGGCGAGAAGCCGATCAGCCTGAAGACGCTGCGCTCGTACGGCAACGCCGTGGCGATGTTCTGCTCTTACCTGACGCATCCTGGCTATGGCTGGGGTGAGTTCTGCGAACGGACTTTCGGTGATATTCCGAGCCAGATCTGCTTCGAGTGGAACATGCCACGGCACACGACCGATGATGCCGTCCCGGCGAAGAAGCGGTCGTTCACCAAGGCGGAACTGCAGCGGCTTTTCGACTACATCGATGACCTTGTCGACCGGGAATACGCCGCCGGCAGCAAGCGCTGGCTGCCCCTGTTCCGCGACTCGGTGGCGTTCAAGGTCTGTTATGCCTATGGGCTTCGCCGGCGTGAGATGACGATGCTGGACCTGGAGGACTTCGGCCCGAATCCGCACGTCAGCGACTACGGCCGGTTCGGAGCAGTCCAGGTAAGGTTCGCCAAGGGCGCCGCAGGTTCCGGGCCCCGGCGGCGCACGGTTCTGACCGTGCCGGAGTTCGACTGGGTGGTGGACCAGCTCAAGACCTGGACATCCGGCGGGATGCGCCAGCAGTTCCCGACTGCTGAACGGTCCTCGGCGCTGTGGCCGAGCGAGCGTGGCGCCCGGATGTCCCTGGGCTCGTTCGGGGATGCCTTCGCAGCTGCACGGGACGCCGTCGGCTTGCCCCAGGAGTTGGGCCTGCACTGCCTCAGACACTCCTATGTGACCCATCTGATCGAAGCCGGTTACGACCCGGCATTCGTGCAGACGCAGGTTGGCCACTCGTATGCCTCGACCACCGGGCTCTACACCTCGGTATCGTCGGACTTCAAGCAGAAAACCGTGCAGCAGATGATTGCACGCCGCATCACGAACTTGGAGGACCCAGATGCCTGAACAGCGCCGGATTGGCTACCGCTGGAACCTGCGTGCCCTGATGGCAAAGCAGAACCTGTGGAAGACCACCGAACTGATGCCGCTCCTGAAATCCCGTGGCATCAACCTCTCCGAAAGTCAGGTCTACAGGCTGGTCACGTCCACGCCGGAACGCATTCCGGCCAAGACATTCGCCGCGCTCTGCGACATCCTGGACTGCACCCCGAACGACCTGTTCGAACCCTTCGTTGAGATGCGTGCCGCGGCGACAGCCAACGCCCCGAAGCGCAGCGAAGACCTCGGCATCCAACCCGGCAACCCGATCGCGAAGCGCGTCCGGCTCGTCACTTCCGAAGACGGTGAGTAGGCCCCGCAAAGCAGAGGACCCGATCCGCTGGCCGGTCCCCTGCGCCCGCTGCGGCCAGCACCACCAAACCGTCGTGCGGTGGCCCGACGGCGGCGTCTGCGGCTACTGCTACCAGCAAGCCAAGCGCACCCGCGGAATCTGCTCCTGCGGACACGACGGCATCCTGCCGGGAATGATTGATGAGCAGCCGGCATGCCGGAGCTGCTCGGGCGTTCGGCTCAATATCGACTGCGAGAGCTGCGGAGCCGAAGACGAACTTCACAGCGGCGGGCGTTGCTGGACCTGCGTCCTCGGCGACATCGTGGACAACCTGCTGACCGACCCGGCCACGGGAATCATGGCCACGGAACTGATCCCGTTGGCAGCGGCACTGAAGTCCATGAAACGGGCCAACAGCGGCATGACCTGGATCCGCCAAAAGCACGTCACGGCGTTCCTCCGAAACCTTGCAGTCGCACCACAGTTCACCCACGAAGCCTTCGACGAGCTGCCCGACTCACGAACCCGCGAATACGTCCGGGGGCTCCTCACCGAACACGGGGTGCTCCCCCGCCGCGACGAACTGAAAATCCGCTACGACAGCTGGGCAACCCAGGCCCTCGAACGCATCAGCGACCCACAGAACCTTGACGTGATCCGCCGCTACATCCGATGGCACCACCAACGACGCATGAACCACATGGACGAAGTCACCCGCGGCACCTTCCTCCGCGCCAAACAGGAAGTCACCGTCGCCATCGACCTCCTCAACTGGCTTACCGGTCATGGCATCAAACTGCCGGACCTGCAGCAGTCCCACCTCGACGTCTGGCAGGCCGAGGGGCCAACAACCCGGCGCATCGCCGAGCGCTTCCTCAAATGGGCCATCAAGACCAAAGCCGCCCCGCCCGGCCTCACCATCGTTCCGCACCGCCGCGGCACCAGCCCACGACTCGCGAAACCGGGCCAGGACGAAGCGCTCCAACAAGTCATCCACGACAACGAACTGGAGACGCGTGACCGGGCCGCGGCGATCCTCATCCTCGTCTTCGGACAACAGGCCGAAAACATTGCGCGCCTGACATGGGACGACGTCACAGTCACCGACGAACTAGTCACCATTCAGCTCGGAACCATCCCGATCGCGTTGCCGGACCCGTTGGCCCAGCCATGGCGGGAGCTCGCCGCAAACCCAAGCCACGACCTCACCGCCGCCCACCCCAACACCAACTGGGTATTCCGCGGAGCCTCACCCGGGCGCCACATCCACCCAGGACACCTCACCACCCGCCTCAGCAAACTCTTCAGCACCCGCGCAGCACGGCTCGGAACCCTCCACGAACTCACCAAACTCGCACCCGTGGCCATCATCGCCGAAACCCTCGGCTACTCCCCCACCACCATCGAACGCCACGCAGTGGATTCGGCCTCGGCCTACGCGCGATACATGGCAGCGGTCAAGATTTCACGGCAACCTACTTAGCTCCCGGTCACCTGACGCCGTTACAGTCCCCTCCAGGGCCGCCAAGTCCAAGTGTCACGCCGAGCTTGCCTCGGGGATGCGTCCTCGACGCGCAGCGACACACGCCAGCCCGCCCACCAGCGCACCCGTTAGTGAAACAGCGGTGGAGATCGCGAAGGAATCAGCCGAGAACTGGCGAAGGCCAAACGCGAAGGGCAGCCAAATGACCGCCCACTGGAATACACCCACGAGACCGCCCCAGCCCCGTCCGCGCGTTAAGCCCATGAGCGCAACGACGGAAAGTCCTGCTATTCCAAAGCCGCCAGCCATGCCGATGAAGAACCCGCGTATGACGTCACCGTCAGGCTCGACTGGGTACGCAGCGATCACTTCCTGGGACCACAAGTGCATCCAGACAACCAGGCCGAGCCCTCCGATGATCATCAGAACAGTAACGACCCGGGCTGCATAGAGGATCGCAACAGCGACCGGCGCGCGCCGCACCTGTCTCCGGAGCCCAGCGTCGTTCTCGCGTTCCCGTTCCCCCATGCGACCAGCCTGCACGCAATTGATGAAGTTGTCACCCCGGCCTCGCAGAAGCTGACGCTCGTGGCAACGAAGGTGAAAGTCACCGCTCCTGGAACGCTTGAACCTCCAGCCAGCCAGGTTGCGCCAGCCGACCGGCAACGCTGATGGCGCCCAAGCTACTCCCGGCCCATGAATACCCGTGCATGCCAGTTA
>NZ_JAHHZS010000078.1 GCF_022606295.1 Arthrobacter bambusae
CGGCCACCTTGCCGCCTACGCAGGCATAGCCCCAGTGACACGACGCTCCGGCACCTCGATCCGCGGTGAATTCCCCGCCCGTTCCGGCAACAAACAACTCAAGAACGCGCTCTTCAGATCCGCCTGGATCGCCAGCTGCCACCACCCGGCGTCCAAGGACTACTACGAAAAGAAACGGGCACAGGGAAAGAAACACAACGCCGCGGTCATCTGCCTGGCCCGCCGCCGCTGCGACGTCATCTTCTCCATGCTCAAACACGGCACCCTCTACGAAGACAAACCCGCCCAGACCGCTTGACGAAAAACATAGGGACACCCCCCCTTTTGCATTTACGCCGGGTCCGGCTATGTGATCGGGAGTCCCGTCAAGTTCGGCTGAAGGCCGTCGATCTCGCAACCAGCCTTCCCTGCAGCCTGGGCACGTCAGCATCAAACTCTGATCCTTCGGTGGCTTTGTTGATCGGCAACTGTTGGCTGAGGTCATGGTCTTCATCACCTACACGCCAGACTCTAAAGAGGACCTGCCGTCCGGCGGTATGAAACGCTCAAGACCGGGTCCGGATTGGCGCGCTCGGGCAGCCTTAAAAGCTAGGAAATGGGCGAATCTGGGCCCGGACCGTCGGTCTCGACAACGAATTGGTTACTAGCAATCAAATGTCGGTTCGCCGATTCCGGCGAGCGCACGAACAAGAGCGTCCCAAGTGACGCCCTTGCGTTCAGCACGCCAGACTTGAAACCCATCTTCTTTCGCGTAGCTGCTCACAGATGGGCCCGAATCTGGATTGAGCCGGATCGTCAATCCATCTCCTTCCACGGCGCACACCCGCCCTGATTCGATGAAACATCCGTTGAGTCGAACCTCGACCTGCTGACCAACTGTTTCCTGCCAGTCATTTTGAAGGTGAAAAACCGTGATTCCTGTCTTCTGGCGCATGACTAGCATACTAGCATACACCTGGCGAATGGATACCTCACCGCACCCCCGCGTGGCTGGTTGAATATCCTAGACAAAGAAGGTGGCGTAGCGTGCTGGGTCGGTTGCCGGGAAGCTGCGGATGTGAACGGGCGCGGCCGGTTCCTTTTGCAGGAAGCGGAAGACATGTGCCGCATCCTGGCTTGTCCGCCCCGGGACAACACAACCACTGGTCCCCTAACTTGCTGACTTCCCGGCCGGGGTTCCCGTGGCGGTGTCCTGCCGGACACCAAACCTCTCCAGTCACGCTTACTACCAGCGGGCAGCCACCTCCGTCCCGGAACTGGGATGAACGACACTGATCGACTCTGCCATTGATCACTACTGCGGCGAACCAATTTTGGCGTTGAGTTCATCGCCGATGAACTCACCGCCGGTGCGGGACCGGTGGTGAGTGAACACAGGCTCTTTCGGCTGTGCATGAAGAAGCCATCCTTCGGCGACCTCTCTGCGGCGCCGGTCGATGATGAGCTCATCTAAGGGACTTCAGCGCGATGGTGCGGGGCCTCGAATTGGGATATGGACAGCACCCGGCAGCACGCTGGGGAGGGAAAGCTGTACGTGTGCGTGACTAATGACCTGCATTCAAACCGGGTCGCCGGATATTCCCTGGGCGGGGGATGAAAGCGTCCTGGCCGTTTGCTCTGGCCCATGCCGCGTCGCACTAGGGCCAGCGGGGCACGCAGACCGCGGTACCAGACCGGGGCACCTCGTCTCCGGACGAAGCAGACGAAGAAAGAAACCTTGATCTGCTGACGAGAAGTGTGCTTCCTTTCCTTCGAGCACCAAGAAGCCTCGTCGACCTGCGGTAGCGAGCGGCTCTTGCAGAGCGACCTCGCCCAGACCCGCCTTGGTCGCCTCCTCCGCGGCGCCGGCGGCAAGTTCGCCGGCGATCAGGGCGGCATCCGGCCGGTCATGATCAGCCCGGGGACATAAGCAGCCGCTTCGTCATCGAGTGCGACCGTCTGCACACCGGGGAGGAGCGCGGTTTATCGGGACACGGTCTCTTTCTGCGGCACGGCTATCTGGCCGCTCAGCGGCGTGTCCAGGCGCAGGGCTGCGACCGAGTCGTCCAAAACCCGGGCGGCGGACGGGCCCAGCAACCCGGCGGCCTTCGCCACCAACTGTTCGCGGGTAGCGCGGTCCTGCGGTGCACCGCGGAAGGCGACCGCGCACTTCTCGACAACGCGTCCATCTTTGAACCGGACGCTGACCTCTGCCTGCCAACGGGCTGGGAAGGCGGCTTCGAGACGGTCGCTGGTGTAGCAGTGAACTTTTTCCAGCCAAGGCGCCAGCTTCGCGGCCACGGCCGGGGCATTGTCGAACTGTTCCACAGTGGCCTCGCCGGTGGTCAAGGCCACCGCGGCGCCAAAGGGCATGTTGAACTGGGCATCCACTGGTGTATTCACCGTCAGCTTGCGGATCGGCGGCTCGGAGACTAAGGTCGCTCCGGCCTTGATCACGCCGACTTCGATGGATTCGATGTCATCGATGTCCAACTGAGGGTTCTCGGTATGGATATCGCGCAGCAGGTCGATGCTGCCGTGCATGTACCGGCAGCATGGGTAGAACTTGATGCTGGTGTCCAACGCGCTCTTGCCGAATACCAAATTGAGGCTTCGGCCCCTGACCAGGCCCCGGCCGTATTGGTTCAAAAATCCGTCCCGTCCCTCAATGGAGGATTCGGGTGCTGTGAAGCCCGCAGTGGCCAGCCTGGCGGCCCGGATGCCGCTGGCAGCGGCGTGACCGGCATTCAGACGCTTGGTCCAGGACCCGTCAGAGAGGAACTCCAGGCTGCCGGCGGCCAGATTGGCGGCCAGACCGAGGGCGTGAGTGGTCTTGTCCTCGTCGAGTTTGAGCAAGGCCGCGACGGCGGCCGCGACGCCAAGTACACCGGCGACCCCCGTGGGGTGGAAGCCTCTGCCATAGCTCTCGGCCGCTCCCAACAGGACCCCGGTAGTGCACATCACGTCATAGCCGACTGCGGCCGCATGGAGCACGTCGTGGGTGCTGTGGCCGCCTGCATCGGCCAAGGCGAGGACTGCGGGGAAGATGGCAACGGCCGGGTGCAGCGAGGATTCCTCGAAGGTGTCGTCGAGCTCCAGCCCGTGGGCGGTAATGCCGTTAACCAGGGCGGCGTCCTCGGGCGTTGCCCATAGCCCCGTCCCATGAATTGAGGCGGTAAAGAATTGGCTCTTTCTGTTGCCCGTGCTAACTGCGGAGCGAGCTGCGACGGCGGAATCGCGTTCCACTCCGCCCGTAGTGACAGCGTAGTAGTCCAGCAGTAACAACTTCATCCACGCGGTGATCTCATCGTTGAGCGCGTGGCTGGCGCTGGCGTGTCGGGCGAGTTGGCGGCTAAATGTGATATTAGTCATGCTGAGTCCTTCGGTTTGGTCCGGATCTTTTCGGTATGTTCGTCGGACCCGGTGACGGTATCCATGCGGTCGGTCGAAGTACGTCAGGAACCGGCTGGAGACCGGGCCGACGCGGGGATTCCGCGTTCGGCAGGCTGCGTATCGCAGCTGAAACCGCAAGACGACGACGCGTATATGAGCAGGTGTTGGGTAGGTCACGACTCCGTTCGGATTAGGGCGCGCTCGCGCTCGTTTGGGGCCTTCAGAGTTGGCCTTGTGCAACCAGTGCATTGCGCTGCGGTCGTGGCGGTCAGTGGCTTTGCTGTCTATGCTGGCTGCGTTATAGTCTCCGGCTTTGCGTCGCTCCCCTGGCGCGCGGCCAGTGCGTTCTGGAGTTCTG
>NZ_JAHHZS010000079.1 GCF_022606295.1 Arthrobacter bambusae
CCAGGCCCCGACACACACTGTCGGGGCCTGACCCACTTAACAAACAAACACCACCAACACCCCAAACGCGGGCTCACATATACGCCCGTTTTCCACCAACCCCCGCTCACCCATGCGCCGGAATTCCCAAACGCGCGCTCACTAATGAACCTCCGGGATTCAGGTTCATACTGAGCCGTACAATGTCAGGATGAGTAGCATGCAACAGGTTACTCCCGGGGTGTCGCTCACAGCGCAGGTCACGGATATGCTCCGGGCGGCGATCACGTCCGGCGAGATGACGCCAGGGGAGCACTATTCGGCGATTGGACTAGCCGAGAGACTCGGAGTCTCCAGGACGCCGGTTCGAGAGGCGTTGCAGTTGCTTGAGAAGGAGGGCATTGTCCGGATCGAGAAGAACCGCGGTGTCCGGGTATTGCAGATTTCACTTGATGAAATTGTTCAGATCTTCCAGATCCGAATTCTTCTTGAGCCTCCGGCGGCGGCCCGGGCAGCCGAGATGGTCACCAAGCATGAACTCGCGCATTTCCGTGAGCTGCACGGACGCATCCTGGATGCAGCAGCCGCCGATGATGGTCCTGGCACCCTGCAGGCGGACAAGGAATTCCACTTGTTTCTCATGGGCCTGGCGGGTAATCCGCGGCTAACGGCACTGGATGGCGAGCTCCGCAATCTGGTTCTCGCGCAAGGGTTGGTGACCATCCCTTCAATCCGAAGCAGCCAGGACTTGGCGGACGACCGTCGAGGCATTCTCGACGCATTGGAACGACAGGATCCCCTGGCTGCATCCGCTGCCGTTCGCGAGCATGTCACCCGCACTGCGAGGCTTCTCATTTCAGGCGTCTGCGCGAAGACGCCTGGACTGTCCTCCGATGCGTATCTGGCGAAGCTGGATCAGCTGACTAAACTCCGCACTTGACTCCAATACTCCCAAGAATTGTTTACACGCTGCGTGCGATCGCCTACAGTTGCATGCAACATACAACTATCGAGGGAGATGCGTCGTGGCATCCACACAGGGTAGTCCGAACGGCTTGCCGCAGCCCTTGGCTGGTATACGGATCGCAGACTTCTCACGGGTTCTAGCCGGCCCGCTTTGCTCCATGATGTTGGCCGACTACGGTGCCGAAGTCATCAAGATCGAGGGTCCTGGTGGCGACGACACCCGAGCGTGGACCCCGCCGGTTGACGCCGACGGGATTGGTACATATTTTGCCAGCGTCAACCGGAACAAGAAATCGGTGGTCGCCGACCTCAAGTCCGATGATGGGTTGGACTATGCCCGAGCGCTCGTGGCCGGCTGCGACGTCGTGATCGAAAATTTCCGGCCTGGCGTCATGGCGAAATTCGGGCTGGATTATCGGACGGTCTCCGAGGGCCGGCCGGATATCGTCTATTGTTCGATCTCGGGCTTCGGGGCTGGCGCCGGCGCAGATCTGCCCGGCTATGACCTGCTCGTGCAGGCGCTTGGCGGTCTCATGAGTATCACCGGCCACCCGGAAGGGGAACCCAGCAAGGTCGGGGTTGCCCTGGTAGACGTCCTCGCGGGACAGAATGCCATAGCAGGAATCCTGATGGCCCTGCGGGTGCGCGATGCTACGGGGGTCGGTCAGGAGGTGCAGGTCAGCCTCCTCTCATCGCTCCTGGCAGCCTTGACGAACCAAGGCACGGCCAGTTTGGCGACGGGTGATTCGCCTACCAGGCTTGGTAATGCGCACCCCAGCATCGCCCCATATGAGACGTTCCGCACCGGAGGCGGCACGCTCGCCGTCGCGGTCGGAAACGATCGGCAATTTGCGGCGCTTGCGTCGGTTCTGGGACTTAGGGCTCTGCACCAGCAAGCGAGGTTCCTCACTAATGAACGCCGAGTAGCATCGCGCGAGGAGCTTCGGATTGCGATTGAGGCTGCGCTCGGCGCTGACACCGCAGCGAGTTGGCAACGGAAACTGCTCGCCGCAGGTGTTCCTGCGGGCGCGGTCAATAGTGTCGGCGAGGCTTTCAAACTCGCTGAGAGCCTCGGGCTGGAGCCGTCAGTCGTTGTCACCGATCCCGCTACTGGCCGGACGTCCCGGCAGTTGACCAACCCGATCCGGTTGTCCGCGGCGGCACCAAGCTATCGGCAAGTTCCCCCGGCCCTTGGAGAGCACCAGGGGTTCACCTTCGATGTCCGATCCCCGGACACCGCCGAGAAAGGCGTATAAATGTCCGATATCGGTGATCTGATTGACTTCGATTCCCTCCTCAGCACGGATGAACGTGCACTGCGCGATTCGGTGCGCGCGTTTGTGGATACCGAAATCAAGCCACACATCGCAGGTTGGTTCGAAGAGGCCGTTTTCCCGCTGGAACTTGTTCCCGAACTGGGCAAAATGGGGCTGCTCGGCATGCATCTGAAAGGCTTCGGCTGCGCCGGCCGATCCGCCGTCGAGTACGGCCTGGCCGGAGCGGAACTCGAGGCCGGCGATTCCGGGTTGCGCACTTTCGTCTCGGTGCAAGGCTCGTTGGCGATGAGCGCCATCCATAAGCATGGCTCGGATGAGCAGAAAGCCGAATGGCTGCCGGCGATGGCCGCGGGGGAAGCGATCGGCTGTTTCGGGCTGACGGAACCCACGGCGGGGTCGGATCCGGGCGGCATGACTACTTTTGCGCACCGTGACGGCGGCGACTGGATCCTCAACGGATCAAAACGCTGGATCGGCCTTGCGTCGGTGGCCAAAGTCGCCATCATCTGGGCCCAGACCGACGGCGGTGTCCGCGGCTTTGTTGTCCCAACCAATACCGCTGGGTTCACGGCGACACCGATCGAGCCGAAGCTCTCCATGCGAGCCTCAATCCAATGCGACATTGAATTGTCCCATGTGCGCCTACCCGGGAGTGCGGTCCTGCCGAATGTCGTCGGACTCAAGGGCCCGTTCTCTTGCCTGAACGAGGCCCGCTACGGAATCATCTGGGGCGCCATGGGCGCTGCGCGCGACGCGTTCCAAGCCGCCCTCGAGTACTCCAAGGAACGTCTGCAGTTCGGGAAACCACTGGCTGGTTACCAGCTGACCCAGCAGAAGTTGGTTGATATGGCTCTGGAGATCAACAAGGGATTCCTCCTGGCCTTGCACCTCGGGCGCATGAAGGACGCCGGCACCTTGCAACCGGACCAAATTTCGGTGGGCAAACTGAACAGTTGCCGCGAGGCCATCAAAATTGCGCGGGAAGCGAGGACCATCCTTGGCGGTAACGGAATCACTCTGGATCACTCACCCTTGCGGCATGCCAACAACTTGGAATCCGTCCGCACCTATGAGGGCACCGACGAAGTCCATACCCTGATCTTGGGTAGCAGGCTGACTGGTATCGCAGCCTTCCGTTAGGCGGGCCCGACGGCGGAGCCCGCGTTCCGTCGTCGACGTCGCCGGGCGCCCCCATCAGGTCCTGGCGGCCAACTTGAGTTGGCCGCTTCAACGCTGGATTTGCGCGGGGTGCGGAAGCCGTGTAATGTCTTCTAAGTCGCCGCGAGGGAGACAGCCTAGAGCTGGGAACCACGGGTGGCCAAACCCTTCGAATTGAGTCTAAAACGGCTGGTGCTTTGCGTGCCGCAATTCGAGGGAAATTCGAATTATCACCTTGAATCTGGTTGAAATACCGATTTGATAAGTAGTGGCAGTTCG
>NZ_JAHHZS010000008.1 GCF_022606295.1 Arthrobacter bambusae
CTCCACCCACGCCGCGGTCTCCCAGCAGCGCGCGGAGGGCATCCGGCTCATGCGCGACGGGCTGTCCGCGCATTACGCGGACGATCCCGGGCAATCCTTCGAGCCCCAATCGCGCATTACCGCCCGACGCCGGCACGACTACCTCTCGACCCTCGCCACCGCCACCCTGGGCGGAATCACCCGCAGCTTCAGCGCTCCGGATGCAGCCTTGAACCAGGCAGTCTAGACTCCGCCTACTTGGCGGTCGGCACGCGGCGGAGCACGACGGCGGAGAGGACTGCCGCCCCCGCCATCAGAACCAGCCCGATCGCTGCCGTGATGTGGACCCCCGATTCAAAGGCCGCACGCGCCGCGGTGCTCAGGGAGTCGCCCAATGGCTGGGGCAGGGTAGATGCGGTGTCCATGGCGCCGGCGAGCGTCTCCCGCGAGCGTTCTGCGGCGTGGGCCGACAGTTCGACCGGAAGCAGCAAATGGTGTTGGTAGGAGGCTGTCAGGATGGAGCCGAGCACGGCTGTGCCCAGCAGTGATCCGAGTTCGTAGCCCGTTTCCGAGATCGCCGATGCCGCGCCTGCCTTGTCGGCAGGAACCGCGCCGAGGATCAGGTCGTTGGAGATGGTCTCCGCCGAGCCAACCCCGATGGCCAGCAGCAGGAGCGCCGTCAAAAGGTACCCCGGCCCCTGGCTGTGGTTTCCCAGGGCGGCCACGAGGTATCCCACCGCGCTCAGCGCCAATCCCGATGCCACCACCAGGCCAGGGCGGATCCGCTTGAGCAAGGGGACCACCACCAGTCCTGCCACAATCGTGGCAAGTAGGGCGGGAACCATCGCGATCCCTGCCTGCATGGGGGATTGGCCCTCCACCAGTTGCAAGTGCTGGGCGAAGAAGTAGATGAATCCCGTCATGGAGAACAGGGACAGGACGTTGGCCGTAATGGCCGTGCTGAAGACCTTGTTCCGGAAAAGCTGAACGTCCAACATGGGCGATGCCAACGAGCCCTGCCTCCGGACGAAGACAATTCCCATAGCCAGGCCGAACACCATGAAGGCCGCGGGACCCGGGCCGAACCCGTGCACGGCGGCCTCCTTGATGCCGTAAACCATCGGGGCCATGGTCAGGATGGACAGCACCACGCTGGGAACGTCGGGCTTGCCCGGGTTGCGGTCCTTCGACTCGGGAATCAAGGACGGACCGAACGCGAGCAGGGGAAGCAACAGCGGCACGGCGACCAGGAACACGGTTCCCCACCAGAAATGCTCCACGAGCCAACCGCCAAAGATCGGACCGAGCGCGGCTCCGCCGGAGAATCCCGCGGCCCACACGGCAACCGCGAGCCGGCGGCGGTTCGGGTCCGGGAAGATGTTGCGGATCAACGACAGTGTGGACGGCATGAGCATGGCTCCGAAGATGCCCATGCTGGCACGTCCTGCAATGAGCCATTCAACCGATGGGGCGAAGGCCGTGGCCGCGGAAACGGCCGCGAAGCCCGTGCTGCCGATCAGCAGCAAGCGACGGCGGCCGATCCGGTCACCCAGGTTTCCCATGGACACCAACAGTGCCGCGAGCACCAACGGATAGGCATCCACCACCCATAGCAGCTGCACGCCACCGACTTCCAGCGACCGGGCGATTTGCGGCAGGGCAAATGTCAGCGCCGTATTGTCCACAGCCACCAGCAGCACGGGGAACATCAGGAGTGCCAGGGCAGCCCAGTCGCGCCACGGGGCGATGTGGATCGAAGGGGTACGGGGGTGCTGGGTTGAGGACGGGGTGAACATGAATATAACTGTACCGTCTGGACGGTATAGTTTCAATTTGCCGCATCGAACTGCCGCATCGAACTAAGGGATGATGGACACCATGCCGCGAAAACCTATTGCCCGGGACGCTGTCCTGGATGCTTTTGAAGCCCTGCTGATCGAGGTGGGGGAGCGGGCTGCCACCCTGGACGCCGTCGCCAAGCGCGCAGGCGTCTCCAAGGGCGGTTTGCTCTACCATTTCCCCAACAAGGAAGCCATGATCAGCTCCTTGCTCGAGCGCATGGACGGGCTGGCCGCGCTGGACATCGAGGCGATGAAGGCAGCTCCGGAAGGTGCTGCCGCGTTCTTCATCAAGTCCTCGCTCTGGGCCGACACGCCCTTGGACCGCGTGTTTGTGGCAGCCACGCGCCTCGCGGAAGTAGCCCATGAAGAAACCCGCAGGCGCTTCGCGGGAATCCAGCAACAATGGCTCGATGTGCTGGCCGAGGAAGTCGGGCCTGAAATGGCCAAAGCCGTCCGGTATATGGGCGATGGACTCTACTTCAACGCAATGCTCGAAGGCGGCGCCGGTGATACGGAAGTCAAGGCCAGCGCGAGGAGCGCCGACGTCGGTGCGCTGCTGGCCGCCGTCGAACGCCTCCGTACCTGAGTGGCCACCCAACTGACTCGCATTAGGTGTCGTTTTGAGGCTCCAAAACGACAACAAGTGCCAGTCAGTTGGGAAAGTCGGGCTGCTAGGTAACCCTATTTGCGGACGCGGGCAGTCCATAGGACAATTGGTAGTTGTGGCAGCCGTCACCGGCAACCACAGTCGATTCACACAATTGAATACGCCTTTGATCTGCGGCGGGAGAGTCCTGCAGGCATGTGATGCAGGCGCCGTAGGAGCAAATCCTCCCCAGGAATCTCTCAGGCCCACGCACCGCCGCGGCAAGGCAACTCTGGAAAGCAGCACGCTGACGCGCGCTCACCGACGGTGCAAGCGGACAGTGCCATAAGCACGTTTCGCGGAAACTCTCAGGTCCAATACAGAGCGGGGAGGAATCCGATTAGCTGTGGCGTACCTTGCGCCGCCTTATAAATGGAGTTCCTTCGTGACGGTTAGTTCAACCTCCACCGCGTTCGTTGACCGGCATATCGGCGCCCGCCGCCAGGCCGACATTGACATCATGCTCAAGTCTGTTGGTTACGACAGTGTCGATTCGCTTGTGGACACCGCGGTTCCCAAAGACATCCGCCAGGACGTCGCGCTGACGCTCCAGGACGCCCTGAGCGAGGTCGAGGTCCTGGCTGAGCTGCGCAGGCTGGCTTCCAAGAACAAGACGGCCGTGCAGATGATCGGCCAGGGCTATTACGACACGGTCACTCCGCCGGTGATCCGCCGCAACATCCTCGAATCCCCGGCCTGGTACACGGCGTACACCCCGTACCAGCCGGAGATTTCCCAGGGCCGCCTCGAGGCGCTGCTGAATTTCCAGACCATGGTCCAGGATCTGGTGGGCCTGCCCATCGCCAACGCTTCCCTCCTTGATGAAGCCACGGCCGTGGCCGAGGCGGTCCTGATGATGCGCCGGGCGAACAAGAACAAGACGGCCCACGACGGCAAGACGGTGCTGGATGCCGACTGCCTCCCGCAGACCATCGCCATCGTGAAGGGCCGCGCCGAGGCGCTGGGCTTCGAGGTGGAGATCGCTGACCTGTCCCAGGGCCTGCCCGAGGGCGAGATCAACGGCATCGTGCTGCAGCAGCCGGGCGCTTCCGGCCGGGTGTTCGACCACTCGGGCGTGATCGCCGCCGCCAAGGAACGCGGCGCCCTGGTCACGGTTGCTGCGGACCTGCTGGCCCTGACCTTGATCACGCCTCCGGGCGAGCAGGGCGCCGACATCGCCGTCGGCTCCACCCAGCGCTTCGGCGTGCCGTTGTTCTTCGGCGGCCCGCACGCCGCGTACATGGCCGTCCAGAAGGGCCTGGAGCGCTCGATGCCGGGCCGCTTGGTGGGCGTTTCCAAGGACGACGCCGGCACTCCCGCCTACCGCCTGGCGCTGCAGACCCGTGAGCAGCACATCCGCCGCGAGAAGGCCACGTCCAACATCTGCACCGCGCAGGCACTGCTGGCCATCGTCTCCTCGATGTACGCCGTGTACCACGGCCCCGAGGGCCTGAAGGCGATCGCCGAGACCGCCCACCACCACGCCCGCACCCTGGCTGCTTCCTTGAAGGCCGCGGGCCTTGAGGTCCTGCACGGCAGCTTCTTCGACACCGTCACCGTCCGCGTCCCGGGCAAGGCTGCCGGGATCGTCGCAGCCGCGGAGGCCAAGGGCATCAACCTGCGCGGCATCGACGCCGACACTGTGGGCGTCTCGGTTGACGAGACCACAACGACGGCGGTTGTCGGCGGTGTCCTTGATGCGTTTGGTGCTTCACTCACCGAAGCCAATGAGGGCTTCGTCCTGGAGGCCGCGGTCGAGCGGTCTTCGGACTACCTGCAGCACCCGGTGTTCAACACGCACCGTTCCGAAACCCAGTTGCTGCGCTACATCCGCAAGCTCTCGGACCGGGACCTGGCGCTGGACCGCACCATGATCCCGCTGGGTTCGTGCACGATGAAGCTGAACGCCACTGCCGAGATGGAAGCGATCTCCTGGCCTGAATTCGCCTCGATCCACCCCTTCGCCCCGGATTCCCAGACCACGGGCTGGCGTGAACTCATCACGGACCTGGAATCCCAGCTGAGCGAGATCACCGGGTACGACCAGGTCTCCATCCAGCCCAACGCCGGTTCCCAGGGCGAGCTCGCTGGCCTGCTGGCGATCCGCGGCTACCACCACTCCCGCGGCGAGGCCCAGCGCAACGTCTGCCTCATCCCGGCCTCGGCCCACGGCACCAACGCAGCCTCGGCCGTGCTGGCCGGCATGAAGGTGGTGGTGGTGGCCACCGCTGCCGATGGCACCATCGACCACGCGGACCTGCAAGCCAAGATCGACGCCAACAAGGACGTCCTCTCGGCCATCATGATCACCTACCCCTCCACGCACGGCGTGTACGACGCGGACGTGCGCGAGGTCTGCGACTCCGTGCACGCAGCCGGCGGCCAGGTGTACATCGACGGCGCCAACCTCAACGCCCTGGTCGGCCTGGCCCAGCCGGGCAAGTTCGGCGGCGACGTGTCCCACCTGAACCTGCACAAGACCTTCTGCATCCCGCACGGCGGCGGAGGACCCGGCGTGGGCCCGGTCGCGGCCAAGGCGCACCTGGCCCCCTTCATGCCCGGCAATGCCGCGGCCTGGACCGAAGGCAACGACGTGCCCATCTCGGCTTCACGCTTCGGCTCCGCCGGCGTCCTGCCGATTTCCTGGGCCTACGTGAAGCTCATGGGCGGCGAAGGCCTCACCGAGGCCACGAAGTCCGCGCTGCTTGCCGCGAACTACATCGCCTCCCGCCTGAACGAGTACTTCCCCGTCCTCTACACCGGCGAAGGCGGACTCGTGGCCCACGAGTGCATCCTGGACCTGCGCGAACTGACCGCCAAGACCGGCGTCACCGCCGAGGACGTGGCCAAGCGCCTCATCGACTACGGTTTCCACGCACCCACCCTGGCGTTCCCGGTCGCGGGCACGCTGATGGTGGAGCCCACCGAATCCGAGGACCTCGGGGAGATCGACCGCTTCATCGAAGCCATGATCACCATCCGCAAGGAAATCGACCAGGTCGCCCACGGCGACTTCACGGTGGAGAGTAGCCCGCTGCGCCACGCACCGCACACGGCGGCCGCCGTCGTCTCCTCCGACTGGAACCGCGAGTACTCCCGCGAGCAGGCCGTCTTCCCGGTCCATCACCTCAAGCAGGACAAGTACTTCCCGCCCGTTGGCCGCATCGACGGCGCCGCAGGCGACCGCAACCTGGTCTGCTCCTGCCCTCCGATCGAAGCCTTCGAGAACTAAAGGACTCCTCACGATGACTGAGAACTACACTGCGCTCTACGAAGAGCACAAGAAGCTCGGCGCTTCCTTCACCGATTTCGGTGGCTGGCAGATGCCCCTGAAGTACTCCTCCGAACTGGCCGAGCACCACGCCGTTCGCGAGTCCGCGGGCCTGTTCGACCTTTCCCATATGGGCGAAGTCTGGGTCACCGGCCCCGAAGCCGCGGCTTTCCTGGACTACGCCCTCGTGGGCAAGATCTCCGCCATGTCGATCGGCAAGGCCAAGTACTCGCTGATCTGCCAGGAAGACGGCGGCATCATCGACGACCTCATCACCTACCGCCGCGGCGACTCCACCTTCCTGGTGGTCCCGAACGCGGGCAACGCCAAGGTTGTTGCCGAGGCTTTGGCACAGCGGGCAGCCAACTTCGACGTCGTGGTGGAGGACGTCTCCGCGGCAACCTCGCTGATCGCCGTCCAGGGCCCCAAAGCGGAAGAAATCCTCCTCCGCCTCGTCCCTGCCGCACAGCACTCCCTCGTCACCGGGCTCAAGTACTACGCCGCCGTCGAGGTGCCCTTCACCTTCGCCGGGAACACGACGGAACTGCTGCTCGCCCGCACCGGCTACACCGGCGAGGACGGCTTCGAAATCTTCGTGGACAATGATGCCGCTGCCGCCCTCTGGCAAGCAATCGCAGCAGTTGCCCAGGACGGCGAGCTGATCCCCGCCGGACTGGCCTCCCGTGACTCCCTGCGCCTGGAAGCGGGCATGCCGCTCTACGGCAACGAACTCTCCCGCGAAGGCAACCCCTTCTCGGCAGGCCTGGGCCCCGTTGTCTCCCTCGCCAAGGAAAGCGACTTCGTGGGCCGTGCTGCCCTGGAAGCCCTCAAGGCTGAGGGCGCCGGTTCCACCAGCGGCCGCAAGCTGGTCGGTCTCAAGGGCCTCGGCCGCCGCGCCGGCCGCAGCCACTACCCGGTCCTCAAGGACGGCGTCGTGGTCGGCGAAGTCACCTCCGGCCAGCCCAGCCCCACCCTCGGCTACCCCGTCGCGTTGGCCTATGTCGACGTCGAACACACCGAACCCGGCACGGCCCTTGACGTCGACCTGCGCGGCAAGGCCGAGCCGTTCGAAGTTGTCGCACTGCCTTTCTACAAGCGAGTCAAGTAAGTTTCGGATGCTGTCCCGGCGGGTTGGGTGACCGTGGTTGCGTTAGCCCGTCGGGTCCGACATCCTCTGCATGCTCGGTCGCGAAGACGCCCGCTGAGCGGACGTGTCGCTCCCTTAGACGCATGCTGCCGGATGCCGGCACCCGATGGGGCAGTGCAGCTCACCTCGGGTTCAGCTTCAATCCGGCGCCTTTGGCTCATTTTCGAAAGCCAAAGGTGCTGGATGATAGGCCACCTGCCGCAGCTTGGGCTCGCGGGAACCACGGATCACCGACTAAAACCGAAAGGGCCAGCGTTCTTTTCCGGTACGGTTGGCCCCGAAAACTGAACTGACGAATAACGGGTGACGGGATTCCGGCAGCGTGCGTCCAAGCGAGGAACGAGCGAGCACGCCGAGGAATTCCGTTATCCGCCACCCAACCCGACCACAACTGTTTTCTTAGACCAACGCAAAGGAAAAAACATGGCAAAAGTTGCACCTGAACTCCAGTACTCCGACGAGCACGAATGGGTTGCCCGCGAAGCCGGCAATCTTGTGTCTGTTGGCATCTCCGCCGTGGCCACCGATGCCCTCGGCGACATCGTGTACGTTGACTTGCCCGAGGTCGGTTCCGCTGTGACTGCGGGGCAGACCTGCGGCGAGGTGGAGTCCACGAAGTCCGTTTCGGACCTGTACTCCCCGGTCACGGGCGAGGTCACGGAAGTCAACCCCGCCGTCGTCGACGATCCCGCACTGATCAACAACGATCCGTACGGTGCGGGCTGGCTCTTCAAGGTGGCCGCCGAGTCCGACGGTCCGCTGCTTTCCGCAGAGGAATACGCTTCCAAGAACGGTGGCGAGCTGTGAGCGCCGCGAGCGGAACCGCGCGCACCGAGAACATTGCGTTCGAGCAGGTTGTTTCGCCGAGCCTGGATACGGTGTTGTCCGAGCTGGATCCGGAGATCGCGGCGAAGATCGACGACGAGCTGAACCGTCAGCGTTCGGGCCTGGAAATGATTGCCTCGGAGAACCACACCGCCGTGGCTGTCATGCAGGCGCAGGGTTCGGTGCTGACCAACAAGTATGCCGAGGGTTACCCGGGCAAGCGCTACTACGGTGGTTGCGAGCACGTGGATGTCATCGAGCAGTTGGCTATCGACCGGGTGAAGGCCCTGTTCGGTGCAGAGTACGCGAACGTGCAGCCGCACTCCGGCGCCCAGGCCAACGCCTCGGTGATGCACGCCCTCATCAAGCCGGGCGACACCATCATGGGCCTGAACCTGGCGCACGGCGGGCACTTGACCCACGGCATGCGGATCAACTTCTCCGGACGCCTGTACAACGTCATCCCCTACCAGGTCCGCGAAGAGGACCACCGGATCGACATGGCCGAAGTGGAGCGCCTGGCGCTCGAGCACAAGCCGGCACTGATCGTGGCCGGATGGTCCGCCTACGCGCGCCAGCTGGACTTCGCCGAGTTCCGCCGGATCGCCGACCTCGTGGGCGCGTACCTCATGGTGGACATGGCGCACTTCGCCGGCCTGGTGGCCGCCGGGCTGCACCCGTCCCCGGTCCCGCACGCGCACGTCACGACGTCCACGACGCACAAGACCCTCGCCGGTCCGCGCGGCGGCATCATCCTCTCCAACGACGCCGACATCGCCAAGAAGATCAACTCCGCGGTCTTCCCGGGCCAGCAGGGCGGACCGTTGGAGCACGTGATCGCCGGCAAGGCCGTGGCCTTCAAGATCGCCGGGTCGGAAGAGTTCAAGGAACGCCAGGAACGCGTGTTGGCCGGTGCCCGGATCCTGGCCGAGCGACTCGTCCAGCCCGACGTCACAGCCAAGGGCATCAACGTGATCTCCGGCGGCACCGACGTGCACCTGGTGCTCGTGGACCTGCGCAACTGCGAACTCAACGGCCAGGAAGCCGAGGACCGCCTCGCCGCGATCGACATCACCGTCAACCGCAACGCGGTTCCGTTCGACCCGCGCCCGCCGATGGTGACCTCCGGCCTGCGGATCGGCACCCCGGCACTGGCAACCCGCGGCTTCGGTGAAGCGGCGTTCCGCGAAGTTGCGGACATCATCGCCGAAGCACTGATCGCCGACGCCGACGCCGACCTCTCCGGCCTGCGTCACCGCGTGGAGGCACTCGCCGCCGCGCACCCGCTCTACCCCGGCGTCGCGAACCTCAGCTGAGGTTCTCTTTTGGCTGTTGGTTCCGGCGAACCTGTCGGAACCAACAGCCCGTCGGGGCCGGCATCCTCTGCGGGCTCGGTCGCGAAGACGCCCGCTGGGCGGACGTTTCCGCGACCGAATGGGCCCACGCCGTCCGGGTTCCCTGACCGAGCTTGCGAGGTTAGGGGGACGGCGGGGACGCCCGCTGCCGGATGTCGGTCCCGAAGGGGCCGCGCTGCTCACCTCCCCACCGTCCCCGACCACAACTAACTAAGGAAACCGACATGGCTGTTGGCGTCTTCGATCTTTTCTCTATTGGGATTGGTCCTTCGAGTTCGCATACCGTGGGGCCGATGCGGGCTGCTGCGGTCTTTGCGGGCGAGCTGAAGGCTTCGGGAAAGCTGGACCGGGTGACGTCCCTGCGCGTTGACCTGTATGGTTCCCTGGCTGCTACGGGCCGGGGGCACGGCACCATGACCGCGGTGCTGCTGGGCTTGGAGGGCTACCACCCCGAGCAGATCCTCCCCGAGGAAGTGGAGGAACGGCTTGCTTCGATCGCGGAGACCGGCCAGCTGAACCTTGGCGGCGCCGTCGAGCCCGAATCCGGGGTATCCCTGCCGTATGGGGAAGCGGACATGATCCTGCACCCCCTCACGGTCCTTCCCCGGCATACGAACGGTATGAAGTTCTCCGTGTCCGATGCCGACGGCGAGGTCCTGCACGAGGCGACGTTCTTCTCCGTGGGCGGTGGCTTCATTGTCCGCGAAGGCGAAGAGGACGCAGCCCAGAAGGAACTGGAGGAGTCCAAGAAGGAACTTCCGCTGCCCTTCCGCACTGCCGCCGAGCTGATGGGACGCTGCTCCTCCAAGGGACTCGGCATTTCGGACATCATGTTCATCAACGAACGGGCTTCCCGGACCGAAGAGGAAATCCGCGAAGGCCTGCTCCACATCTGGTCCGTCATGGAGGGCTGCGTCGAAACCAGCCTCAAGCGCGAAGGCGTGCTGCCCGGCGGGCTGAAGGTCCGCCGTCGGGCCCCCGACTGGCACGAGCGGCTCTTGAAGGAAACAAAAGACCAGGACCCTGACTACCGGGATCCGAAGTACTGGCAGGAATGGGTGAACCTGATCGCCCTGGCCGTGAACGAGGAAAACGCCTCGGGCGGCCGCGTTGTCACCGCGCCCACGAACGGCGCCGCCGGCATCATCCCCGCCGTGCTGTACTACGCCCTGCATTTCGCCCCCGGAATGGACAAGGCCACACAACAGGACCGCGACGACGTCGTGGTGAAGTTCCTGCTTGCCGCGGGCGCCGTCGGAGTGCTCTACAAGGAGCAGGCCTCGATCTCCGGCGCCGAAGTGGGCTGCCAGGGCGAGGTCGGCTCCGCTTCCTCGATGGCCGCCGCCGGCTTGGCCGAAGTCATGGGCGGCTCCCCGGGACAGGTGGAGAACGCGGCCGAGATCGCGATGGAACACAACCTGGGCCTCACCTGCGACCCGATCGGCGGACTCGTGCAGATTCCGTGCATCGAACGCAACGCGATCGCCGCGGCGAAGGCCATCAACGCCGCGAAGATGGCGCTCTGGGGGGACGGCACCCACCGCGTTTCCCTGGACGAGGTCATCGTGACCATGCGCGAAACCGGCAAGGACATGTCCTCCAAATACAAGGAAACCGCCATGGGCGGCCTCGCCGTCAACGTCGTGGAGTGCTGACGACCGCTTCCTGATGGTCGACGCGGCGGGTACCGGACGGCCAGGCCGGGCCCAGCAGTGCCGCGGATGCCATAGCGGCGAATACCGACCACAAGCTGTTGCTGCGGCCGGCGGAGAGCGGCGGAATGGGGCGGTAGACGATCATCGGATCCTCCTGGTTCAGGTGTTGTTATGACTACTCTCCGCCGCCGGATTAGTTGTGGACTTTGGAGAACCTTTGCCCCGGCTGTGAGGCCCGGATCTGCCATCCACGGCCAGGCGTTGAAGCCGGCCATTCCCTAGCCCTCCGTGGTGGCCGATAGACTTGGAGCTGAACGCCTGCGCCGCACACCGGTGCCTGCTGCCTCACGAACGCAACTGATTGGACACGGCCCCCTTGCGAGAATTTACCGCACGCTTTGCCACCGCCGAGGAAATCGAACACTGGGACAAACACGTCACAGCCAACCCCAACGGCGGCAACCTCCTCCAATCCGAGGCCTTCGCGGACTTGAAGCAACACTTCGGCTGGAAGCCCCTGCATCTCGTCTACGAGACCGAGGACTACAGCAGCTACAACCTGGTCCTGGAGAAGTCGTTCCCGCTGCTCGGCAAGCTCTGGTACCTCATCAAGGGCCCCGATGTTGCCGGCGTCGAGGACATTCCAGGGATCATCAAAGCCAACCGCGAATTCGTGAAGCGGGACAAGCTCGGCGTCTTCGCAGTGAAAATCGAGCCGGACATCGTCCTCAGCAGCGAAGCCCGGGACGCGATCGAAGCCACCGGAGTGGTCAAGACCCCCAACCTGCAGCCGAACGACTCCACAGCCCTGCTGGACATCTCTCCCGAGGAGAACCAGCTACTGCGCAACCTGCATTCCCGCGGCCGCAACGCCGTCCGCCGGGCCATCCGCGAAGGGGTTGAAGTCCACACCATGGAACCCACGGAAGAGAACTTCCGCTCCATGTATGCGCTGATGACCAACACCGTCGAGGCGAAGTCCCAAGTGCGGGTCCGCGAATTCGGGTACTATCGCCAGTTCTGGACCAACTTCATCGAACGTGGCCAGGGCAGGCTCTTGTTTGTCTTTGAAAACGGTGTCCCCTCGGTCGGAGCCTTCGTCATCAACTATGGCCGGAAGGGCACCTACAAGGACGGCGGATCGCTGCAGAAGCGCGCGCAGTACGGCGATTCGCACCTGGTTCAGTGGACCGCCATCAACCAGGTCAAGGAACTGGGTTGCACGGAGTACGATTTCTGCGGCACTCCTCCCGCTGACCGGCTCAAAGACACTTCGCATCCGTTCCACGGGCTTGGCTTGTTCAAGACCAGCTTCAGCAAGGCCGTCACCGACTTTGTCGGCTGCTACGACCAAGTCATCAGCCCGCTGAAGTACAAGCTCTGGACCGCGGCCGGGGAGCGTATAGCGCGGCAGGTCTACACCCGCCGCACTGGTCAACAGTTCTACTAGGCCAGCAGTTCCACCAGGATCTCAACGCCACCCCGGCTACCCGCATGTGCATGCCATCGTATTTGGAGGAACCACGCCCTTTGGAGGAACACCCGCTTGACTGACCGCCCCGACAACAGGCCCAACACCGACGGCCTGCCCAAGACGCAGCCGCTGAAGCCATCCCAGGTGCGCCAGAATGTCAACGCAAAGCGCATGCTTCGCAGGCTCGTGCAGGGCGAGAACCCACCCACCGCCCCTATGAGCATCGTCGATCGACTGGCAGGCAGTCCCTACGCCAACCCCATCATCCATGTGGGCGGCGTTGACGCTTCGGCCCGCAAGACCATCGACTTCGCGCTGCACATGGCAGAATCCATGTTTCGGTACGGAGCCGGGGCCCTCGAAGTCGAGACCAGCATCATCGCAGTCACGGCCGCGCTCGGGTTGAAGAACATCGAAGTGGACATCACCAACCAGTCAGTCCAGATCAACTACGCACCCAAGGAGCAGACCCCTCTGACCCTGCTCCGCGTCGTTCGTTCCTGGACCAACAACTACGCAGGTTTGGCCCAGGTGCACCAACTCGTCACGGACATCGTGGCCGGCGGGGTGGGCAGGGCCGAGGCCGTGCGGCGGCTGGATGACATCATCCGCAGCAGCAAGCCCTTCCCGCGGTGGATGGTCACCATGGCATTCGGCGTCTTCGCCGCTGTCTTCGTCGGGGTCCTCGGCGGGGGACTGGGAGCGTCCGCCCTGGCTTTCGTCTCCAACATGCTCGTCAACCTCGTGGCCCGCCAATTGGGCAAGTGGCGCACGCCTGACTTCTTCGTGACAGCCGCTGGCTCCTTCCTGGTCACGTTCATCGCGCTCATGCTCCACTGGGCCGGGGCGGACATCCCGCCGTCGATCGTCGTGGCAGGTGGCATCCTCTTGCTGTTGCCAACGGGCCGGCTCGTCTCCTCGGTGCAAGATGCCATCAACGGATTCCCCGTGACTGCGGCCGGACGTTTCCTGTCCACCATCCTGACCTTCGGCGCGATCGTTGCGGGGATCGCCGTCGCAGTGGTTGTGGGTGACCTCATCGGCAGCGTCGCGATCGACGTCACGCAAACATTCCCCGAAGCGTATCCATTGTGGGGCCAGGCCATCCTGATCGCCATCGGGGTGATTGCCATCGGCATCACCGAACAGACCCTCCTCAAGCTTCTGCTCCCGACGGCGGCAGTGGGCTTGGTGGGTTACTTCGTCTTGTGGGGGGCTTCAAACCTCGGCTTTGGAGACCGGCTCTCGCCGGCGATTTCCGCCGTCGTCATCGGTCTGCTCGCCCGCATGGTCGCCCTCAGGCTGGGGGCCCCGCAGTTGGTGGTGGCCGTCCCGGCCGCCCTCATCTTGCTCCCCGGCCTGAAGATATTCCGTTCCATGTATGTGTTGACCGTGCAGGAAGCGGACGTCTTGCTCGGTTCGGGCGGCATGCTCAACGCCGGGGCAATCGTGCTGGGCGTGGCCGCGGGAATTGTCCTGGGCGACAACCTTGCCCGTCCGCTGACAAAGGGCCTTGCCAGCAACGAGCGACGCCGCGTCCGCAGGCGCTAAGCTGCGCCCTAGATCTGCCCGATCGGGAGTTTCTTCTCTGCCTGGAAATCGTCCTCGACGCGCCCCTGGGCCCAGTATCCAGAGAGCGATACCTGGGAACGCTCGAGCCCACGCTGCTTGAAGAAGATGTCCCGCAGTCCCTTCATGTAACCGCGTTCACCATGCGCAAACACGTCGACGCGGCCGGGCAGCCACTCCGCTTCGCCCAAGGCATCAAGCAGGATCGAGCTGGATCCGGCCGGGACTCCGGAGCGAAGGAGCCAACGCAGCTCCACGCCGTCGGGGGCCGCTATGGCAAGGATGTCGGCGTCGCTATCGACTTCGAGGAAAGCCAGGCCCTTGGCGTCGGCCGGCAGGGATTCGATTGCTGCGGCGATCGCCGGGAGCGCGGCGTCGTCGCCCGCGAAAAGGTACCAGTCGGCGTCGGGTGCCGGGTTGTAGGCGCCGCCGGGTCCTGTGAAAACAAGCGTGTCGCCCGGCTGGGCCGCCAGGGCCCACGGACCCGCAAGGCCCTCGTCGCCGTGGACCACAAAATCAATGGCCAATTCCTGCGCGGCCTGGTCCACCCAGCGGACGGTGTAGGTGCGGGTGTAAGGCCACTGTTCGCGCGGCATGGTCTCGCGGATGGCCCAGAGATCCAGAGGCAGCTCGTAGTCGACGCCGGGCTGCGGGAAGACGATCTTCACATACCGGTCCACGAAGCCGTTGTTCGCGTAGCCGGCAAAACCGGGTCCACCCGCAATGATGCGCACCATGTGGGGCGAAAGCTGTTCCGTGCGCAGGACAGTCAGGTTCACTTGGGGGCGGGTATTCCGGGATGCAGACGACGTCGCAGGCAAAGATGTCATGTAGGCAAGCCTAAGCTAAGGCAGTGGTGGAAGTTCCCAGATGACGGGATCCGCGCCTTGCCTGCGGAGCAGCTCGTTGGCCCGGCTGAACGGGCGCGAACCGAAGAAGCCCCGCGACGCGGAGAGCGGGCTGGGGTGCGCGGAGGAGATCACGGGGGCGCCTTCAAGGAGGGGCTGGACGGCTTCAGCGTCCTTGCCCCACAGGATCGCGACCAGCGGACTCTGCAGCCCGGCAGCATTGGTGCGGCGGGCGACGGCGGTGACCGCCGCCGTCGTGATGGCCTCCCAGCCTTTGCCCCGGTGCGAGCCGGCCGCACCGGCAGCGACGCTCAGCACCCTGTTCAGGAGAAGTACCCCTTGGTCCGTCCAGGCCGAAAGATCTCCGTGCACCCGCTGCGGGAGCCCGAGGTCGGACTCCATCTCCCGGTAGATGTTCGAAAGGCTGCGGGGGATGGGCCGGGTTTGTCCGGAAACCGCGAAAGCGAGCCCGACGGCGTGTCCCGGCGTCGGGTAGGGGTCCTGGCCGAGGATCAGCACTTTGACGTCGGCCAGTGGCTGCCGGAATGCGCGAAGGATGTTCGACGCGGCAGGCAGTACCTGGGTTCCGCGGCTGGCCTCGCCCGCCACGAAGGCCAGCGCCGAGCGCAACTCGTCCTCGACGCCGGAGAGCGCGTCGGCCCAGTCCGGCGCCATCAGGTCCTCCAAGGCCATCCCCGGGAGTGCTTCGAACCCGGCGGAGCGGTCCTCGGATTCAAGCTCAAATAACGCTTCTTCGCCTGCCACCCAGCCATTCTCCCTGTCGTGGGGCATCTGGGGAAAGCGGGCCCTCGGGAGTTCCTCCCGCGGCGGGGCAAATGACATCCGTGTTATTCGCCCGGTATCATGGGTGGGGGACATTTTTCAGTCAATGCGTCGAAGGAGTGTGTCGTGGCAGAACCCGCACGGGAACCCATGGCGTCCGAAGCAACTGGATTGGTGCTCGAAGACCTGTCCGCCGGACTCCGCAGCGATTCGCCGCTCGGCGAGCGTGAACAGCAGATGCTCGCCCTGGAGAGGCAGTGGTGGAAGTACGCCGGGGCCAAGGAACAGGCCGTCCGGGAACTCTTCGATCTGTCCGCGACCCACTATTACCAGCTCCTCAACGCCCTCATCGACACCGAGGAAGCACTGGCGCACGATCCCATGCTGGTCAAGAGATTGCGTAGACTACGTATGTCACGTCAGAGGGCCCGCACAGCGCGCCGTCTCGGTTCCGACGCATAAAGCATCCGCTGATACCCCAGCAAGCAAGCAGCAAGGACAAGGCTTCACCATGACCAAATTTGCCCGGGATGAATTCGACCGTGTCCCGCAGAGCTCATCGCGCCAAGGTGTCCACAGGCTCGTCGCGTCCGCTTCCCGCGCAGCCTTGTGGCCGGTGCTGCTCCTGGGCGGCATTGCGCTGGCTGTCGGCCTCGTGGCGTTCCTCGTCCTTCCGAAGCTGGGATTCACCTCATCGACGACGCCGCAAGCCGTCGCCACGGCGGGCGCCTCGAAGCCAAGTGCCGCGGCGTCGCCCTCTGCGAGCAGCATGCCGTCTCCAAGTAGCTCTGTGCAGGCATCCGGGCAACCAAGCCCGAGCGATACTCCCTCCAGCACGCCGACCCCCACCACGGCGCCCTTGGACAAGACCGCGGTAGTCGCGGTCTACAACGGCACCACCACCGGTGGACTGGCTGCCCGTGTGGCCGGCATGGTGCAAGGCGGGGGATGGCCGTTGTCCACCGTCGCCAACTGGGGCGGCATGCCCCAGCAGACGTCGTCGGTCTTCTACAAAGGCGCGGCCCAGAAGGGCAACGCCGAAGCGCTCGGCAAATTGCTGGGTATCTCCAACCTGGTGGACAGCGCCGAGTTCCAGCAGCCCGTAGTTGTCATTCTGGGCCCCGGTTACAAGTAGGAACTCGGTTACGCCTCAATAACATTGCGGCTACCCGCACCCAAGGTTGCGCTACGGCAACGTGACTGTGGTTACAGTAGTTGTGAGCTGGCCCGGAGATCCCGGAAGCCGGCCACAGCTAGTTGAAAGTGTGGGGATCATGGCTTTGGGAACCGTCAAATGGTTCAATGCCGAAAAGGGCTACGGATTCATCACCGTGGATGAATCCGGTGACGATATCTTTGTGCATTGGTCCGCCATCCAGATGGATGGCTTCCGTGCGCTCGAAGAAGGACAAAGGGTCGACTTCGAATTGGGCGAGGGCCAGAAGGGCCCCCAGGCAGAAAGCGTGCGGCTTATCTAGTGGGTGTTGCGGCAACAGGGCTGTCCCTGCCTCTTGGGGTGCGCCGGTCCCGGGTATCGTTGGCAGCACCTCTCCTTGCAGGTTTTGCAGCCTTGGCCGTTGGACTGGCCGGGTGTTCCGCCCCCGTTGGCAACGCCAGGCTCAGCTCCGTCACTCCGAGCGGCGACGGCGTCCTGCGCGTCGGCGTGATTCTGGACAATACGGGTAGTTCCGCCTTCCTCAACGAGTCCGAGCTGGCAGCGGCCAAATTGGCCGTCAAGCAGATCAACGACTCCGGCGGCTACAAGAACCGCCCGGTCGAGTTGCTCCCGGAATCCGCGGCCGGCGAAGGCATCAGCGCCAGCCAAGGGGCCAGCGCGGCGGCCTTCACGGCCGATACAGCCACGCAAGCCAAGGCTTTGCTTTCGGCCCACGCCGACGTCGTTGTGGGGCCGACGGATTCGAGCCATGCACCCGCCGCCATCGATGTGCTGGCTCCTGCCCGGATTCCGCTCATCTCGCCGGCCAACACGGCGTCGGGGCTGAGCAGCTACAAGAACGGCGGTTTCTACTTCCGCACCTCGGCCGCTGATGCCGCACAGGGGAGCGTCTTGGCGAAGCTTGCCCACGACGGCGGCGCCAAGAGGATTTCCGTCCTCCACGAATCCGGGGACTACGGCACTCGTGTTTCCGGAGCGGTCATGGACGCTGCCCGCAGCCTCGGAATGGAGGCAGTGACCAACACGGAATTCGCGGCCGGCAAAGCAGCTCCCGCCGCGGCGGGCATCAAGTCCGGCACTCCTGACGCCGTCGTCGTGGTTGCCCGTGATGGCGCCCAAGGCGCCCTGGCCGAGCTCTTGAACGCGGGGTTGAGCGGCAAGAACCTGATCTTGAGCGACGGTGCCATCCGCCAATACGGAACCGCGCTGGGAGCCGGTGGCCTCGACGGCGCGCGGGGAATTCTTCCAGGCGTCTTCCCGAGTGCGGAGTTCCAGGCGGACCTGACCGGCATCGACCCCAAACTCAAGGACACAACGTACGCGGCCGAAACGTACGACGCCGTCACCCTCGCGGCGCTCGCGGCCGCGGCGGCGGGCGACGACGCCGGCGGTTCGATCGCAGCCTGGCTCACCACCGTGTCCGGCGGGACACGTCCGACGTCGGGTGATGCGGCAACGAAGGAACGCACGTCCTGTACGTCATACAAGGACTGCCTCGAGGTGCTGAAGGGGGCCAAGCTTCCGGATTACGACGGCGAGTCCGGCACCATCGGGTTCGACGCCAATGGCGACGTTACATCGTCCAATTACATGGTCTTCACCTACGGTGCAGACAACACTGCGCGGGTGAGTGGCAAGGAGACCGCCTCGCGGACTCCGTGATCGGCTTGTGCCCGTAGCGAATTCCCCTGGCGTGGCGAGCAGTTTCCCTCGCTTGCTGCTTGCACTCTCCTCGGGTGAGTGCTAATTATTGATTAGCACTCTCAAGCACTGACTGCTAATTCTTCACGGCTCCGGCCGTCTGGAAACACTGGCGGTGTTTGGGGGAACAAAGAAAACCTTGCTGGGGTGAGATCCCGAGCGCGCGGCGTACAGAGGCCGAACGCGAAGGATCGTCCGTCGCGGGCACCGCAGTGAAGGCACCTTCTTAACGACTGTCCCGAAAGGACTACCGCCGTTATGGCCAAGATCATTGCATTTGATGAAGAGGCACGCCGCGGTCTCGAGCGGGGTCTGAACATCCTCGCCGACGCCGTCAAGGTCACCCTCGGCCCGCGTGGACGCAACGTCGTCCTCGAAAAGAAGTGGGGCGCCCCCACGATCACCAACGATGGTGTTTCCATCGCCAAGGAGATCGAGCTGGACGATCCCTACGAGAAGATCGGCGCCGAGCTGGTCAAGGAAGTTGCCAAGAAGACTGACGACGTCGCTGGCGACGGCACCACCACCGCCACCGTCCTGGCCCAGGCCCTCGTCAAGGAAGGCCTGCGCAACGTAGCTGCCGGCGCCGACCCGCTGTCCCTCAAGCGCGGCATCGAGAAGGCTGTTGAAGCCGTCATCCGCGAACTGCTGGCCTCGGCCAAGGAGATCGAGACCAAGGAAGAGATCGCAGCCACGGCTTCCATCTCTGCCGGCGACACCGAAATCGGTAACCTCATTGCTGAAGCCCTGGACAAGGTCGGCAAGGAAGGCGTCATCACGGTCGAGGAGTCCAACACCTTCGGCCTGGAGCTTGAACTCACCGAGGGCATGCGCTTCGACAAGGGTTACATCTCCGCTTACTTCGTCACCGACGCAGAGCGCCAGGAAACGGTCCTCGAAGACCCGTACATCCTGATCGTCAACTCCAAGATCTCCAACGTGAAGGAACTCGTTGCGGTCCTGGAGAAGGTCATGCAGTCCAACAAGCCGCTGCTGATCATCGCCGAAGACATCGAGGGCGAGGCCCTGGCCACCCTGATCGTCAACAAGATCCGTGGCACCTTCAAGTCCGTTGCCGTCAAGGCTCCGGGCTTCGGTGACCGCCGTAAGGCACAGCTCGCCGACATCGCGATCCTCACCGGCGGCCAGGTCATCTCTTCGGAGGTCGGCCTCAGCCTCGAGAACGCAACCCTCGAACTGCTCGGCAACGCCCGCAAGGTTGTTGTCACCAAGGACGAGACCACCATCGTCGAAGGTGCCGGCGACGCCGACGCCATCGCCGGCCGCGTGGCACAGATCCGTGCCGAGATCGAGAACTCCGATTCCGACTACGACCGTGAGAAGCTGCAGGAGCGCCTGGCCAAGCTGGCCGGCGGCGTTGCAGTCATCAAGGCCGGTGCCGCAACCGAGGTAGAGCTCAAGGAGCGCAAGCACCGCATTGAGGACGCAGTCCGCAACGCGAAGGCTGCCGTTGAAGAAGGCATCGTCGCCGGTGGTGGCGTTGCCCTCATCCAGGCCGGTGCCAAGGCATTCGCCAACCTGCAGCTCGAAGGCGACGAAGCAACGGGCGCCAACATCGTCCGCGTTGCCATCGACGCTCCGCTCAAGCAGATCGCCCACAACGCCGGCCTCGAGCCGGGCGTTGTCATCGACAAGGTCCGCGGCCTGCCGTCGGGCCACGGCCTGAACGCCGCAACCGGCGTTTACGAGGACCTGCTGGCTGCCGGCGTCAACGACCCCGTAAAGGTCACCCGCTCGGCTCTCCAGAACGCAGCCTCCATCGCTGGTCTGTTCCTGACCACCGAGGCCGTTGTTGCCGACAAGCCGGAGAAGAACGCTCCGGCCATGGGTGGCGGCGACGACATGGGCGGCATGGGCGGCTTCTAAGCCCCCGCTGTAGCTCACCAGCCACACGCACGACGACGGTTCCCGCCTCAGGTGGGGGCCGTCGTCGCCGTTTAACCACCACGCCCGCTCACGCATGTCGGGTTTTGGCGGAACGCCCCCTCACCTTTGCGGTCCGGGAGTGTCGGGGTGGTCTGGCAGGATGGAAAGCATGACGATTATTGCTGCCGCCGACGGTTCTGCCCTCGGCAATCCCGGGCCTGCCGGTTGGGCCTGGTACGTGAACGACTCTTGCTGGAGGGCCGGGGGGTGGCCGCACGGAACCAACAACCAGGGCGAGCTCATGGCGGTGCTGGACCTCTTCCGGTCAACGGCACACGTTCCCGACGAAGAGCTGAAGATTCTGTGCGACAGCCAGTACGTCATCAATTGCATCACCAAGTGGATGCCAGGGTGGAAGCGCAAGGGCTGGCGCAAAGCGGACGGGAAGCCCGTCTTGAACGTCGATCTCCTCAAGGACATCGACCAAGCCATTGTCGGCCGCAAGTACACGTTCGAGTGGGTCAAGGGCCACGCAGGCCACGACCTCAACGAGGCTGCCGACGATCGCGCCCGCGCGGTGGCCACCGCATACCAGCAAGGTATAGCCGCTCCCGGCGGACCCGGTTATCCCGGAGCCGAAGCTGCAGGGTCTTTGGCCCGCACATCATCAGCGGGCACGCCACCAGCTCGTATGCAGTCAGCCCGCACGATGCCTGTGGAGGCGCCGTCGCTTTTCGACGACGATCATGACGACGCCGATGCGCCGGATGAAGACCTGACGTTGTTCGGCGGCCAAGACCTTTCGGACGGGTCGCCTTTGCTCAACGCGACGGTGGCGTTCGCGGAGCAGGAGGCGTTCATCGAGCCCACCCTCTTCGCCGGTGACGACGAACAAGCGGTCCTTGGCCAGGACGGCGGGCGCTCAGACGAGGAAACGGTCATTCTTCTTGAGAAGGAGCTCCTGAGGCCCGACGTCAGGGGAGACCTTGGACGTACGGGGATACTGCTCCACCCCGACTTTACCGAGATTGGCAGCTCCGGACTTGTCTGGTCCCGGGACGAACTCATGATGGCGTTGGAGGGAAATCCGGGCGAAACCGCTGAGATCGAGGTCATTTCCGCGGAGCGCCTCTCCAGCAACACCATGCTGCTCAACTACAGAAGTTACGGACGAACCGGCTCGGCCTTGCGGAGTTCCATCTGGTTGCTCGACGACGGCCGCTGGCGGTTGCGCTTCCACCAGTCGACGCCGGAGAAGTAAGGGCGCAAATGCAGGCTGCACCCCGGCGGGAAGGCGGAATGGCCGCCCGCCGGGACCCGCAGCCTCAGCGCTCAGTAGCTGAACCGCTGGGTGTTGCCTTGTTCGGTCTGGAGATAGCTTGCCGCGGCGGAAGACAGTGCCAGGTTGATGGATGCCAGCGAAGCCTCCACTTTGTTCTGGGTCAACGTCCACTCGGAGACGAGGGCCTGGAAATTGTTGGCCGCTGATCCCTTCCACGTGGCTTGGAGCTCGTCCAGCCCACGTTTCATCGCTTGGACGTCGGCACCGACGCGATCCACGGTGGCCTTGACGTTGGCGGATTTGAGCTGGAGCAGTTCGGTATCGACGGAGATAACGCTCATGGGGCGTCGCCTTTCAACTAACGGGGTCCGCAGGTGCGGCTGGCGTGTGGTCCACACAACGAGCCTAGAAGCGGTCCCATAGCCCGGACAGAGCCGTATCTCCCTATGTGGACAACTCGCTGGGCCAACCCGCCCGGGCCTTAGTCCGAGATCTCCGCCTCCGCGATGCCCGCGTCTTCAGGCATCTCCGAGATGTCGTCCTGGAAGGGGAGGCTGACAACCAAGGTGGCCCCGCCGCCGTCGGTCTCGTCGACCCTGACGGTACCGCCGTGGGATCCCACAATGGCAGAGACAATCGCGAGACCGAGGCCGCTGCCGCCGGTCTCCCGCGTGCGCGAAGTGTCAGCCCTGTAGAAGCGTTCGAAAATCCGGGGCAATTCCTCGGCCGGAATGCCGCTGCCGTGGTCCCGTACCTCGAGAACGGAGAGTGGACCGCTCGGACTGTTGCGGACACCGACGGCGAGCTCGATCGGCGTTCCTTCGGGCGTATAGCGCAGGGCATTGCCCACCAGGTTTCCCAGGACTTGCCGAAGCTTGGCCTCGTCACCCTGGACCGGGGCAGGCGCGGCCGGGCCGCCGTCGAGCCCCGTCAGCGTAATCTTCCGCTTGCCGGACGTTGCAAGGGAGTCCACGACGGCGTCGTTCGCGAGGAGCTGCAAGTCCACCGGCTTGAGCTGCAAGGGCCTTTGTTCGTCCAGCCGGGCAAGCAACAGGAGGTCTTCCACCATGGATCCCATGCGCTTGGCTTCGCTCTCGATCCTGCCCATGGCGGTGCCCACGTCTTCCGGTGTGGAAAGGGCGCCGTGGCGGTAAAGCTCGGAGAAACCGCGGATGGTGACCAAGGGGGTGCGCAACTCGTGGGAAGCATCAGCGGCGAATCGCCGCATCCTGGCCTCGGAGGCGGCACGCGCCGCGAAGGACGACTCGATATGCGCGAGCATGGCATTGAGGGAGGCACCCAGGCGGCCGACCTCGGTGACCGGATTCTCGATGTCCACGCGGCGCGAGAGATCGCCGGCGGCAATGGCGGCAGCAGTCTTTTCAACGCGCGAGAGGGGGCGGAACGAACGCGCAACGGTCCACGTGGCGATGAAGAACGCGAGCACCAGGGTCAACAGTCCGACGCCGACCACCACCAGGGTGGCGTGTTCCATGACTTTGTCCACGGGAGACAGGGGCAGCCCGATGATCACCACTGCGTTTTGCCCGGTACGGTTGTCCACGACGTTGACCGCCACCACGCGCCAATTGGCGCCGGTAGTGCCACCAACCTGGAAGGGCGCGTAGTTGCGATCCTTGGCTTCAACCGGGCTGATGCTGGCGATGTTCGGACGATCGGTCTTGCTGCCGCCGAACGGATACGGTGGCTGGCCCTGGACGTAGAGCGTCAGGGAATAGTCGGTGGGAACGGCAGGGCTCGCCTCGGACAGGTTGGCAAAGGACTGCTGCTGCTGGGCGGTCTGCACGGCAGCCTTGAGCTTGTCATCCACCTGCCCTTGGAGGTAGCTCTTGACGAGCGTCAGCGTCCCCGCGCCTGTGGCGGCCAGGGCAAGGAGCAGCAGCCCCATGATGATGGCGACCAGCTGCGACCTGAGGGAGGCCGACTTCCAACGGTTGAACAAGGTCAGCGCTTCTCGGCCGTCCGCAGTACGTAACCGACGCCGCGCTTGGTCTGGATCAGGGCAGTGGCATCCGGGTCGATGTCCACCTTGCGCCGGAGGTAGGAAATGTAGGACTCCACGATCGAGGCGTCGCCGTTGAAGTCGTACTCCCAGACGTGGTCCAGGATCTGCGCCTTGGAAAGCACCCGGTTCGGGTTCAGCATGAGGTAGCGCAGCAGCTTGAACTCGGTAGGCGAGAGCTCGATGATGGTACCGCCGCGGCGAACCTCGTGCGCGTCGTCGTCGAGCTCCAAGTCATCAACGCGGATGACGGCGTCGTCGTCTTCCATCGGCTGCGTGCGGCGGAGCACGGCGCGGATCCGGGCCACCACTTCATCCAGGCTGAAAGGCTTGGTGACGTAGTCGTCGCCGCCCACGGTCAGGCCGGTGACCTTGTCTTCCGTGTCGTCCTTGGCAGTCAGGAACAGGACAGGGAAGTGCTTTCCGGCGGCCCGAAGGCGGCGGGTGACAGTGAACCCGTCCATGTCGGGGAGCATGACGTCCAGGACCGCGAGGTCCGGGGCGTGAAGATCGGCGGCAGCGAGTGCCTCGCGGCCGTTCGACGCCGCAACGACCTCAAAGCCAGCAAAGCGCAGCGAGGTGGAGAGCAGCTCACGGATGTTGGGTTCGTCGTCGACGACGAGCAGCTTGGCTTCGGGGCCGTTCTTTTTCATACCATTCATGATGCTCCCAGTTTCTGGGAGTTGACTGGATGCTTGTTGTGAGAATTATCCGCGTGTCGAGGCTGCATCCCCGGCTAACTTCCGAAGGCAAGCCCGACGCCGAGACCCACCATCGTGACGGCAATCCCGCCGTCGAGAATCCGCCAGGACGCCGGGCGCGCAAAGAAGCCGCCAGGACGCCGGGCGCGCAAAGAAGCCGCGCAACATTTTCGCGCCGAACCCGAGCGAACAAAACCACAGAATGCTGCCCAGCATGGCTCCGGCGCCGAACCACCACCGCAGGCCGGGCCCTTGGGCATTCGCCACCGATCCCAGGAGCAATACAGTGTCCAGGTAGACGTGGGGATTAAGCCATGTGAGTGCCAGGACGGTTGCCAGCGCTGCAGCCAGTCCGCTTCGGCCGGCGCCCGAAGGCCCGGGGTCCGCGGAGACGAGCGCTTGCGGCTTGAGGATCCGCCGTGCCGCCATCACGCCGTACGTGACCAGGAACGCCGCGCCGACATAGCGGAGAACGACGACGGCGGCAGGTGCCGCGGTGAGCAGGGCGCCCGTGCCGAATACCCCGGCCGCGATGAGCACGGCATCGGAGATGGCGCACACGGCAACGATCGCTCCGATATGTTCGCCGCGGATTCCTTGCCGGAGGACGAAGGCATTTTGGGCGCCAATGGCAACAATGAGGGCCAGGCCGGTGCCAAGGCCCAGGCCGGCAGCGTGGAAGACGTCGGGGGAGTTCATGTTTCGAGGCTAAGTTTCGCCGTCAACATTAGTCCAGCTAAATATTCTTAGGCATCGTAAGATCATCTTATGGCCAGATTCTCCTCTGAACAGTTGCACACCTTCGCCGCCGTGCTCACGGAAGGCACGCTTGACGCCGCCGCCCGCTCGCTGAACATCACGCCGTCGGCGGTCTCCCAGCGCCTCAAAGCGCTGGAACAATCATCCGGAAGGGTATTGCTTCAGCGCAGCAATCCGGTCCAGGCCACGGAATCGGGGCACGTCGTGCTCAGGCTGGCGCGGCAACTCGCCCAATTGGAGGCCGACGCCGAACTTGAACTGGGGTTGCCCGGCGAATCGCCCATGGTGTCGGTGCCGATCGTGGTCAACGCGGATTCCCTGTCTGTCTGGTTCCTCAAAGCCCTGACGAAAGTTCCTGCGGAATTGAATGCGGTCTTCGACCTTCACCGGGATGACGAACAGCATTCCACGTCCATGCTGCGTGCAGGAACGGTGATGGCAGCCGTGACCGCGACGCCCGAACCGGTGCAGGGCTGCCGCGTGGAGCCGCTGGGGAGCATGCGGTACCGCGCCGTCACCACCCCGGAGTTCAAGGCGAGGTGGCTTCCCGACGGCGTCGATGCCGCCTCGCTGCGCGCAGCTCCCGCCGTGGACTTCGACCGCAAGGATGAATACCAGCACCGCTTCCTGGAACTCCTTGGCGGTGCGGGGCGTGGAATGGAACCGGCCGGGCCGCGCCACTATGTTCCATCCAGCCAGGAGTTTGCCGAAGCCATTCGCCTGGGTCTCGGATGGGGATTGCTGCCTGAACCGCAATGCGGCCGGGACATAGCCGATGGATCCTTGGTGGAACTCGCGCCCGGGCGGCCGTTGGACGTTCCCTTGTACTGGCAACGGTGGCGGACACCCTCGCGGATACTGGACGCCGTGACAGAGGCGGTCCGCAGCACCGCCGCGGAAGTGCTGCGGGCGCCCTGACAAAACGGCCAAAAGCCAACACGCCGCGGGCACAGTCTTCAATTGTCGGACCCCCGTTTCACACTGGAGCCATGGAAAACAAACAAGAATCACGCGGTGAAACCCACAACGTCGAATTCCATGTCAGCTACCTGGACACGCTCTCCGGACGCGTTGAGCACGAAGCGTTCAGCGACCGCCCGGCCGCTGAACGCTTCGCCGCTGCCCAGCTCAAGGACGAGGACTCGTGGGCTGTCGTCGACGCCGTCGTGCTGCGAGCAACGCAAGGCCAGGAGCGCGCGCAACAACTGGTTGCCTAGCTTGGGTTGGCCAAGCCCCTAGGCGGCGGGTACGTCCTTGGCGTCCATGATCCGGTAGGCGTAGCCCTGTTCGGCGAGGAAGCGCTGGCGTTTGGCGGCAAAGTCCTGGTCGAGGGTGTCCCGGGCCACCAAGGAGTAGAAACGTGCCGCACGGCCGTCCTGCTTGGGACGAAGCAAGCGCCCCAGCCGCTGGGCCTCTTCCTGGCGGGAACCGAAAGACCCAGATACCTGGATCGCGACGGATGCCTCGGGCAGATCGATCGAGAAGTTGGCCACTTTGGACACCACGAGGGTCTTGATGTCACCGGCGCGGAAGGCATCGAACAGTTTCTGCCGCACCTTCACCGTGGTATCGCCCTTGATCACGGGGGCGTCCAAACGCTCGCCGATCTCATCCAACTGGTCGATGTACTGGCCGATCACCAGCAGTTGCTCGCCTTGGTGCAAGGCCACCAGCTGCTCCACCAAGTGCGTCTTGGTCTCCGACGTCGCGCAGAGCCGGTACTTGTCCGCGTCCTCCGCCATCGCGTAGGCCACGCGCTCGTCCCGGGGCAGGTCCACCCGGACCTCCACGCAGTCCGCCGGCGCAATGTAGCCCTGGGCTTCGATGTCCTTCCACGGGGCGTCGTAGCGCTTGGGGCCGATCAGGCTGAAGACCTCGCCCTCGCGGCCGTCCTCGCGCACAAGCGTCGCCGTGAGTCCAAGCCGCCGCCGGGCCTGCAGGTCCGCGGTCATCCGGAAGATCGGAGCAGGGAGGAGATGGACCTCGTCGTAGATGATGAGTCCCCAGTCGTGCCCGTCCACGAGTTCCAGGTGCGGGTAGAGGCCGCCGCGCTTGGTCGTCAGGACCTGGTAGGTGGCGATCGTGACGGGCCGGACTTCCTTGACCGCGCCCGAATACTCGCCGATTTCCTCCTCCGTCAGCGACGTCCGCCTGAGGAGCTCGTCCTTCCATTGCCGGGCCGCGACCGTGTTGGTCACCAGGATCAGCGTGGTGGTGGAGCTGGTAGCCATGGCTGCGGCCCCCACCAAGGTCTTGCCTGCACCGCAGGGCAGCACGACGACGCCGCTGCCGCCCGCCCAGAAGTTCTCCGTGGCCAGCTTCTGGTACGGCCGCAGGTGCCAGCCGTCCTCGTTGAGGGCGATGAGGTGCGGAGTGCCATCCACGTAGCCGGCGAGGTCCTCGGCCGGCCATCCGAGCTTGAGCAGCAATTGCTTGAGCTGTCCCCGCTGGGAGGAATGCACCACCACGGTTTCGCCGTCGATCCTCGGCCCCAGCAACGGTGCGATCTTCTTGGCCCGGATGACTTCCTCGAGCACGGGGTAGTCGGTGGTGCGCATGACCAATCCGTGCTGGGGATCCTTTTCCAGGCGCAAGCGGCCGTAACGCGACATCGTCTCTTCGATGTCGATCAGCAAGGAGTGCGGCACCGGGAACCGGGAGTAGCGCAGGAGCGTGTCGAGGACTTTTTCGGCGTCCAGTCCTGCCGCGCGCGCATTCCATAGGCCCAATGGGGTGAGCCGGTAGCTGTGGACGTGTTCGGGGGCCCGCTCCAGTTCGGCGAACGCCGCAATCGCATGGCGGGCCTCGGTGGCGAGCTCGTGGTCGACTTCCAGCAGGATGGTTTTGTCGCTCTGTACGATCAGCGGACCGTCGCTCACTATTGCTTCCTCACTTGCGCGGATCGCCCGCGGGCTCCACATCGATGATGCGATGGATGGACAAGACTCTTTCGGTGTCCCTGGCCGCGTCGAACACCCTGACGCGCCCTCCCGACACCGATACGGGAACAACTGTTTCTGTATTGGAATTCCCCGAGCCGTCAACCACGTTCATGGTGACCGCTTGCTTCAGCCGGATGGCCCTCTGCAGGGTTTCGAGTCCGAGTTGCGTTGCCGCCTCGCCGGTCGCGTCGCCGTGGACAGAATGATGTTGCCTCAGTACCGAAAGCTGGGCGTCGACGTCGTCGTCCGGCGGTGCGGTGCGGGGCGCGGTGTACACGGGGCGGGCCCCGCCGGCCAGCGCCGTCGTCCTCCTGTAGCGCACGACGGCGGTCTCCGCCTCCTGCACGGCGGGCGAGAGTCCCAGCTCGCGCAGCACCCTCGCGACCTCCCGCGGGCTCGCCGTGGAGGTCAGCACCGTGGGGGCGATCCGGACAAGTCCGAGGCTTGAGGCTCCCGGCTCGTGAACGAGTTCGGCGATGGCTGCCTCGTCGTCGCTCTGGATGAAACTGGGGCTGCTGGCGACACGCAGGCGGCCGTGCCGCGAGGCGATGTCCTTGATCAAGTACCGGAGCGGCTGGGGGACATCGGTGGCCGAGTGGGTGCGCAGGAACCCGAGGATGGTTTCGGCGTCCTGGCCGGCGTCCAACGCGCGCCGGATCGAATCTCCGGAGAATCGGAAGATCGTCGCCGGGCCCTGGCCTTCGGCGTCGGCGATCAGAAGCAGTTTTTCGCTCAGCTCGGGGGCCAGGTACCCGGGGGCGACGGCGGTCAGGTCTGCTTGCAGGAGGACATGGTTCACCGCGGCGGGGAGGTGTTCGCCGAGGATGCTGAGGGCCAGTTCGGGCTGTTCGGTGGCGATCGCCGAACCAAGCTGGGTGAGGGCGCCGGAACCCATGAGCCCCAGGAGTTCGGCTTCGTGCAGGATGCCGCGGACAAGGGAACTGAACCGCCGCGACATCCGAGGCTGGGCCCATTCGGCGCGTTCCATGACGGCTTCGGCGTTGAGCACAGGAGCCTTGCCGTCCGGTGCTTCCACCTCGAGGGTGAGTTCTTCGAGGATCTCCAGGATCCGTTTGCGGACCAGCGGGGCGTCAGGGCGCTGGGCCTCGGCGGACAGGGCATTGATGGAGGTTGCCGCGGAGCCCGTTCGCGGTGCCGTGGTGCCGGGCCCCGGAAGGGTCTGGCCCACGAGGGAAGGAGCGCGCTCGCTGGCAAGCCAGGCGTTGACCAGCCACAGCCACTGTTCCTGGCGCGGGAGCGTGAGCCATTCCAGCGATGGCGGTTGCACCCACGTGGAACTGTCCACATCGAGGCGCAGTAATCCGGACAAGGCACCGAGCTCGAGGATGAGTGCGGTCTCGGATAAACCGAGGCGGAGGCTGTCGGCGAGGCGTTTGAGCTCGCGCACGCCCACACCGCCGCTGCGCAGGGTGACCACCGGCTGCTCGCGGACCGCGTACAGGAGTTCACCCACCAGCCGGAGCACTTCGGCGATGGCACCCATGGCGGCATTGCGGCGCAGGGCGGCACTCGTCTGGCCCAGCTCCGGCACGGGAGGCTTCAAGGTGAAGTGGTCCACGATCGCGCCGCCGCGCAGGGACAGGCCGACGCTGTGCGGAAGCTCAACGTGGCCCGCGTCGAGGGGAACAAGCAGTCCACGGGCCAGGAGCCAGTCCACGGGGCCGACGTCGCGGCCTTCATGGAGCACGGAGGCCTTGCGCTGGGCCTGCGGAACGGCGCCCATGGCCCAACTGCCGAACTTGTTCAAAAGGGGACGTGTCCGGACAGGTGCCTCGGACAGGATGTGCTGAAGGTTCTCCGGGGTCGATGTCCAATGTTGCAGTGCCAAAGCCGCGTCCATGGGCGTCGTGGCGGCCAGGATATGGGCGCCGCTCTGGTGGAGCTCGGCAACGAGGTGCACCACCCGCTGCGCGAAGGCAGGCTGCAGTCGGACCAACTCGGTGTAGCTGCGGCCCAAGCCCGCCGGGTAGATGCCGATGACGTCCTTGAGGCTGCCCACCGGCAAGTAGAAACGCTGCCTGCCTGGATTGTGCACCGTGGCCGGCGGATCGGCCCGGTGGATGAGGGCCAGCTCCTGGAGCTTGCTCAGGATCGGTTCGAGCGCGGCAAGCGTCGCTCCGTTGATGCACCTCTTCAATCCGGCCGCCGATGCGCTGTGGCCGGTGTCCGTGTTGGTGCATAGGTGGAGCGTCTCCAGCACCTGCATCTCCGGTTTGTTCAGCCGTTCCAGGGCGCGCTGCACGCTGACCCGGGCACTTGCCCTCGCTGCGAGGGCGGCGAAATCCGGTGCGATGGGGGAGATCAGGTCCGGCCGCGCGGCAAACAAGGCCCGCAGCGAATCGTCGCTGCGCGCTTCCAGTTCCTTGCTGAGCGCGCGAATAAGGGACATCAGTTCAACGTTACCGCCAGGCGGGCCCGCCGTCGGGCTTTCCGGCCGCTCATTGACGGCGCCGTGCCCACACGGAGTCAACCACCAGTGCGGCCATCAGAATGAAGGCGAGCGGCAGCCCGTACAGGGCGGTGGACGTGACCCACACCGGGGCCACGCCGTTGCCATAAGCGATCACCATGACGGCGGCGACGGCCGCCAGGGACAGGACTGCGACGACGGCGGCAACGATCGTGAGCGGCCGGCGGAAGTCGTGGGGAATCATGCATGCAACGCTAACAGTCCGGGGCCGCATCACCGGTTCCGGCCCGGGTGCAGTCCGGTCGCGGACAAATGGCGGCGGCACCGGCCTGCTGGAGCCTCAAAGCGCGATTCCGCGGCCGGGCAGGATAACCTTGAAGCAATAGACCAACACGGTCCAGGCAGTTACCCCTATTCCCGCAGCATCCTGCGGATGCGGTGGCGCGCCGGCTGTGTCTCGCAAGTCAGAACGAAGAAGGTTGATTACGTGCCCACCGGCAAGGTCAAGTGGTATGACAAGGACAAAGGCTTCGGATTCCTCGCGGCAGAGGACGGCCAGGAAGTGTTTCTGCCCAAATCAGCGCTGCCCGAAGGCGTAGCGGATCTCAAAGCGGGCACCCGGGTTGAGTTCGGCGTCGCCGATGGTCGCCGGGGCGCGCAAGCCCTTGGCCTCCGCGTGCTGGACAAGTTGCCATCCATCGCCAAGGCCAAGCGCATGAACGCCCGCGAGCTTGCTCCGGTAGTCCAGGATCTCGTTTCCGTCCTGGACAACCTCTCCGGCACGTTGTCCGCCGGCAAGTACCCTGAAGGCGCCAAGGGCAAGGCCATTGCCGCAGCCCTGCGCAAGGTCGCCGACGAGCTGGAAGCCTAAAGCTGCCATGACATCGGAATCCGCTGAAGCCAGTCCTGAAGAGAACGGCACTGGCGCCGCTGCTGGAACGGCTGGAACGCCTGGTTCCGGTGCTGAGCGGAAGCCGGCAACGGCGAAACCCCGCACCGGCATCCCCGTGTGGCGCGTCGGCAAGCCGGACGCTTTCCTGGCCGCCGCCGTCGATGTTGCCCGCAACGCGGTGGAGACCATAGCCCGGCCGGGTGAAATCGGCCCGCACATTGCAGCGCGCTCCGAAGGCGAACGCGTGGTCACCCACCTGTTCGAATCGCGGCTGGCAGGCTATGGCGGTTGGCAGTGGTACGCGGTGGTGACCCGCAACTCGCGCTCCAAGGTTGTCACCGTCAGCGAGCTTGGACTGTTGCCGTCGGAGGACTCCATCCTCGCGCCGGAATGGGTGCCGTGGGCAAAACGCGTCCGTCCGGAGGACGAGGCTACCGCGGCCGAAGAACTCGCGGAAGAGGCCGTCGTCGCCGTTGACGTGGACGACGACGGCGAGCCCTCCGGTTCGCAGGCCGCCGCTTCCGGTGACGCACCAGAGAACGACGACGTCGACGACATCGAGGCTGACTAACCTTTGGCGGACCCGGCGAGTGAATTCCTTGAAGGTGGAAACTGATGTCCACTTTCAAATCGCTGGGTGTCCCTAACTACCGCATCTGGTTCATCGGTGCCCTCATTTCCAACGTCGGCACGTGGATGCAGCGGACTGCCCAGGATTGGTTGGTCTTCGCCCATCTGAGCAATCACGACGCCGGCGCCATGGGCGTGACCTTGGCCCTCCAACTCGGCCCGCAGCTTTTCCTTGCTCCGTGGGCCGGACTGCTTGCCGACCGCTACAGCCGGCGCAGGCTCCTTGTCATGACGCAATCGGCGATGGCAGTCCTGAGCACTGGCTTGGGACTGCTGGTGCTGAGCGGTGCGGCGCAGTTGTGGCATGTCTATGTGTTCGCGCTGGTGCTGGGCGTCGTCTCGGCACTTGACGCACCGGTCCGCCAGACGTTCGTCTCGGAACTGGTCAAGGACGACTATCTTGCCAATGCCGTTGCATTGAACAGCGCATCCTTCAACGTTGCGCGCATGATCGGTCCCGCCGTGGCCGGCGTCCTGACAGTGGCCGTGGGCCCGGGCTGGGTGTTCATGATCAACACCGTGACCTTCCTCGCAATGCTTGGCGCGATCCGGGCCATTCCCCTAGCCTCCCTGCGCGTCCAGCCCCGGGCAGCCGCAGGCAAAGGCCGCATCCGGGAGGGGCTTCGCTACGTCCGCAATCGACCGGACATTGTGGTTGTCCTCGTCGCGATTTTCATCATGGGCACATTCGGCTTGAACTTCGTCCTCTTCATTGCGGCCATGGTCGGCACGGAATTCGGCATGGACGCGGGCGCCTTCGGGCTCCTCAACTCGGTCATGGCGATCGGCTCCGTCGCAGGGGCGCTCCTTGCCGCCCGGCGCGGCCGGCCACGGATGCGCCTCATCTTCGCGGCGGCGGGCGGGTTCGGCCTCGCGAGCGGACTGGCGGCGCTGGCACCGAATTACACCATGTTTGCCTTGGCGCTGATTCCCTGCGGCTTGTTTGCCCTGACCATGATCACCAGCGCCAACGGCTACGTGCAATCCACCACTGAACCTGTCATGCGCGGCCGGGTCATGGCGCTCTACATGGCCATCTTCATGGGTGGAACGCCCATCGGTGCACCGTTCGTCGGCTGGGTATCCAACGTCGCCGGACCCCGATGGGCTGTGGGTGTGGCCGCCGCCGCGGGCGCCGGCACCGCCGTCGTCGGCATCGTGTGGATCATTCGCGCGCGCCAGCTGCGGCTCCGTTTCGATCGAACCGCCCGAGGGCTGCGGTTCTTCCGCATTGAGTCCTTGGGCGCGGGCGATGCTCTTAATAAGGACAGCGCCGTTAAAGAGGCCAGCGCCGCCCGGGATCCGCACCCGGACGACGCCGACAAGCCCTGACCGCAGGAACGCGGCCGGCGCTTACTTCTTCAGTTCGCCCACCACATAGTCGATGCTGGCGAGCAACGCAGAGACGTCGTCCGGCTCGATGGCAACGAAGGTAGCGATGCGCAGCTGGTTGCGGCCCAGCTTGCGGTACGGCTCCGTGTCCACGATCCCGTTGGCGCGCAGCACCTTGGCGATGGCCGCGGCATCGATCGAATCATCGAAATCGATCGTGGCGATGACGTTGGAGCGATCCTCTGCCTTCGCGACGAACGGGGTGGCGTACTCGGAAGCCTCTGCCCACGTGTAGATGCGGTTTGCGGAGTCCGCGGTGCGTCCCGAAGCGAAGTCCAGGCCACCATTCTTGTTGAGCCACTGCACCTGGGCATCCAAGGTCACCAAGGTGGACAAGGACGGCGTGTTGTAGGTCTGGTTGAGCTTCGAGTTGTCGATGGCCGTCTGAAGGTCCAGGAAATCGGGGATCCACCGGCCGCTTGCCTTGATGCGGGCGGCGCGCTCCAGGGCTGCGGGGGAGAAGAGGCCCAGCCACAGGCCGCCGTCGGAGGCGAAGTTCTTTTGCGGAGCGAAGTAGTAGACGTCGGCCTCGGCAACATCGACATCCAGGCCGCCGGCCGCGGACGTCGCATCCACCAGGACCAGGGCGCCGTCGTCGCTGCCCTCAACGCGCTTGACCGGAGCGGCCACACCCGTCGAGGTTTCGTTCTGCGGCCATGCGTACACGTCCACGCCCGCTTCGGCCTCGGAAACCGGCCGGGTGCCCGGCTCGGACGTGATGATGGACGAGGCTTCCAGGAAGGGTGCCTTGTTGGTGGCCGCAGCGAACTTGGAGCCGAACTCACCGAAGGAGAGGTGCTGGGCTTTCTTCTCGACCAGGCCGAAGCCGGCGACATCCCAGAACGCGGTGGAGCCGCCGACGCCGAGAATCACCTCGTAGCCCTCGGGCGCACGGAAGAACTGGCTCAGTCCCTCGCGGACGGAGCCCACCAGGTTCTTGACCGGTGCCTGGCGGTGGGAGGTGCCGAGGATCGTGGTCGAGGCGGCGGACAGGGCCTCGATCTGCTCCGGGCGGACCTTGGAGGGCCCGGCGCCGAAGCGGCCGTCCTTGGGCAGCAAATCGGCGGGGATAGTGATGCTGTTGTCGCTCACGGGATGCTCCAATGGTGAAGTAGCGGCCTAGATGGGTCGTGGCAGGTGGCAAGCTGCCTCCTTCGACTTCCCAATTCTGCCCGACGCCGCAGGCGGGGGCAGAACCGGAGGTGTCATAGTCCGCCACGTGGAAAGCATTTGTTTGGTCGGCTCCGGATGGGACGGCGGAAGAGCGCTGGACCGGCGTCGTAATTATCCGGAGTAATTCCAAATAAGCTAAGCTTGGAGCTGGCGAAAACACGCAAGATACTGCGCTCGAGGAGCTGAGCTGGATGACGGATCTGATCGATACCACTGAGATGTATCTTCGGACCATTTTGGAGCTTGAAGAAGAGAACATCGTGGCTCTTCGCGCACGCATCGCCGAACGCTTGCGGCACTCCGGCCCAACTGTTTCCCAGACGATCGGTCGGATGGAACGCGACGGCCTGGTGATTGTGTCCAACGACCGGCACCTTGAGCTGACCGAAACGGGCCGGAAACGCGCCACGGAAGTCATGCGCAAGCACCGGCTCGCGGAACGGCTCCTCGCCGATGTCATCGGGCTTGACTGGGCCTACGTCCACGATGAAGCGTGCCGCTGGGAGCACGTCATGAGCGAGCGCGTGGAGCGGCGGCTCTACGAGCTCCTGGACCACCCCACGGAATCGCCCTACGGCAACCCCATTCCGGGACTCGAAGCATTGGGCGGAGCCGCGTCCCACGCGTTTACGGACGGCGTGGTCAACCTCCTTGACGCGATGAACGAATACTCACCTGAAAACCGGGTCACCGTCAGCCGATTGGCCGAACCGATCCAGGTGGAACCGGAACTCCTGGTGCAGCTGGACGAGGGCGGAATCCGTCCCGGTGCCAGGGTTTCCCTGGAACGGGTGGGGGAGTACATCTCAGTCCGCGTGCCCAATATCGACGGCGCCCTGGAGCTGCCGCCGGAGGTTGCCTCGCACGTGTTTGTCACGGTCGCCTAGCCTCTCCGGCAAGGCGAGCGGCAAAGATAACGAAATTATTACCGCGGGGGCTTAATCCCCTATAGTTGGGTACTGGCGCCGATACCAAAGCGTTACCTGATCCGAAGCCGAGTTCTGCCAGTGGATCAGGTGGATTAGTCCATTCACTGGCAGAAGCGGGGGAACCACCATCGGCCGTCGAAAGACGGCCTTGGGGTGAAGTCCGCAGCAGAAGCACACATTGCGCAGGGTCCTCCTCGGAGTAGCCCTGCGCTTCGCGTCCTTCGTGCGGACCGGGTCCACGATCTCTCTGGCCCGAATCCGACAGCTAACTTCGCAGGCTTGCCAGAGAGGAAAACCTTGACCACGCAGAACACCAGGGGCCGCAGGCGCGCGTCCGGTCCTGCTGCTGAGCTGCGGAGCGCAAGCGCCGTCGAGCACCAGCGGCCCCGCGATCCCCATCGCGAACTCCGCCGCCGCAAGGGACCTTTGCGGCAGATGGCCGAGTTCGCCGCAGCGAGCGGAGCGGGGCAGAAGGCCGGCGTGGCCCTTGCGGCTACCGGCCTCATCCTCACGATCGCCATGCCGGGCGCCGGCGCCATGACGGCCACCCCTGAGTTGAACCAGACGGCCCTGGCAGTGGGAACCCAGCCTGAAATCCCGGCCGCGGCAAGCGCCACGATCGATTTCAGCCGCGCTGCGGTTTCCACCACGGCAGATCCGGACAGCAGGCTCAAACAGCTCCTGAGCGCGCAGTCCGTCGGCACCATCACGACGTCGTCCTCCAAGGGCACACTCGGGGCGCCGCTGGATACCCTGATCACGGCCTCGCCGTTCGGTTACCGCGTGAACCCCATCACGGGCGGCCTAGGCGAATTCCACCGGGGCCAGGACTTCGTGGCCCAGTGCGGCACCCAGGTCCATGCCGCTGCGGCGGGCAAGGTGACCTTCGCCGGCTGGCATCCGTATGGCGGCGGGAACCGCATTGTGGTGGACCACGGCAACGGCCTGGAAACCACGTACAACCATTTGTCTTCGTTCAACGTCCACGTGGGCCAGACTGTCAGCCGCGGCGACGTCATCGCGTTGAGCGGCACTACCGGCGCCTCCACCGGCTGCCACCTCCATTTTGAAGTCATGGTCAACGGCGACGTCGTCGACCCCCTGGGCTGGCTGTAGCCAATCCGATGGAAGCCTCTCGCATGCTTGTCACGCTCCGTGACCTGAATGTGACATTCAGCCAAAACTCATGTACCGTCTAAGACGCATCAACTTTTAGAGAGTTGATGCACTCGAGTGGATTGCCTAGCTCTGCCACTGCTCGAGGTTCCGTTCGCAAAACATCGTCTGGCAGAGGCGGGGGACCCACTTTTGGTCATCTTCACGGATGGCCTTGGGGTTAAGTCGCACAACTTCCGAGAGGGAGAAGTGTGGCCGGATGACTCCCATCCGAATCCGACAGCTTACCTCGCGGGCATAGGGAGAGGCCTCTTAACGTGTCTTCACGCTCTACTGTCGCGCGCCACCGTGCCGCGGTCACCAAGACCAACTCGCTTGCCGTTATCGCTAAGACTGTCGGCAGCAACGCCGGTGGCGTAGGCCGTCAGGCAGCGGTTATCGCAGCTGCTTCCGGTCTGGTGCTTACTAGCGGTATCGCAGCCAACGCTGCAGAAACCAACGTCCCCCGCGAGTCCACTTCGACTTCCGCCCTGGAAGTCCAGTCCGTCGCCCAAGCCAGCATTTCGGCCGACTCCTCCGTCGCCATCAAGTACGAGCGCCCGACGGTTTCCACCGAGGCTGCTCCGGTTGTTGCTGCTCCGGTCGCTACCCAGGAAGCTGCTCCTGCTCCGCAGGCTGCAACGGGTGCCGCTACCGGCGTCTCGACGCTTTCCGTGACTGCTGCTGTTTCTCCCGCAACGAAGGTTGCCAGCGGCCAGGGCGCGGCAATTGCTGCCGCAGCTTACGCACAGCTTGGCGTTGCCCAGGACTGCACGGCCCTGGCTTCGAACTCCTTGGCTGCCGTTGGCATCCACTTCCACGGTTGGCCGGCAGACTACCTCTCCCTCGGCCGCACGGTCAGCGCTGCTGAAGCGCAGCCGGGTGACCTCGTCTACTACCAGAACGGTGGCATGGGCATGGCCCACATCGCCGTTTACGTCGGCAACGGCATGGCAGTCCACGGCGGCTGGAACGGTGGCACCACCGCCCTGTACAGCGTCAACGTCGGTTCCGGCCCGGTCTTCATCCGCGTCGGTGGCTAATTAGCTCCGGCTACATAGTTTTCACTGGAACATCCCCGTCGGTCCGCCGGCGGGGATGTTCCGTTTTAACCAGCATGCGCAAACGTGTCCGGCACATGAACTTTGACCGACACCGTCCTGGAACTCACGCTAGGATTCGTTGATCTGGCCTCCGGGTGTTTACTCTTAGGTTGTCGATCCACAGCCCGTACATGCAGAGGGCAGCCGGCCCTCGCGCCCCTGACGGGTGCGGCCGTGAAGAGGTACGTGCATGCGCACACTCGTTCTGAATGCTGGATATGAACCGCTGGCGGTAGTAACCTTCCGCCGGGCGCTGGTCCTTGTGCTCACCGGGAAAGCGAGCGTAGTGGCCGAAGGCGACGAGCCTGTCGTCGGGCCACAGGAGATTCTCGGACGTCCGTCCGTGATTCTGCTCAATCGCTACATCCGGCCAAGGTACAACACCATCACGGCGGTTACACGCCGCGGCGTCCTGCGCCGCGACGGCCACCGTTGCGCCTATTGCGGGAAAGCAGCCCACACCATTGACCACGTCCACCCCAAATCCAGGGGCGGCGCGGATTCCTGGGAAAACCTGGTGGCAGCGTGCCTTCGCTGCAACAACGCCAAGAGTGACCACACTCCAGCCGAGATGGGCTGGAAACTGAGGTTCACTCCCGCGGCGCCCACCGGGACTATCTGGCAGATCAAGGAGCTTGAGAAACCTGCGCCCGCATGGGATCCCTTCCTCCTCCCTGAATCGGCGGCCTGAACCGGAATTGAGCCGCTTCCCGGGTAATCTGGGCGGGTGGACTTTGATGCGGTGGTATTGGCGGGTGGCAAGTCCTCCCGCCTCGGCGGCGTGCCCAAAGCCCATCTGAGGTACGACGGCGCAACGCTCCTTCAGCGTGCCCTGGCGGCCACGCGCGGAGCCCGGAGAGTCGTCGTCGTCGGGCCGGATCCCGGCACATTGCCGGACGGCACGTTGACCGCACGGGAGGACCCGCCCTTCGCCGGACCGGCAGCCGCGATCGCCGCCGGGCTCCTCGCCCTGGAGGGGCAAGACAGCGAAGGGCAGGATTCCGAAGCGCGGCACGGCCAGAGTCCCTCCCCAGGCCATGCAGCCTGGGTGCTCGTCATGGCCTGCGACATGCCCCTGGCCGCCGCCGCTGTTCCTGTCCTGCTCCAGGAAGTTTCCGCCCATGCGGAATCGGAAGGAGCCCTGTCCATATCCTCCGATGGACGGAAGCAGCCCCTGCTCGGGATCTACCGGGTATCTGCCTTGCAACGGGAAGTGCAGGCTGTATCGGAAGAGGAGGGCCTGGCCAACGCAGCGGTCTTCCGGCTGCTTGCTAGGCTTGATCTGCTGGCCGTGCCCGTCCCCGAAGGGTCCACCGACGACGTGGATACCTGGGACGATGCCGCGGCGCTCGGAGTGGACGGCGACCTGCCGTGACAACAGCTGTACAGGACTGTGGAGGCGGATCGTGAAGAGCCAGGAAGAAACGCTCGAGGAATGGTGCAGGAGCCTGCTGCAAGCATATGAGCTCGAAAACGTCGAGATCGACATCAACGAGATCCTGTCCCTGGCAGGGGTTGCAGCCCATTCAGTGGTCCGGCCGGCGGCTCCTTTGACCACCTTCATCGCGGGCTTCGCAGCCGGACTCGCAGCGGGGTCCGGGCAGGCTAGCGAATCCGCGTCGATGGATGCCGCGATGGGCCTGGCCCGCACGCTCGCGAAGGACTATACGAACCCCGGAACCGACGCCGGATGACGGAAGCCCCCGAAGAAGGCGCCGAGCCGCTCGGCGCCGTGACCGAACCGGCCCCGGACGTTGAGCAGGTCCAGCACGCCGACCACTTGTGGGCCGAGGCGCGGCAACTAGCCTTCGACAGTGCCACGCCCATTCCCGCCGCTCCCGTCGCCCTGAAGGACGCCATCGGCAGGACCCTGGCCGCCGATGTGCACGCCCTGCAGGACCTGCCTCACTATGCGTCCTCGGCGATGGATGGTTGGGCGGTCAACGGCAGCGGCCCCTGGATCCTCGCGGAACCCGGCCATCGGCTGGCCCCGCACCAAGCGAGCCCGATCGTCACCGGTGGCTTGATCCCGCCGGGGGCCAAGGCAGTGCTCCGCAGCGAGAGCGGGGTCCTGACCACCGATGAAGACGGCCTGCCGCTGCTCGCGCTCGGCGGAAAAGCGAAACCGGGCGAACCGCGCAACGGCCAACACATCCGAAACGCCGGAGAAGAAGCCGCGGCGGGCGAGCTGCTGATCACATCGGGCGTTGTCTTGAACCCTGCCCACCTCGCCCTGGCCGCACTGGCCGGGCGCGACGAGCTGGACGTCCTCGGCAAGCCCCTCGTGAAAATGCTCCTGACCGGCTCCGAAGTGGTGACCGCGGGTGTCCCGGTCCCCGGCCGGGTGAGGGATACCTTCGGTCCCCAGCTTGGCGCCGTCGTCGAGCTCCTTGGCGGGATCCGCGGCGAGCAAATCAAGGTGGGCGACTCCTATGAAGAGTGGCTCGCGGGCCTTGAAGAAGGCGAGCTGTCGCCCGACGCGCCTCCCGCCGACGTCGTCATCACCACCGGTGGGACTGGCCGTTCGGGGACGGACCACTTCCGGCGGGCCATTGCGGAGCTCGGCGGCCGTTTGCTGATTGATGGAATTGCGATGCGTCCGGGACATCCCGGCGTGCTGGCCGAACTGCCGGACGGTCGCTTTGTGCTGGGTCTCCCCGGGAATCCGCTCGCGGCCATGATGGTCCTCTTCACGATCGGTGCACCGCTCCTCGCGGGGCTGGGGCACAGGGCGCTGCCGGAGGTCGGCGAGGTTCCTTGCGGTGCCATGCTCGACGCCGACCCGGGGCGCACGCGCTTGCTTCCCTTCAGGTTCGTGTACGGCTTGGCCTCGCCGGCCCAGCATGCGGGCCCCGGGATGATGCGCGGCCTCGCCAGCGCCGACGGAGTCATGGTGGTGCCACCGCACGGCGTGCAACTGGGAGAGGCGGTGCCCGCTTTTCCGTTGCCGTGGGGGCCGCCCCTTCCCCGGCCAAAGCCCACGGAGGACAAGGCCAAGAAGTCTCCCTCCCGGTCTGCCCGCAAGGTGCCGTCCGGGCCGGTCGACTGGAGCGCCCTGACGGGCTGAGAGATTCCGACGCCGAATGGACGCGGGTGGATTAGAGAGTCATGCCTTGCAATGATGGGGACATGAACAGGCATGCTCCCGAGCAGGACATCAACGAAGATGACCTCCAGATCCACCCACCCAAGCGCTCCGCCGCGGGCGTCAAGGCAGTCACCGTTGCATTGGAACGCGGTTGGGCCCAAGCGGGCGTCAGCCGGACCGTCAAGTCAATGCTCCGCGTCAACCAACGGGACGGCTTTGACTGTCCCGGCTGCGCCTGGCCGGAGTCCATCACCGGCAAACGCAGCCCCGCCGAGTTCTGTGAAAACGGGGCCAAGGCAATCGCCGAGGAGAGCACCACGCGCGTGGTCGACGCGGAATTCTGGGCCCGGCACTCCCTGGCCGAGCTTGAGGACAAGACCGAATACTGGCTCGGCAGCCAAGGCCGCATTGCCGAGCCAGTGGTGATCCGCCCCGGCGACACACACTATTCGCCGATCAGCTGGACGGATGCTTTCGCCCTGATCGGCGAGCACGTGAATGCCACGACGCCGGAGCGCTGCGTTTTTTACACCTCGGGGCGGACGGCCAACGAGACCGCGTTCATGTACCAGCTGTTCGCACGCAGCCTGGGCACCAACAACCTGCCCGACTGCTCGAACATGTGCCACGAGTCTTCCGGGAGCGCCCTCAACCCGACCATCGGCATCGGCAAGGGCACGGTCTCCCTGGAAGACATCCACGAAGCCCAACTGGTGCTCGTTGTGGGCCAGAACCCGGGCACCAACCATCCGCGCATGCTCTCCGCCTTGCGTGATTGCAAGAACAACGGCGGCAAGGTTGTCGCCGTCAATCCATTGCCGGAAGCCGGGCTCCTCAATTTCAAGGATCCCCAGTCGCTCAACGGCGTCGTGGGAGGCGGCACGGACATCGCCGATGAATTCCTGCAGATCAAGGTCGGTGGCGACCTTGCCTTGTTCCAGGCGCTGGGCCATCTCCTGCTCGAGGAGGAGAAGCGGCAGCCGGGAACAGTGGTGGACCGCGCCTTCGTCGAGGCCCAGACCGACGGCTTCGAGGCCTACGCCGAAGCCCGGGCTGCGCTGGACTGGGTCGAGACCGAACGCGCCACGGGCCTGAGCCGCATCGAAATCACCAAGGTGGCCGGCATGCTGGCCGCCTCAAAAGGCACCATCATTTGCTGGGCGCTGGGCCTGACCCAGCAGCCCCACTCGGTGGACACCTTGCGGGAAATCATCAACCTGCTGCTCCTGCAGGGAAACTTCGGCAAGCGGGGTGCCGGAGCCTGCCCCGTCCGCGGCCACTCCAACGTGCAGGGCGACCGCACCATGGGCATCTGGGAGAAGCCTTCCGAGCGCTTCCTGGCAGCCTTGGACAAAGAGTTTGGATTCACCATGCCGCGGGCGCACGGATACGACTCCGTGGAAACCCAACACGCCCTGGAGAAGGGTGATGTGGACGTGTTCGTTTCCATGGGCGGCAACTTCGCCGCGGCGGGCTCGGACACCGTCGCGCTGGAAGAAGGGCTCAAAAGGGCCGGGCTGACGGTGCACATCTCCACCAAACCCAACCGTGCCCACGTGGTGCACGGCAAGACCTCCCTGATCCTGCCTACCCTGGGCCGAACGGACACGGACGACAAACACCCGGGCGGGCGGCAGATCCTCTCCGTGGAAGACTCCATGTCCGTCATCCATTCCACCCAGGGCCGGTTGACCCCGGTCTCGGAGCACCTGCTCAGCGAACCCGTCATCGTCGCACGCATGGCCCAGGCAGTGCTCGGGGATGGACACCCTGTGGATTGGCGTGCCATGGCCGAGGACTACGACGTCATCCGGGACCACATCTCCAGGGTGATCCCCGGCTTCGAGGACTTCAACGCAAGGGTGCGGACCAAGAACGGTTTCGTGCTGCCCAATCCGCCACGCGACACCCGCACGTTCGCCACGGACATCGGCAAGGCACGCTTCACCGTGAGTCCGCTGGAGTACCTGGAAGCCCCGGCCGGCCACCTGATCCTGCAGACAGTCCGCAGCCACGACCAGTACAACACCACGTTCTACGGGCTCGACGACCGCTACCGGGGAATTTCCGAAGGCCGCCGGGTCATCCTTGTCCACGAGGAGGATCTCAGCGAGCTCGGCTTCGTGGACAGGGACATGGTGGACGTCATCTCCACTTTCGGCGGAACGGAACGCCGGGCGGACAAATTCCGGCTGGTTGCCTACCCCACTGCCAAGGGTTGCGCGGCGGCGTACTTCCCGGAGGCCAACGCCCTGGTCCACCGGGAGCTCGTTGCCCGTGAATCCAACACGCCGGGCTACAAGGCCATGACAGTGCGGTTCGTCAAGCATGGGGATGCCGCCGGAAACCGGGATTCTGCCGGGACGGTGGGTATCTGAGATGGGACGGGTAACCCAGCGCCGCAAGGTGCACAAATATGTCCTGGATGGCTCCGCCCAGGCGCTGGAGCACCCGGTCCGGTACCGCGAGGACTTCCTGGCTGTCGAGGAACCGCTCGAGGTGCGCCTGGGGCACCTGTCCTTCTCGGTGACCATGCGGACCCCTGGCGACGACTTTGACCTCGTGGCGGGCTTCCTGGTCTCCGAGGGCGTCATCTGGGACCCGGCCCAGCTCATTTCCCTGCGTTTCTGCGCCGGCGAGGACGAGAACGGCGTGCAGACCTTCAACGTCGTGGAGGCGCAGTTGCGTCCCGACGTCGTCCTTCCGGAGACCGGCCGCAACGTCTACACCTCCAGCTCGTGCGGGATCTGCGGCACCGACTCCATCGAGGCAGTGCGCAAATCCTCACACTTCAGCCCCGCCGGCGACTCCCTGAGCATTCCGGTCGAGGTTCTGGCGTCGCTGCCTGACCGTCTCCGCGAAGCACAAGCGGTCTTCGACAAGACCGGGGGAGTGCATGCCGCCGGACTCTTCCGGATCCACGACGACGGTGCCGCCGAGCTGCTGTGCCTGCGGGAAGACGTGGGCAGGCACAATGCGGTGGACAAGGTGGTGGGCTGGGCACTCCGCGAAGGACTGTTGCCCTTGAGCGGCACCGTCCTGCAAGTCTCCGGGCGGGCATCCTTCGAACTGGTCCAGAAGGCGGCGCTCGCAGGGATTCCGGTTCTGGCCGCCGTCAGCGCACCCTCCAGCCTCGCGGTGGAGCTCGCGCAGGAGACCGGCCTGACCCTGGTGGGATTCAGCCGGGGGACCAGCCTGAACGTCTATGCAGGCAGTGACCGGGTGGGTGTTCCGGCCGCATCTTCGGATGTGCGGGGTTGACCGCCAATCACTTGGCTATTGTTCCGGAACAACGTAGATTTTATCCATCGAATGGAATCTGTTTCTTCCGAACAATGACCCTGCCGATTCAGGCTGCTCATAACGGTAAGGAAGCAATCAACCGAGCCCACTGCAAAGGGGACCTCAATTGCACGACGACCGCCGGATCACCGAGAAGCGGCTCGAACGTTTTGTCCGGGAGCGGATAGCGCCCGCCATCTATGGCAGGGCACTGCCTCTTGAAATGAGCAGCTGGGATGCCCCGGGAGAGCCGGTGACGGTGTCGGAAGCAGTCCGCCAGGTCTTTGAACCCCAGGAACACGGTGCTGCGTGGGGCAAGGCCTGGAGCACCAAATGGTTGCGGCTTCGGGGCGAGGTCCCGGAGGGCTGGGGAGTCGCGGATGGCACCGCGGTGGAGATCGTCGTCGATCTCGGGTTCAGCATCGACGCTCCTGGATTCCAGTGCGAAGGCATCGCCTGGCGGCCGGACGGCACCATCATCAAGGCCATCTCCCCGCGCAACCAGCACGTCCCGCTGAAGCTGCTCGGTGGCGGCCTCTCGGTGGACTTCTACGTGGAAGCCGCCGCCAACCCGGACCTCAGCCAGGGGTGGAGCTTCGCAGCAACTCCCTTGGGGGACAAAACCACTTCCGGAGACGAACCCCGCTACCGGCTCGGACGCATAGCCATAGCCGAACTCAACGAGGTGGTGTGGGAACTCCACCAGGACATCTGGACCCTCAGCGGGCTGATGCACGAGTTGCCCTTCGAACTGCCCAGGCGGCATGAGATCCTCCGCGCCTTCGAGCGCATGCTCGACGTCATGGACCCGGACGATGTTGCCGGGACGGCAGCCGCCGGCAGGGAAGCCCTCGCCGAGGTCTTGAGCCGGCCCGCCTACGCCTCGGCCCACGAACTTCTGGCCACTGGCCACGCCCACATTGACTCGGCCTGGCTGTGGCCGGTCCGTGAAACCATCCGCAAATGCGCCCGCACATTCTCCAACGTCGTCGCGCTCATGGATGAGAACCCCGATTTCGTCTTCTCCTGCTCCTCTGCGCAGCAATTGGCATGGATGAAAGAGTTCTACCCGGAGCTGTTCATCCGGATCCGGGAAAAGGTCAAGGCCGGGCAATTCGTGCCGGTCGGCGGCATGTGGGTGGAATCGGACACCAACATGCCCGGCGGCGAGGCGATGGCGCGCCAATTCGTGGAGGGCAAAAGCTTCTTCCTGGAGGAGTTCGGCATCGACTGCCAGGAAGCGTGGCTGCCTGACTCCTTCGGATATTCCGGTGCCCTCCCGCAGATCGTCAAAGCCGCTGGGTCCCGGTGGTTCCTGACCCAGAAGATCTCCTGGAACCAGGTCAACAAAATGCCGCACCACACCTTCAATTGGGAGGGCATCGACGGCACGCGGCTATTCACCCACTTCCCGCCCGTGGACACCTACAACTCCGAGCTCCACGGCCGCGAACTCGCACACGCCCAGCGCAACTACCGGGAGCACGGCCGCGGCACCATCTCGCTGGTCCCGTTCGGTTACGGCGACGGCGGCGGCGGACCCACACGCGAAATGGTTGCCGCAGCCCACAGGACAGCGGATCTGGAAGGCTCGCCAAGGGTGCGCATGGGAACCGCCGAGGAGTTCTTCAAGCAGGCCGAGGCTGAGTACCGCAACCTCCCGGTCTGGGTAGGCGAGATGTACCTCGAGCTGCACAGGGGCACCTACACGAGCCAGGCCAATACGAAACAAGGCAATCGCCGCTCGGAACACCTGCTGCGCGAGGCCGAGCTTTGGTGCTCGACGGCGGCAGTACGGACTGCAGGTTCGTTCACCTATCCCGCGGCGGACCTCAAGCGGTTGTGGCGGCTGGTGCTGCTCCAGCAGTTCCACGACATCCTGCCGGGCAGTTCCATCGCGTGGGTCCACCAGGATGCGGAGCGGAACTACGCCGCAATCGCCCGGGAACTCGAAGGCATCATTGCGGGTGCTGCGTCCGCCCTGCTGGGCGAGGGAGACACCATGTTCCTGCTCAATGCAGCGCCGCACGAACGCAGCGGCGTACCCTCGCTCGCCGCTGCCGAGCCGGTCCACTCGGATCATCCAGTCAATGTCACGGAACGCGCCGGCGGGTATGTTTTGGACAACGGAATCATCCGCGCGGTGCTGGACGCCAACGGATTGCTGACCTCCCTGTCGGATTACGCAACGGGCCGGGAAGCCATTGCGCCCGGGATGTTCGGAAACCACCTTGAGCTCCATCGGGACACGCCCAACGAATGGGATGCCTGGGACATTGACGAGTTCTACCGCCGGAACGTCGTCTCGGTAGTCGACGCGCGATCGGTGACGCTGGAAAGCGCAGGCTGGGACGCCGTCGTCGTGGTGGAGCGGACGGTGGGCTCCTCCACGATCACGCAGCGCATTTCACTTGAGGCCGGCGCGGAATCCCTCGGTATTTCCACCACGGTGGACTGGCAGGAACACGAGAAACTGCTGAAGATCGGTTTCCCGCTGGATGTCCGCGCTGATCGTTCCGCCTCGGAGACCCAGTTCGGGCACGTATTCCGGGCCACGCACACCAACACGTCCTGGGAGGCTGCCAAGTTCGAATTCTGCGCCCACCGCTGGATCCACGTGGCGGAGCCGGGTTACGGTGTCGCGCTTTCCAACGCATCGAGCTACGGGCACGACGTCACCCGGACCATCCGCGACGACGGCGGAACCACCACCAATGTCCGCGTATCACTGCTGCGGGCGCCCAAGTTCCCGGACCCCCAGTCCGACCTCGGTGTGCACGTCCTGGATCTGAGCATCCGGCCCGGCGCCAGCATCGGCGACGCCGTGGAAGAGGGGTACCGGACAAACCTCAAGCCAAGGCTGCTGACGGGCGCGAACCCTGTGGAACCGCTCTTCACGGTGTTCAACCAAGCGCTGGTCATCGAGGCCGTCAAGCTTGCCGAGGACGGCTCCGGAGACGTGATCGTACGGCTTTACGAATCACTGGGGGAGCGTTCCACTGGCCTCATCACGGCCAACTTCGAATCCGCCAAGGTGCAATCCGTTGACCTCTTGGAGCGCCCGGTTGAGGCTCCAGGGGTGAAGCCTGGCGTGGGTGCCGCCGAACTTGCACTGCGCCCGTTCCAGTTGGTGACCTTGCGGTTCAGTTAGTGGCGACGGCGCGGCCGGTGGGCCGGGCCGGTTTACGGCGGACGCACAGGCTCCTTCAGGGAAGCCCCAACCTTCGTTGCGTACCTTGGGACAATGTCCAATGCCATGACGACCGACTCCGGACGGCTGCCTGCCGAACAAACGGAACGGCAGCAGCCCGGGGGACAAGAGCAAGCGACGGAGTCCACCGCCCGCCGCATCCCTGCGATCCGGCCCGAACGGGCTCCGATCAGCACGTCCGACGGCAGGGTGATTCTTGACGTCGCGATACCGGTCTACAACGAAGAAGCGGCCCTCGAACCGGCGGTCCGTCGCCTGCATTCCTATCTCAAGGACAGCTTCCCGCACCTGTTCACGATCACCATCGCGGACAATGCCAGCACAGACTCGACCCTGGAGATCGCACGCCGCCTCAGTACCGAGTTCAGTGAAGTGCGCGTCGAGCACCTGGACCGGAAGGGGCGCGGGCGGGCGCTTCGGACCGTATGGCTCGCGTCCGAGGCGGCGGTGGTCGCCTACATGGATGTTGATTTGTCCACGGATCTTGCAGCCCTCGGTCCACTCATTGCGCCGCTCTTGTCGGGGCACTCGGATTTGGCGGTCGGAACCCGCCTGAACCGAAACTCGCGTGTCGTTCGAGGAGCCAAACGGGAGTTCATCTCCCGAAGCTACAACCTCATCCTCCGCGGCTCACTGGGCGCACGCTTCTCGGACGCCCAATGCGGCTTCAAAGCCATCCGTTCTGACATCGCGCGCGCCCTCCTGCCGTGCACCGTCGACGATGCCTGGTTTTTCGACACCGAATTGCTGGTCATCGCCGATCGGGCCGGTCTCAGGGTGGCCGAGGTGCCGGTCGACTGGACAGATGACCCGCACTCGTCGGTTGACATCGTGCGGACCTCGATCGATGACTTGAAAGGGATCGTGCGGATCGGGCGGGACATGATGACGGGGCGGATACCGGTCGCCGAGCTGCGCACCGCCCTTGGCCGCAAGGCCCCGGACAAAGGCAACGGCGCGCTCCTGGGGCAAATGCTCCGTTTCGGCGTCGTGGGTGTCGTCTCGACGTTGGCCTATCTCGCCCTGTTCGTCTTCATGCGTACGTTCGCCGATGCGCAGACCGCGAATTTCGTGGCAATGCTCATCACGGCGGTTGCAAACACCGCGGCCAACAGGCGGCTGACCTTCGGGGTGTCCGGAGCGACGGGAGCTGTACGGCACCAGTTCCAGGGCCTTGTGGTCTTCGCCCTTGGCCTGGCGCTGACTTCCGGGGTCCTGTTCTGGCTGGCCTCCGGCGGTGAGCCCCCCAGGGCGGTCGAAGTAGCGGGCGTCGTCGGCGCCAACCTCCTGGCGACCCTGCTGAAGTTCATCCTGTTCAGGGTCTGGGTCTTCAAGCAACCGCGCCAGCCCTAGGCGTGCGGAAGCCCACAAACGCTCCATTTCAAGTGAAAGACACAATGAGCTCCAAATCCATGACTGTCACCACCCCCACCCGGGACCAGAAAGCCGCCGCTCCCCGAGAGGCCGCTTTTGCCAATCGATGGGAGCGCCTGGCGTACGGCGAAAATCAACCGCGGTGGGTCAGGCCCTCGGCCGCGGCACTGCTCCTGGTTGCCGCGCTGGTCTACGTGTGGAATCTGACGAATTCCGGATACGCCAATTCCTTCTACGCTGCGGCCATCCAGTCGGGGACAAAGAACTGGACGGCATTGCTGTTCGCATCCCTGGACCCATCGAACGCCATTACGGTCGATAAGCCGCCGGCAGCTTTCTGGATACCCGCCCTGCTGGGCCGCGTCTTCGGGTTCAATTCCTTCACCATGCTGCTGCCCCAGGCAGCGATGGGGATCGCTTCCGTCGGGATGCTCTACTTGGCCGTCAAACGGGCGGCGGGACCGGCCGCAGGCCTTGTCGCAGGAGCTGCCCTCGCCGCGACTCCAGTGGCCGCACTCATGTTCCGTTTCAACAACCCCGATGCCATGATGGTCTTCTGCCTCATGGTTGCGGCCTGGATGACTGTGAACGCCACCCAGAAGGCCAGCCCGGCGTTGCTTTTCTGGGCAGGAACGTTTGTGGGCATGGCCTTCCTCAGCAAGATGCTTGAAGGGCTGATGACCGTCCCGGCGCTCGGACTTGCCTACCTGTTGGCCGCCCCGGTTCCGCTCCAGAAGAGGCTTCTGCACTTGCTCGGCGCCGCGGGAGGCATCACGCTCGTCTCCGGCGCGTACGCGCTTGTTTTCCAACTCACTCCGGTATCCGTACGGCCATACATGGCGGGGTCGCAAGGAAATTCCCTGTGGGAACTTGTCTTCGGCTATAACGGGCTGAGCCGGATCCTAGGCCGGGGCAGCGCGACCCCCGGGGGAGGCGCGGCACCGGACTTTGCCCGCTATTCCGGTGGCGCCGGTGCTGTGCCTGGCGGCGGCGGAGGTGGGGCTGGATTCTCGTTCGGCGGCCCTCCCGGTGTCCTCCGCTTGTTCGGCGGCGAGTTCAGCGCTGAAGTGGCGTGGTTCCTGCCCGCCGCGTTCCTCCTCCTGGTAGCCGGACTGTGGTTCACGCGCCGGGCCGCGAGGACCGATGCGATCCGTGCCTCCTTGGTCTTGTGGGGCACATGGCTGGTCATCACCGCCGCTGTCTTTTCCTTCATGAGTGGCACCATCCACGCCTACTACACGGTCGAACTTGCCCCTGCCGTCGCCGCGTTGCTCGGCATCGTCGGGGTCCAACTCTGGAAACACCGGTCCCAGCCTGCGTCCCGGGCCGTGCTGGTGTCGGCTGTCCTGCTGACGTCGATATGGTCCTTCGTGCTGCTTTCCAGCGACCCGGGGTGGCTCCCGTGGCTCCGATGGACAGTTCTCGCTGCAGGCATCCTGAGCGCAGCCTTGATCGCGGCTGGTCCGATCCGGCTTGGGAAAGCCAGTGCAGCGGCGGCGATCCTGGCGCTCTTGTCAACAGGCCTCGGCGCGGGCGCATGGACTGTAGCCACTGCGGCCACCGGCCATACCGGAGGCTCGCCTTCCGCGGGACCGGGCTCAGGAGCGAACAACCAAGCGATGGGGCTCGCAGGGCTCACCAGCCCGGCCGGTTCCGCCTCCCGTAACGGGGCATTCGACCGCTTCCGTGGTTCCGATGCCGCCAACCCCCAGGCCGCGGCAGAAGGATTCACCGAACCCCTCGGGAATTCCGCGCTGAACACCCTTCTGCAGACGACGAAGACGAAGTGGTCTGCTGCCACCGTTGGCGCGAACAGTGCCGCAGCGCTTGAGCTCGGTTCCGATACTTCGGTGATGGCCATTGGCGGTTTCAGCGGTTCCGATCCATTTCCGACCCTGGACCAGTTCAGGCAAATGGTTGCCGCAGGACAAATTTCCTACTTCGTTCCGGGCAGTCCCTTTGGCGGTCCGGGCGGCCAAGGCGCGCCCGGCAAGGCAGGTGCCTCGGATCCTGAAAATCCCGGACAGGGCCCGGCGGCCCGCAGCGATAGTGGAACCGAGGCACGTGGCCTCGGACGGGCAGCCGGGAACGGCACATCCTCGGCCATCACGCAGTGGGTCGAAGCAACGTTCCCGGCTACGACAGTCGGAGGGAGCACCGTCTACCGTCTGCACCAATGAGCGGGCGACCCTGGCCCAACTAACTCGCAGTTAATGTCGTTCTGGAGGCCCAAAACGACAACAAATGCGAGCTAGTTGGGTCAGACGTCGTGCTGGAGACGCTTGACGAATTGCTTGGTGCGTTCCTCGCGCGGTTCCCGGAGGACCTCCGCGGCAGGACCGCGTTCCACCACCACGCCGCCGTCCATGAAGATGACTTCATCGGCAACCTGGCGGGCAAAGGCGAGCTCGTGCGTCACGATCACCATGGTCCAGCCTTCGTCGGCCAGTTCCTTGATGACACCCAGCACCTCACCCACGAGTTCCGGGTCCAGGGCCGAGGTGGGCTCGTCGAAGAGCAGCAATTGGGGCTTGAGGGCCAAGGCCCGCACGATTCCCACGCGTTGCTGCTGGCCGCCTGACAGTTCGAAGGGGTAAGCGTCGCGCTTGTCAGCGAGGCCCACCCGGGCCAGGAGCCGCTCGGCTTCGGCAACAACTTCCGCGCGGGGGCGCTTCTGGACCTGCAGCGGTCCCTCGATGATGTTCTTGAGGACCGTCATGTGCGGGAACAGGTTGTAGTGCTGGAACACCATGGCGCTGCGGTCCCGGAGGGCGGCGATCTCCCGCTTGCCCACGGTTCCCGCGAAATCGAGCGTCAGTCCCGCGCCCGACCCCCGTACCGTACCGGCGTCGGCGTCCCCGAAGGTGACTGTGCCGGCGTCGGGCACTTCGAGGCCGTTGAGCGAGCGCAGGACAGTCGTCTTTCCCGAACCGGAAGGCCCGATCAAGGCAACCACCTGTCCGCGGCGGACTTCGATGTCGATGCCGCGCAGCACCTCGTTGCTGCCGAAGGCTTTGGTGAGGTCCCGCGCGGACAAGACCAGCCCGGAGTTTCCCTGGGAGGCGTTGCTGGGCTCAGTGGGCGACATAACGGTCCAATCTACGCTCCAGGGCGGACTGGCCCGTGGAGAGGACGAGGCAAATGACCCAATAGACCAAGGCCGATTCGAGATACAGGATCATGAATTCCTGGCTGAACGCGGCAATTTGCTGGGCGTTGCGGAAAAGCTCGGTGACCAGGATGAGTGAAGCCAGCGAGGTGTCCTTCACGAGGGAAATGAAGGTGTTGGACAGCGGAGGCACCGAAACCCTGGCCGCTTGCGGCAGGATGATCCGCACAAGCGTTTCCGGCCGCGACATTCCGATGGTGTGCCCGGCCTCCCATTGGCCCTTGGGCACGGACAGGATCGCGGCGCGGATGACCTCGGCCGCGTAACCGCCCACATTGAGCGAAAACGCGATGATGGCACTAGGCCACGGCTCCAGCTTCACGCCAATGCTCGGGAGGCCGTAGAAGATCACGAACAATTGCACCAACAAAGGCGTCCCGCGGATCACGGAAACGTAGAAGCGCGCGACGCCGGAGAGCAGCTTGTTGGGGCTCAGCCGCAAGAGCGCAACGAGCAGGGCCAAGGCCAGGCCCAGGGCGAACGAGGCCAGTGTCAGGGGGATGGTACCCGTGACGGCGCCGCCGACGATCGGCCCGAAGGAACTCCAGACGAGGTCCCAGTTGAAGGTCATCTGTTTGGCCGCCGGCTACTTGGTAACGTCTGCGCCGAAGTACTTCTGGGAGATCTTTGCCAGGGTTCCGTCTGTGCGAAGGTCCGCGAGGGCTTTGTCCACTGCGGCCTTGAGTTCGGTGGATCCCTTGCGGAAGACCATGGCGCTTTGCGTCTTGTCGGTGGTCTCCGCCGCGATCTTCAAGCCGGAGTCCGGGGTGCTCTTGGCGTAATCGAGATAGGTCAGCTTGTCGTTGACCGTTGCGTCGACGCGGCCCTGGCGGACCAAGGTGGCGGCTTGCGCCCAACCTTCGACGGACTGGACGTTGGCGCCGGCGTCGACTGCCATCTTGTAGAAGTTGCTGGTCAGCGACTGGGCGGTGGTCTTGCCTTTGAGGTCGGCGAAGCTGTTGATGGAGTTGTTGTCGGACTTGGTCACCACGACGCCGTTGGAGATCGTGTACGGCACCGAGAAGTCATACTTGGCCGTGCGCTCAGGGTTGATGGAGATCTGGTTGGCAATAGCGTCGAAGCGCTTGGCATCAAGTCCCGCGAAGATGCCATCGAACTGGGTTTCCTGGAAGGTTGCCTTGACGCCGAGCTTGCCGGCCACGGCCTGGGCGATTTCGACGTCGAAGCCTGTGAGGGGGCCGGCTCCGTTGTCGTGGAAGCTGAACGGCCGGTACGTGCCTTCGGTGGCGATGACGATCTCGCCTTTGGACTTGACGTCGGAGAGCGAGGTGTCTCCACCCGACGTCGACGACGGCGAGGAGCCGCCGCCGCAAGCGGACAGTGCCAGCGCGACGGCGGCAAGGGTTGCGGACAGGGCTATGCGGCGATTGGACAAGCTCTTCATGAAAGCCATCTTAGTCACGGGACCGTACCAGCTTGCCCCGGGCCTACACACAAGGACGCTTAAATAGGCTGAGTGGGGGCGGTCCCCAACAGCCCGCCACCACTCATCCCCCCAAAAGTGCTTCCGCACGCGCCACGAACCTTGGAAACCCGTTCATTGATTCAAAGGTCAGGCTGCGTCGCCTTCACACATTCATAATTATGCCACGATATAATGGATTTATGAAAGAGGTTACGCGGTATGTTTTTTACGTTACCGCGCGGCGAGTCCGGCTGGCAACGGTCTTGGACAACCAGATACCTCCCAAGCCAAGCGCAGCCGCCAAAGCGGCCGAGTAATTGATGAGCGGGCGCAGCCACGTGTTCGAAAGCGGGATGAGCGGAAACACTTGGGAAACGATGAGCAATCCGAGGCCCAGGAGCAGGGTCGCAGACGCGGCGCGGAGCAGGACGGGACCCGGGTTTCGAACGGACCGCCACATGCCCGGGAGAAGGCATACGGCGACGTAGCCCGGGTAAAACCGTCCCAAAGCCGCGTAGACCTCGAGTGACGGCCCCCACGTCAGCGCGTCCAGGCCCACGCTGGAGCCCGAGGTGTCCGTCGAGAAGAAGAAGGCGGCAGTCAGGACCGCGGTACCACCCAAGACGGCCAAACCGATCGGCCCGCGGATGGCACGTTCACCGCCGGGTGAGCCAAACGCCCGGGCAACCTTGATGCCCATCAGCAGGAACGTTCCGTAGAGCAGGAACCGGAGCAGCAGGTTGCAGAGGTTGAAGTTGCCCAGCCATCCGTCAAACAGCATGTACGGACCCTCGATGCTGAGGAGGATGTCGAGGGAAATCAGGGCGAACAGGACGAACATCATCCGGTTTTCACCCCGCACGGCGCTCGGAATGCGAATGGCCGTCAAGGTGACGCAAACGAGGAGCGTGGCCCACGCCAATACGGTGATCATCCCAAGTTTTCCCAGATTCTGTTGTTGTGGTCGAGCTCGTGTTCATGGCGGCGCAGGGCCTTGCCCAGCGCCTGCAGGCGCTCTCCGGCCAACAGTGCCAGTTCGCCCTCGGTCATCCTGTCCAGGGCGGCGCGCCGCGCCCCGGGGGGCCATCCTGCCTCGGCCTCGGTGACGAGGCCGCTGGCCACGAGGCCTCCGGCCGGTCCGACGCCGGCGGCTCGCGACGTTGCCAAGGCCAGTTCAGGGGGCAGCCTGTTGGCCGTCAGGTGCGCGGAGAAGTTCTGCGGCGCAATCCCGCTGGCCTCGCTCACGCGGTGGCGCAGCTCGCCGTCGTCAATCGCGTCCACCCAGTTCCTGACCGAACTCGCGTGCGGAGTCTCTGCCAAGACCAAAGACGCGACGCCGTCCCGGGGGCCGGAGCGCTCCACGACTGCCCGCAGCAGGTCCATGGTGGAGACCTGGCTGACGAGTTCCGCGTCAGTAGGGGGAACCGGGGTCCCGCGAAGCGCCGCGTAGGCCTCGAATTGCGCCAACGCGTCGAAGGGATTCATGTCGAAGGCCCGGCTGATGCTCACGAGCGAACTCTCGGCCACCTTGCCGCGGACCAATTGCTGGGCCAACGTCGTGCGTTTCACTCCCGAAAAGCGGCACACATCAGCCGTGCTGGTGTCCGGGGCGATACCGTGCAGCCAGCGCTGGAACGCCTTGGAAGGGAGGGACATTAACCACTTTCTGATAGGCGAGGACCGGCGTGCGGCATCCGGCAGGCGGCTCCTGCCAGCTCGCGTGAGGTCGATTTTACGATGAGCGCACATTGAATTATGCTTGATTCTCGAACCCGCTGGTCCGCACACCCCCCAAGTACGGACCGGCGGGTTCTTCCATGCCCCGGGCTTTTTCGCACGGCAGGGTTTTCAAACGGTTGCCCCACGTGGCCGGTCTTTCCGCTCAGGAGCGGAGCAGTGAGAGGATAGACCAATGACTGCAACGCTTGTCGCCAAAGAGCTTTCCGGCGGCCACGGTCACCGCACCTTGTTCTCGAAGCTCTCCCTCACAGTCGCGCCAGGAGATGTCGTGGGTGTCGTCGGCGCCAACGGCGCCGGGAAATCCACCCTGCTGCGGATCCTTGCGGGAGCCGACCGCCCCCAGGAGGGCACGGTCAGCCTCGCTCCCAGCGACGCCTTTGTCGGCTGGCTGCCCCAGGAACACGAACGCACCCCCGGCGAAACCGTCGCGGCCTACATTGCCCGCCGCACTGGTTGCGCCCAAGCAACGGCCGAGATGGAAGCCGGCGCCGAGGGACTCGCGGCCGGGACCCCTGACGCCGACGACGCATACTCCTTGGCTTTCGACCGCTGGATGGCATCGGGTGCCGCGGACCTGGAGGACCGGATTCCCGCGGTGTTGGCGGAGCTTGGCCTCGAATCGGGTCCGGACGCGCTCATGACCGGCCTTTCCGGAGGGCAGGCCGCCCGCGTTGCCCTCGCCGCGCTCCTGCTGAGCCGCTTCGACGTCGTGCTCCTCGACGAACCCACCAATGACCTGGACCTCGACGGACTCGCCCGGCTTGAATCGTTCGTCCAGGGCCTTCGCGGCGGCGCGGTGCTCGTCTCGCACGACCGTGAGTTCCTGGCGCGCTGCATCACCAAGGTGCTGGAGCTGGACCTGGCCCAGAGCAGCGTGGCGGTCTACGACGGCGGCTACGATTCCTTCCTCGAAGAGCGGGCTGTGGCAAAGCGGCACGCCCGGGAACGCTACGAGGAATTCGCCAACACCAAGGCTGATCTCGTATCCCGGGCCCGGACGCAGCGCGAGTGGAGCTCGCAGGGTGTCCGCAACGCCATGAAGAAGAGCCCGGACAACGACAAGATCCGCAGGGCGGCGAGCGTCGAGTCGTCGGAAAAGCAGGCACAGAAAGTCCGGCAGATGGAGTCGCGCATCGCCCGGCTCGACGAGGTGGAAGAGCCGCGCAAGGAATGGCAGCTGCAGTTCAGCATCGGCCAGGCTCCGCGCTCCAGTTCCGTCGTGGCGACCTTGCGCGACGTCGTGGCCCACCAGGGCGATTTCACGCTCGGACCGGTCAATCTCCAGCTCAACGCCGGCGAACGAATTGGCATCACCGGACCCAACGGAGCAGGAAAATCCACCCTCCTGCGGCTGCTGCTGGGACTCCAGGAGCCCGACGCCGGAGACGCTTCCATGGGTGCGTCCGTGGCGATCGGCGAGATCGACCAAGCCCGTGGACTGCTGGCGGGGCACCTCACCCTGGCAGACGCCGTCGAGTCCGTCCTGATCGAATGGAACTCGGCGGATGTCCGCACCCTCCTGGCCAAGTTCGGCCTCAAGGCGGACCACACTTCCCGGACCGTGGATTCCTTGTCCCCGGGCGAACGCACCCGCGCGGCGCTCGCGCTGCTGCAGGCCCGCGGCGTCAACCTGCTGGTCCTGGACGAACCCACCAACCACCTCGACCTGCCGGCGATCGAGCAGCTTGAGGAAGCCCTCGACGGCTACGACGGCGCGCTCCTGCTGGTCACGCACGACCGCCGCCTGCTCGAAAACGTCCGGCTCGATTCCCGCTGGCACCTTGACAACGGCACCGTGACCGAACTGCACCACACTTCCGGAATGGGGAATCACAAGCCATGAGCATGGATGGCGTCGCCTGGCGCTCGCTCTACAACATCACCCGCGCCAAGAGCGGCTCCCAGCCGTTTTCGCGGGAAACCATCAAGCGCGTGCTCGCTTTCGCGAAACCGTACCGCAACAAGCTGATTGCCTTCGTCCTGGCCTCCATCGCCGGCGCATTCCTTGCGGTTGCCACTCCGGTGCTGGCCGGCAAGGTGGTGAATGCGCTCATCGCCAAAGCAGGCGTGGACGTCGTGATCGGGCTGGCCGCGCTCATCGCTGCCGTGGCCGTCGCCGACGCCGGAGTGGGACTGCTGACCCGGTGGCTGTCTTCCGTGATCGGCGAAGGCGTGATCGTTGATCTCCGGACGCAGGTGTTCGACCACGTGCAGCGCATGCCCATCGCTTTCTTCACACGGACCCGGACCGGCGCCCTCGTCAGCCGGCTCAACAACGACGTCATCGGAGCCCAGTCGGCCTTCGCGGGCACGCTCTCCGGGGTGGTCAGCAACGTCGTGTCCTTGATCCTGACACTCGTGGTCATGCTCAACACCTCCTGGCTGGTCACCGTCCTGGCGATGGTGCTGCTCCCCATCTTCCTGATCCCCGCACGCCGCATGGGCTCCAAGCTGGCCGACCTCCGCCGTGAGGCCGCGTCCCACAACGCGGCCATGGGAACCCAGATGACGGAGCGTTTCTCCGCACCAGGAGCCACGCTCGTCAAACTCTTCGGCCGCCCGGACGAAGAATCCGCCGAGTTCGCCCTGCGGGCCGGCCGCGTGCGGGACATCGGCGTCCGCACCGCCATGTTGCAGTTCACGTTCATCACCGCGCTGACCCTCGTTTCCGCACTTGCCCTCGCACTCGTTTATGGACTGGGCGGTTGGCTTGCGCTGAGCGGGCAGCTGGCCGCGGGCGACGTCGTCGTGCTGGCGCTGCTGCTCACCCGGCTCTATGCGCCGCTCACCGCGCTGTCGAGCGCCCACGTCGAGGTGATGAGCGCGTTGGTCAGCTTCGAGCGGGTCTTCGAGATCCTGGACCTCAAGCCGCTCATCCAGGAGAAGCCCGACGCCGTCGCGGTGCCTTCGGGACCTGTCGCGGTGGAGTTCGACGACGTCCGCTTCGGCTACCCGTCCGCGGAAAAGGTTTCCCTCGCCTCCCTCGAGGAAGTGGCGACGCTCGACACGCGCGGCGGCGAGGAGGTCCTGCACGGTATCAGCTTCCGCGTGGAGCCCGGGCAGACCGTGGCGCTCGTGGGGTCCTCCGGCGCGGGCAAGTCCACCGTGGCGCAACTGCTGTCCCGCCTGTACGACGTCGACTCCGGCGCCGTGCGCCTGGGCGGGCACGGGTGGGGTACCGGCCTGGACATCCGGGACGTAACGTTCGATTCCCTCAGGGCGACCCTGGGCATGGTCACCCAGGACGGCCACCTGTTCCACGAAAGCATCGCCTCCAACTTGCGCCTGGCCCGGCCGGGAGCGACGGACGAGGAAATGTGGGACGTGCTCCGGCGCGCCCGGCTCGAAGCCATGGTCCGCTCCTTGCCGGACGGCCTGGAGACCGTGGTGGGGGAGCGCGGTTACCGGCTTTCCGGCGGGGAACGCCAGCGGCTCACCATTGCCCGGCTCCTCATCGCCCAACCGAAGGTCGTCATTCTGGACGAAGCCACAGCAGCCCTGGACTCCACCAGTGAAGCGGCCGTCCAAGCGGCCTTGGGCGAGGCACTTGAGGGACGCACCGCCGTCGTGATCGCCCACCGGCTCTCCACCATCCGGGCGGCCGACGTCATCCTCGTCGTGGAGGACGGATCGATCATCGAGCGCGGCTCGCATGCAGAGCTCCTCGCCGGGGACGGCCGATACGCAGAGCTGTACAACACGCAGTTCGCCGAGGCGACGGCCGTGGCCCAGGAAGCTGTTCCGGAGCTTTAGGCGCGGCGCCGGCGCCGGCCCTTAGAGTCAGCTCCTGGTGTGTTGACGGACTTCGGGCGCGACCTCCACGCGGTTCCGGCCGGCGGACTTGGCGGTGTACAAGGCCATATCGGCTTCCTTGAGGAGCCGTTCGCTGCTGACCCGGTGGTCGGGCACGAAGGCCGAGAGACCGGCGCTCAAGGTGAGGGTGCCCGAAGGGTTTCCTGAGTGGGCAATCCCCAGGTCCCGCACTGCCTCCAGTGCGCGGGCGAGCCTTGCCTCTGCGCCGGATGCCGTCTGGCCGGGCAGCAGGAAGAGGAATTCCTCCCCGCCGAACCGGTAGATTCCATCGCTTTCGCGCCCTTGGGCGGCAAGGGAGGCCGCTACCGACTGCAAGGCGAGGTCGCCGGCCTGGTGGCCATAGAGATCGTTGTATCTCTTGAAATTGTCCACGTCGCAGATCGCCAGGCTGTAGTCCGTCCCGTAGCGGGCGCTTCTGTCATGCAGCCGTTCCAGGTCCTCCGAGAGCTTCAGCCGGTTATGGAGCTTCGTCAGGGGATCGGTCCGCGCTTGCTCCGCGAGCGCGGCACGGTAGCGGGCAAGGTCCGTGTGCAGCGAAGTCACCCGTTGCGCCACCAGCAGCCGGGTGTGCAAAGCGAACGGGTCAAGCGGCTTGGCCACGTAATCATCAGCACCGGCGTGCATGCCCGCGACGACGTCCTCGCGGGCATCCTTCGACGTGACAAGGACAAGATAGGTGTAGGAGTCTTCTTCCGCGCTCCGGATGGCGCGGCAGAGCTCCAGTCCGTTGAGCCCGGGCATCATCAGGTCAGTCACGACGACTTGCGGCCGGTGTTGCCGGTACAGTTCCCAGGCGGAGCTGCCATCCGCTGCCACGATGCATTCATGGCCGGACTGCTCCACCGCGGCCTTCGCCACGAGGCGCGAACCGAAGTCGTCGTCCGCCACCAGGACCTTCACGAGGCCACCGACAGGGCATGGTCCAAGGCTTTGTCAACGAGGGCAAGTTCGGCCTCAAGGCCGGCTATGAGCGCCGGATCGACAGGCTTGCCGCTTGATGAGCTGCGTTCCAATTCCTCGCACATCCGGGCGGCGCGGGCGGCTCCGATGTTGGCTGCGGCGCCTTTCAATTTGTGGACCACCTGTCTGAAAGCTTGTCCGCTTCCGTTGTCCAAAGCCTGGCGGAGTGCTTGCAGGCTCGGTTGAATGTCTTGCCTGAAGGCCTGGGCCGCGGCGGGCAGCAACCCCAATCCGTCTGCCGGGCCGAGGTCACGCAACGTTTCCAGCCTTGCGGGGTCGAGGGCAGGTCCGGCATCTTCCTCGGAACTTTCCGGGATCCATCGCGAGAGAACCTGGTCCAAGGTGTCCACGTCCACCGGTTTGGTCAGATAGTCGTCCATGCCGGCCGCGAGGCAGCGCTCACGATCCTCATCCAGGGCCCCTGCGGTCATGGCAATGACGGGGAGCCGCCTGCGGCCATCGTTGCGTGCCCGGATAGCCTTGGTGGCCTCGAATCCGTCCATGACGGGCATATGGCAATCCATCAGGACTGCGGCATACTCCTTGGCCGCGGTGGCGGCGACTGCTTGGCTGCCGTCGGCAACGACGTCGGCCTCGTACCCGAGCTTCGCAACCATGCTGCGGGCCACGAGCTGGTTGACCTCGTTGTCCTCGACGACCAGAATCAGGCCGTGCGAAGGCTGGCTGATGGTTACAGGGATCGCCGGAGAAACCGCGGGAGCCGCGAGTGGGCGGGCCGCTACAAGACGCATGAGCCGGTCGTAGAATTCGGAGCTGCGGACGGGTTTCGTCAGCCATTCCCGGACCCCGGCGGCCACAAGTTCGGCTTTGTCCACATTCATGGTGGACGTCAGCATGATGATCCGCGTCGATTCCAGCGCGACGTCGGTGCTCAGCTTGTGGGCCAGTTCCAAGCCGTTCATGTCCGGCATGCACATGTCCAGCACCGCAATGTCGAAGCGACGTCCGGCGGCGGCTTCTTCACGGCAGCGGTCCAGGCCCTGTTGGGCGTCGCCGACAGCCTCAGGATTCATCCGCCAGCCCGCCAATTGCGCTGTGAGCACCAGCCTGTTGGTCGAGTTGTCGTCCACCACCAGGACCCGCAGTCCCGTGAGCTGCTCGGGCGAGACCGACGGCGGAACTGCGGCGGGCCCGCTCACCGCCAAGGGAAGGGTGGCCCAGAAGGTGCTTCCGTTGCCCAAGGAACTGTCGACCCCGATCTCGCCGTCCATCACTTCGGTGAGCCTCCGTGAGATCGCCAGCCCCAGGCCGGTTCCACCGTATCGCCGGGTGGTGGAGGCGTCGGCCTGCGAGAACGACTCGAAGAGCCTGAGATGGTCTGCCGCCTCGATCCCGATCCCGGTGTCCCGGACTTCGAAGCGCACCCGCACGTTCGTGGATTCCTGCTCCACGACCTTCACGCTGATGACGACTTCCCCCGAGGGGGTGAACTTCACGGCGTTTGAGGCCAGGTTGAGCAGGATCTGCCGGATGCGGCCGACGTCGCCCACCAGCATCGCCGGAACCTCCGGGCGGCAGTAGGCAATCAGCTCAAGGCCTTTGGCTTGTGCGGGCTCGGCAAGGAGGACCGCGAGTTCCTCCACCAAGGTGCGTGGATTGAAGGGCACAGGGTCAAGATCGACCTTGCCGGCTTCGAGTTTCGAGAAGTCCAGAATGTCATTGATCAGGGTGAGCAGGGCTTCGCCCGCCCCCTTGACGCCCTCGGCATATTGGCGCTGGGCTTCTTCCAAGGGGGTGTCCAGCAATAAGCCGGTCAACCCGATCACGCCATTCATCGGCGTGCGGATCTCATGGCTCATCGTCGCGAGGAACTCCGACTTCAAGCGGCTGGCTTCCTCGGCGGCTTCCCTGGCAGTCACCAACTCGGCCTGGGCGATCCTTCGTTCGGTGATGTCCTGGGCGATCGTGGCGACTCCGCGGATGCCGCCGGTGCCGCGGATCGGGGACATGGTGATCGAGACCGGAACGGGGGAACCGTCGATGCGGAGCCGTGTTGTTTCGTAGCTGTGGGTTTCGCCGCCGGCCCTGATGGCCGCCATGAGCTGGTTCTCCTCATCCTGAAGCTCATCCGGAATGACGAAGGAAACATTCCTGCCTATTGCCTCTGCGGCGCTGTACCCGTAGATCCGTTCCGCGCCGGGGTTCCAGCTGGTGATGACACCGTCAAGGGTCTTTCCCACGATGGCGTCCGCCGAGGAGTTGACGATCGCGCCGAGGCCTTCAAGCTCCGCCGTCCGCTGGGCAACCTTCGATTCGAGATCCCGGGTCAGGTTGATGTTCTCCAGGATCATGAGGATCTGGCGCGTGACGGCGAGGGCCAGCACGGTAAGTCCTACGGTCTGGAGGAAGGGGTCGCCGGGGCGCCCGACGCGTATGGGCGCCACCATGACGGCACCGAAAACGGGGACATAGGGGAGGAGTTCCAGGGCCAGGGTGTAAAGGCGCCGGTCCGTCCTGGGACGCGGGGCGTAAGGGACCAAAGGGGCAACGGCTATCAGCAGGAACGCCGCGATCCACCCTGCTGCCAAGGGTGTTCCGGTGAGCCCAGTGACTCCGTCGGAAGTCTGGTCCACGTAGGTGCTGTCAGTGATCGCCAGGACCAGGAGGCCGCCACCCAGGCAGGCCCACCTGAGGCGCTCGCCGGGTGCCGTCCGCATGGTGAGCATGAGGACAAGGGAAACCATCACGATATCGGCAACGGGATAGGCAAGGCCGGTGAGGTGGACGAGGGGGTCCGGCCCCTCGGCCTTGTACATGGAACCGAGGACGGTGGCCCAGCTGATGAACAGCACCGCGGAGGCGATCACTGCCGCATCAAGGAGTCCGCGCAGGAAAGCAACACGGGAAACCCTGGGACGCGGGAACAAGTAGAGGCCGATCGCGGCCGGGATCGAATAGCCGACGAATGCGGCATCTGCTGCGGATGGGTAGGGATAGTTGTGGTCAAGCGTCAGCCCGTAGAAGGTCCAGATTGATTGACCGATGGTCCAGATCAGCGTGGCCAGCGCCATGACCCACCATGCGCGGGAGCTTTCGTCTTTGCGTCGGGCCGCGCGGGCGCAACTGACCGTGGCGAGCAGCACCGCCGCCAGGATGGCGAGATCCCCGGCGGACTGGGCCGCGGACGTCCCGTGGTTGATTCCGAGAACCATCGCCAGGACGGCAACTGCGGCACCGGCGGCAATGACCGCCCACAGCAGGGTGGGCTTTCGCAACCCGTAGCCGCTCATGCCGATGGCCGGAGCGTCGCGGCGCTCATCAAGATATTGCATGCGATCCCCCAGCTGGATCTGACAATGCGGGGCTGTATTAGGTTAAACCAAACTTTGCCACCAGTCGCCTGAAAGCTCTACTGGTTCTTCATCTTTGGGCGAGCAAGGGCAGCACGTGGTCGGTCAGGAGGGGAGCCAAATCGTCCGGAAGTTCGGCAGAGAGATCCAACCAGCGGATCTCTGCGATCTCGGCCGAAGGATGGGCTTCCCACGTTCCCGGTGCCGTGAAGACGGTGGCTTCGATGTCGGTGGCGGCCTCGTTCGCAGCGGCAGCGAGCCAGCTCCCCAAGGGCTCCAGCCCGGCCGGATCGACGTCGATTCCGACTTCCTCGGCCAGCTCGCGGGATGCCGCCTCCGCCGCTGTTTCACCTGGTTCGGGCTTGCCTCCCGGGTGCATGAACTTGTCCGTGCCGCGCTTGCGCACCGTCAGCAGCCGTCCGGCGTCGTCGTAGACGCAGACCGCGCTGACCACAATCAGGTCCTTTGCTGGGCGGTTGCGGGTCATTGCTCTCTCCTTAGCCGGGATTCCAGCAGCAAGTCCTTGGCCGGTCCCTGGACGTCCCAGGCGTAGCTGAAAGCGTCCAGTCCGCCCCAGAGGTAATTGACCTTGTAGTCATCGGGATCGCACCAGTGGCTGTCCTCGTTGGCGTGGTCTCGGAAGCTCATGCGGTGGAAGGGCTTCCCGTCCGGGAAATAGACGTCCATGGCGGCGGGGGAGTCGCCGGGCCGCAGGAGGTATTCGCGGAAGGCCGGACCCGTGTGGGTGGCCCAGGTCATGGTGCCGTCTTCGCGAAGGGCGAGGCCGCCGTCGGGGGTTCCTGAATAGCGCACGACGCCGGTGAACGTGCCTCGGGCGCCGCTCGCGCGGTCCCACAGGGACCGTTCCACGGTCCAGCTGCCCAGCAGGTAGGCCCGCAGGTCTTGCGTCGGAGACGATTCGCGCAGCTGGTCTTTCAAGTGCCCTCGATTGGAATCGAACCAACGACACCGGCTTTAGGAGAGCCGTGCTCTATCCACTGAGCTACGAGGGCCTGTGCACGTGCTGGAAGCTCCGGGGAGCCGCTGGCCGGGCACGCATACAAGCATACAAGCTGCCGGGGCGCCCCCCGAACACCGCCGCGGGCAACAGGGGCGGCGCGGCAGAGGGGCGGGCTGAGGCTAGGCTGGCCCGCATGAGAGAGCAGATGACGGTGCCGGCCGCATCCGGCGACCACCTCCCGGACCTGGGGACCATCCGCTCCAACATCGGAGGCTGGGCCCATTTGAGCGTGGTGCAGTATTTCGTGGCCGAATCGGCGGTGATAGAAGCCTGGCGCGGCCCCGAGCCCTACGATCGCCGGACCGGTTTCATCAGCGATCTTGGCGCGCTCAAATGCGGGATCTACGAACACCGCGACGTCTGTTCGCCCCTTCACTTGCTCATGAATGCCTCCTTCGTGGTGCAGGGCCTGGCGTTGCTCTTCGGGGCGTTGCTGCTTAGTTCCGCGCTCCTGTGCATCGCGGCCCGTCCCGGCGTGCGGATCCTGCAAGGCGCCGGCTACCGCAAAGCGTGGCCCACCGCCGTCGCGGTCCGTGTCTTGACGGGGATCTCCGGGCTGGGGACCGTGGTTGTTGGTTTTGTGCCGGAGGACCTGGGGTCTCCCTTCCACTTCGTGGGCGCCCTCATGTTCTTCATCGGAGGTGCATTCGCCCTGGTGCTCCTCGGAGTGCTCTGGCTGCCGCATACTCCCATGAGCTGGTTCATCCTGGTATGCGGAACGCTGACCCTGGGCGCCCTCGTGGTCGGTGGGCTGACGCGGATGGATGTCCCCGAACCCGGAACCTTGGAACGCCTGATGGGCTATCCGGTCACGATCGGATTTTCCGCCGCAGGGCTGGTGGTGGCGCAAAGGGTCCGGGACGTACGGCGAACGGCGCGGCTTGCAAAACGCTGAGTTTTCGCGGGTAGCCTCATGTCAGCGAGTGGGTGGTCTTTGCATTATCATGAGTGCACTCACCGGAAAGGCGCCGGGCTGAGGGTTCCACGCAGTTTTGGCGCAGACTAGATTGACCGATACGGCAGAACATAGGACCCATGACTCATCAGCTTGTTCGGCGTGGTCCGGGACACGCAGGCGTTATTTTCCCCATAGGGGCAGGATCCGGCCTTTCGGGTCGTGCCCTTTGGAACGCTCACGGGCCGATCGCCCGACGGCGGCAGGCCGCACGACGATGAGCGCCCGGACACTGCCCGCCCGGGATTGCACGCTTCCCGATGACGCTTCGGAGCCTTCAGCCGAAGTCGTGACGGCCCTCGCCGATCAGATCACCGTCGACTTGGCGGCGGACGGGATTGTCGAGGTCACCCTGCCGCCGAACTCGGTCGTCCGCTCGCCGGAAGCCCGGGCGGCCGCGGCGGCCGTTCGCATGTTTGCGGACGGCCGGAGGCTTCCGCTGCTACTCAGAGTGACCGGAGTACTGTCCGTCACCGACGACGCGCGCCTGACGTACACGAATTCCGTGGCTGTTTCAGCCTGTGCCCTCTTAGGGGAGAGTCCTGTGGACCGTGTGATTGCACATTTTCTCCTTCGCGCGAAGCCAGGCTCCCTCCCGGGACAGTTCTTCACCTCAGAGGCGGAGGCCCGTGACTGGTTGAGAGAGCACCACCGTGAACCATGAGCCCCAGGACCCGCGACTCCTTGCCCTTGTTGAAGGGGTGGTGCGGATTGCCGACGGCGACCTCAGCACGAGGATCCCGGTCTCCGGCCCGCGGGACGAAGTGGCTGCCGTCATTACCGGGATCAACCTCATGGCCGACGATCTTCAAGCCATCTACCAGGAGCTCGAGGAACGGGTCGAAAGCCGGACTGCCATGCTGCGCGAGGCCCAGATCGAACTCGAAAGGATGGCGCTCACTGATCCGCTGACTCAATTGGCCAACCGCACGGCACTCGAAAGGGCGCTGAACCATGAACTCGTTGAGTCCGAGAGGGGTGAGCTCCCGCCGGCGTTGCTCGTTTTGGACTTGAACTCATTCAAGGGGATCAACGACACCTTGGGCCACGGCGCAGGGGACACCGTCTTGAAGGTCACTGCAAGGCGCCTGATCTCAGCGGTCCGCGACACTGACATGGTGGCCAGGCTCGGCGGCGACGAATTTGCCGTCATGCTGCCAAAATCCAATGCCGCGCATGCACGGGGCGTCGCCAAGCGGATCCTCCGGGCCGTCGGTGAGAGCATCGACATCGGCGAAGTCCGGATCATCTGCGGCACCAGCATCGGGCTCCGGGTCGCGGAACCCGGACAGTCCGTGGACGACCTCGTCATGGAAGCCGATACAGCCATGTACGCGGCAAAGGCAGAGCAAGGGAGCAGCGTCAGGGTTTTCGAGCCGGCTTTGTTGTACGCGCGCCGGCTCCAAGGACTCATGATCTCGGAACTGCGTGAAGCCATCCGCACAGATCAGCTGGTCCTCCATTTCCAGCCTGTTGTCGAGTTGGCCTCGGGCAGGATTGAAGGCGCTGAGGCGCTGGTGCGATGGAACCACCCCGAAAGGGGATTGTTGATGCCGGATGCCTTCATCCCGCTGGCCGAGGAAACCGGAATCATCCTCGACCTCGGGTATTGGGTCCTTCGGCGGGCAATGCAGCAACTGCGCGAATGGCAGGACGGCCCGGGGGTGGCCGAAGACTTCAGCATGCGGGTCAATATTTCAACAACGGAACTTCAAAGCCTGGAATTGATCGAGCACGTCCGGGAAGTGCTCGCCGAAACCGGAGTGGAAGCATCCAAGCTGGTCATCGAGCTGACGGAGTCAATGGCGGTGAACGGCAGCGACATCGACAGATACTCGCTGACCGGCCTCCGGCGTCTGGGCATCCGCTTGGAAATCGACGACTTCGGCACGGGCTATTCGTCGATCAGCTACCTGCGCAGCCTTCCCGTCAACGTGGTCAAGATCGACCGCTCCCTCATCCAGGACCTGGGCAAGGACGAGAAGGAACGGAACTTTGTGGCGGCCGTTCTCCAACTCATTCATGCGTGCGGAATGCAGGCCGTTGCCGAGGGCATCGAAACTGCAGAACAAGCGGCTGAGCTTGCCCGCCTGGGCTGCGCCAGTGGCCAGGGCTATTACTTTGGCCGGCCCATGGCAGCGGAAAAGTTTGCGGAACTGCTGCGGGGCGCCTGAACGCACTTACTCCCGCGACGGAAGAACGGCAACAGAAAGGCACCGGACCCAAGGTCCGGTGCCTTTCAGGTGGAACTAGTTGGACGGAGTGGAGTTGGGCCACCAGCCGATTGCCTGGGGTGACACCTGGGTGGTGGCGTTGGGCCACCAGCCGATTGCCTGTGCCGCACCCTGGGTAGCGGCGTTGGGCCACCAGCCGATTGCCTGTGCCGCACCCTGGGTGGCGGCGTTGGGCCACCAGCCAATGGCTACGGAGGAATCCTGCGACGGGCCCTGGCCGCTGGCGGACACCGCTGCCGAGCCGGTAATGCCCGCGAGCAAGATTGCTGCTGCCGCGAGGAGGGCGGCGAAAGTTCTTTTCATGCGAAAGCTCCTGATAGTTTTTGTGACTGATGCGACTGAAGTGAACAAAGTGAAGCACGCTCATTATAAGAGTAACGACACGCCGTGTCATCAATGCTTGGTCGGCATCTTCCAAAATCGTGCTAATTGCCCTTCCGCGTCTCGACGAAGTGTCTCAGGGACATAATGGAGCTATGCGAGAAAAAAAGGTTGCGCCGGCGTACGCTGCGGTGGAGCTTGAGGCGAGGGAGCACCGCGCCAGCCATGATTTCACCAAGGCTGCCGACGGCGCGCGTTCGGCCGCCGATATTGCCCGCGACGAGGGCGATTCCACGGGCTGGTGGAACATGACCTTCCTGCAAGCCGAGAACCTTCTCGACGCCGGTGATTTCGCCGAGTGCACTGCCTTGGCGAGATCCCTTTCCGAGGCATCGTTGGCTGCAGCCTCACCCCAGCACAGGGCCAGGGCACTCATTTTGATGGCGAACTCCCTGCGGAGTGAAGGACTTCTGGAGATGGCGACGGCGGCCGCGGCGTCGGCTGTGGGCTTGGTCGATGATGACGCAGACATGGAAATCGACGTCCATGCACGGCAGGCTCTGATCGCGACGTATGGCGAATCCGGAAAGCTTGAGGAGGCTTGGGAGGAGTGCCTTTCGCTCTCGGAAAGAATCTCCGATGAGATGGATGACCAACTGGCCGGCAAGGCGTACTGGGTCATCGGCAATGTGGCATTCCTCTGCGACAAGGTCGCTGAGGGCCTCCATTACCATGAACTCGCCGCGGAGACTTTTTCCCCGTCACGGAACCTGGACGTCTGGGCCAAGTTCAACAAGGCATCGGCGGCGATGAGGCTGGCGGCGGACGTGGCTGACGCCGCCACCTTGCGGTGCATCGAACGTGCCGAACTTGCCACGGATGTTGTCGGGGGGAGCGAAGAGGAAATTCTCCTGCTTCGCCTCAACCGCGCGCATTGGAACTACCTGGCAGGAGACGCCGGAGCGGCGCTTGAGCTGCTGGGCGAAATCAGCGGCAGCGCAGATCAGCTGCCTTCGCAGATCGCGGGCGAAATATTCCTCTTGATGGCGCGTGCCCAAGCCGATACCGGGAGCAAGCAGGCGGCCAAGGAAAGCCTGGTCGAAGCCGCTGACCGCTTCGACAAGGCAGGCGCCCACCAGCGTGCTCTCCAAGCCAGGGAGATGCTCGCGCCGGGGAGCGGCTCGGATCAGGAGTAGCCTCGACGGGCCGGCCTGTCAGGCGCTCTTGGAACGCCGCCTCCCCAGGAATACAGCCGCGACGCCAGCCAAAAGGCTTAGCAGGAATAGTACCCAGCCCACAACGGTGAGGGTGGAAGCCAACGCCACCTGGCCGGCGTCGGGCGTTGCGGTCCCCAGCGCGGCGTCGACCGCCACGTTGCCGCACAAGCGGACCACCGCGAACAGCAGGGGAGCAGCCCACAGGGCCCACCGCATCGCCTTCGCGGCCACATTGGTGCCAATGAGCAGAAGCCAGGTGAAACCGAAGATCAGCGGAAACAGCGTTCCGGCGGTCTTGTGGATGTAGCTGAGCTGTCCGCGGGCGTCGTCGGTCATGGCGCCATGCAATTGATGGACATAGTCGGTGGAGAACCCGCCGACAAGTGAATCGGGCATGGCCATGCCGCCGGATAACTGGGTCATCTGGTTCAGGGTCAGGAGGTGCACATACCAGAACAGGAACAGGCTGGCCACGACCCCGGCGATCACGATGAGGCGGCCGTTGTTCTGCGCCTTCTCAGGGCCCTGCTGGGCGGTGGGATTGATCACCGACGGCAAGTGGTGCTGGGGCACGGCGGCATTGGCACCGTGCTTCTTGATGCGTTGGGCTGGGGTCTTGGCCATGTCATTCATTATCCCGCCACATAAGCTGGACCCATGACCACTGGCAGGCACTCCGCCACAGAACTTGATCCTTCGCTCGACGACTACGAACTCGCTGCAGCCCTGGTCCGGGAAGCCGGGCAGCTTGCCCTGCTGATGCGGATGGGCGGCTTGCAGGGGGAACGGAAGACCTCGGTTTCGGACGTGGTGACGGCCGCGGACCATGCAGCCGAGGCCTATGTCCTTGAGCAACTGCGCCGTTGCCGCCCGCACGACGGCATCCTGGGTGAAGAAGGAAGCTCGGTGGCAGGGAGCAGCGGCCGCACGTGGGTGATCGATCCCGTGGACGGCACCTACAATTTCCTGCACGGCTCGACGTATTGGTGCTCGGCGATCGCCTTGAAGCACGAGGGCACGGCATCGCATGGTGGTGCCCCGGACGCCGACGTCATCCTCGGGGCCATCTATCAACCGGAGCTCGACAAGCTCTGGACAGGCGGCGAAGGCCACCCCGCGACCCTCAACGACGAACCGGTCACGGGACCATCCGGAGCTGCCCTCAGCGAACTCGGCGCCGCGACCTACATCCACCCCACCTGGCTCGCCGATCCCCGCGCCGCCATGCCGTGGCACGCCGCAGCGGTGTCCACCGCTTCACTGCGCATGTTCGGCTCCGGGTCCTGCGATCTCGGTCGGGTTGCCGACGGCGAACTGGGCTGCTGGTTCCAGCACAGCTGCCCCGAGTGGGACTGGCTCCCCGGCAAAGCGATCGTCCGCGCGGCCGGCGGGGACACCGACGTCGTGCGCGTCAACGGCCTGGACTGGTTCATCGCGGGAGGCCCGACGGCGGTCCGCGAGTTGCGCGCGGCCCTCACCTCGGTGCCGCAATTCGCCTGAGCATGCGCCTTTCTTGGTCCGGGGAGTGGACATAGCGGTGTTATGTCCACTCGTTCGGGCGAAGAGGGGGCATGTCCCGTGGGGGAACCGATCCTGGGCGGCATCCGGACAATGAGTGTCAGGGCCACCGCCTAGACTGTAAACACCATGGATATGTTGTTTGACCCGTACGCGGATGGCCCCTTCAAAGCTGCAAGCACAGCTGCCACCAAGGCCGCTCCGGCCGTGCTTTCGCGCGCCGGAAGCGGCTCTGCACCCGGCGGCTCTGCGCCCGGAGGGGGTTCTGCATCCGGCGGTTCCGTGCCCGGGGGTGCGTCTGGTGCGTCCTGGGGAGGGACGCCCGGCGGTGCCGAGGAGCGGGGCCATTCGGGCTTGCCGTCCGCGGACGCATTGCTCCAAGGCTTGAATCCGCAGCAAGAGGAAGCCGTCAAGCACGCGGGCAGCCCTTTGCTGATCGTGGCTGGCGCAGGTTCGGGCAAGACCCGCGTGCTGTCCAATCGCATTGCGTACCTGATCGCCACCAGGAGGGCCCACCACGGTGAGATCCTGGCGATCACCTTCACCAACAAGGCGGCCGCGGAAATGCGGGAACGCATCGAAGCCCTCGTGGGTGCCCGCGCCAAGTCCATGTGGATTTCAACATTCCACTCCTCCTGCGTGCGTATCCTGCGCCGCGAAGCCGCCAACGTGGGGCTGAACTCCAACTTCTCCATCTACGACTCCGCAGACTCCCTGCGGCTCATCACGCTCGTCGCGAAGAACCTGGACCTTGATCCCAAGAAGTTCGCGCCCAAAGCGATCCAGCACAAGATCTCGGCCCTCAAGAACGAGCTCATCGACGACGACGCGTTCGCGTCGAGCGCCAACTACAACGAACCCTTCGAGCAGGCCGTGTCCGAGGTCTTCAAGGGCTACACCCAGCGCCTGCGCCAGGCCAACGCCATGGACTTCGACGACCTCATCGCACAGACCGTCTACATGTTCCGGGCCTTCCCCGCGCTCGCAGAGTCCTACCGCCGTCGTTTCCGTCACGTCCTCGTTGACGAATACCAGGACACCAACCACGCCCAGTACGCATTGGTCCGCGAAATCGTCGGCGAGGGTCCCCACGCGAGCGAGCTGACCGTCGTCGGCGACTCCGACCAATCCATTTATGCCTTCCGCGGTGCGGATATCCGCAACATCGTCGAATTCGAGAAGGATTACCCGGAAGCACGCACCATCAAGTTGGAGCAGAACTACCGCTCCACCCAGAACATCCTGAGCGCGGCGAACTCCGTTATTTCGCGCAACCCCAACCGCCCGGACAAGAAGCTCTGGACGGCCGAGGGTGACGGCGAAAAGATCATCGGCTACGTGGGGGAGAACGAGCACGACGAAGCCCAGTTCATCGCCAAGGAAATCGACCGGCTCCAGGACGAGGAAGGCCTGCGTCCCGGCGACGTCGCCATTTTCTACCGGACCAACGCCCAGTCCCGCTCCATTGAAGACGTGCTGGTCCGGGTCGGCCTGCCGTACAAAGTGGTGGGCGGCACCCGCTTCTACGAGCGCAAGGAAATCAAGGACGCCCTCGCGTACCTTCGCGTCCTGGTGAACCCGGACGACGACGTCAATTTGCGTCGCGTCCTCAACGAACCCAAGCGGGGAATCGGCGATCGCGCCGAAGGAGCCGTGGCGGCGCTTGCCGAACGCGAACGGATGTCGTTCATGACTGCGGCACGCAAGGCGGACCAGGCTCCCGGCATGGCCACCCGTTCCGTGAACGCCGTCTTGGGATTCGTGAAACTCCTGGATGACCTGGCCGAAGTGGCCTCGGGTTCCGGGGCTGCGGCAGCGTTGGAAGCGGTTCTGGAACAGACGGGGTACCTTGCAGGGCTCCGTGCCAGCACCGATCCGCAAGACGAGTCCCGCGTGGAAAACCTCGCCGAACTGGTGGCGGTGGTCCGGGAATACGAGCGCGACAACCCTGAAGGTTCGTTGGGTGAATTCCTGGAGCAGGTTTCCCTCGTAGCCGACGCGGACCAGATCCCGGACGCTCCGGAAGGATCCTCCGAGGACGCAGCCGCCGCCGTGGCAGAAGCCAAGCGGATGGGCGTCGTCACGCTCATGACCCTCCACACGGCCAAGGGCCTGGAGTTCCCGGTAGTTTTCCTGACCGGCATGGAACACGGGCTGTTCCCGCATCAGCGGTCCGCAACCGATCCCAAGGAGCTGGCAGAAGAGCGTCGCCTGGCCTATGTGGGCCTCACCCGGGCACGGAAGCGCCTCTATGTCACCCGCTCGGAAGTCCGCAGCATGTGGGGCCAGAGCCAATACAACCCCGCCAGCCAATTCCTTGAGGAGATCCCCACCGGTCTGGTGGAGTGGAAACGCGAAGGTACCTCCCGCCAAGTGAGCGGCTGGGGCAACGCCCCGATCGGTTCCGGGCGTTACGGCGGATCCTTCTGGGGTGCCGGCACCTCGCGCGGGGCTGCCGCCAGTGCGACGGCGGGCTTCAACGCCGACGTGCCTGCCGCCGTCGTACGCAATCGTGTCCAGCCGCAGAAGGAAGTGGTCGCCGTCGCCGTCGGGGACAAGGTGAACCACACGAGCTTCGGGAACGGCACCGTGATCGGCGTCGAAGGCGCCGGCGACAAGACCGTGGCGAAGGTGAAGTTCGACGTCGGCGAGAAACGGCTGCTGTTGCGTTACGCGCCGCTGACCAAACTGGATTCCTAACGGCTCCGGCGTCCTGTCGTCCTGGCATGGCGGCGTCCGGAGCGCCGGAAAACCGCGTCATATAGCGGTTTTTCTACGGTCCATAGAACTGTGTGCTTACTCACTTAACAGGTACTGTAGAACCGGCTGGCCTCCCCGGGGGGCTAAAGTTCGAGAGGAACTTGCGCAATGTGACCGGCTGCTTGTCGGCCGTTCGATGCGCACCTATCCGCAGCCGGTTTTCGCGGTCACCGTGGTTTCCGGCTGTACAGAAACTACTTCGACGTAGAAGGACACTAAACCGTGGACCTGTTTGAATATCAGGCGCGCGATATGTTCGAAGCGCACGGTGTACCCGTGCTCGCCGGCATCGTGGCGCACACTCCTGAAGAAGCAAAGGCTGCTGCCGAGAACATCGGCGGCGTGACCGTCGTCAAGGCGCAGGTAAAGGTCGGTGGCCGTGGCAAGGCCGGCGGTGTCAAGGTCGCAAAGTCCGCTGACGAAGCGCTTGAGCACGCCACCAACATCCTCGGCATGGACATCAAGGGCCACACCGTCAACAAGGTCATGATCGCCCAGGGCGCCGACATTGCTGAGGAATACTACTTCTCCGTCCTGCTGGACCGGGCCAACCGCAACTACCTGGCCATGTGCTCGGTAGAAGGCGGCATGGAAATCGAGCAGCTTGCCGTGGAGCGCCCCGAGGCCCTCGCCAAGGTAGCCATCGATCCCGCAGTCGGAATCGACCAGGCCAAGGCTGACGAAATCGTTGCCGCTGCCGGTTTCTCCGAGGAACTGCGCGCCAAGGTTGCTTCCGTCATCCTGAAGCTCTGGGACGTCTTCAAGAAGGAAGACGCAACCCTCGTTGAGGTCAACCCCTTGGTCAAGACCGGCGCTGGCGACATCGTTGCCCTTGACGGCAAGGTCTCGCTGGACGAGAACGCCGGCTTCCGCCACGTCCACCACGGTGAGCTTGAGGACAAGGACGCGGCTGACCCGCTCGAGGCCAAGGCCAAGGCGCAGGACCTGAACTACGTGAAGCTTGACGGCTCGGTTGGCATCATCGGCAACGGCGCCGGTCTTGTGATGTCCACCCTGGACGTGGTTGCTTACGCAGGAGAAAACCACGGCAACGTCAAGCCGGCCAACTTCCTGGACATCGGCGGTGGAGCCTCCGCTGAGGTCATGGCCGCCGGCCTGGACGTCATCCTCGGCGACGAGCAGGTCAAGAGCGTTTTCGTGAACGTCTTCGGTGGCATCACCGCGTGTGACGCTGTGGCAAAGGGCATCGTCGGTGCACTGGCCGAGCTTGGCTCCAACGCCAACAAGCCGCTGGTCGTCCGCCTCGATGGCAACAACGTCGAAGAGGGCCGCCGCATCCTGGCCGAGGCCAACCACCCGCTGGTTACCCTGGCAGCCACCATGGACGAGGGCGCCGACAAGGCCGCCGAGCTCGCCAACGCAGCGAAGTAAGGGACGCAAGACTATGTCTATCTACCTCAACAAGGACTCCAAGGTCATCGTCCAGGGCATCACCGGCGGCGAAGGCACCAAGCACACCGCCCTGATGCTCAAGGCCGGCACCAACATCGTCGGTGGCGTCAACGCCCGCAAGGCCGGCACCACGGTGCTGCACGGGGACAAGGAAATCACTGTCTTCGGCACCGTCAAGGAAGCCATCGCCGAAACCGGCGCCGACGTCTCGATCGTCTTCGTCCCGCCGGCATTCACCAAGGCCGCCGTCGTTGAAGCCATCGAAGCAGGCATCGGCCTGGTTGTCGTCATCACCGAAGGCGTGCCGGTTCAGGATTCGGCCGAATTCTGGGCACTTGCCCAGGCCACGGTTGATGCTGACGGCAAGCAGATCACCCGCATCATCGGCCCGAACTGCCCCGGCATCATCACTCCGGGCGAAGCCCTGGTTGGCATCACCCCGGCAAACATCACGGGCAAGGGCCCCATCGGCTTGGTCTCCAAGTCCGGTACCTTGACCTACCAGATGATGTACGAGCTGCGCGACCTCGGTTTCTCCACCGCGATCGGCATCGGTGGCGACCCCGTCATCGGTACCACGCACATCGACGCCCTGGCTGCGTTCGAGGCTGACCCGGAGACCAAGGCAATCGTCATGATCGGCGAAATCGGTGGCGACGCCGAAGAGCGCGCAGCCGACTTCATCAAGGCCAACGTGACGAAGCCGGTTGTCGGCTATGTTGCAGGCTTCACCGCTCCCGAGGGCAAGACCATGGGCCACGCAGGCGCCATCGTCTCCGGCTCCGCGGGTACGGCACAGGCCAAGAAGGAAGCTCTCGAAGCAGCAGGCGTGAAGGTCGGCAAGACTCCGTCCGAGACCGCCAAGCTCCTCCGCGAGGTCTTCGCAACCCTCTAGCACAACTCCGCGCGAGATTTCCGCGCGACTGAAGCACGACGGCGCCCGTCACCTTCCACGCGAAGGTGACGGGCGCCGTCGTGGTTTAACTGTTGAAAGCCCGGGCGGCCCGTCACCGACGCCCGCTCACATCTGAAGGGTTTTGGGCCGACGCCCGCTCACATGATGTGAGCGGGCGTTTGCGGTTAAGGCGATTTATGTGAGCGGGCGTCTCGGCTTTTAGCCATATATGTGAGCGGGCGTTGCTGATGGCGGCGCATCAGGGTGCCGAGGGCTTGTGGCGCGATCATCTACTTTGTTAGTATGTCAGGACAAACTAATCGAAGGAGAGCAGATGCCCCTTGTCCGCATTGACGTCAACGAAGGCCGAACGCCGCAGCAGCTCGGCGACCTCAGCAGGCGAATCCACGATGCCATCCTCGCCGAGTACGGCATTCCCGAGCGCGACTACTTCCACATCATCACCGAGCATCCCTCAGGCCAGATCGTTGCGCAGGACGCCGGGCTCGGCTTCGAGCGAAGTTCCGGCGTGGTCATGATCCAGATCTTCACCCAGGGTGGTCGAAGTCGCGAAGCCAAACAGTCCCTGTTCGCCGCCATTGCCGCGCAACTCAGTGAGATCGGCGTCGCCGGCGAGGATGTCTTCCTGGGGTACGTCGAAAACACCGCCGATGACTGGTCCTTCGGCTTCGGCCGGGCCCAGTATGTCACCGGCGAACTTGCCGTTCCTGCCCGGTAACTCAGCGTTTTGGAGCGGATTCAAACCCATATCACCGCGTAACTTCGGCCATTACGTTTCGTTGTAAATATGTCAGTACAAACCTTTGACAGGACATGAATTCTGGTGCAAAGTAGTGGTTGTGGCCCCGCTCACTGCGGGCCGGCAAAAGCACCGGAGCTCTCACCGTCCCGCAAGAAGAGTTCACTACAGAAAGGTCCGCGATCACCGTGACCCACGAACTGCTCACCATCGGGCGCATCAGCGTTGATATCTACCCGAACGACATCGGTGTGGGACTGGAGGACGTGCAGTCCTTCGGCAAGTATCTAGGCGGCTCGCCCTCCAACGTGGCTGTTGCCGCAGCCCGCCACGGCCGCCGTTCCGGCGTGATTACGCGTACGGGCGATGACCCCTTCGGCGTCTACCTGCACCGCGAGTTGCGCAAGTTCAAGGTCGACGACGGATTCGTCACCCCGGTGCCGGGGCTGCAGACCCCGGCCACGTTCTGCGCGATCCAGCCCCCGCACGACTTCCCACTTTACTTTTACGGCCGTTTCCCGACGGCGCCGGACCTTCAGATCAAGGCCGAGGAACTGGATCTCGACGCGATCAAGGACGCCGGGATCTTCTGGTCCACCGTGACCGGGCTTTGCCAGGAGCCCAGCCGCTCAGCCCACCTCGCAGCCCACGAGGCACGTCCGCGCACGGGACTCAAGGAGGGCCAGTACACCATCCTGGACCTGGACTACCGGCCGATGTTCTGGGCTTCCGAGGACGAGGCCCGCGCTGAAGTTGCCAAGATCCTGCCGCACGTCACGGTGGCCATCGGCAATGACAAGGAATGTGCGGTCGCCGTGGGTGAGGGAACCCCGGACGAACAGGCGGACCGGCTCCTGGCCGCCGGCGTCGAAATCGCCGTCGTCAAGCTCGGCCCCGAAGGCGTGATGGCCAAGACCCGCACTGAACGCGTCGTTTCCGCGCCGGTTCCGGTGGAGACCGTCAACGGACTGGGCGCGGGCGATTCCTTCGGCGGCGCGTTCTGCCACGGACTGCTCTCCGGCTGGCCTTTGGCCCAGGTCCTGGACTACGCGAACGCCGCCGGCGCGATCGTCGCCTCCCGCCTCTCGTGCGCAGATGCCATGCCGACGCCGGACGAGGTCACTTCGCTGCTCGCTGAACGCGGCCGCCTGACACCCGCCGGCACCGCCGCAGCCGTTTCCGAAGGAGCAACACGTTGAGCTTCAATGACGACCCCCGCCGGTACGAGCACCTCAGTGCCATCCGGCTTGAAGATCCCGACGCCGTTGCCCGCGCCGCCGCCGCCCGTCGCCGCCACCCGGGACTCAAGTACGGGACCCAGAACTTCATCGTCGCGGCCGACCACCCGGCCCGCGGCGCCCTGAGCGTCGGCATCGACCCGACAGCCATGGCAGACCGCCGGACCCTGCTCGACCGGCTGCAGATCGCCTTGGCGAACCCCGCCGTCGACGGTGTGCTCGCGAGCCCGGACATCATGGATGACCTGCTGCTGCTCGGTGCGTTGGAGGGAAAGCTCGTCTTCGGTTCGATGAACCGCGGCGGCCTCGCCGGGCTGGTCAACGAAATCGATGACCGTTTCACGGGCCACACCGCGGCGGCCCTTGACGCCCTCGGCGCCGACGGCGGCAAAATGCTCACCCGGATCTGCCTCGGGGACCCGGACACGGCGTCGATCCTGGAGGCCACCGCCAAGGCAGTGGACTCGCTCGCTGCGCGCAAGCTGATCGCGATGGTGGAGCCGTTCCTGTCCGTCCGCGAGGCGAACGGCAAGGTCCGCAACGACCTTTCCCCGGACGCCGTGATCAAGTCGGTCGCGATTGCCGAGGGCCTCGGTTCCACGAGCGCCTACACCTGGATGAAACTGCCGGTCGTGGCTGAGATGGAACGCGTCATGGCGGCCACCACGCTGCCCACTGTCCTGTTGGGCGGGGATCCGGATGCGGGGCAGGACGAGGTCTTTGCCAGCTGGCAGGCAGCGCTTGCCCTGCCCGGAGTCCAGGGATTGACTGTGGGGCGCACCCTCTTGTATCCGGCCGACGGAGACGTTGCCGGGGCCGTGGCCACCGCCGCCTCGCTCTTGAAGACGACCGAGCTGCTGAAGACACCTGCGAAAGTATCGGAGTAAGAGTAATGTCAACGCGCAGAATGACGGTCGCCCAGGCGGTTGTCGAGTTCCTGTCCAGGCAGTACACGGTGGACACCGTCGGCGGGAGTGAGTACAGGGAGCGACTGATCCCGGGCACCTTCGGGATCTTCGGGCACGGCAATGTCGCCGGTGTGGGCCAGGCCCTCAAGCAGTACCAGCAGCTCGATCCGGCGATCATGCCGTACTACCAGGGCCGTAACGAGCAGGCGCAGGCGCACCAGGCTGTCGGCTATGCCCGGCACACCCGCCGCCGCCAGACCTTCGCGATCAGCACCTCGATCGGCCCGGGTTCCTCGAACCTGTTGACCGGCGCGGCGCTGGCCACCACGAACCGGTTGCCGGTGCTGCTGCTGCCGAGCGATACCTTCGCCACCCGCGCGGCGGACCCGGTGCTGCAGCAGCTTGAGCTGCCCTACGCCTACGACATCACGGTCAACGACGCGTTCCGTCCGCTCTCGAAGTTCTTCGACCGGGTGTCCCGTCCGGAGCAGTTGTTCTCCGCGTTCCACCACGGCCTGCGCGTCCTCACGGACCCGGCGGAGACCGGCGCCGTCACCATCTCCCTCCCGCAGGACGTCCAGGCCGAGGCCTTCGACGTGCCCGAGGAGTTCCTGGCCGAGCGTGAGTGGCGGATCCGCCGCCCCGAAGCCGACGACGAGGACATCCGCCGCGCCGCCGAAGCGATCCGCGCCGCGAAGCGCCCGCTCATCATCGCCGGCGGCGGCGTCCTCTACGCCTTCGCCAACGAGGAACTCGCCAAGTTCGCCGAACTGACCGGCATCCCGGTGGGCAACACCCAGGCCGGCGTCGGCGTCCTGCCCTGGGACCACAAGTTCTCGCTCGGAGCCATCGGCTCCACGGGCACGACGGCGGCGAACGCCATCGCTGCCGAGGCTGACCTGATCATCGGCATCGGCACGCGCTACGAGGACTTCACCACCGCCTCGCGGACCGCGTTCCAGAACCCCGACGTGAAGTTCATCAACATCAACATGGCCCCCATCGATGCGTACAAGCACGGAACCGTGCTGCCGATCGTCGCCGACGCCCGCAAGGCCCTGATCAAGCTGAACCAGGCGCTCGGCGGATACCGTGTCGGCGCGGACCTCGAGCAGAAGATCGCGGCCGAGAAGAAGCGCTGGGACGCCATCGTGGACGAGGCCTTCGACACCCGCCACACGCCGCTGCCGGCCCAGAACGAGATCATCGGCGCCACCAACCGGGCCATGGACGAGCAGGACGTTGTCATCTGCGCCGCCGGTTCCCTGCCCGGAGACCTGCACAAGATGTGGCGCGTCCGTGACGCGTTCGGCTACCACGTGGAATATGCCTACTCCTGCATGGGCTACGAAATCCCCGGCGGCCTGGGCGTCAAGCGCGCCGCGTTGGCCGAGGCCGCCGCGGGCGGCAAGGATGCAATAGTACGGGACGTGGTTGTCATGGTGGGGGACGGCTCCTACCTGATGATGCACACCGAACTGGTCACCGCCGTCGCCGAACGCATCAAACTGATCGTCGTCCTCATCCAGAACCACGGCTACGCCTCCATCGGTTCGCTCTCCGAGTCCCTGGGCTCGCAGCGCTTCGGCACCCAGTACCGGGTCCTGGACAAGGAACAGCACTCCTTCGACGCCGGCGAGAACCTGCCCATCGACCTGGCCCTCAACGCCGAGTCCCTCGGCGCGAAAGTCATCCGGATCGAACCGGGGGAGAAAGTCATCGCCGAACTCGAACAAGCCATCCGCGACGCGAAGTCGGCGCCCGAAGAGACCGGACCGATCGTCATCCACGTCGAATCGGACCCCCTGCTGGACGCCCCGAGCTCCGAATCCTGGTGGGACGTTCCCGTCTCGCAGGTCTCCGAACTCGAATCCACCCAGCACGCCTACCGGACCTACACCGACCACAAGAACCGCCAGCGCAAGCTGCTCGGCTAGACCCCTTCAAGCTCGCTTCAAGCCACAGACAAGGAAGTCCGCACATGTCGACGACGACCACCCTGACCACCATCCAACATTTCATCAACGGTGTAGAAACCGCCGGCGCCGGCGACCGCAGCCAGCCGGTCTACAACCCGGCCACCGGCGCAGCCTCAGCGGAGCTGCGGCTCGCGAACCGGGCCGATCTGGACGCCACGGTCGCCGCAGCGAAGGCTGCTGCGGAAAAGTGGGGCGATTTCTCCCTGGCCAAGCGCACCGCTGTGCTGTTCAAGTTCCGCGAACTCGTCGCCGCGCACGTGGACGAACTCGCGGCCCTGATCACCGCCGAACACGGCAAGGTCATCTCCGACGCCAAGGGCGAAATCGGCCGCGGCCTGGAAGTCATCGAGTTCGCCTGCGGCATCCCGCAGCTGCTCAAGGGCGACTATTCGGACCAGGTCTCCACCGGCATCGACGTGTTCTCCTTCCGGGAGCCGCTCGGCGTCGTCGCCGGCATTACCCCGTTCAACTTCCCCGTCATGGTTCCGCTCTGGATGGCACCGATGGCGATCGCCACGGGCAACGCCTTCATCCTCAAGCCTTCCGAACGGGACCCTTCCGCCTCGATGCTCCTCGCGAAGCTGTGGAAGCAGGCAGGGCTGCCCGACGGCGTGTTCCAGGTCCTGCACGGCGACAAGGAAACGGTCGACGGGCTCCTGACGCACCCGGACGTGGACGGCATCTCCTTCGTCGGCTCCACCCCGATCGCCCAGTACGTCCACGAAACCGCCACCAAACACGGCAAGCGGGTCCAGGCCCTGGGCGGGGCGAAGAACCACGCGATCATCATGCCCGACGCCGACCTGGACAACGCCGCCGACCACCTGGCCGCGGCCGCGTTCGGTTCCGCCGGCGAACGCTGCATGGCCATCTCCGTCGCGGTCGCCGTCGGCGATGCCGCGGAGCTGCTGGTCAAGAAGGTCGAGGAGCGAGCCCTGGCCGTGAAGGTCAAGAACGGCACCGAGCCCGACGCCGAAATGGGCCCGGTCATCACCCCGGCCTCCAAGGAACGCATCGTGCGGATCGTCACCGAAGCCGAAACCGCCGGGGCGGCCATGGTCGTTGACGGCCGCGACCTCGTGGTCCCCGGCCACGAAGAAGGCTTCTGGGTCGGCCCCACCGTGATCGACCACGTCACGGCCGAAATGACCGCCTACACCGAGGAAATCTTCGGACCCGTCCTCGTCGTCGTCCGCGTCGAGGACCTGGAGGAAGGCATCAAGCTCATCAACTCCAACCCCTACGGCAACGGCACCGCCATCTTCACCTCCTCCGGCGCCAACGCCCGGAAGTTCCAGCGCTCCGTCACCGTGGGCATGGTAGGCATCAACGTCCCCCTGCCGGTCCCGGTGGCCTACCACTCCTTCGGCGGCTGGAAAGCCTCGCTCTTCGGCGACAAACACATCTACGGACCCGAAGGCGTGTCCTTCTACACCCGCGGCAAGGTCATCACCTCCCGCTGGCCCGAACCCACCCACGCCTCCGGCGCCTCCTACAACTTCCCCTCCAACTAGTCTCCTCTGGCCCAACTGACTCGCAGTAGTTGTCGTTTTGGGCCCTCATAACGACAACAAATGCGAGTCAGTTGGGCCGGGCCCCCGGTGGGGAGCAGTCAACGTTAAGGATTGAGCAATGACAGAGAACAAACTCATCATCGGCACGGCCCCGGACTCCTGGGGTGTCTGGTTCGCGGATGACCCCAAGCAGACCCCGTGGGAGCGTTTCCTGGATGAGGTGGCCGAGTCCGGCTACAAATGGATTGAACTAGGCCCCTACGGCTACTTGCCGAACGACCCCGCCCGCCTCGCCGAGGAACTCAAGCAGCGCGACCTCAAGGTCACCGCGGGAACGGTCTTCACGGCCTTCCACCGCGGTGGCGCACAGTATGAGGAAGCCTGGGAACCGGCACGCAAGGTCGCCGAACTGACCGCCGCCATGGGCGGCGAACACATCGTGGTCATTCCCGCGATGTGGCGCGACGACGTCACCGGCGAGGCCGTGGAGAGCGGGGAACTGTCGCAGGAACAGTGGAATGATCTGTTCGCCGGCCACAACCGCATGGGCAAGGTGCTGCTGGAAGACTTCGGCCTCAAGCAGCAATTCCACTCCCACGCAGATTCCCACGTCGGCGCCCAAGCGGATATCGAGCACCTGCTCGCCGAGACCGATCCCCAGTATCTGAACCTGTGCCTGGACACCGGGCACGCGGAATACTGCGGAGCCTCCAGCCTGGAACTCATCAAGAATTACCCGGACCGGATCGGCTACCTGCACCTGAAGCAGATCAACCCGGACATCCTGCGAAAGGTCAACGAGGAAAACATGACCTGGGCGGCAGCCAACCTGGCCGGAGTCATGACCGAACCGCCGAACGGGCTGCCGGATCTTCGCGCCGTCATCGAAGCGGTTGAAGGACTTAACCGCCCGATCTTTGGCATTGTGGAACAGGACATGTATCCCGTGGCCTTCGACGTCCCGATGCCTATCGCCAAGCGCACCCGGAACTACCTGCTCTCGTGCGGCTCCCGCACGACTGTTAACTAACGCTGCCTTTCAGGCGCCAACACCTAAGGACAGAAACAATGACTGACATTCTCCGCGTGGCCGTCATCGGCGCAGGCCGCATGGGCGCCGACCACATCAAGCGGCTTAGCACCCGCATCCACGGCGCCGAAGTGGCCGCCGTCGTCGACGTCGACCTCGCCCGTGCGCAGGCCGCCATCGCAGGGATCGACGGCGCCGTCGCCCTCGCCAGCGCCGATGAGGCCCTCAACAACGGGGACGTCAACGCAGTGCTGATCGCCACCCCGGGCTTCCTGCACGAGGAAATCCTGTACAAGGCACTGGAGAAGGACTTCCCGATTCTCTGCGAGAAGCCGCTCACCCCGGACGCCGAGAGCGCCTGGAAGGTTGTCCAGGCGGAAACGGCGCTCGGCCACAAGCGCATCCAGGTGGGCTTCATGCGCCGCTTCGACGCCGAATACGCCGCCCTGGGTTCCGTGATCCGCGATCGTGAACTCGGCGAGCTGCTCATGCTGCACCACCAGCACCGCAACCCGGACACCCCTGCGGGCTTCACCAACGAGATGCTCATCAATGACTCGGTGGTCCACGAATTCGACGCCATCCGCTTCTTCACCGGCGAGGAGATCACCTCCGTGCAGGTCCGCCTGGGCAAGGCGACGCGCAACGCCCCGAACGGCCAGCACGACCCGCAGCACGTCCTGATCGAGACCGAGTCCGGCGTGCTGGCCGACGTCGAGATCTACGTGAACGCGAAGTTCGGCTACGAAGTCGCCACCCAGGCGTCCTTCGAGGACGGCATCGTGAGCATCGGCGGCGACGGCGGTCCTTACGTCCGCAGCGCCGGCCGCTGGGGCGGCAAGGTCACGCCCGGCTTCGAAGAGCGCTTCGGTGCCGCATACGACGTCGAGGTCCAGGCCTGGGTTGATGCCGCCCGCCGCGGCGAAATCGGCGGCCCCACCGCCTGGGACGGCTACGCCACGGCTGCTTGCTGCGAAGCCGGCGTCGAGGCCCAGAAGTCGGGCGAAAAGGTGGCGGTACAACTCAACACCAAGCCCGAGCTGTACAAGTAGGAATCGCCATGAAGATTGCCCTCGATCCCACCCCGTTCCACCACAGCCACGGCCTCCTGGAGTTTCCGCGGCTTGCTGCCGATCTCGGTTACAAATACCTCCAGCTGACCCCGCATGCGGACTTTATCCCGTTTTTCAACCACCCCAAGGCCGACGACGAATTGGTCGGCCAGCTGAAAAAGGCTTGCAAGGACGCCGACGTAGAGATCGCCTCGGTGCTTCCCGTGCTGCGCTGGTCCGGACCCGACGAAGACGCCCGCGAGGCAGCGGTCCGCTACTGGAAGCGTGCCATCCAGATCACGGTAGATCTCGGCGTGCAGACGATGAACACCGAATTCAGCGGCCGGCCGGAAAAGGCCGAGGAGTCCGAAAGGGCGTTCTACCGCTCGATGGAAGAGCTGCTTCCGATCATCGAGCGCGAAAGCCTGGACATCCTCATCGACCCGCACCCGGATGACTTCGTCGAGGACGGACTCGCCGCGCTGCGGGTCATCCGGGGCGTCAACTCGCCCAACATCGGCATGGTCTATGTTGCCTCCCACACGTTCCACATGGGCAACAAGCCGCTCGACATCATGCGGGCCGCGGGGGACAAGCTGCGTTTGGTCCACGTGTCCGACACCATGGACCACCATGCCTCGCACGGACTGCGCTACATTACCAACCCGCCCGGAAACGCCGTGCGCGTGCATCAACACCTCAAGATCGGCGACGGCGACGTCAACTGGGATGAGTTCTTCGGCGAACTTAAGGAAATCGGCTTCCTGGACAAGGACAACACCGTCATGGTGTCCAGCGTCTTCGCCGAGGACGACAACGCCAACGAGGTGTCCCGCTACCAGCTGGAAACGATGGGCAAGTACATCGCCAAGGTCCAGTAGGGCGGCCAACAAAGGGAGGCGGCGATTTTTCGCCGCCTCCCTTTGTTGTCCCGGCTACCGAAGCAGGGATGCCAGGCAGGTGCTGTAGCCGGCCATCACTTCCTCGAAGCTAAGCAGCCGCGGCCTGCCGTGAATGTCGCTTGTCTTGGGAAATGCGGGGAGTCCTTCCGGGGAGCACAAGAGCGGTTCGCAGGCGCGTCCGGCGGTTTCCAGGGTGGCGATGCCCCAGGGGTGAACGGCCGGGGTGACAGTGATGTCAATGGCGTTCAGGGGATCGATGAGCAGGTTGCGGATGACCATCCTCCAAGCGGCAACGAAGGATTCTCGGAGCATCTCGGCCTTGTCGTTGTCATTGGGATCGTAGCTCCGAAGCAAATCTTCGGAGAGCGCGTCCCATTCCTCGGCGGACCGCACGAGCAGGTGGGCGGCCCGGATGTGGGCGCTGGCTTCATTCAGTGACGGCATTAGTCTTCTTTCAAAGTTGGCGCCTGTAGGGTCGCCTGCGTCTGGACCGGTTGCGGTTTCTTGCCGGGGTTGCGGGCGGTGCGTGCGCTGGCGGCGCGGGCGACGTGGCTTCGGGCGTGCTCCACGGCGGGGGTTAGTTCGGTGAAGAGGTGTTTGTGGTGGCGAAGGGAGTCCAGGACCCCCACTTGGGTGACGAGTCGAAGGTGGCGTTCCTGGATCCCTTTGATCAGCACGGTGATTCCACGGCGTTCCAGAGCCTGGACGATGTCGGTGATTGTTCTGGCCCCGGTAGCGTCCAGGATCTGCAGTTGTGACATGCGGATGATCACGACGTCGACATTCCGGATGGCGCTGACCCGCTCCAGGACGCGCTCGGCGGCGGCGAAGAACACCGCCCCGTCGAGGCGGAACACGGCGATGTGCTCGTCCCCTTCGCGGACCGGGCCGGGGATTTCCTCACGGTGCACCCCGCTGGACCGGACCAAGGCACGCAAGGCGAAGAAGGCGGCAACTGCGATCCCGATTTCCACGGCCTCGATCAGGTCGAAGGACACGGTGATCAGTGCGGTGACGAAGAACACGACCGTGTCGGCGCGGGTTGATCCGATCACGCTGCGCAACGTCTTGAGGGAGACCATGCGTGTCGCGGTGACCATGAGCACCCCGGCCAGGGCGGCTAGGGGAATGCGGGAAACCGGGCCGGTGGCCAGGTACACGACGGCCAGCAGGACGAGCGCGTGGGTGATGGCGGCGAGGCGTGTCCGGCCGCCCGAGCGAATGTTCACCGCGGTGCGGGCGATGGCACCTGTGGCCGGCATGCCGCCGAAGAATCCGGACGCGACCGAGGCCAGGCCCTGGCCCAGGAGTTCACGGTCCGCGTCGTAGGGGCCGGTATCGGAGATCGACGCCCCGACCCGTGCCGAGAGCAGCGACTCGATCGCGGCCAGGGCCGCGATCGTGCCCGCGGAGGCGGCCAGCGCGGTGATCGTCGCCAGGTCCAGGGATGGCATCATCGGGGCCGGAAGGGAACCGGGCAGGGCGCCGATCCGGGTCACGGGCAGATCGAGCAACTGCGCGGCCACAGTGGCGATGATGATCGCGATGAGCGAGCCCGGGATCCGGGGGTGGATCCGCGGCGAGGCAACCATGATCAGCGCCACCAGGGCTACGACGGCAACCGGGGCAAGAACCGAGGCTGGGGATACGGTGCTGATGGCCTGGATGGCCGAGATGGCGGCGTTGCTGCTGGGCCCGGGCTTGGCGCCGAATGCGGCAGGGACCTGCTGCAGGAAGATGATTACCGCGATTCCGACGGTGAAGCCCTCGATCACCGGCCAGGGCAGGAGCGTCACGACCCGCCCGAGCTTGAGCAGCCCGGCGGCCACCACTATCACCCCGGCAAGGACCGAGACTGCGGCCAGTGCCCCGAGCCCATGGGCGGCGATGACCGGGCCCAGAACCACGACCATGGCGCCGGTGGGTCCGGAGACTTGGATATTGGAACCACCGAAGACGGCCGCGATAACCCCGGCGATCACGGCGGTGATCAGTCCGCTGGCCGCACCCGCGCCGGAGCTGACACCAAACGCGAGAGCCAGCGGCAGCGCGACAATGCCGACCGTGACTCCGGCAACCAGGTCTCCTTTCCAGGTGCGCGGCAACAACGTGTAGTCCTGCCGTCCGGGCAGCAAGGCCCGGACAGCGAGCAGGGCCTTCACCGGGTGCTGGCCGCTGCGGCTGCCGCGGGTGCAGTCGCTACTGAGGTCTCAAGCTGCGCCCGGGTGGTGTGCAGCATGTCGTTGAGCAGCAGTCTGGCGACGGCGAGGAGCTCCGCGACCTGGGGGTACGCGAGGGTGTAGAACATCTGCAGCGCCCGTCGCTCTCCCTTGACGAGCTGATATCGGCGCAGCACCGACAGGTGCTGGGACAGGTGCGATGCCTCCAGGCCCGTTGCGGCCAGAAGGTCTGTCACGGATACTTCGGGCGCCGCCGACAGCAGCTCCAGTACCCGGATCCTGACCGGGTGGGCCAGCCCCTTGAACAGATTGGCCTTCACCTCGTACAGCGGTGCCCGGAAATCCGCGAACTCTTCCATGTCTGCCTCCCGGCCCGCCATCACGAGCCTTGCTTGACTATTTGATGGATTCATCATTCAGTGTATCAAGGGTGGGAAGAGAGAGCCCTGCGGGCCAACGAAGGAGGGCCCCATCCGACTTTTTTCGGATGAGGCCCTCCTCTGTGGTTCGGGTGAAGTGGCTAGGCCGTCACGTTCAGCGATGCGGAGAGCGCTGCGTCGGCGTCACGAAGGACCTTGGCGGCGACCTCGAGTCCTTCGATCCGGCCGAGCGAGGTGTCTTCGTGCTCGATGTTGACGAGCATGTTCGGGTCCACCTCATGCAGGGCGCGCAGGAACTCGGTCCAGTAGGCAGTGTCGTGCCCGCGCCCGAGCGCCACGAAGTCCCACGCGGAATTCCTAGGCCACTCATTGGCCCATTCGTCGCCGCCGAGGTTCGTGCGGTTCTCTTCCGGGGAGAGCCGGCGGAAGCTGTTGTCGAGAACCCCGTAGAGGGCGGCATTCGCGGTGTTGACGCGGACGTCCTTCGCGGCTGCCTGGAAGACCAAAGGCCCGAGTTCCCGGACCACGGCTACCGGATCCATTTGCTGCCAGAACAGGTGCGAAGCATCGAGTTCGACGCCAACGTGGGTGGCTCCCGTGAGCTCGATGAGCTTGTGCACATCGGCGGTGTTGAACACGATGTTCTGCGGGTGGAGTTCAAGGGCCACCTTGACGCCGTGGTCTGCTGCCAGGCGGTCGGTCTCGCGCCAGAACTTCGCCGCGATATCCCACTGGTAATCCAGCACGTCCAAGGCCGCCGAGTTCCAGGCGTTGACGACCCAGTTCACTGTGGTGGCTCCCGGTTCGCCCCCGGGAAGGCCGGACATGGTCACCACCCGGTCCTGGCCGAGGCGCTCCGCGAGCCGGATGGAGCGGCGGACGTCCTCGGCATGCTTCTCGCCGATTTCGCGCTTGGGGTGCAGGGGATTGCCGTTGCAGTTCAGTCCTGCGATCGCGACGCCGGTTCCCTCGAAGATCGCGAGGTAGTCGTCGCGGGCGGCATCCGAGACCAGGATGTCGTCGAAGGTGGGGACGTGCACGGCGGGGAGGAACCCGCCCGTGTTGACTTCGATGCCCGTCAGGCCCAAATCAGCGATGACTTTCAAGGCTTCGGGAAGTGGGCGGTCGTGCAGGATCGCGTTGTAGACGCCGAGTTTCATAGCGTGATGGTCTTTCCATTGTTGAGTGCGGATTCGGTGACGGCGCCGAGCAGTTCCATGTTGCGGACGCCTTCGTCGAACGTGGCGCAGCGGGGGAGGGAATCGGCCTCGGGAAGGCCGGCGACCTCTTCGAGAAACGCCCGGGCCTGGTAGCCGAAGGCGTCGTTTTGGCCGAAACCGACTTCGGGGGCGTCCATGGCGAGGCCGCCGGCGATGTACGGGTGGCCTGGTCCGAGGATGACCTGGCGGTAGCCGTTCTCGTTGCCCGAGCCATCGTTGAGGAAGAGCTGGATTTCGGAGGGGCGGCGCTGGTCGAACTTTGCCGCACCGTTCTCGCAGAACACTTCGAAGTTGAGGCTGTTGGCGTGGCCGGCGGCAACGCGGGAGACTTCGAAGCTGCCTGCGCCATTCTCGAATGCTGCGTTGAAGGCAGCGTAGTCGTCGTTCTCCACGGCTTCAAAGGTGTCGCTCACGGCGGCGTGGTCGTGGCCCATGACGGCGCCCAGGGGCACGGGGCGCTTGTCGATGACGGTGCTCAGACGACCGCCGCTGATGGACGTGATGTCGCCGCACAGGAACTCGGAGATGTACGTGAGGTGGCTTCCGACGTCGGCCAACGCGCCGGAGCCGGGGCCGCCTTTGTAGCGCCAACTCATGGGAGCGGACGGGCTGAAGCCGTAGTCCGTCCAGTAGCGGCCGCTGAAGTGCAGCACCTTGCCGAGGACACCGGTGCGGATCAAGTCGCGGATATAGGCGATGCCCGGTGTGCGGCGGAACGTGAAGCCGATACGCGCGATGCTGGAAGCGTTGCGGGCTGCTTCCGCCATGGCGCGGGCGTCCTCGAGCGAGTCGCTCAGCGGCTTCTCGCAGAGGACGTGCTTGCCGGCGGCCAGCAGTCCTTCGACCACCTCGCGGTGGAGGGAATTCGCAATGACGACGCTCACGACGTCGATATCGTCCGCTTCCGCGATCGCCTGCCACGAGGTGTCATTGCGTTCGTAGCCGAATCGCCGGGCAGCGAGGGAGCCGAACTCCGCGTTCACGTCGCCGATCGATACGAGGCGCACCGGCGGAAGCGCGGGGCTGTAAAGGGCAGACGCCGTGCGGTAGGCCGCCGCGTGTGCCTTGCCGGCCATTCCTGCGCCGATGACGGCGACCCCTAGGCTCTCAGCCATTGATTTCTCCTTCGAAATTCAGCCCGGGTGCCGAACACCCCTTTTGGCATTTTGGAGCGCTACAATTTAGCACTGAACTCACAGCCTAATCATGTGAGTATGTCCTGTCAATGTCTTGCTAATACCCTTGACACCAAAGGAGAAAGGTTTCCGAGCCATGAGTTCCAGCAGTCCAAAAACCCGCCGCCCGACCATCTACGACGTTGCCAAGCTAGCCGGCGTCTCGCCGTCGTTGGTGTCCTTGGTCCTGCAAGGGCCGGCGAGGGTCAGCGACAAGCGCCGGGAAGCTGTCCAGGCAGCGATATCTGAGTTGGGCTACCGGCCCAGCCGGGCCGCGACCACCCTGGCGAGCAACCGCACCAAGAGCATCGGCCTGGTGATCGACGACTACCGGAACCTCTGGTTCGTGGATCTGCTGAGGGGCCTGGAGTCGGTTCTTTCGGAGCTTGGTTACCACGTCCTGCTGGCCGACTCCCGGCCGGGCGAGAACCGCATCAAAGAAGCCGCGGACGGCCTCCTCGCCATGCACGTTGACGCGCTGGTGATCGCGGCGGAACCGAGCGAGCCCATGCTGGCCCGGACGTGGGTACCCACGGTGGTGGCCGGGTGGCGCTTGGGGGTGCCGAGCGGTGCCGACCTCATCACCAACGACGACGACGGCGGGGGCGGCCTGGCCGCGAGTCATTTGCTGGAGCTGGGCCACCAACGCATCGGTCATCTCTCAGGGTCCGACGGCGCGTCAGCCCATCGGCGCGCCGGGTTCCGGCGGCAGATCCAGGCGGCCGGCGTCGAACTCCTGATCGCCGAATCCCGGGGCACTTCGGAGGAAGATGGCTATGCGGCAGCCTCCTGGCTCCTGGACCACCATCCTGACACCACCGCGATCTTCGCGGCCAACGACACCATGGCCGTGGGCGCCTTTGCCGTCCTCAAGGCCCGGGGCCTTCGCGTGCCCGGAGATATTTCGGTGATCGGCTATGACAATTCCCCCCTGGCCAAATCGAGGTACCTGGACATCACTTCCGTCGACAACCGAAGCGACCTCGTCGGCATTGGCGCTGCGCGCAGGCTGTTGGCCAGGATTGAAAACCCCGCTATCGCGCCCGAGCGCACCTTGATTGATCCCGTCCTGGTTGTCCGCTCGACGACGGCCCGGGCCGCACTCTGATTCGTCATCAATCCAGTCCTTCACGTAAAAACATCCTAATGTCAGGACAAAGTGTTGACATATGTGAGGCCAGTCACCATGATCTGTGTAGAGGGCTTTGAGCTCCTGCAGAGTGGCAGGGCCGCAACCCCTATCAAAGGAGATAAATCGTGAAGAAGTTTTCCTGGCGGAAGGCGGCACTTGTGGCGGCCGTCGTTCCGATGATGGCTCTCAGTGCTTGTTCCAGCCAAGGCGGAAAGCCGGCCGACACCGCCAACGCCGCGGGAGGCGGACAAGCCGTCAGCACTCCCCGGATGAAAGTAGCCCTCATCACCCACGCCGCAGCAGGCGACACGTTCTGGGATATCGTGCGCAAGGGCGCCGAGGAAGCGTCCGCGAAGGACAACGTTGACCTCCTCTACACCAGCGACCCCGAAGCCGGCCGCCAGGCCCAGCTGGTACAGCAGGCCATCGACCAGAAGGTCGACGGCATCGCCGTCACCCTCGCCACTCCTGATGCACTCAAGGACGTCCTCAAGAAGGCCGAAGACGCCGGTATTCCGGTAGTAAGCCTCAATGCGGGCGAGGACGTCTCGGCCCAGCTCGGGGCATTTACGCACTTCGGCTCGAACGAAAAGCTGGCCGGCGAGGCCGTGGGAACCAAGCTCGCGTCGCAGGGCTTCAAGCACCCGATCTGCGTGATTCAACAGCAGGGCCACGTCGGCCTTGAGGCACGGTGTGCCGGCGTGAAGGCGAAGGTCCCGGGAACCGAGGTCCTGTACGTCAACGGCCAGGACATGACATCTGTCCAGTCCACAGCGACCGCGAAACTCCAGGCAGCCAAGGACGCGGACGTGATTGTAGGCCTAGGCGCCCCGATCACCCTCACGCTCCTCAAGTCGGTCACAGACGCCAACAGCTCCGCAAAGGTGGCCAGCTTCGACCTGAACGCCGACCTCGCCCAGAAGATCGTGGATGGCTCGGTGCTCTTCACCGTGGACCAGCAGCCGTGGCTCCAGGGCTACATGTCCGTTGACTCCCTGTGGCAGGCCAAGCGCGGAGGCTTCAAGCTCGGTGGGGGCCAGCCCGTTCTTACCGGTCCCACCATCGTTGACAAGTCGAACGCTTCCGACGTCCTCAAATTCGCCCAGCAGGGCGTCCGCTAGATCCAGGATTCCGGCCGCGCGGCGGGCGACCGCCGCGCGGCCTGACCAACAAGGAGTTTCTTCCTATGGCAAACACAGCAACCCTGCCGCCGGCACCGGCCTCGGCCCCCGGCGATGAGCGGATCGGAAGGCGTAGCCCGATCCAGAAGTTTTTGGGCAGGCCTGAGGTCGGTGCCCTCGTGGGGGCGGTTGTCCTCTTCATTTTCTTTGCTTCGGTGTCCGGGACGTTTACCCAGCCGAATGCTTTGGCGACGATCCTTTATGGTTCCTCGACGATCGGGATCATGGCGGTGGGGGTGTCGTTGTTGATGATCGGCGGCGAATTCGACCTTTCCACCGGTGTCGCCGTGATCTCCTCGGCCCTGACCGCGTCGCTTTTCAGCTGGAACTTTTCCCTGAACGCATGGGTGGGTGTCCTGCTGGCCCTCGTCGTCTCGCTCGGCATCGGTTTCATCAATGGGTGGATCCTGGTCAAGACGAAGCTGCCGTCGTTCATCGTGACGCTGGCGACGTTCCTGATGCTCACGGGCCTGAACCTGGCGTTGACGCGCCTGATCGGGGGGTCGGTGTCCTCGCCGTCGATTTCGAAGCTGGATGGTTTCGATTCGGCCCATGCGGTGTTCGCGTCCTCGATCAGCATCGGCGGGGTCGAGGTGAAGATCACGGTGTTCTTCTGGATCTTCCTGGTCGCGGTCGCGTCCTGGGTGCTGCTGCGCACGAAGGTGGGCAACTGGATCTTCGCTGTGGGCGGGGACGCGAACGCGGCCCGCGCCGTGGGTGTGCCGGTGACGAAGACGAAGATCGGGTTGTTCATGGCGGTCGGGTTCTGCGGCTGGATCCTGGGCATGCACAACCTCTTCGCGTTCGACGCGGTGCAGTCCGGTGAGGGTGTGGGCAACGAGTTCCTGTACATCATCGCCGCGGTCATCGGCGGCTGCCTGCTCACCGGCGGGTACGGGTCCGCGGTGGGCGGTGCGATCGGTGCGTTCATCTTCGGGATGGCGAACAAGGGCATCGTGTACGCGCAGTGGAACCCGGACTGGTTCAAGTTCTTCCTGGGCCTGATGCTGCTGCTGGCCACCATCGTGAACCTCATCGTCAAACGCCGCGCAGAGCTGAAGTAGAAGGGCGCAAGAACATGAATGCCAAACAGATCGACCAGCAGACCCTGCTGCGCGAGGAGAAGGACCCGCTGACCCACACCCCCGTGCACCTGCTCTCCCTGGACGCGGTGGGCAAGCACTACGGGAACATCATCGCCCTGCGCGAGGTGACGATGGCCGTGGACAACGGCCGCGTCACCTGCGTGCTGGGGGACAACGGTGCCGGCAAGTCCACGCTGATCAAGATCATCGCCGGCCTGCACCAGCACGACGCCGGGGTGTTGAAGATCATGGGGGAAGAGCGGAAGTTCAACTCGCCCCGGGACGCCCTGGACGCCGGGATCGCGACCGTGTACCAGGACCTGGCCGTGGTGCCGTTGATGCCGATCTGGCGGAACTTCTTCCTCGGCTCGGAACTGACCACCGGGTTCGGGCCGTTCAAGTCCATGGACGTGCAGAAAATGAAGGACATCACCCTGAAGGAACTGGCCGAGATGGGCATCGACCTGCGCGATGTGGAACAGCCCATCGGCCAGCTCTCCGGCGGTGAACGCCAATGCGTCGCGATCGCCCGCGCCGTGTATTTCGGGGCGAAGGTGCTGATCCTGGACGAACCCACCGCGGCGCTGGGCGTGAAGCAGTCCGGCGTCGTGCTCCGCTACATCCTGCAGGCCCGCGACCGGGGCCTGGGCGTCATTTTCATCACGCACAACCCGCACCACGCCTTCCCCGTCGGGGACCGGTTCCTGCTGCTCAAACGCGGCAAGTCCATCGGCTACTACGACAAAAAAGACATCACCCTGGACGAACTCACCGCCCAGATGGCCGGCGGCGCGGAACTGGCAGAACTCGCCCACGAACTCGAACAACTCGGCGGACACACCCAAGCCCTCAAGGAAGTCCAAGCCGAAGTCGCCGGGGTAACAGAAGTCACCGACGTTGCCGACTCCTCAAGGGAAGGCAGCCCGCGGCACGCCTAGCGCGGAGGCAGCACGGATGGAGACGGGGGTCCGCCAGATGGAGCGGATGGGCCCCCGCTCGCCATGCCACAGCGGGAACGGGAACAACGTAAGTAGACGGGAAGACAACATGCCAATCCGGGTAGGCGTTATCGGCGCCGGCGTTATGGGCGCAGACCACATCAGGAACCTCTCCACCACCATCAGCGGTGCCGAAGTCACCTTCGTGGCAGACCTCGACGCCGGACGTGCGGCAGCCGCAGCGCCGCCATCCGCGCGCATCACCACGGATCCTTCCGAACTGATCTACTCCAGCGACGTTGACGCCGTCGTCGTCGCTTCCCATGACTCAACCCATGCGGGACTCGTGCTGGAGTGCTTTGAGGCAATGACCCCAGTACTGTGCGAAAAGCCGTTGGCCCCCACGCTCCTGGAAAGCCATGAAGTCGTGGAGGCAGAAGCCGACCTCCTGGCCGCAACGGGTGCCCGGCTGCTGTCGATGGGCTTCATGAGGCGCTTCGATCCCGGTTATGTGGCGCTGCGCGAAGCGACCCGGGCACGCACGCACGGCGAGCCTTTGCAGGTCCACTGCACCAGCCGGACCGCCTCCGCGGGACCCGGCGCGAGCTCGGAGTCCGCCATCACCAACTCGGCCATCCACGAGCTCGACATCATCCCTTGGCTGCTGGATTCGCCCATCACCGAGGTGTCCTGGCAGTCGGGGCGGAGTTCCCGGCGCAGCACCGGTGACCTGCGGGATCCCGCCTTCATGCTCCTGCGCGCGGCCGACGGCACCCTGGCCACGCTCGAACTTTTCCTCAACGCGCAGTATGGCTACACCACCCGGTGCGAGGTCGTGTCTGAGTTCGGCACCACGGCACTGCCCGAACCAGCCGCCCTCGATGTCCGGCACGAGGGGAGGCGCAGTACCGAAATCCCCGCCGATTGGCGTCCACGCTTCGCCGACGCTTACCGCCTGCAACTCCAGGCCTGGATTTCAGCCCTAGAAAAGGGGGAGCCTGCGCCCCTCGCCACGGGTGAGGACGGGCTGCGCGCGTCGCAGCTCGCACAAGCCATGATCCGTTCGCTCCACAGCGACGGGGCCTACACGAAGGTGGCCTACTGATGGTTTCATCCGGCCTTCCGGAGTCCGGTCTTCCGGTGGCCCGTGTGCCGGATTCCCGTGACGCGCCAGCGCTGCGTTGGGGGATCATGGGCCCGGGGTGGATTGCCGAACGCTTCACCGAGTCGGTGCAGGCCTATTCAACGCAAGTGATTGCCGCCGTCGGCTCCCGTTCCTTGGAGCGGTCCAAGACGTTCGCGGACGCTTTCGGCCTACCCGCCGCTTATGGAAGCTACGAAGAGCTGGCTACGGCTCCGGACATAGACATCGTTTACGTGTGCACTCCACACAACTTCCACCACGCGGCTGCAGCACTCGCCATCGACGCGGGCAAACACGTCCTCATCGAGAAGCCGATCGGCCTGAACGCTGTGCAGGCGCGCGATATCGCCGCGCGGGCAAGGGCAGCCGGCGTCTTCGCCGCCGAGGCCATGTGGAGCTTCTTCCTTCCGAAGTTCGACGTGATCCGGCAAGTGCTCGACGGCGGGACGCTGGGCACCGTGACAACGGTCCTTGCAGAATACGGCGAGCACTTCGAACGCAGCCACCGCATCTTCGATCCCGCACTGGCTGGTGGGCCCCTGCTGGACCTGGGCACCTACCCGCTGGCCCTCATCATCGAGGTCCTGGGGGCGCCCGAACGATTGAGCGCTTTCGGACAGCCCCACGAATCCGGTGTCAACGCCCAGCTCTCCGCCATCCTGCAATTCCCGGGCGGAAGCCAGGCCGTGATGAATACGCACCTGCATAATTTCACCCCCACAATGGCCACGATCGTTGGCTCCGAGGCCACGTTGACGATCGATGGCCCTTTCAACATGCCCGGCGGTTTCGAGGTCCGGTTTCCGGACGGCACACGGCTTCGCTACAACGAAGCGGCGGGCGGCCATTTGGAAGGCTTGCACTACGAAGCCGCCGCGGTGGCCCGCGCCATCGCCGCCGGTGACACGGAAACCCGACAACGGCCCCTGGCCTCCTCCATCCGGACGATGGACGTCGCCGATGAAATCCGCCGCCAAATAGGCATTGAATTCCCGGGCGAAGGCAACGCGCCCGCCTGAGCAATTGTTGTACTGACTATCGAAAGGACCGGCCCATGGCCTACATCGAACAGCATTCAGCCGAACTTCCCACGCCTGTGCGGCTTGGCCTCATAGGCTCCGGCTGGATGGGAGCGTTCCACGGCGAAAGCATAGCCCGCAGGGTTCCCGGCGCGGTCCTTGCCGCCGTCGCCGATCCCAACGTGGACTCCGCCGCGTCCGTGGCTGCCCAGCTTGGTACGGCGAAAGTCACCGCAGACGCAGCCGACATCATGGCCGATCCGGAGATCGATGCTGTGATCATTGCCAGCCCGGCGCGCTTCCATGCTTCCCTGATCGCCCAGGCCGCGGCCGCGGGCAAACACGTGTTCTGCGAAAAGCCCGCGGGGCAGAGCCTCGAAGAGCTCGACGCCGCGCTCCTCGCCGTCGAAACGGCAGGGGTACATTTCCAGATCGGCTTCAACCGCCGCTACGCCACTGACTTCCAGGCCGCCAAGAAGGACCTGGCCGAAGGGATTGTGGGGGAGCCGCAGCTCTTGCGCTCGTTGACGAGGGATCCAGGCACCGGGAGCATCGGACACGCAGCCAGGATTCCGGCCTGGACGATCTTCCTGGAAACCCTCATCCACGATTTCGACACGCTGAACTGGTTCAACGAAGGCGCCGAGCCGGTGGAGGTCTACGCCGTCGCGGATGCTTTGGTGGAACCGGGCTTGCGTGACCAGGGATTCCTGGACACCGCCGTGGTCACTGTCCGCTACAGCAATGGAGCCTTGGCAGTGGCGGAAGCCAACTTCAGCGCTCTTTACGGCTACGACGTCCGGGGCGAAGTCTTCGGCTCCAAGGGCATGGTCCAGGCAGGACGGCCCACTGAAACGGCTGCCCTGAGATACACGGCAGAGGGCCTTTCGGCCGAAACCCCGAGGCTCAACGTGGAACTGTTCCGCGATGCCTACACTGACGAACTCGTGGACTTCACGGCGGCAGTCCGCGCGCGCCGCGATGGCACGCAGCCGCCGTCGGGCGCCTTCACCCTCACCCCAGGAGCTGCTGACGCGCGGCGCGCCTTGGCGATGGCGCTGGCGTGCATCGAATCGGTCCAGCGCGGCGGACCCGTGGAGGTACCTACCGTCTCGAGCAACAAGGCCGGTGTCTGATGCGGCTCGCCGTGTGCGCCGAAATGGTCTTTACGGAGCTGCCGTTCACCGAACGGGTACGCCGGATCCACGAGGCGGGATTCGACGTCGAACTCTGGGACTCGAGGAACAAGGACATTGCAGCACTCAGGTCGAGCGGCGCGGTCTTTTCCTCCATGACCGGATACACCTCGGGGAGCCTGGTTGACGCCGAAACCGCCGACGATGTGGTGAGGACCGCCAAAACGCTGATTCCGACCGCCTTGGAACTCGGCGTCAGCCGCATGGTGGTGCACTCGGCCCAGCTCATCGACGGCAAAGCAGCCCGTCCCGTCTACCGGTCCAACGGCAGCATGTGGATCACGGGTGTCCGGACCTTGGAGCGCCTTGGCGCGCTCGGGGAAAAGCACGGACTGACGTTCTGCCTCGAAAACCTCAACACCGTGCTGGACCACCCCGGAATTCCGCTGGCGCGGGCCAAGGACACCCTCACGCTCGTGGAGGCGGCCGGACACCCCCATGTGAAGATGATGCTGGACCTGTACCACGCACAATTGGGGGAGGGGAACCTCATTGAGCTGGTCCGCACCGCCCTGCCGCATATCGGCGAGATCCAGGTGGCGGACGTCCCGGGCCGTTGCGAGCCCGGGACCGGCGAGATCAACTATCCGGCTGTTGCCCGTGCGCTCGCGGCTGCGGGCTACGAAGGCACCGTCGGCATGGAGGCATGGGCCAGAGGCGACGACATGGCGGCGCTTGAGGCGTTCCGCCGGGCGTTCACGGTTGAGGCCGAAGAGTCCCTGGACAGCTCAGCTTTTTCAACGGAGGTAGCACTATGAAGGACGTCGTTCTCGGGCTGGTTGGAGTAGGGCGGATCGGCGTGATGCACGCCAACAACATTGCAGCCCTCAACGGGGAACTGAATGCGCAGGGCATCAAGGTGCAGTTGCGGCTCACGGATGTGGCCGAAGAACATGCCCGTCGGATCGCGGCGGGGCTCGGCGCGCAATTCCTGCCCTCCGTAGAGGCCTTGATCGCGTCCGGAGCGGATGGGCTGGTCATCGCGACCGGAACGGGCACCCACCCGGAACTGATCCGCGCGGGAGTGGACGCCGGTATTCCGGTGTTCTGCGAGAAGCCCGTGGCCATGAATGTGGCCGAGTCGCTGCCTGTCCTGGAGCATATCCGTGCCAACGATGGTGTGGTGCAGATCGGCCACCAACGTCGCTTCGATGCCGGATACCTCGAGGCCAAGCGCGCCTACCAAGCCGGAGAACTCGGGTGGATCCACTCGCTGCGCGCCGTGACCTGCGATATGGCTCCGCCGCCCGTGGAGTTCCTGGCGACGTCCGGCGGGCTGTTCCGTGATTGCTCGGTCCACGACTTCGACATCCTGCGCTGGTTGACCGGCCGCGAAATCGTGGAGGTCTATGCCAAGGGTTCCAACAATGGCGATCCCGCCATCGGCGAAGTGGGCGATGTGGACACCGCCTTGGCTCTGATCACGTTCGACGACGGGACCGTTGGCACCGTGTCGGCAACGCGTTACAACGGGGCTGGACACGACGTCCGACTCGAAATCCAAGGCTCGAAGCATTCCCTCATGGTTGGCCTGGACGAGCAGACAGCCATGGAATCAGCCGAGACCGGCGTAGCGTTCCCGTCCGGAGAACCTCACAAGACCTTCGCCGAACGCTTCGACCAGGCCTATCGTTCTGAAATGGCAGCCTTCGTTGAACTGGTCCTGGGCCAACGGGAGAACCCGTGCACTCCGGAGGACGCCGTCGCGGCTTCCCGGGTGGCGGATGCGGCGCAGGAGTCGCTCGCGAGCGGGGTCCCGGTCAGAGTGGCACTCGTGACGGCCTAGGCCAGTTAGGCGGTTCCAGGCCCCAACTGACTCGCAGTTGTTGTCGTTTTGGAGGCCCAGAACGACAACAACTGCTAGTCAGTTGGGTGTGGGAACTCCTTAGGCGCCGAACGGCAAGCGGGGGTCGATGTCCTGTCCGTCCCAGCTCTGCCGTACCCACCCGTGGTGGGGGTCGTCGCTGATGAGCCATTCGCGCACGGGCCCCGGGCCGGCCATGACGTTCAGGTAGTACAAGTCGTAGCCGGGAGCGGCCATGGCGGGGCCGTGCCAGCCATAGGGAACAAGAACGACGTCGCCGGTCCGAACCTCCGCGGCAACGTCGATCGGGCGCTCATCGGAGGCGTAGACGCGCTGGTAGCCGATCGCGTCGGCGTCAGCAGGAGCACCGGAGGGGTCGGCCACGCGGGTCTCGAAGTAGTAGATCTCCTCAAGCTGCGTTTCGCCGTCCTTTTCCTCGTCATGCTTATGCGGGGGATAGGAAGACCAGTTGCCCGCGGGCGTGAGCACTTCGCAGACGATGAAACGGTCGGCCTCGAGGGCGGCGGGAGTACCGAAGTTATGGACCTGGCGCGAACAGTTGCCTGCTCCGCGCAGCTCAACGGGGGTCTCCGCGGCGGTCACCAGCCTAGTGGGGTATGACGCGTTGGCCGGGGCGGTCGCGACGGCGACGCGGCCGCCGTCGGGCGAGCTGATGGTGACAGCGGCGTTCGTGCCGGAATACAGGACATCGCTGGGGCCGTGGAAAACCGACGCCCGCCCCGCAAGGGGGTAGTCGACGTCGTCGACCGTCACTGTGAAGGCGCCGTTGAGCGGCACAACGATCCGTTCTTCTGCTGCGGCGGGAAGCTCGACGGCGGCGCCCGCGACGAGCGTGGCGACCTTAAGCCCGGTGTGGGCCCAACCGTCCACGGCCAACGCGGAATCGGAGGTTCCGAGAGAGATGTCCCAATCGCCGTCGTTGGCGGTTCCCAGTGGATAGACCCAGTTGGCCATGAAGTTATGTCCTTGCGTTAGCGCTGTACGAGTGTCATTTCAAAGCTGTAGGAATCGGCCCGATAGACGTGGTGGCCGGTCTCGACCATGCGTCCGGTGTCGTCGACGGCTGTGCGCTCCATGGTGACCAAAGCCGAGCCGACCTCCGCCTCCAAGAGCGGCGCCTGGTAGTCGTTGGCGATCATGGCGCCGATCCGCTGCGAGGCGAGGCGGAAGTTGACCCCGCCGCGGCGGAGGATGGCGTAGAGGCCTTCTGCCTGGAGCATGGATTCGTCCATGGAGGTTATGTCGTCGCGGACCCAGTTCTCCATGAGCGCCAGCGGCTTACCGCCCACTTTGCGCAGGCGGGTGAAGTGGTAGACCTTGGAACCGGCCGGAAGCTGGAGTGCGGTCAGCGTGGCTGCGTCGGCTTCCATGTGCGAGAAGCTGAGGACCTGCGTTGTGGGCTTCTTGCCGTTGTTGGTCAGGTCGTCGTACAGGCTGGAGAGTTCCAGGGGCCGGCGGACCTGGCTCGACACCACCTGCGTGCCGACGCCGCGCTTGCGGACCAACAGGCCCGAACGGACAAGCTCGTCCATCGCCTTGCGCATCGTGGGCCGGGACAGGTTCAGCTGGGCGGCGAGGTCAATCTCGTTGTCCAAACGGCTTCCGGGCTCCAACACTCCGCTGTGGATGGCGGCCTCGATGCCCTGGACCACCTGATGGTACAAAGGCACAGGGGAAGAACGGTCGATAGTGAGGCCAAGTTGATTCGCCATTGCATGCTCCCTCGCATTCCGGGACTGTCCCGGAAGTTGCAAGCATGTCCGCTCATGTTCGCTTGATAGGACATACTGCTTTACTGATGATAGCAGGAGCATTGCGCGGGTCAAGGGTGCCTGAGGTGCGTTTATCGTGCCTTGTCACAGGTTTTGTAGGGACATGTCCAGACATCAGGACGAGGCATCAATTGCCTCAGCCGCGGGTGGGTCTTTCTGCGTCCGGTGCCATCCGGCGTCGGGCGCTTTCAGCGGCGGAGTCGGGCGCTGCTGCGTTGACGGACGTAGCCGACGGCGGCAAGCACCGCGCCCAGTCCCTCGGCGGCCGCGCTGAGGGTCTTCTCGAAAAACCATACGGGCTCGTACATGGACGGGAGCGGACCGATGGCCGGTATGTCGACATATCGGTAGAGGAGGACGGCTATGAAGGCGCTTCCAGCAACTACCACCGCGGCCGCGTAGGCCGGCCGGTTGCCGCGGATCAGGACATACAGGCCGACGAGGATTGCAACAGCGGCCTCGATCCGAAACAGGTTGCCTTCCCCGATTCCACCAGGCGCACCCAATTGGTAGCCGGAGGCCAGATCGAGGTGCACTACAGCGTCGATGCCCAGGGCTGCCGCTATAAGCAGTCGCAGCAGGATGTCCCTCGGCCTGCGGTTCATCGGCTTGCGGCGGGCCGCTTCACGGGTGCTCACTTTACGACCAGCGTTCCGTGCATGTTCGAGTGATAGGCGCAGTGGTAAGGGTAGCTGCCCGGTGTGGTGGGCGCCGTGAACTGCGCTGTCCCGCCCCCGCCATCGATGGCAGCGTCGAACGACTTTCCATCGTCCGAGGTGACCGTGTGGGCCTGGGCGTCCTCGTCCTTCACGGTGATTTTGGCCCCCGGGCTGACCGACACGGGTCCTTGGTAGCCGAAGTCCTTGATGGTAATGGTGAGCGATGGGGAGGTCCCGGAAGGCGGAGCAGTCGAGGAGGCGGCAGAAGGCGGGCTTGACGATGCGCCCTGGTAACCAGTTCCGGATGCCCCGCAACCGCCCACGGCGATCAGGGCGGCCGCTCCAACGATGACCATCATGGCCTTGGGGTTGTTCCTCATGATTGGTTCCCCGCTCCTCGTGTCCGGTGGCGCGAATGTGCTTGCCACATTGATGAGACGAATTCCGGAGCGGTCAGGTTCACGGGAACTAGTACTTTGCTTGCCGCCGGCGGAGGCGGCCCGCTCGGTCACCCCACCGGACGCAGCGTCCTGCAGACCTCCACGAAAGCCTTGAACGGGGCGAGCCGTTCCTCCTCAGGCAGCTGCGAGGCCTCGGGATGCCATTGCACGGATGCCACCCAGCGCTGCGGATCCTCGAGGGCCTCCACTGTCCCGTCCTCTGCGACCGCCGTCACCACCAGGCCATCGCCTACCCGTGCCACGGCCTGGTGATGTCCCGAAGCGATCCGCACCGAGTCGCGCGAGCCATAGAGCCCGGCCACCTTGGAATCCGGTGAAAGTTCGACGTCGTGCCACGCCCAGGCGCTGAGCCCACCGTCCGCCGTGGTCACGCCGTTGTGTTCCACCGCAGACGGGTACATGTCCTGGATCAGCGTCCCGCCATAGACAACGTTGAGGAGCTGATGGCCGCGGCAGATGCCAAGGGTGGGCAAACCGGCGTCGAGCGATCCACGGGCGACCGCCAAGTCCAGGCGATCCTGGTCGGGGTTCACGTCATAGCAGGCGTCGGTCGCTTCTTCCCCGTAGAGTCGCGGATCCAGGTCCCCACCGCCGGGCAGCAGGACCCCGTTGAGGGATCGGAGTTCGGCGGCCAGCGGACCTGCTTCGTCGGTGAAGGAAGCGTCCAGCAGCACAGGCTCCGCACCGGCGTCGCGCATTAGTTCGACGATGAAGTCGAAGAGTTCATTCGCCTCGACCACGCGGGCATCCGCGCTTTCGGAACTGCTGAGGCGGACAGGAATGCCGATCCGGGGCCTTAAGCTTCTTTGCTGTTCGGAAGTCTGCATCCTCCATGATGCACTGGCCGGTCGACTCCTGCGCAACGGGAACCGCGGGCTTACGCTGATGCCATGAATCCGTCCCGCGCCCTGACTCCCAGTCCCCGCACGCTCGACATTGAGAGCGTGGCCCATTTCGACAAACTGCTGAGCTCGGGTGCCGCAACGATGCACGGATGGCACGCCCAGTCGCTGGACCTGCGGGGCCGACGAGCGGACCTCGAGAGGCTGGATCCGCAAGGCGCCATCTTCCTGGGCTGTACCTTCGACGACGGCGTGGAGGACTCCCTGCGCAGCCGCGGCGCCCTCATCTTTCCGAAACTCCGCGGAGTGCCCTTCAACCCGTACCGGGGCAGCCTCTATAGCGCCGCCGAACTGTACGAGGACATTGACTCCACGGAGTACGAAGCAACCCTGGACGCGCAGGTCTATCACTGGAGCATCATGCCGGGGCAGCGGACCAGCCTGGATGCCACCCTCGCCGCCGCGCTGCACGACCACGCGATCGGGGATGCGCTGGACGAGCTCCTGGGCAACGGGGATTTCGCGGGGACCAAGGTCGTGGGAGTCATGGGCGGGCACGCCGCACAACGCGGAACCACGGACTTTTACGACGCCGCGCGGCTGGGTCGGCTCCTGGCTCTGTCGGGCTTCACGGTAGCCACGGGGGGAGGACCGGGTGCCATGGAAGCCGCCAATTTGGGCGCCTACTTGAGCGGCCTGCCCGACGCCGACTTCACCGTCGCGCTGCAATCGCTCGCGGCGGTGCCGGGTTTCCGCCCCTCGGTGACGGCGTGGGCGCGGGCGGCGGCCGCCGTCGTCGGGCAACATCCGAGCGGAACGACGTCGCTGGGCATCCCCACCTGGTTTTACGGGCACGAGCCGCCCAACCTCTTCGCCACACACATCGCCAAGTACTTCGCCAACTCCGTGCGGGAGGCGATCCTGCTGGAGCTATGCAACGGCGGGATCGTCTTCCTTCCGGGCTCCGCCGGCACCGTGCAGGAAATCTTCCAGGATGCGTGCGAGAACTTCTACGGCGCCCCGGAAACCGTCACGCCCATGGTGCTCGTAGGTCGCGACCATTGGGAGCGCAAGTATCCAGCGTGGCCCATGTTGCAGAGCCTTGCCGCCGGGAAAGTGATGGAGGGCCGGATCTTCCTGGTGGACAGCGTCGAGGAAGCACTCGCCGTCGTCGCGGGCTAGGCGCCTCACACGGGACATGCCCAGCCTTGGCTCGCCGTCCCGCCCCGGCACTTAGGGACATGTCCAGCCCTGGCTTGGCGTCCCGACCCCGCACTTAGGGACATGTCCAGCCCTGGCCTGGAACATTGGGCATATTGCGAATATGCCCGTCTTTGGACTTCAGGGCTGGACATGTCCCTATCGGCGAAAGCATTATGCCCGCTGCTGAGCCCTAGGGCTGGGCATGTCCCTTGGCCGGTTGGTGGACATGTCCATTGCGTGACTTCAGAGCGGGGCATGTCCGGTGCGATGCGGGGATGCCGGGCTAGTGTGGGGATGCCGGTTAGTGTGGGGGCCGCCCGCCCAGTCGAATGGTGACTTTGCGTGCTGCGTCTTGGCATGCCTCGCCGAGGCTGGCGAGGGTGTCCTGCGAGACCCGGAACTTCGGCGCAGGTATGAGGACGGAGGCCACGATGTCTCCGCGGTGGTCAAAGACAGGCGAAGCAACACCGACTTCTTCGATCGACGTTTCGCCGAAATTGAAGGCCCATCCCCGGGTCACAGACTCCTTGAGCCGGATCAGGTAGGCCTCGAGGGACTCCTCGTCGAGACCGGGCAATCTGATGGAGCCGCTGCGGAGGAGCTTGCGGACGCGGTCGGCGTCTTCGGCGGCAAGAAAGACCTGCACCGATGAGCTGAGCGCCTCGTTGTAACGGGCACCCAACGGTGCGAGGTGCTTGACCTGGTGACGGCTGGCGATTTGCTCCACGCACATGGATTCGCTCCCGTTCCACACCATGAGGGCGCTCGTCTCGCCTGTCCGTTCGCTCAGCTCGCGCAACACGGGATAGGCCACCCGGCGCTCTTCCAGCTCGGCGAGGAGCGGCCCGGCAAGGGCGATCATCCCCAGGCCCAACCGGAAGCGGCGGGACTCGGGGTCGCGCTCCACCAAGTGTTCCTGTTCGAAGGTCGCGAGGATCCGGGACACCGTGCTCTTGTGCAAGCCGATCCTGCCGGCGATCTCGGTGACACCCAGGAGGGGTTCCTCGGCGGTGAAGCTGCGCAGCACGGCAATGGCGTTCTCAAGTACCGAAGCGCCTCTGGAATCGCCGTTGGCCGGGGTTTCACTCGTGGTTGCACGCGGTTCTGCGCGCCGTTCTGCTGAGGTCATGATGGTCACTATATGGCTCTTTTAATGGGGACATGCCCAGCCTTGGCCAAGAGCAATGAGCATATGAGTCATATGTCCACTGCTCGGGCGCAAGGCTGGGCATGTCCATGGGGGTGGGGGTCAGGCGCCGATGATGTTGTATTCCGGGCCGAAGGGGAACTTGGTGATGTTCTCGGCACCGTCTTCGCCGACCACCAGGATGTCGTGCTCCCGGTACCCGCCGGCACCCGGCTGGCCATCGAGGACGGTGATCATCGGTTCCATGGAGACCACCATTCCCGGTTCCAGAACGGTGTCGATGTCTTCGCGCAGTTCCAGTCCGGCTTCGCGGCCGTAGTAGTGCGAGAGGACGCCGAAGGAGTGTCCGTAGCCAAAGGTGCGGTTGGCGAGCAGTCCATGCGAAACATAGATCTCGTTGAGCTCCGCGGCGATGTCCTTGCAGACCGCCCCGGGCTTGATGAGTTCCAGTCCGCGCTTGTGCACGTCCACGTTGATGTTCCACAGCTCCAGGGAGCGTGCATCGGGTTCGCCGTAAAACAGAGTCCTTTCCAGGGCCGTGTAGTAGCCCGAGGTCATGGGGAAGCAGTTCAGCGACAGGATGTCGTGTTCCTGGATCTTGCGGGTGGTTGCCCAGTTGTGGGCGCCGTCCGTGTTGATGCCGGACTGGAACCACACCCAGGTATCGCGGATTTCTGAGTCCGGGAACGTGCGGGCGATCTCGTGCACCATGGCCTCGGTGCCGATCAACGCCACCTCGTACTCGGTGATGCCGGCAGTGATGGCATTGCGGATCGCTTCGCCGCCGAGGTCGCCGATCCGGGCGCCGTGCTTGATGACCTCGATTTCCTCGGCGGACTTGATCATGCGCTGGCGCATCGCGGCCTGGGCGACGTCCACAAGGGTCGCTCCGGGGAAGGCGGCCTGGATCTTGTTGCGGTTGTCCAGGGGAAGGGAGTCGTCCTCGACACCCAGGCGCCGGACGTTGATCCCGCGGGTGCGCAGCACTTCCTGGATGCCGAAGATGTAGTTGTCCCGGCGCCAGTCCGTGTAGACCAGGTTGTCCCCGTAGCTGCGGCGCCACGGCATGCCGGCGTCGATGTTGGCGGTGACCGTGACGGTGTCGTCGGCCGTGACCACCATGGCGTAGGAGCGGCCGAAGTAGGTGAACAGGAAATCGGAGTAGTACTTGATGGAGTGGTAGCTGGTCAGGACAACGGCGTCCAGTTCCTTCTCTGCCATGATCCGGCGAAGGCCCGCAAGGCGTCGCTCAAACTCTGCGTCAGAGAAGGTCAGGCAGACCTTCTCTCCGTTGTTGAGGACCTTGAGGCGCTCAAGCTTGGTGACGTCGCTGACGGCTTCATTCTCGGTGATGGTCATGGGTGGTGTTCCTTTCAATGGGTGGGTTGTTTTCAGTCCTGCTGCAGGGGCTTCTTGGAGGTTTCCACAGCGAAGAGGACCGCGATGAGGGAAATGACGGAGGCTGCCACGAGGTACCAGCCGGGGGCCAGTTGGTTGTGGGTCAGGCCGATGAGGAGTGTTGCCATGAACGGGGCGGTGCCGCCGAACAGGGCGTTGGAGAGATTGAAGCTGACGGCGAAGCCGCTGTAGCGGACCCTCGTGGGGAAGAGCTCGGCGAGGAAGCTGGGCAGCGTGCCGTCGTTGAGTGTAAGCATCGCGCCCAGCAGGATCTGCACCAGGACGATGACCAGGAAATTGCCGGTATCGAGGAGCATGAACGCCGGAACGGTTAGCACCACGAACAGCACGGAAGCGGTGATGAGCATGCGCTTGCGGCCGAACCTGTCCGATGCGATCCCGGTCAGGAAAATGAATCCGATATAGCTGAGGAGGGCAATCGTCGTGGCCAGGAACGATTCGGCTGCGCCGAAGTGAAGCTCCTCGGAAAGGTACGTGGGCATATAGCTGAGGATCACGTAGAACCCGACGGCGTTGAGCAGCACGGCGCCCGTCGCAATGATCAGCTGCTTGCGGTACGTCTTGAACATGGCGAAGGCCGGAGCCTTGACCGCGGTGTCCTTCGCGGCCATTTCGCGGAATGCCGGGGTGTCCTCGAGTTTGGTGCGGATGTAGCGGCCAATCAGGCCCATCGGGGCTGCCAGGAGGAAGGGCAGGCGCCAGCCCCACTCGCCGAGCTGGTCGGCGCTCAGCACCGAACTGAGCAGCGCCGCCAGCAGGGATCCGAGCAGCAGGCCTGCCGCTGTACTGGCGGGTACGACGGCGGCATAGAGTCCGCGTCGATTGGCCGGTGCGTATTCCACCAGGAAGGCTGAGGCACCCGCGTATTCGCCTGCTGCCGAGAAGCCTTGAACAACGCGGACGAGCAGCAGGAGGACCGGCGCCATGACGCCGATGGTGTTGTAGCCGGGGATCAGTGCGATGCAGAACGTTGCCACGGACATGAGCACGATCGACAGGGAGAGTGCCTGTTTGCGTCCGAGGCGGTCACCGATGTGGCCCCAGATGAATCCGCCCAGTGGACGGACGAAGAACGAGACGGCGAAGACGCCGAACGTGGCGAGCAGGGCTGTCTGCCGGTCCGATGCGGGGAAGAAGACGGTCGAGATAATCCCGGCAAGGTAGCCGTAGACGGCGTAGTCGAACCACTCGACGAAGTTGCCGATGAAGCTGGCAGTGATGACTCGGCGTCGGGTGTCTTTACTGACTGTGTGGCTGTCGGCTGGCTTTGGTGTGCCGCCCGGGGCGGCTGTCGCATCGGGAAGGCCGGATCCGCCTTTGGATCCGGCATGAGCGCTTCCCGGGATTGCTGCGACGGAGGATGTTTCGTTTTTCATGAATCCACCAAGAACTTTGGGGTTGCATTCAACGCAACGCTGTTGCACCAGAATAGATGTGTCGTGCATCACCGTCAAGGGCTTCCGGTAACTATCCAACTGTCTCGCAATAGATGTCGTCATGGACGCTCAAAACGACAACAAGTGCGAGCTGGTTGGGGAGGGTGGCGCACTCACTGCAACATGGTTGCTTTCTTTGGGTGGAATCTCGGTCCGGAATGCAAAAAAGAAGCTCCCCGGATCCAGGGATCCGGGGAGCTTCAAAGCAAGCGTGAAAGGACTATTTGAGCCAGGCAGCCACCACATCCGGGTGGGCATCCACCCATTTCTTGGCAGCGGCATCGGGCTTCATGCCGCCCTGGATGTCCGTTGCGACGGAGTTCTGGTCCGCGTTGGTCCATGAGAAGGCCTTGAGCAGTTTCGCGGCGGGAGAACCGCTGTCCGCAAACTTCTTGGCCATCACTTTGTTCAACTTGTAGTCGGGGTAGTCGCAGGCCACCTTCTCGGCGTCGGCATCGCAGCCCGGAGTGTAGGCGGGCAGGCTGACCTTCTTGAGGGGGACCTCGGAAAGGAACCATTGAGGCTCGTAGAAGTACCCCAGCAGCGGCGTCTTGTTCTTCTCCGCCGTACGGAACGACTGGATCAATGCTGCTTCCGAACCGGAGAAGACCACTTTGTAGTCGAGGCCTAGATTCTTGACGAGGGCTTCATCGTTGGTGACGAACGCCGGGTCGCCATCCAGTACCTGGCCTTTGCCGCCCGACTCGGACGTGGCAAACAGGGACGCGTATTTGTTCAGGTTCTTGCTGTCCAGGATGTCCGGGTATTTCTGGACCATCCATGGTGGTACGTACCAGCCGATATGCCCTTCGTTGCCCGTGGGACCAGCATCCACCGCAACCTTCTGGTCGGTGATGTACTGCTTTGCGAGGTCCTCGTGACCCCAGTTCTCAAGGATGACGTCGACTTCACCCGAGCCGAAGCCCTGCCAGGAAATCTGTTCCGACAGGTCCTTCTGGACTACAGTGCAACCGAGTTTGTTTTGGGCTATGTAGCTGTAAACAGCCGCATTTGCCGTGTAGCCCACCCATGCGTTGAGGGCCACGTTGACGGTTCCGCAGGGGGTGCCCGAAGCACCGGCTGCGGCCGCCTGATTGACTGTTGCGCCGCCGCAGCCGGCTAGCAACAGGGCGGCAGCGACGGTTCCGGCGAGCGTGGGAATTGTTCGTTTCAACAGCAGTCCAGCTTTACTCATGGTTGGATCTCCTTGGGTGGGGCAGTGTGTTGGGGGAGTGCGTGAGACTGTGCCCGTTAGTGGGCGGGTGATTTTGCCGAAGGGACTTTTCGGACGGGGTTGGCTGCGGCAGCCTGGGTCATGCGATCCAACAGGATGCCGAGGAAAACGATGGCCAGGCCTGCGGCGAGGCCCTTGCCGAACAGCGAACTCTGGACAAAGCCGGCAACGACGTCGTACCCAAGGCCGCCCGCTCCGACCAGCGCTCCGACTACCACCATGGCGAGGACGTAGATCAGGCCCTGGTTGGCCGCGAGGGCCAGGGATTGCCGAGCCATGGGCAGCTGGACCTTCGTGATGACCTGCCAGGGAGTTGAGCCGCTGGACACGGCAGCTTCCATGACGGTGGGCGAAATTGCGGCGATGCCGTCGGCCGTGATCTTGATGGCCACCGGCGCCGCGTAGATGATGCCGGCAATGATGGCGGTGAACCGTGTGGCGCCGAAGAGGCCCAGGAACGGAACGAGGTAGACGAAAGCCGGCATGGTCTGTCCGGCGTCGAGCATGGGCCGCATGAGCTGGTCCACTTTGTCGGACCTGCCCATGGCCACGCCGAAGATGACGCCCAGGACCATGACCACTGCGGTGGCAACGAGGGTTCCTGCCAGGGTGACCATGGCATCGCTCCACAGGCCCAGGTAAATGATCACGGCCAAGCACGTTGCCGTGACCGCTGCCAACTTCCAGCCGCCGAGGGCAAACGCCGCCACGACGATCACGGCAACCAGGAGGTAGAAAGGCGTCTCTGTCAGGAGTGACTGGAACGGGTTGAGGATCCCGTTCGTGACTGCCTCACGGAAGGACACCGTAAAGAGGTAGAGGTTGGTCTGGAGCCATTCGCTCGCGGAGCTCACTCCGCTGACAAAGGCCGGTCCAATGTTGAGATCCTTCGGGAAGGCAGCGGCCCAGAGCATCGTCCGGGACAACTGGACCGTGACGAGCACCACAAGAAAACTGACGGCCAGCAGAATGTACCTCATTCGCCGCGATATCCGGCGTCTGCGGTTTGCTCCGGGTTCGGCCCGGCGGCTTGCGGCCGTGGTCACGCGGTCCAGCACAATGGCCAGCAGGACGATCGACAGTCCGGCATTGACCGCCGTGCCGACGTCGAGCGACTGCAGGGCGCGGATAACCACCTGTCCCAGCCCGGGGGCAGCGATCAGCGCCGCGATGGTCACCATGGACAGCGCGGCCATGGTGCTTTGGTTGATCCCCATGACGATGGTGCGCCGAGCGAGCGGGAGCTGCAGGGTGACGAGCCGCTGCCAACCGGTGGTTCCCAAGGAGTCGGAGGCTTCGCGGGTGTTTTCCGGGATGCATCGGATGCCATGCGCCGTCAGTCGGATGACGGGCGGTGCTGCGTAGATCACGGTGGCGATCACGGCGGAGGCGGGTCCGATCAGGAAGATGAGGGCCAGCGGTGCCAGGTAAACGAAGGTGGGAAGGGTCTGCATGAAGTCGAGGACGGGGGTGATTACTTTGGCAACCCGGCCGTAGACTCCTGCGAGGACTCCGAGGGGGATGCCGAGAGCCAAGGTGAAGAGCACGGCTGTGAGGACGAGGGCGAAGGTGTAAGCCGCTTCCGTAAACAGCCCCTGAAGGCCGAAGAAGACGAAGGCGGCTGCTGTCAGCAGGGCCACGCGGGCGTTGCCCACCGCCAAGGCGATCCAGCTGAGCAGCGCGACGGTTCCCAGCCAGCCGATTTCCGGCAGCCGAAGCCCGGTGGTGCTGGCGGCGAAAACGCCGATGAACAGGTTTGCGACGGCGTCGACGGCGGCCCGGAGGGGTGTGAAAACGTACTGGAAGACGGGATTGTCGGCCCGGTTTGAGGCCACCCAGGCATTGAATTGGTTGAGGGAGCGGTGGAGGTCGGTGAGCTCCGAAGCCGGCAGCGTGAGGGTCGCCGTGCCGTGGAGGAACAGGAATCCGACGAGCCAGACGACGCCGGCCCCGCCCAGAAGCAGGGTGCGGCGGCTTAACCGCTTGCGCGGTGCGCGGACGGAAACGAGGCCGGTCTGAACCGGGGCGCGATCGCGGACGAGTGTGGACATCACGCCGCAACTTCCGTGCTGCGGATGACCGACAAGATGCTGTCGCGGTCGATCTGGCCGGTGATCTTGCCGGAGTCTTCCACCAGGACAGGGCACGATGAGTTCATGACGGTGGGAATGGCGTCGCGGATGATCGTGCCTGCGCTCAGGACCGGAGCATCCCCGGGAGTGCCTAGTGCTACGGGATCGGTGATCCACTTGAGTGTCAGGACATCCGCGCGAGGCACCTCGGAGACGAAGTCGGCGATGTATTTGTCCGCAGGCGATCCGACGAGATCGTCGCCTGTGCCGCATTGGACCGTCTCCCCGTTCCGCATGATCAGGATGCGGTCCCCGAGTTTGAGCGCTTCGGAAAGGTCGTGGGTGACGAAAACCATCGTCTTTCCCATTTCTTTGTGCAGCCGGATGACCTCCGCCTGCATATCGCGCCGGATGAGCGGGTCCAAGGCGGAGAACGGTTCGTCGAAGAGGATAGTGTCCGGATCGCCTGCCAAGGCGCGGCCAAGTCCGACGCGCTGTTGCATTCCGCCGGAGAGTTGATCGGGGAAATGCTGCTCGTAACCTTTGAGGCCTACGAGCTCGATGATTTCGCGGGACCTGGCATAGCGCTCGTTCTTGGCGGCGCCACGGATCTGCAGCCCGTAGGACACGTTGTCCAGCACGGTGCGGTGCGGCAGGAGGCCGAAATGCTGGAAGACCATGGACATTTTTCGCCGACGCAGCTCCCGAAGCTCGCCGGTTCCCGCTTGCATCACGTCCTTGCCGTCCACCAGGACGCTCCCCGACGTCGGTTCGATGAGCCGGGTGAGGCACCGGATCAGGGTGGACTTTCCTGATCCGGACAGGCCCATGACGACGAACACTTCGCCCTTCGCGACGTCGAAGTTCATGTCGCGCACTGCGGCATTGCACCCTGTGCGTTCAAGCAATTCGGCCGAGCTCAAAGCCGAGAGCCCGGGATCCTTGGGGATCTTTTCACCTCCGGGGCCGAAGACCTTCCAGAGGTTGCGCACTGATATGTCAGGACTGCTCATTGCTGTACTCCTGCCTGTGACGGCTCGAACCAATGGCTGGGCCCGGGGCTGATGTTTTGCCAGATGTGCTTCGTTTCTCGGTATTCGGCCAAGCCCGCGAGCCCCAATTCACGGCCATTGCCGGACTGTCCGAAGCCGCCCCATTCGGCCTGCGGAACGTACGGGTGGTAGTCGTTGATCCAGACCGTCCCGTGGCGCAACGCTTCGGAGACCCGCTGGGCTTTCGATGCGTCTGCCGTCCACACGGCGCCGGCCAGTCCGTAGACGGTGTCGTTGGCCAGCCGGACGGCCTCTTCCTCGGTGGTGAATGCTTCCACCGTCATGACGGGGCCAAAGGATTCCTCTTGGACCACGCGCATCGAGGTGCTGCACCCGTCCAGCACGGTGGGCGGGTAGAAGCTGCCACCGGCCAACTCCGGGCTGTCCGGAATGAAGCCGCCGCACAGCAGCCGGGCGCCTTCCGCAAGCCCGGCCTGCACATAGGCGTGGACCTTGTCCCGGTGGGCGGTGGAGATCAGCGGGCCTGTCTGGGCTTCCTGGTCGAAGGGCCCGCCCAGCCGGATCCGGCGGGCACGGCGCACCACTTCGGCTACGAATTCCTCGTGGATGGACTCTTCGACGATGAGCCTGGCCCCTGCCGAGCAGACCTGGCCGGAATTCAGGAAGACGGCCGTCAAGGCGTTGTCGATGGCGGCTTCCCGGTCGGCGTCGGCGAACACGATGTTCGGGTTCTTGCCGCCGAGCTCGAGGGCCACTCGCTTGACCGTCTGCGCTGCCGCCACCATGATCCGCTTGCCGGTTTCAAGCCCGCCCGTGAACGAGACCAGATCGACCCGGGGATCCGAGCTAAGTACCGCCCCCACTTCAGTTCCCGTTCCGGTCACGAGGTTCGCGACACCGTCTGGCACCCCTGCTTCCCGCAGGGTGTCCATGAGCAGGATGGACGTGGAGGGTGTCAGCTCACTGGGCTTGAGGACAAATGTGTTGCCGGCCAAGAGCGCAGGTGCAACCTTCCACGAAGCCTGCAGGAGCGGGTAGTTCCACGGCGTGATGAGCCCGCAGACTCCTACGGGTGCATGGACGACCCGGCTGATGGCGCCGGGCCGGCCGGTATCGACCACACGGCCCGCGTCCGTGCCTGCCACGCTGCCGTAGTAGCGGAAGCAGGCTATGACGTCGTCGATGTCGTATTCGGCTTCGACCAGCCGTTTGCCGGTGTCGAGGGCTTCGGCCGCGGCGTAGCCGGCTTTGTCCCGCTGCAGCAGGCCGGCTACGCGGAGCAGGATCGCGCCGCGTTCCAGCTCGGGCATGCCCGGCCAGAGGCCGTCGTCGAACGCTTTCCGGGCGCTCGCCACGGCGGCCTCGGCATCGGCCGCGGTGCACTCCGCGACGTCGGCAACGTGCGTGCCGTCCGCCGGGCAGCTGATGCTCCGGGTGCTTCCGCTGGACTGCTGCCAAGCGCCGTCGACATAGCTGCCGCGCACTGTTGTTTGGATCTGTGAAAGTTGTGGGCTGTTCATGCCGCTCCTTAGTTCCTTGCCGAAGTGGCCTCGGGCTGGCTTTCCAGGCTTTCCAGACTGTCGGGAACCGGCCCGTCCGCCCCCGGAACCGCGCCGTGCCGGTAGAACTCGGCGGCGATCGGCGCGAGGGGTTCGCGGCCCTGAATCAAGTCCGCGGCTTTCTCGGCCAGCATCATGACCGGCGCATAGATGTTGCCGTTGGTCACGTACGGCATTGCCGAAGCGTCAGCCACCCGCAGCCCCGAGATGCCATGCACCCTCATGCTGAGCGGGTCTACCACCGCCATGGGATCGGTGGCCGGGCCCATCTTGGCTGTGCAGGAAGGGTGCAAGGCGGTTTCTGCGTCGCGGGCTACCCAGTCGAGGATTTCCTCGTCGGTCTGGACTGCTGGACCGGGGGAGAGCTCACCGCCATTGAATGGCGCCATGGCGGACTGCTCCAGGATGTTCCGGGAAATCCGGATGGCTTCGACCCACTCGCGCCGGTCCTGGTCCGTGGAAAGGTAGTTGAACTTCATGGACGGGTGGACGGTTGGATCCGTGGAGGTGATCTTCAGGCTGCCACGGGCGTCGGAATACATGGGCCCGATGTGCACTTGGTAGCCATGCTTGGCGTCGGCCTTCTGGCCGTCGTAGCGGACGGCCACCGGCAGGAAGTGGAACATCAGGTTCGGGTAGGCGACGTCCTCGTTGGAGCGCACAAAGCCGCCCCCTTCGAAGTGGTTGGTGGCCGCGGGCCCCTTGCGCCCGAACAGCCACTGCAGGCCGATCCACGGATAACGCCACAGGCTCAGGCTTGGCTGCATGGACACCGGCTGGGTGCAGGCATGCTGGATGTAGACCTCCAGATGGTCCTGCAGGTTTTCGCCCACACCGGGGAGGTCAACCACGGGCCTGATCCCGAGCGATTTGAGGTGCGTGGCGTCCCCGACGCCGGACAACTGCAGCAGCTGCGGGGTGTTGACGGCTCCTCCGCACAGGACGACTTCCTGGGCGTCCACGCTGTGCTGCTTGCCGTTGCGTCGGTAGCTGACGCCCGTGGCCCTGACCTCGGACGTTCCAATGCCGTCGAAGTTGATTTTCGAGACGAGGGCCCGTGTCCTTACCGTGAGGTTGGGCCGGTCCAGGTGCGGCCGCAAGTAGGCGCGCGACGCGGAGAGCCGCTGGCCCTTGTGCACATTGCGGTCGAAGGGACCGAAGCCCTCCTGCCGGTACCCGTTGACATCGCTGGTCCGTGCGAATCCGGCTTCTTGGGCGGCGCGGAAGAAAGCCTGGAAGAGGGGATTGCGCGCAGGGCCGCGTTCAAGGACGAGCGGTCCGTTGTGTCCCCGCAGTTCATCGTCGGGATCCGCGGCGAGGGCGGTCTCCATGCGGTTGAAGTAGGGGAGGCAGTGAGCGAAATCCCAGGTCTCCATCCCGGCGTCGGCTCCCCAGCGTTCGTAGTCCAACGGGTTGCCGCGCTGGAAGATCATGCCGTTGATGGAGCTGGATCCCCCCAGCACCTTGCCGCGGGTGTGGGCGATCCGGCGTCCGTGCATGTGCGGCTCGGGGTCGGATTGGTAGCGCCAGTCGTAGAACCTGTTCCCGCTGGGGAACGTGAGCGCTGCCGGCATCTGGATGAACAGGTCCCAGGGGTAGTCGCTCCGGCCGGCCTCCAGGACCAGGACGGTCTTGGTGCGGTCTGCGCTGAGCCTGTCCGCCAGCACCGATCCGGCGCTGCCCCCACCCACAATGACGTAGTCGAACTTTTCGTTGGCCATTAGTTGAACTCCTTTGAAGTGATCCCCATTGCTTGTGTCCGGTAGCCAGGAGGGCGTTAGCCCCGCAGTTTTTCCATGGTCGGATCCACGAGGGGATCGGCGGAGATGGTGGCCGGGATCCGCTTGCCGAAGTATTCGATCTCGACGGCGTCACCCTCGCCCGCTTCTGCGGGCAGCCAAGCGTAGGCGATGGGCTTCCGGACCGTGTAGCCGTAGGCGGCGCTCGTGACGTATCCGGACGGTTCGCCGCGGTAGTAAACGGGTTCCTTGCCCAACACCACGGACGTGCCGTCGTCGACCGTCAAGCAGCGCAGGCGGCGGTTGACGGGCAGTTCGCGGCGGGCTTTGAGGGCCTCGGCGCCGATGTATCCTTCCTTGTCCTTGCTCACGGAGAAGCCAAGTCCCGATTGGTAGGGTTCGTGCTCCGGGGTCATGTCGGTACCCCACAGCCGGTAGCCCTTCTCCAGGCGCAGGCTGTTGAACGCGCCGCGGCCAGCCGCGATGATGCCCTGCTCCTGGCCCGCCGCGAACAGCAGGTCCCAGAGCCTTTGGCCGTTTTCCGCCGTCGTGTACAGCTCCCAGCCCAATTCGCCTACGTAGGACAGCCGCATCGCTGTGACAGGAATCCCGCCGATCCGGACCTTCTTGGTGCGGAAGTACTTCAGTCCGTCGTTGCTGAAATCGTCGTCGCTCACCTTGGCGATGACGTCGCGGGCGAGCGGCCCCCAGAGCCCTACGCAACACGTGGAACCGGTGATATCGCGGATCTGGACCCACTGGCTGACGTCCTCGGCGGTCTGCTTACGGGCTTCGGTGGTGAAGTAGTCGAAGTCGATGTTGCCGTTCGCGCCCACCTGGAACGTGGTCTCATCCAGCCGGGCAACCGTAATGTCGCTGCGGATGCCGCCGTCGTCGTTGAGGAGCAGGCAGTACGTCACCGCACCCGGCTTCTTGTCGACCTTCCCGGCGCTGAGGCGCTGCAAGAGGGTGACGGCGCCCGGCCCGGAAACCTCCAGCCGCTTGAGCGGCGTCATGTCATAGAGCGCGACGGCGGTCCGCGTCTTCCACGCTTCGGCGGCGGAAATAGGGGAGTGGAACATGGCGGCCCATGAGTCGCGGTCAGGCGCACGCCATTCTTCCGGGAGCACTTCGAGCAAACCGCGGTTGGCCTCGAACCAGTGCGGGCGCTCCCAGCCGTGGGCTTCGAGGAAAAACGCCCCGAGCTCCTTCTGCCGGGCATTGAACGGGCTCAAGCGCAGCTCGCGCGGAGAGACCCTCGGTTGCAGCGGGTGCAGGACGTCGTAGATCTCCACGAAGTTCTGCTGGGAGGTTTCGCTGACGTAGCTCTCCGCGGTCTGGATTTCTTCGAAGCGGGAGACCTCGCATTCGTGGAGCGGGATGCGGGACTGGCCCTCGATGAGGCGCTCGGCCAGGGCTCGGGCCACGCCGGCGGAGTGCGTCACCCAGACGGCCTCGGCCACGAAGAATCCGTCAACGTCCTTAGACTCGCCGACGAGTGGACCACCGTCGGGGGTGAACGAGAAGATCCCGTTGAAGCCATCGGCAATCCGGGCACCCGCGAGGGCAGGAAGGAGTTCCTTGGAGTCTTCCCAGCACGGCAGGAAGTCTTCTTCGGTGAACGGCAGGCGGGACGGCATCCGGTGCTCGGACATGTCAGCCGCAGTAACCTCGGGCAGTTCCCGGAGGTCCACGGGCATGGGCCTGTGGGCGTAGGAGCCGATGCCCATCCGATCCCCGTGCTCGCGGTAGTAGAGGTCCTTGTCCTGGTGGCGAAGGATGGGCATCCATGCGCCGTTGGCGGGGTCAATCAGCCGTGAGGCATCGTTCCGGCCCACGAGCTCGGGCACGGAGGTGGTCTTGACGTACTGGTGGGCGAGCGGGAGGAGCGGCACGGACATGCCCACCATGGCGCCGATCCTGGGACCCCAGAACCCGGCGCAGGAAACCACGATGTCTGCCGGGATCACGCCGTCGGGCGTTTCGACGCCGGTGACCTTGCCTCCGGCCTGTTCAATGCCGGTCACGGGAGTGGAACCGCGGAACGTGACCCCTGCGGCGCTCGCCTTGGCGATGAGCAGGCCAACGGCGCGGGCCGCGGAAGCCAAACCGTCGGAGGGGACATAGAGTCCGCCGAGCACCTTTTCCTGGTCGAGCAGCGGGTAGTGCTTGGCGCACTCGTCCGGATCGATGAGCCGGCCTTCCACACCCCACGACGCCGCGTAGCCCAGCTTGCGTTTGAGGTCCTCCAGACGCTCCGGAGTGGTGGCCACCTCAAGGCCGCCCACCTGGTTGAAGCAGGAGACGCCGGATTCGCTGAGCGAGAGCAGCTTGTCCACGGTGTAGGACGCGAATTGGGTCATGGCCTTGGAAGCATTGGTCTGGAACACGAGGCCGGGGGCGTGCGAGGTTGAGCCGCCCGCCAACGCCAACGGGCCCTGCTCGACAACTGTGATGTTGGTCCAGCCGCGGGTGGACAGTTCATCCGCAAGATTGGCGCCGACGATGCCGGCTCCGATGATGACGACACGGGGTGATGTGGACATGCGGGAAGCTCCTGAATTAAGAGGTGTGGAAGTTTGGGGCTCGCCGGACCCTAGACGTGGCCGTCGATGGTCAACCCAGGTGGAAGGTTCGGGGCGTCCTCGGATTCTTTGACCATGATCTGGCCATCCACCACCAGGACTTCGTGGACCCTGATGGGCAATTTTGCGGGAGGCGCGTCGGCGGCTCCCGTGCGCAGGTTGAACTTTGAAGCATGGAGAGGGCACTCTACCCAGCAGTCCTCCACCCAGCCGTCGGCGAGCGAGGCGTCTTGGTGGGTGCAGGTGTCGTCGAGGGCAAAGAGTTCGCCCTCTTCGGTGTGAAACACGGCAATGGGCGGAGACGTTTCGAGTCGAATCGCGTCCCCCGGAGCCAACGAGCTAAGCGGGCAAGCACTGTGCATCTCACGAACCTTCTTTCACCGGGCTGGTCGAAACCTGTGGGGCGGTTGTCTCATGATCAACGCTGATCACAATACGCAACAGAGTGATCGACCTCACATAGGCTTGTCAAGGGGTTGAATTTCCTGCGCAGATTCCTTGACATGCGATGTGAAGTCGGTCACGCTGTTTCGCATAATGAAGTGTGTTGCGTATGGCGCAATAAAATTTTCGAACGGCTCGGCGAGGAGGAAGCCATGGAGACATTGGCGATCGTGGGCGCATCATTGGCGGGTCTTTCCGCCGCCCGCGCTGCCCGGGCGCAGGGCTTTTCCGGCCGGCTGCTCATCATTGGCGATGAGCAGCAGCGGCCCTATGACCGCCCGCCCCTGTCCAAGGAGTTCCTGGCAGGAAAAATCGGTATCAAGCACGTCATGTTGGAAGCCGGGGAGGCGGATTCAGATGACCCGCTCCAGGCCGAATGGCTGCTGGGCTCGCCGGCGCGAAGCTTTGACGCCGCCACCAGGACCATCACGCTAGGCGACGGACGCGCCGTGGTGGCTGACGGCGTCGTGATTGCCACGGGAGCCTCAGCCCGCACGCTGCCCGAACTCGCGGGCCTAGCCAATGTCTTTACCTTGCGGACTCTCCAAGACGCACAGGATCTGGCCCCGGAGCTCGTTGCGGGCGGCCGCCTGCTGGTTGTAGGCGCCGGCTTTATCGGCGCGGAAGTCGCGTCAACAGCCAAGGGCCTGGGAATGGACGTAACTGTCATCTGCAAGAGCAAAGTGCCTCTGAGCGCTCCGCTCGGTCCGGAGATGGCTGCCGTCATGGCCACACTCCATGGGATGAATGGTGTGGAGCTGGTTTGTGACACGGGAATCGACTCGTATTACAGCTACGAAGGAAATGTGACCGGCGTCCGGCTGAGCGATGGACAGTACCGTTCCGCCGATGTCGTACTCCTTGGTATCGGTGCGGTGCCCAACGTCGGGTGGCTGTCCGGTTCGGGCGTGGAGCTCGACGACGGGGTCACATGCGATCCGATGGGACGGACCAACGTTCCCGGCGTGGTTGCCGTGGGAGACTGCGCGGCCTGGTTCGACCCACGCAGCGGGCGGCACCAACGGGTGGAGCATTGGAGCGGCGCCCAGGAACGTGCCGCCCTGGCCGTGGCCGGACTCTTGGATCACTCAGCCGCGCCTCTTCCGCTCAACTTGCCGTACTTCTGGTCTGACCAATACGGAGTGACGCTCCAGTTCGCCGGCCATGCGCAGGACGCAGAGCGTGTCGAGATCGAGGCGGGGCAGCTCGAGGACCACAGCTTCCTTGCCGTGTACTACCGGGGCGGGGAAGCGGTGGGCGTTCTGGGTGTGAACCAGCCGCGCCTGTTCACCCGTTGGCGCCGGCAACTCAACGCCCGCAACGCCCCGCCCGTCCTGACAACCCCATGAACATCCCAAGCCCCACTGCTTCATCACTGAATAGGAGTCGGAATGACCACTGAAGTTGTTTCCCCCAGCCTGATCCCCACTCTCCCCGGCCACACGTATGTCAGTGAAGACATCTTCCGCGCCGAGCAAGAGCACATCTTTGAACAAATGTGGTTCTGTGCAGTGCGGACCGCGGACCTGGAAAAGGCCGGTTCGTTCAAAACGGTGCAGATCGGCCGCGAGAGCGTGCTCATCAACCGAACCCGCAAAGGGGAAATCCGCGCGTTCTACAACATCTGCCGGCACCGTGGCGTGAAGCTGTGCATGGAGGAGTCCGGTGAAGCCAACCGCTCGTTCCAGTGCCCGTACCACGCCTGGACCTACGATCTCGAGGGAAAGCTCATCGCGGCCCCCAACCTCACCAAGATGCCGGATATCGACCGCAACGAATACGGACTGGTCAAGGTCCACGTCCGCGAGTACATGGGCTACGTCTGGGTCTGCCTTGCGGATGAACCACCGTCGTTCGAGGAAGACGTCATGGGTGCGATCGAGGAGCGCCTCGGTGACCTGCGTGCTGTTGACGACTACGACATCGCGAACCTGAGCCTTGGCCGGCGCATCAAGTATGACGTCAAGGCCAACTGGAAGCTCATCATCGAAAACTTCATGGAGTGCTACCACTGCGCCACGATCCACCCCGAACTCACCGAAGTCCTGCCCGAGTTCGCCGATGGCCTGGCGGCGCAGTATTTTGTGGGCCACGGCGCCGAGTTCGGCGACGACATCAAGGGCTTCACGATTGACGGTTCCGAGGGCCTGGACCGAATCCCGGGAGTGGGCGATGAACAGGACCGCCGGTACTACGCAGTGACCATCAAGCCGAATGTCTTCGTCAACCTGGTTCCGGACCATGTCATCATCCACCGCATGTTCCCGCTGGCCGCCGATCACACGATCGTCGAATGCGATTGGCTGTACCTGCCCAGCGTGGTGGAATCCGGCAAGGACGTGAGCGCTTCGGTGGAGCTCTTCCACCGGGTCAACGAGCAGGACTTCGACGCCTGCGAACGCTGCCAGCCAGCCATGGGTTCCAAGATCTACGCCAAGGGTGGCGTCCTGGTACCGAGCGAGCACCACATTGAGGCGTTCCACAGCTGGGTCACCAGCAAGATCGCTGACGTCCCTGCCGACAGCTAGCCTGAGGAATGTCCGTCGATGTAACGAGCTACCGGAACCTAGGAAAAGGAACACAGCCAATGGTTTACAAAGTAAGGGCGGTCATCGCCAAGGAAAAGAACGCTCCGGTCTCCCTGGAGACCATCCTGGTGCCGGAGCCCGGTCCGGGCGAAGCGCTGGTGGACATCCTCACCTGCGGCGTGTGCCACACCGACCTGCACTACAAGCAGGGCGGCATTACCGATGATTTCCCCATCCTGCTCGGCCACGAGGCCACGGGTGTAGTCAGCGCCGTAGGGCCGGACGTCACCGAAGTAGCGCCGGGGGACCGCGTGATTCTGAACTGGCGTGCCGTGTGCGGGGAATGCCGGGCCTGCGCCAAGGGCCAGCCGCAGTACTGCTTCAAGACGCACAATGCCACCCAGAAGATGACCCTGGAGGACGGCACTGAACTTACACCGGCCTTGGGGATCGGCGCCTTCGCAGAGAAGACCCTCGTGGCCGCCGGGCAGTGCACCAAAGTGGACGACGACGTCGATCCCGCCGCCGTCGGGCTGCTCGGCTGCGGTGTGATGGCAGGAATCGGCGCCGCCATCAACACCGGGGAGGTCAAGCGGGGCGAGTCCGTGGCCGTCATCGGCTGCGGCGGCGTCGGCATCGCTGCCATCGCCGGGGCAAGGCTCGCCGGCGCCACGACGATCATCGCCGTGGACATCGACGCCAACAAAATCGAGATGGCCAAGTCCCTGGGAGCCACGCACGGTGTCAACTCCAGACAGGAAGACCCCATCGAGGCTATCCGGGCGCTGACCGGCGGGAACGGTGCCGACGTGGTGATCGACGCCGTCGGACGCCCGGAGACCTACAAGCAGGCCTTCTACGCGCGCGACCTTGCCGGCCGCGTGGTACTGGTCGGCGTCCCGACGCCGGGCATGTTGCTCGAACTGCCCCTGCCGGATGTCTTTGGCCGCGGCGGTTCGCTGAAGTCCTCCTGGTACGGGGACTGCCTGCCTTCCCGCGATTTCCCGATGCTCGTGGCGCACTACAAGCAAGGCAACCTCGACCTGGACGCGTTCGTGTCCGAACGGATCACCATCGACCAGGTGGAAGAAGCGTTCGCCAAGATGCACGAAGGCAAAGTGCTCCGCTCGGTCGTGGAAATCGCATGAGCGTCACCATCGAAAACCTCGTCACCTCGGGCACGTTTTCGCTCGACGGCGGCACATGGGACGTGGACAACAACGTTTGGATCGTCGGCAACGACGATGAATGCGTCATCATCGACTGTCCGCACGATGCGTCGGCAATCATCGACCAGGTCCGTGGCCGGAAGGTGCGGGCCATCCTGCTCACCCATGCGCACAACGACCACATCGGAGCGGCGCTCGACGTGGCGAACGCCGTGAACGCCCCGATCCACCTGCACCCCGCGGACATGGTTCTGTGGGAGCAGGTGTATCCGGACGCCGGCCCGGACCGTCACATTGCGGACGGTGACGTCTTCGAGGTGGCGGGCACGGCCCTGCAAGCCATCCACACGCCGGGCCATTCGCCGGGTTCCACGTGCTTCTACCTGGAAAGCGAAGGCACCGTCTTCACGGGCGACACCCTCTTCAACGGCGGCCCGGGAGCCACCGGCAGGTCCCACAGCGACCACCCGACCATCCTGGCCTCGATCAGGGAGCGCCTCCTGACGCTTCCGGCGGAAACCGTGGTCCGGACCGGCCATGGCGGGGACACCACCGTCAAAGCGGAGAAGGAAAACCTCGCTTAGGCGGCGCGGGATCGCCGGGTTCGGCGGTTTCTACGCGCCGCTGGCTGCGGTGTAACCCATCTTGACGCTGATTGAATACCCGGCCTGCTTGAGCGCATCGAGCAGGCCGGGTATTTTTTCCGGCTCGAAACGGAAAGCCGGGCCGGAAAGGCTGATGGCTCCGATCACGGTGCCGCTGTGGTTGCGGATCGGAACGGCGACGGCGTTGAGTCCGCGCTCGAGTTCTTCATACGTGGCGGCGTATCCGGCCTCCGCAATGACCGGCATTTGCTGCTCCAGCGCGTCGCGGTCTGTGATGGTCTGTGGCGTGTATCGCGCCTGGCCGGCTTCCCTGAGAACTCGGTCCCGGGTGGCAGGCGGCAGGGCGGCAAGCATGACCTTGCCGCTGGACGTGGCGTGGAGCGGGGTGAGCCCGCCGATCCAGTCCTGGGTGCCAAGCGTGTTGGGGCCAATGGCCTGGTCCACATTGACCGCGAAATTCGACCGCAGCACGGCCAGGTTGGCAGTCTCAGCGAACTTCTCCGCCAGGGCTTCGAGATCTTCGCGGGCCTCCCTGACCAAGCTGAGGCGGGCCGGAATGGCGCTGGCCAAACGCAGGATGTTGAAACCGAGTTGGTATTTTCCGCGCTCGTGATTCTGCTGGACCATGCCACGGGCGTCCAGGGCGCTCAGCAGTCGCGACGCCGTCGACTTGTGGACGCCCATTTCCTCCGCGATCTCACTCACGCCGGCATCTCCGTTGCGGGCGATGATCTCAAGCACAGTGATGGCCCGGTCCACGGACTGCACACCTGCGTGCTGCCCGGCGGCGGGATCGGTATCGGGGTCGTTGGCAATGCTTGCATCAGCGTCCATGTGGTTCATCGTCTCAAACGCGGTCAAATGGGCAGCCTCTCCTGGCTGCGTGTCCTGGGATGTTGCCAGCCGTGCCGGTCATCATGGATAGCTGGTTATAGGATCGGTCGATATGGCACTGCGACTTGTTCAGGTGAATTTCAAGGCACGCGATGACGCGGTCCTCGGGCGGTTTTGGGCGGAGGCCCTCGGCTGGGAAGTTTCCAGCGAAGGACCCGGCATGAGCAATGTTGAACCAGTGGGCTTCGCCGGGCCGGACCCCACAGCCGTGTGCGTCGATGTCGTCACCGTCCCGGACCCCGAAAATGTAAGGTACCGCGCGCACCTCGATCTCGCCACCACCTCTGCGACCCATCAGTCGGAGCTGGTGGCGCGGCTGGTGAAGCTAGGTGCGACCCCCGGAGACATCGGTCAGGGCGATGTGCCTTGGACGGTCCTGGCCGACCCGGAGGGCAACCTGTTCTGTGTGCTGGAGCCTCGGCCGATCTACGGGGACACCGGGCCGATCGCCGCAGTGGTGGTCAATTGCGCGGATCCGCGGGCCATGGCCCGGTTCTGGAACGGCGCGATGGACTGGACCCTGCACGAAGTGACCGACGATTTTGCGAGGCTGCGCTCGGCGAAGGGTGTCGGGCCGTACCTGGAGTTCGTCCGGACAGCCGCCGCGGATGCCGTGTCCGGCCGTGTCCATCTCGACCTGAGGCCGTACCGCGGCGATGATCAAGCGGCAGAGGTGGCCCGGCTGCGGGAACTGGGCGCCACGGACGCCGACGTCGGCCAAGGCGATGTGCCATGGGTGTGCCTCGCCGACACGGAGGGCAACGAGTTCTGCGTCCTCACCCCCGGCTGACGCCGCGATCGCCTAAGCCGTTCCTTCTTGGGCCCCGCCGTGCCACACTTGATGGACTATCGAGTGACTGGGGGGATCCGGGTCAGGAGATTGGTATGCGAGTTCTGATGCACCCCCGCACCTCGGGCCGCCGAGTGATGGCGAGCCAGCCATGATCATCGGTTGGGCTTACTTCATGGCCGGAGTAATGACGGTTGATGGACTTCTGCTGGGCTTGCTGCTGCTGAACGTGAAGTGGCCCAAACACTGGAAGAGGAACGGCTAGCGGCAGCGGTTTCCCGCGGGCCTAGAGCACCTTGCGGATCGTCTGTTCGAAACTCACCACGTGATGCAAGGCGAGCGCCGCCGCCCGCTCCTCGTCGCCGTCGGCGATGGCGGTGAGCAACTCGGCGTGTTCCGCGACGTGGCCAGTCACGGATGGCATCTTGTCCAGCATGTGGCACCAAATGCGGGTTGCGAGGTTGTCGTAGCGGATCAGCACGTCCTCGAGGTGCGGATTGGCCGCGGCCTTGTAGATGAGCCGGTGCACCTGGATGTCGTAGCGCATGAGTTCCTGCTGGCCGGCGTCGTGTGCTTCCAAGCCGCTGATGGCTGCGGCGACCTCGCGCAGTTCTTCCCGCAGCTTAGGGCTGGCCATGCGGGCGGCCCGCCGTGAGGCCAGGGGCTCAAGCAGCTCCCGGATTTCGGAGACGTCGGCGAGTTGGGTGATGTCGACGCCCGTGGCGAAGGTTCCGCGGCGGGGATACGACACCACGAGGTGGTCGCTTTCGAGCCGCTTGATGGCCTCGCGGACCGGGGTCCGTCCGATGCCGAGTTCGGCTGCAATCTGACCGTCGTTGATGGGGTCTCCGGGTTTGATGTCCAGCATGATGAGCCGGTCGCGCAGGAGCAGGTAGGCGTTTTCCGCCAAGGACGTTCCTTGCGTGCCTGTGTCCAGTGCCTCCAGTGCAGTGCTCATGTGTCCTCTCCCGTTGTCACAATTCCAAGTCTGGCGGATCAGTTGCTGCCGGGCTGTTGACGGTTGTGTGATCTTCAACATACTATGGCAACAGTTCTAATATATCAGTTGCTGATTAGTCAGTAAATATAAGTATCTCAAAAGGAGAACATGATGGTTGAACCGCTGATCCGCCCGCTCGCCCTGGCGGACCCGGAGGTTGAACAGGCGATCGCCCAGGAACTCATCCGCCAGCAATCCACGCTGGAAATGATCGCCTCCGAAAACTTCGCCCCTGCAGCCGTCATGCAGGCACAGGGCTCGGTCCTGACCAACAAGTACGCGGAAGGCTACCCGGGCAAGCGCTATTACGGTGGCTGCGAGCACGTGGACGTCATCGAGCAACTGGCTATCGACCGCGTCAAGGCCCTCTTCGGCGCCGAAGCCGCAAATGTCCAGCCGCACTCCGGCGCCCAGGCCAATGCCGCAGCCATGTTCGCGCTCCTCGAGCCGGGGGACACCATCATGGGCCTGGATCTCGCACACGGTGGCCACCTGACCCACGGCATGCGTATCAACTTCTCGGGCAAGCTGTACAACGTCATCCCGTACCACGTCAGCGAATCCGATCTCCGGGTGGATATGGCGGAAGTGGAAGCCCTGGCCCTGGAACACCGCCCCAAGCTGATCGTGGCCGGCTGGTCCGCGTACTCGCGCCACTTGGATTTCGCCGAATTCCGCCGAATCGCCGACCTCGTGGGCGCCTACCTCATGGTGGACATGGCCCACTTTGCCGGACTCGTCGCGGCCGGACTGCACCCCAATCCCGTGCCGTATGCCGACGTCGTGACCACCACCACCCACAAGACCCTCGGCGGTCCCCGCGGCGGAGTGATCCTGTCGAAGGAACAATACGCACGCAAGATCAACAGCGCAGTTTTCCCCGGCCAGCAGGGCGGTCCGCTGGAACACGTGATCGCGGCCAAGGCTGTCGCGTTCAAGATGGCGGCCGAGCCCGAGTTCCAGGAACGCCAGGTGCGGGTATTGGAAGGCGCCAAGCTCCTTGCCGAACGGCTCCTGAAGGACGACGTCGCCGCGGCAGGGATCTCGGTGGTCAACGGAGGCACCGACGTCCACCTCGTCCTGGTTGACCTGCGCCACTCGGAACTGGACGGCCAGCAGGCCGAGGACACCTTGCACCGCATCGGCATCACCGTGAACCGCAACGCCGTCCCGTTCGACCCCCGGCCGCCGATGGTTTCCTCGGGCCTCCGGATCGGCACCCCGGCACTCGCCGCCCGCGGCTTCGGCGCCAAGGAATTCGCCGAGGTCGCGGACATCATCGCGACGGCGCTGATCACCGCCGCAACAAGCGGCACCCTGGGTGACCACACCGCCGTCGAACTCCGCGCGAGGGTGACCGCGCTCGCCGAACAATTCCCGCTATACCCCCACCTTTCCCGGACCGGCAGCAACGACGCCGCTGCCACCGAACGTGAGGCAGAAATGATTGGAGCAGCCCAGTGAGCGCAGACCAACTTCCCGAACACCCGGATTTCCTGTGGCGCAACCCGGAGCCCAAGGCTTCCTACGACGCAGTGATCGTGGGCGGTGGCGGCCACGGCCTCGCCACCGCGTACTTCCTGGCCAAGAACCACGGCATGACCAACATCGCCGTCCTGGAGAAGGGCTGGCTGGCCGGCGGCAACATGGCCCGCAACACCACCATCATCCGTTCCAATTACCTGTGGGACGAGAGCGCCGCCATCTACGAGCACGCCCTCAAGCTCTGGGAGATCCTGCCCGAGGAACTTGAGTACGATTTCCTCTTCAGCCAGCGCGGCGTCATGAACCTCGCCCACACCTTGGGCGACGTCCGCGAAAGCGTCCGCCGTGTCGGTGCGAACAAGCTCAACGGGGTCGACGCCGAATGGCTGGACCCGCAGCAAGTCAAGGAACTCTGCCCCATCCTGAACATCAGCGACAACATCCGCTATCCGGTGATGGGCGCCACGTACCAGCCCCGGGCGGGCATCGCGAAGCACGACCACGTCGCCTGGGCCTTCGCCCGCAAGTGCGACGAGCTCGGCGTGGACATCATCCAGAACTGCGAAGTAACGGGCTTCCTGAAGGATGGCAACCGCGTGGTGGGGGTCAAGACCAACCAGGGAACCATCCACACCGAAAAGGTTGGACTCGCCGCGGCCGGCCACAGTTCCGTCCTCGCCGAAATGGCCGGGTTCCGCCTCCCGATCCAATCCCACCCCCTCCAGGCGTTGGTGTCGGAGCTGCACGAACCCGTCCACCCCACAGTGGTCATGTCCAACCACGTGCATGTCTATGTTTCCCAGGCACACAAGGGCGAACTGGTCATGGGCGCCGGCGTCGACTCCTACAACGGCTACGGCCAGCGCGGCTCCTTCCATGTGATCGAGCACCAGATGGCTGCCGCCGTCGAACTCTTCCCCATCTTCGCCCGGGCCCACGTGCTCCGGACCTGGGGTGGAATCGTGGATACCACCATGGACGCCTCGCCGATCGTCGGACTCTCGCCGGTGGAGAACATGTTCGTCAATTGCGGCTGGGGAACCGGTGGCTTCAAGGGCACTCCGGCTGCCGGCCTGACCTTCGCCCACACCATCGCCACGGGTACCCCGCACGAGCTCAACAAGCCTTTTTCGCTGGAGCGCTTCGAGACCGGTGCCCTGATCGACGAACACGGCGCCGCCGCCGTCGCCCACTAGCCGCAGCCCTTTAGGAGACCAACCATGCTGCTTATCAGCTGCCCCAATTGCGGGCCACGAGACGAAACAGAATTCCACTACGGCGGCCAGGCCCACGTCGCCTATCCGGAAAACCCGGACGCTCTGACCGACCGCCAGTGGGCCGAGTATTTGTTCTACCGCGACAACACGAAAGGCGCTTTCGCAGAACGCTGGGTGCACAGCACCGGTTGCCGCCAATGGTTCAACATGCTCCGCGACACCGTCAGTTACGACATCCAGGCGATCTACAGAATGGGCGAACCGCGCCCTGACCTGGAACGCCCCGTCGTGAACAACCCAGCCGCCACCACTCCGGAAGGAGCAACGAAGTGACCCCGCAGAACGCCCGCCTCGCCACCGGCGGCCGCATCGACCGCAGCATCTCCTGGCGTTTTACCGTGGATGGCCAGGAATTCACCGGCCACCCGGGAGACACCGTTGCCTCCGCACTGCTGGCCAACGGCCGCATCAACGCAGGCAACTCGCTCTACGAGGACCGGGCCCGGGGCATCATGTCCGCCGGCGTGGAAGAATCCAACGCCTTGGTCAAGGTGGCTGCCCGCTTCCCGGGCCATGTCGCCGAGTCGATGCTTCCCGCGACCACCGTCTCCCTCGTGGACGGGCTCAACGTTGAGTTCCTTAACGGCCTCGGCAAGCTCGATCCCAACGAGGACCGCGCCGAGTACGACAAGAAATACGTCCACACCGACGTCCTGGTGGTCGGCGGCGGCGTTTCCGGCCTCGCGGCGGCCCGCGAAGCGGTCCGGACCGGCGCCCGGGTCATCCTGATCGATGACCAGCCCGAACTCGGCGGCTCGCAGCTTTCCGGCTCCACCGCCCCGGAACTCGCCGAGGTGATCGAAGGCAAGCAGGCCCTGGAATGGATCGCCGACGTCGAGGCCGAACTCGTTTCCGCCGCCGAATGCACCGTCCTCAACCGCACCACGGCGTTCGGCTCCTATGACGCGAACTATGTGATCGCGGCACAGAACCGTACGGACCACCTCGGCAGCCCGGCCGCGGACGGCGTCTCCCGGCAGCGTATTTGGCACATCCGTGCCAAGCAGGTGGTCCTGGCCCCCGGCGCGCACGAGCGTCCGCTCGTCTTCGAGAACAACGACCGGCCCGGCATCATGCTGGCCTCGGCGGTCCGCAGCTACCTCAACCGCTACGCAGTCGCCGCCGGGCGGCGGGTCGTCATAGGCACCACCAACGATTCGGCCTACTTGCTTGCTGCGGATCTGCTCGCCGCTGGCGTCAAGGTTGCCGCCGTCGTCGACGCCCGGCCGAAGCTCAGCGACAAGGCCGCGGCCGCCGTCGAGAGCGGCATCCGCGTCCTCGTCGGCAGCGCCGTCGCAGATACCTCCGCCGCGGCGGAGGACGGCCGGATCGACGGCGTCACCATCCGCAGCCTCAACGACGACGGCGAAGTCACCTCGGGCGTCGAACGGCTCGCTTGCGATCTGCTGGCGGTTTCCGGTGGCTGGAGTCCCGTAGTCCACCTCCACAGCCAGCGCCAGGGCAAGGTGCGTTGGGACGATGACCTGGCCGGCTTCGTGCCGAGCTCCGTCGTCAAGGACCAACACGTGATCGGCGCCGGACGCGGAAGCTACGGGCTCGCGGACTGCCTGGGCGAAGGCGTATCCGCGGGCGCCGCGGCCGCCATCGCCGCGGGGTTCAGCTCCGAGACGATGCCCGCCGAGATCAAGGCGCCGGTTGCCTCCGCCCCCACCCGCCAGTTGTGGCTGGTGCCGGGGCAGAGCGGAAACGCGGGGGAGTGGCACCACCACTTCGTCGACTTCCAGCGCGACCAGTCTGTGGCCGACGTGCTCCGTTCCACCGGGGCCGGCATGCGCTCGGTGGAACACATCAAGCGGTACACCTCCATCAGCACCGCCAACGACCAAGGCAAGACGTCCGGCGTCAACGCCATCGGCGTGATCGCCGCGGCACTCAAGCAGGCCGGCGAAGCATCCCGCGGCATCGGTGACATCGGAACCACGACCTACCGGGCACCGTTCACGCCGGTCGCCTTCGCGGCCTTGGCGGGACGCCAGCGCGGCGAGCTGTTCGATCCCGCCCGCGTCACCTCCATCCACCCCTGGCATGTTGCCCAGGGAGCGCTCTTCGAGGACGTCGGCCAGTGGAAGCGCCCGTGGTACTACCCGCAAGCGGGCGAAGACATGGACGCCGCCGTGCTCCGCGAATGCGCCGCAGTCCGCGAATCCGTGGGCTTCATGGACGCCACCACCCTCGGCAAGATCGAGATCCGCGGCAAGGAGGCCGGTGAATTCCTGAACCGCATCTACACCAACGCGTTCAAGAAGCTTGCCCCCGGTTCCGCCCGCTACGGGGTCATGTGCACCCCGGACGGCATGATCTTCGACGACGGCGTGACCCTGCGCCTCGACGAGGGCCGCTACTTCATGACCACCACCACCGGCGGTGCCGCCAAGGTCCTCGACTGGCTCGAGGAGTGGCACCAGACCGAGTGGCCGGAGCTCGACGTGGTGTGCACATCGGTGACTGAACAGTGGACGACGATTGCCGTCGTCGGGCCCAAATCCCGTGCGGTGATCGCCAAGGTCGCCCCGCAACTGGCGGCCGACGGCGGGTTGGACGCCGAAGCGTTCCCGTTCATGACGTTCCGCGAGACCACGCTGGCCTCGGGAGTCCAGGCACGGATTTGCCGGATTTCCTTCTCCGGCGAGTTGGCTTACGAAATCAACGTTCCGTCCTGGTACGGGCTCGACACCTGGGAATCCGTCGCCGCCGCAGGTGCCGAGTTCAACATCACCCCCTACGGCACCGAGACCATGCACGTGCTGCGTGCCGAGAAGGGCTACCCGATCGTCGGGCAGGACACCGATGGCACTGTCACCCCGCAGGATGCCGGGATGGAATGGATCGTCTCCAAGGCCAAGGACTTCATCGGCAAACGTTCGTACAGCCGCGAGGACGCGGTCCGCACCGACCGCAAGCACTTGGTCAGCGTCCTCCCGGCGGACGGTTCGTTCCGTCTCCCGGAAGGCACCCAGCTCGTGGAAAAGGGAATTCCGGTCAACCCGGCATACGGCCCGGTGCCGATGCAGGGCTTCGTGACCTCGAGCTACCACAGTGCCGCTTTGGGCCGGTCCTTCGGCCTGGCATTGATCACCAACGGCCGCAACCGGATCGGCGAGACCCTCGCGGCCTCTGTCGGCGACCAGTTGCTGGATGTCGTTGTGGGAGAAACCGTACTTTTCGACGCTGAAGGGACCCGTAAAGATGGCTGAAACAGCAACCCCCGTAAACCCCGAGGCGCTCCGTGCGGCCCGCCGTAGCCCGGCGTCGCACCTCGCTCCGAGCTTCGAAACCGGCTCCGTTTCCGGAACCGTCGCTTTGAAGGAGATCCCGTTCCAGACCATGGTGGGGGTCCGGGTTGCCAGGGAGTCCGACGCCGGAGCCCGGCTCGCGTCCGTGACCGGCGGCTTGCCGGCCGCCTGCGGGGAGATCAGCGGGAACGAAAGGGCCACTACTTTGTGGCTTGGGCCGGACGAATTCCTGGTGGTCGCACCGGAATCGGCCCACGATTCCCTGGGCGGAGACCTTGTCAGGGCACTAGTGGAGGCACTCGGCGAGGACCCGGGCCAAGTGGTGGACTTGTCCGCCAACCGCACCACCTTCGAACTCTCCGGAGTCCGTGCCCGGGACGTCCTTGAAAAGGGGTGCTCGCTGGACTTGCATCCCCGGGCTTTCCGCACCGGGACGGCCCTGGCCACGGAAATCGGCAACATCCCCGCGATGCTGTTGAAGACCGGCGAGACCAGTTTCCGGATCTTCCCACGGGCTTCCTTCGCCGACTTCCTGGGCCGCTGGCTGCTCGATGGCATGAGGGAATTCGCCTCTCCCGAGGTCCCCTGATGGCACTGAGTGTGCTTGACCTGTTTTCCATTGGCATCGGGCCGTCGTCTTCGCACACGGTCGGCCCGATGCGGGCGGCAAAGCGGTTCACCGATGGCCTGGAATCCTCCGGGCAACTCGCGGCAACGGTGCGCGTCCAGGCAGAGCTTTTCGGCTCGCTGGGCGCCACCGGCCGCGGCCACGGCTCCGATAAGGCCGTAGTGCTGGGACTGCAGGGCCAATCGCCGGAAACCGTAGACACGTCTACTGCCGACGACCAGGTTGCCGCGGCCGCCCTCGACGCCGAATTGCGGATAGCCGGACATCACCGCGTGGACTTCAATTGGGACGAAGACGTGGTCCTGCACCGACGCAAGTCCCTCCCTGCCCACCCCAACGGCATGACGTTCCGGGCACTCGACCACGCCGGGGAAGTGCTTCGCGAACGAAGCTTCTATTCAATTGGGGGCGGCTTCGTCGTGGACGGCGACGCCTCGGGAAGCGACAAAGTGGTCGCCGACAGCACTGAGTTGCCCCACCCCTTCACTACCGCGGACGAGCTCCTGGCTATCTGTGCACGGGAGGACATGTCCATTTCCGATGTCATGCTCGCCAACGAGCTCGTGTGGCGCAGCGAAGCCGAACTACGCGAGCGGCTGCTGCAGATCTGGGCCGTCATGCGCGAATGCGTGGACAACGGCTGCGCCGCGGAAGGGATCCTGCCGGGAGGCTTGAACGTGAAGCGGCGGGCGCCGTCGTTGTTCAAGACCCTCACTGCGGACACCGCCGTGAGCGACCCGCTCCGGGCCATGGAATGGGTCAACCTGTTCGCGCTGGCCGTGAACGAAGAAAACGCCGCAGGCGGCCGCATCGTCACGGCACCCACGAACGGGGCAGCCGGCATTGTGCCGGCGGTGCTGCACTACTACACGAAATTCGTGCAGGGAGCCGACGACGACGGCGTGGTCCGCTTCCTGCTCGCGGCGGCTGCCGTCGGGATCCTGTTCAAGATCAACGCGTCCATTTCCGGTGCCGAAGTCGGTTGCCAGGGTGAAGTGGGCTCCGCCTGTTCGATGGCCGCCGCCGGTTTGTGCGAGGTCCTCGGAGGCACTCCCGAGCAAGTGGAGAACGCCGCTGAAGTGGGCATCGAACACAACCTCGGCCTCACCTGCGATCCCGTCGGCGGGCTGGTGCAGATCCCGTGCATCGAACGCAACGCCATCGCCAGCGTGAAGGCCATCAACGCCGCCCGCCTAGCCCTGCACGGCGACGGCAGCCACAAAGTGTCCCTTGATAAAGCCATCAAAACCATGCGAGAGACAGGAGCGGACATGAAAAGCAAGTACAAGGAGACCTCCCGCGGAGGCCTCGCCGTCAACGTAGTGGAGTGCTAGCCATGACTGTCACACAGAATGAACCCGTTACTTCGGCGCTGCCGGCTACCACCGTTGAGCATGTCCTGACGCTCGACTGCCCGGAGACCCGGGGAATCGTGCATGCCGTCTCCGGCTTCCTCCTGGAACACGGCTGCGACATCATCGAGAACAAGCAATTCGACTCCCAGCTGGATCGCCACTTCTTCATGCGGGTCCACTTCGCATCGGAAGGCGACGAGTCGACGATCGACTCGCTGCGGGAAGCCTTCGCGCCCGTTGCCGAGAAGTTCGGCATGCGCTGGGAACTGCAACGCCAAGGGGCCAAGCGGCGGGTGCTGATCATGGTTTCGAAGTTCGAGCATTGCCTTAATGACCTTCTGTTCCGGGCCCGGACCGGGGAACTGCCCGTCGAGATTGTCGGGGTAGTCTCCAACCATCCGGACCACAGGCGTACGGTCGAGTGGCACGGCATCCCCTTCTTCCATGTGCCCGTTACGGCGGACACCAAGGCGGCGGCCGAGGGACAACTCCTGGACCTCATCGACCGTCTGGACGTCGAACTGGTGGTCCTGGCCCGCTACATGCAGGTCCTCAGCGACGATCTCGCGCGGAAGCTGGACGGACGTGCCATCAACATCCACCATTCGTTCCTGCCCAGCTTCAAAGGTGCCAAGCCGTACCACCAGGCCTACGCGCGAGGCGTCAAGACCGTGGGTGCCACCGCGCACTACGTCAACGGCGAGTTGGACGAGGGGCCGATCATCGCCCAGCAAGTGGTGGAAGTGGACCACACTTTTGGTCCGGATGACCTGGTGGCGGCAGGTCGCGATACCGAGTGCAAAGCACTCAGTAACGCCGTTCGCTGGCATTGCGAAGGCCGGGTGATCCTGCAGGGAAACAGGACGGTGGTGCTGAAGTAAGGCGTGGCGGCCCGACCCGTTGCGGGCCGGGCCTTCCTCGCATATGGTTGCACTTGCCGGTCAGCCGGCAAAACATTGGGGGGCGAGGTACTCGCCATTTTGAAAGGCGCGTACATTCGTGGTCCGTCGACAAGGCGGCATAATAGCCGCTTGCTTTTTTGCCGTCACAGCAGTCGCAGGAGCAGCTGTCCCTGCCCATGCCGTTGATCCAGTCATCACCATCGATCCAACGCCTGCGTGGGCGCAGATCTATGCCAATAACCCGCCGGTGCAGATTCCGTCGTCGGCGACGAGCCTTGACATGAAACTCCCGCCGGACGTTTCCGCTGTGCTCGGCAAGAGCGTGAACAGCACACTCCAGTACCGGGTGTACAACACTGAGGACAACACGGCAACGCCGCTTCTTTCCGGCACCGCCGTGGCCGATTCCTCAACCCTCCACGTGTCTATCCCGATCCCGCAGGGCTTGGCGGGCCTGACACCGGGGTCCATGCAGTATTGTCATGACGCCACGGGGAACTGTGCCAACACCTCGGTCCCGGCCCAGGCCTATTCCGGGTTTGTCGTAGCGGTCCTGGGGACGCCCATCGCGCCGGGAAACGGCGAGATTTTCGTCCAGAGCGGCCTGACGGCCGGAGGGCCGGCAGGGTCATCGACCGTTTCGATGGACCTTGGCCTCCCGCAGGCCCTGCCGCTGACCTTCTTCATCCAGAAGGACTCCACCACCTCGCTGGCTTCCTATACGGACAAGCTGATTTTCCGCAGCGTGCCGGGGTATTTCACCTCGGGCCCGGACAAGACCTGGACGAACGCCTTCCCTTACGGGTACTTCTGGAAGTCAGGCTCTCCCGGAACCAGTATTAATGCCCAGGTGAACTACAGCGCCGACGGAAGCAAGGCGATCGCGACGGTGCCTACTGGCTCCATTCCCCAGGTGTGTTCCACGCACCCGGAATATTTCGTCATGGGCGTCGCAGATGGCGCGATCGATGCTGCGCGGTACGCCCTGGCCCGGGTTGCTTTGGGGTCTCCGCAATGCACCCAGCGTTTCTCCGACGCCCCCCTCAACAGCGGGTTCTACCGCGAGATCCAGTGGCTCGCGAGCCAAGGCATCACCACGGGCTACGGCGACGGAAGCTACGGGGCGACCCTCGCCGTTCACCGGGACGCCATGGCGGCCTTCCTCTACCGTCAGGCCGGCTCGCCTTTCTGGACTCCGCCCGCAAACTCGCCATTCGTGGACATGACACCCAATTCACCCTTCTACAAGGAAGTGACCTGGCTGGCGAACTACGGCATCACCACAGGGTGGGTGGACTCCAAAAACGGCCAACGAAGCTTCCACCCTGGTGACAACATCAGCCGGGATGCCATGGCGGCCTTCCTCTACCGGTTCAGCGGAGCGCCCAGCTGGAATGCCCCGGCGACGTCGCCGTTCAGTGACATCACCCCCCTCTCGTCCTTCTACAAGGAGATCACCTGGCTCGCCGCGGCCAAGGTCAGCACAGGTTACGGCGACGGCACGTTCCGGCCGTTGAGTGCGGTCAACCGTGATGCCATGGCCGCGTTCCTTTACCGCTGGCAGACAGCGTGGTACCTGGGAACCCAGTAGGAGTAAGCGGACTAGAGCCGGGCCAGGCGGGTTGCCAAGTGAAGGGCGGCCAGCCGGCCGGTTCCCCGCGGGTCGCCGCCGCACAGCTCGAAAATCCGTTGGAGCCGGTGGTGCATCGATTGCCTTTCCAGGTGCAGTTCACGTGCGGCCTGGGCCGTGTTGCATCCCGTATCCAGCCATACCGCCAGGGTCCGAACCAGCTCCGAACGCCGCTGCTCGTCGTGCTCGACGACGGCGCCGAGCTGCCGCCGCACGAATCCCTCGCGGGTTGCCGCGTCGAGGCTTCCTTCCGCCAAACGCTCGACCGCGAAGTCCTCGGCGTCGACAACGCCGTTCGCGGCTCCGGATCCCGGGCCGGTTCCCGCGACCGGGATGAGCTCAAGCGTCCGGCGCGCCTCTGCCAGCGACCAGGATGCCTCGCCGATTCCCTGCGCCAGCGGACCCACCGCGATGATCGAGCCGTCGGGGACCTCCAAGGCCTCAAGCGCGTGGAGCAGCGCGATGCGCGCGGCCACGGCCGTGGCGTGGGGGAGTGCGGCCAGGGCGATCAATTCGGCATTGTCCGCATAGCTCGCGCTTTGCGGAACCGCGTGCTGCAGGATGGCGTCGAGCTGGGTCCGAAGCTGACCCGCCGCTGAGGAACGCACCACGACGGCGGCTGCCGAGCCGCTGGCCGGAAACCCCGAGGCCGGCCCCAGCTGCTGCAGTCGCCATGACTGGGTTCCCGAACTGATGGCCCGCATGAGCTCGATGCCGGCAAGTTCCCTGAGTCCGGGCGGCATCCGTTGCAGCAGGGCCAAGCCGAGGATGTCGACGCAGCGTTCGCCCGCTACCCGCGCGAGGTTGGCGTCGCCGTCGTCGGGCACTTCCAACTCCAGGCGGGCGGCCAGCACGCCGCGGACGGGCACATCGACAGTGGTGACGATCCCGGATTCGGGCTGCGCGGCCGCCGTCGCGCTTCCCAAAGTGATGCCCGACGGCGAGACGAGCCTCGCGCCGGCACCTGTCCGGCCGGCCAGCACGGCGAGGAGCTGATCCAGTCCGCCTCCGTGTGCCAGTTCCGCCGCCATGGCATGGCTCGTTTCATCGCCGAACTGCAATTGCGCGACCGATTCGCTGACCAGCAGCGAGTTGATGGCTTGCATGATCCCGACGAACGGGGCCACCTTGCACAACTCGATGATGGGCAGCCCGGTCGCCTGGCCGGCGTCGAGCATTGAGTCCGGAATAGCGGGCAGCTCGGGACCCGTCTCGATGGCCAGAGCGGCGATGCCGCGGGCGGCGAGTTGGCGGACATAGTCCACGCGACGCTCGTCCGAGGCAGTGGCGAGGGCCTGCCCGCCGCTCAGGAGCAGCTCCCCGCCCCGCAGCAGGGGAGCGATGTCCAGCACTTCGCTCGAATGGACCCAGCGGAGCTGCCGGGACAGGGCATCGGGCACATCCGTCCTCAGGACCGGTTCAGCCGCCTTCAGGCTCTCGTGTTCGAAGGCGTCGGCAAGAAGCAGGGACATGACACTCCGTAACTAATTTTCGGAATCTATCGTACACATCGTATCTTGTTGCTGTGATCTGGGGCACATACATTGAAGGAGTCCCTTTCCTACACGGAGGATCCCCCAATGCACGAGAACTTATCCACTGCGACGCCTGGGGCTGCAACGGCGCAGACCGACGTCGAGCAGAACCTGCAGTCCATCCCCGAATCAGCGCGTACCCGCAGCGTAGCGGGCCAATTCTGGATCTGGGCAGGCGCAAACCTTGCCCCGATCAACTGGGTCCTCGGGGCCCTCGGCGTCCAGCTTGGACTGGGCTTTGCCGACACCGTCACCGTCCTGGTGGTGGGAAACCTGATCGGCATGGCGCTCTTCGGTCTCTTTGTCCTCTTGGGGCAGCGGACCGGTGCCACCGGCATGGTCCTTGCCCGGGCAGTCTTCGGCCGCCGCGGCAACTACCTCCCGAGCGCCATCCAAGCCCTCCTGGGAATCGGTTGGTGCGCCGTCAACACCTGGATCATCCTGGACCTGGTGATGGCACTCCTCGGCAAGCTCGGCATGGTCGATCCGGAGCAGCCCAACGTGGGACCCAAGATCCTGGTGGCCTTCCTGATCATGTCCGCCCAGGTCACTATCGCCTGGTTCGGCTACAAAGCCATTGCGGCTTTCGAGAAGTGGACCGTCCCGCCCACCATCGTGGTGCTGATCGCCATGTCCGCCGTGGCGTGGTTCGGCATGAACATCGATTGGGGCTACGCAGGCCCTCCCGGTGCTGTCCTTGAAGGCGGCGCACGCATCGCGGCCATGACTACCGTGATGACAGTGATCGGCATCGGCTGGGGGATCACCTGGTTCACCTACGCGGCGGACTATTCACGCTTCGTCAGCAAGTCCGTCCCCAGGCACAAGGTCTACCTGGCCTCCGTCTTCGGCCAATTCCTGCCCGTGGTGTGGCTCGGCATCCTGGGCGCCAGCCTGGCAACGAAGAGCGGCACGGCCGATCCCGGCCACCTCATCGTCGACAACTTCGGCGTCCTGGCGATCCCGGTGCTCTTCTTGGTACTGCACGGTCCCATCGCGACGAACATCCTGAACATCTACACCTTTTCGGTGGCTGCCCAGGCACTGGACATCAAGGCCAAGCGCCGTTCCTTGAACGTCTTCGTCGGGCTCCTGGCCCTGGTCGGCGTCGTATTCTTCATCCTGCAGTCGGACTTTGCCTCGACCCTGAGCACCTGGCTCGGCGGGCTCGTGGCGTGGGTGGCCGCATGGGGAGGGATCATGCTGGTGCACTACTTCTGGGTGGACAAGCGCAGCCCCGTGGGTGTCGACCGGCTCTTCGACCCCGTGGGTACCCGGCGGCTCCCGGCATTCAACTGGGCCGGGATCACCGCGCTTCTGGTGGGCATCTTTGCCACGTGGCTGTTCATGTACGGCGTCTTGCCGATCATGCAGGGCCCGATCGCCACCGCCATGGGCGGGATCGACTTGTCCTGGCTGGCAGGCGGACTTGTCGCCGCGGCTGTCTACGGCGCTCTCGGCCCACGGGTTCATGCCCGGTACCTTCCGCTGCCATCCGAAGCCGCAGTTTCTCCCGCTGCCGCAGTGCCTTCCGCCGATGGGTCGGCGCAGCCCCTTGCGGAAGACGCCGTCGCCAATCTGGTCAACGACTGAAAGGACGCCCGATGACCACCAATGCTTTTCCTGACGGGGCACACCCGATCGCTTGGCCGGATAACTTCAAGGCCGCGGCATCGTTCACGTTCGATGTCGACGCCGAATCCTGCACCATAGCGCACGACCCCACGAGCACCCGGCGCATGTCCCTCATGAGCCACCAGTCCTACGGTCCGAGGGTCGCCGTTCCGCGACTCTTGAAGATCCTCGAGCGCCAAGAGATCCAGGGAACCTTTTTCATCCCGGGGTTCACTGCGGAAAGCTACCCGGACGTGGTGCGGCGGATCGTCGACGGCGGCCATGAAGTGGCCCACCACGGCTACCTTCACGAACCGATGCAGGGAATCGACGCCGCCACCGAGGCCAACTACCTGGACCGCGGGCTCGAAGCCCTCGCGAAGGTAGCCGGGGTCAGGCCGGTCGGCTACAGGGCGCCGTGGTGGGAACTGAACTGGCATTCGCCGGCGCTCCTCGCGGACCGTGGGTTCCTCTACGATTCAAGCCTGCTCGACGGCGATGCGCCCTACCGCATGGCGGTTGCCACGGACTCGGGTGACTCGCGGGACACTGATTCACGGGACATCGTGGAGATCCCGGTGGACTGGGCTTTGGACGATTGGGAACAGTACGCGTTCTACCCGGGAGTGACCGGAAGCGGAGTCATCGAGAGCCCGGCCAAGGTACTCGAAATGTGGACCCTGGAAGCCGAAGCCCACCACGCCCAAGGCAGTTGCTTCGTCCTGACCAACCACCCGTTCATCTCCGGTCGACCATCCAAAGCCGTTGCTTTGGAGCAGCTGATCGAACGGGTCAAGGCCATGGACGGGATGTGGGTGACCACTTTGGAACGGATCGCTGAACACACCAAGACCACCGTCAACGAGATCCACCGCCACGCCCGCATTGAGGTGCCCTCATACCCGGGCGCAGGAGCCAGCTTCAAGCCCGCGCGGCTGCTGGAAGCCATCCCGAGATAGCTCAGCTGTTGAGCATGCTCTGCCTTGGCCTCGAACAGTGGACATAACCTCTGGAGGCTGTTGAGCATGCTCCGCCTTTGCTTCGAACAGTGGACATAGCAGTTCCATGTCCACTGCTCGAGCTGAACAGGGGGCATGTCCCGCGAGGGGGCGGCTCTGAAGGGTGAGCATGTCGCCCGCGGCTCAGGTCCGGAGCAGGCTCAGCCTTGGGTGGGAGCATTGGACACCTGGAGCATGCGCAGCCGTGGCCACAAGCAGTGGGCATAATGCCGAGAGTCCGTTGGGCATGCGCAGCCTTGGCTTCGAGCAGTGGGCATAATGCCGAGAGTCCGTTGAGCATGCTCAGCGCTGGCCTCGAGCAGTGGACATAGTAGTGCTATGTCCACTGCTGAGGCTGAACAGGGGGCATGTCCCGCAAGGGTGGGCCGGGGTCACAAGTCCGTCCGGCACGGGGCGGTGTGGAGTTTGTAGAGTCCGTTCAGGTCTCCGGCCGCTAGGCCATCCGGGGCGCCGATCTCCGGGTACATGAGCTGGATTGGATCATCGACGTGGTCAAGCCCCACCACATGGCCCAGTTCGTGTTGGATCACCGCGGAGACGTAATGGGCGCCGCCGGGGACATCAAGTAGTTCCGTGATTTGCGGGGCGTCCAGGTCGAGGCTTCCCGTGACGTAGCTCTTGGGTCCCGTGCCGAAGCTGTACATGGTGCTGCCGCCGGTGCCGATGACGGATCCAGTCAACGCCGGAGCCGCCTCGGGAGTGGTCCAGGAAATCAGCAGGGGAGCCCAACGATCTCCGTAGAGCGCGGGCTGGTATGGCTTGCGCTTCTCGGAGGGGATTTCCTTGCTGGTGCCGTCGTCAACGAAAGTCAGGCCCGTGGCGGCAGCGATCTTGGCGATCGCGTCGGCGATGAGCCCCTCGGATCCCGCCGGGGCAAGGGCTGCGTTGACCACATAGTGCAATGGCCGGCACGGGGAGTAACCCGCGGGCGTGCCGTCGGCGTTGGTGGCCAGAAACTTGTAGGAACTGCTGGCCACGGCAGGTTTTGCAGGGGAGCCGAGCGGGTGCCCGGCTTCTTCCAGGCCAGGGGGCGGGGTATCCGGCGCCCGGGCGGCTTTTTGTGGCCCCTGCCCGGAGGCCGCCGGCCCGGGGCTGCTTGCCGTGGCCTGGACAGAAGGAGCCAGCTTGGGAAGGAGCCCTGTGAAGCCGGGATCGCCGCGAAGGAAGCCACTGACAAGCACGGCCACGGCAGCAACCGCCGCCACCACCATCAAGTTTCGGAACAGCGCCAGCGCGGTACTGGCGCGCTTGGGCCGCGGGCCGCCGTCGTACCCGTAGTTTGAATGCAAGTCTCCCCCAAATCCTTGATCCCGCCGCCCTGGCGGGCCGGCGCTGCTAACCGATGACAGCGCCGAAGACGAGGCCCAGCCCATACGTGGCCGCAGCCGCACCGAGTCCGATGGCGAGCTGCCGGAGACCACGGGTCAGCGGCGAGGTTCCGGACAGCAAGCCGACGACGGCGCCCGTCGACAGAAGCGCGATGCCCACCAGCGTACCGGCCACGGCAAGTGCCGAGAAGCCCGTCATGCCGAAGATGAACGGCAGGATGGGCACGATGGCGCCCGAAGCGAAGAAGCAGAAGCTCGAGATCGCGGCGCCCCATGCGGAGCCAACGGCCTCGTGCTCATTGACGGTTTCTTCCACTTCGGGGTGGAGCGAAAGGCTTGGATCGCAGTCGCAGCTGTAGAGGCCCATGCGCTCGGCGGCCCGGTGTTCGGCGGATTCGCGGGACATGCCCCTGGCTAGGTACACCAGCACCAGCTCATTGTGCTCGATGTCCAGGGCCGGGGCTGCGGTCAGCGTGGCCTGGGTGGGGCGGGTGGCCTTGAGGAGCTCGAGCTGGGAGCGGACAGAGACATACTCGCCCGCTCCCATGGACAGTGCGCCCGCCAGCAGTCCGGCGATGCCGCTGAACAGGACCACGGTTGCGGGAACTCCGGTGGCCGCCATGCCCATCACGAGGGAAAGGTTGCTGACCAGGCCATCGTTGGCGCCGAAGACGGCAGCGCGGAAGGTACCGGACAACCTGTTGCGGCCGCGGGTCGCCAGGCCGCGGACTACTTCTTCGTGGATCTGTTCGTCAGCCGCCATGGCGCGGGTTGCTGCCGGATCCTTCGCGTACGGCGAGCGTCCTTCAGCCCGTTGGGCGAGGGCCAGCACGAACACCGATCCGAAATTCCGGGCCAGGAAGCCGAGCATTTGGCTCCGAACGGAGGCCGCCTTCGGCATGCCGGCGTGTTGGCCGAGGAGCTTGAGCCAGTGTGCCTCATGGCGGCCCTCGGCCTCTGCGAGGGCCAAAAGGATATCGCGCTCCTCGCCGTCGCGTCGCTGAGCCAGTTGGCGGTACACGGCGGCTTCGGCACGTTCGTCGGCCAAGTACTGCCGCCAGCGCTTGATGTCCGACGACGACGGGGGAGTCTTGGGGGCTGCTGCGTCTTGGGAGGGACTGCTTGAGTCCTGCGGATTGTCTGGATGCGAGTTGTCTGAATGCGAGGGTTTTGTGCGGGGGTGCACCGGGACTCCTGGGTTGCTGGGGCGGGCTTCATCGCCTCATTGCAGCTCCACTTTATCGCCAATTTCCGCGGTTTTTCGGCTGGCAATCCTCACTGGACTTTTTAGGCGCGCCTCAAAAACCGGGAGGCTCGCCGGAGGCCTTGACCGCCGCAGGGGGCAGTGCTGGGATGGATGGACAGGGTCCACGAATTGGCGGGGTGGCGTTGGATCGGCTGCCTCACGTGCCTGTGCGATGGGCTCAGCGGCACGTCGAACGGAGGTTGCACCATGGACAGCACCGAGACCCACGCCCGCCACCCGGACCGTCCCACGGTCGAGGCCGATCCCGCCTATGACTACAGCGAAGACCTGGAGGTGGACGAGGACTGGGAGGAAGAATCCGAGGTCCTGGACGACGACGAACGGGTGGTCCCGCTCGACGCCGAGGAACACCGAGAGGCCGAAGAGATCGAATAGCGCCGACTCGCTGAACTTGGCCGCTAAAAAGCGCTTGCTAGAACGCGCTCAGGATGAAGTGCTTCTGCACGCCCGCACGGTGCCCGGTTGCCGCAACCGTGAGCGTAAGTTTCCGTGTGGCCGGGAACCAGCGGGCGGGCTGAACCGCTTTTGAGAGTGCTTCGGTGATGAGCCGCGGCTCATGATGCCAATAGCGTTCCAGGTTTCCGTCCACCACGAACGTGATGGAGCCTTGGGAGAGGTCGACGCCGGGAATCACCCGGACGAACTCGTCCACCCGACGGGGGCGGGGCAAGAAGAGGGCGCTGGACTGGATAGTGCGGTCGGCTGTGGCGGTGGCGCCGTTTTCGAAAGGCATGGCCTTCTCCTATGGAGTTGCTCTTGCCCGTTCGGTTGTCTCTGGTCCGAACCGGGCCGCTTCTTCATCCGAACCACCCGTGAACATGGGGTTGGCGTGTGGCAAGTCGGAGCTTGGCGCCACATCTCTTGAAGCTGTTCCTACTGTACATGCGACGGCGGCGCCGCACCTCTCGAAGGAGAAAGCGCGGCGCCGCCGTCGTACCTGGTTTTGTGAAACCTAGTGGGTGGCCACCGGGTGGGCCTCCAGCGGGAGTTCCTCCGCGGCCGTTCCGGCAACGCGGCGTTCCCAGGCTTCGCGGACGGCCGGCTCGGTGGGCGGCGTGAGGAGGGAGACCACGAAATAGACGGCGAACGAGGCGCCGAGGCCCCAGTAGATCGGATCGTTTGCGTAGACGCCGTCTTCGCTGGGGATGATTCCCGTGGCGTAGGCGATCAGCAAGGCAAGGGTCAGTACAGACCCGACTGCCATGGACCAGGCTGCGGCAATACCCGTGCCGCGCTTCCAGACCAAGCCGCCCAGGATGGCAACCAGCAGGCCACCTACCAGGATGTCGTAGGCGATGGTCAGGGCCACCACGACGTCTTGCGCCGCCATGGAGATCAACACTGCAACGATGCCCAGGCCAAGGACCCAGTAGCGGTTGGCCTTGACGTCATGCTCGGGATTTTCGGTGTCGTTGGTGTTGATCGTCTTGCCGAACCAGCTGGCCACGAACGGGACCACGTCGGCGCGGGCAACGGTGGCCGCGGCGATGAGGGCTCCGGACGCTGTGGACATCATGGCGGCGACTGCTGCGGCCATGACAAGGCCGCCGATGCCGATCGGCAGGATGTGCGTGGCTACCTCGGCGTAGACGACGTCCTTGCCAAGGGCCTTGACATCGATGTTCGGCAGGGCCACCCGGGCAGCCAGGCCGATCAGGGCGCCGGCCACGCCGTACAGGACGCAGTAGATGCCGGCGGTGGCGCCGCCCCATCGGGCCACCTTGGGGGTCTTGGCGGTGAAGACGCGCTGCCAGATGTCCTGGCCGATCAGCAGGCCAAGGGTGTAGACCACGAAGTACGTGATGATGGTCTGAGCCCCGATGCCGTCCAACTGGAAGAAGCTGGCGTCAACACGGGCACGGATGCCTTCGAAACCGCCTGCCGCGTTGAGGACGAACGGGAGCATGAGGAAGAAGATGCCCACGGTCTTGATGATGAACTGCACCTGGTCGGCGAGGGTGATGGACCACATGCCGCCGATGGTGGAGTAGACCAGGACGATGGCGCCGCCGACGGCGATGGCGAGCCAGCGCTCCCAGCCGAAGAGGACAACGAAGATGGTGGCGTAGGCGCCCGTGGACGTGGCGCACAGCATGAGGGTGTAGGCCAGCATGACGATGCCGGAGGTCTGCGTGGCACGCTGGCCGTAACGCAGGCTCAGCATCTGGGAAACCGTGTAGATCTTCAACCGCTGGATGGTGCCGGCGAACAGCAGGCTCAGGAGGAGGACACCCGAACCGATCGCGACCACCAGCCACATGCCGGAAACGCCGAACTTGTAGCCGAGGCCGACGCCGCCAACCGTCGATGCGCCACCGAGGACGACGGCGGCCATGGTACCGGTGTAGAGCATCGGACCGAGGCGGCGCCCTGCCACCAGGAAGTCGCTGTTGTTCTTGGTGCGCGACTTGCCCCACCAGCCGAAGGCCAGCATGGCGAGCAAATACACCACCACGATCGCAATATTGATGAACGAAGAGTCCACGGTTGGCTCCTGAAAGTGATGCGCAGAGCTCTGGGGGATTCCGACGCCGGTCCGCGGGGTTTCGTGCGGGGTTGCGGAAGGTCTCTGCGCTGGTGATTGGGGAGAGTAGTCTGTGATGTATGCCTCACAAACAACACTTGTTGCCTATGAGGATACGTAGTGATGCGAGTAACAGTCAAGATGCCGTCTCGCCCAGCGGACGCATCGGCACTCCTCCAGCTAGCCAAAGGCCCTGCCACGCCGGCGATCCGGCTACTATTGCTGCAATGACAGGGCCGCATAAACGGCCTGAAAGGTTCGTGAATGAAGGCTCTCCCCGTTGAACCGAGCAACGTCCCTGTTGCCATCGGTTCCAGAATCCGTGCCGCCCGCCAATCGCAGCGGCTCACCATCGAGCAGGTTGCCGACGCCACCGGCCTGACCAAAGGGTTCCTGAGCCGTGTGGAGCGTGACCTGACATCGCCGTCGGTCGCTTCCCTCGTGACGCTTTGCCAGGTTCTTTCGGTGTCCATCGGAGACCTTTTCGCCGCACCGGAGACGCATCTGACCCGGCGCGACGACGGACCACGGATTTCGCTCGGCGGCCAGGGCATCGTGGAGCGTCTCCTGACGGCGCGCTCCGAACGGCGATTGCAGATCCTGCAGGCCTCGATCGAGCCCCGGGGCCGGGGAGAGGCCGAGCTTTACGCCGTCGATTGCGATGTCGACGTCCTGCACGTCGTCAAGGGCCGCATCACCTTGATCCTCACCAACGAGGAGTACGAGCTCGAAGAGGGAGACACGCTGTCCTTCCCGGGCCGCGAACCCCACACCTGGGTCAACCCCACGGACGAGCCCGTTGAGGTGCTCTGGATCCTGGTGCCGGCAGCCAGCCGCTGACGCCGGCGGCTTGCGACACGAGGCTTTGCGATACGCGGCGTTGCGACACGCGGTGTGTAACACGCCTGAAACGTGACTGACTTCAGGATTTAACGCTAGGGCCTTGGGTGTTACGTGCCTGAAATGATCCGTGCCGAATGCTGAAACAGGGCGACTGTACCTTCGAGTCAAGGCAACTCGTCAAGGTCGGTATCCCGTGGGGTACCAGGACCTGTTCGTTTTAAAAATGGTCTCGCCGTGCGGGCGCCATGGAGCGCCGTATATGCAGGAAGGCTCCCGAAATGAACCCAGTATTCTTCAGCGTAGGGCTGGATGTGAACCCCCAGACCCTCGATCCCGGCGCAACAGCCTGGATGCTTGCAGCTTCCGCCCTCGTCCTTCTCATGACGCCAGGTTTGGCGTTCTTCTACGGCGGGCTCGTCAGGATGAAATCCGTCCTCAACATCATGATGATGAGCTTCGGCGCCATCGGCGTGGTCGCGGTGGTCTGGGCCCTGTGGGGCTACGGACTCGCGTTCGGCCCGGATACGATGGGCGGCTTCATCGGAGACCCCTTCGCGAACTTCGGACTCAGTGGCCTGGCCGGCGTTATCGGCGGAAAAGCCCCCGGGCTGCCGGACATGGTCTTCATAGGATTCCAAGCGACGTTCGCCATCATCACGGTCGCGCTGATCAGTGGCGCGGTGGCCGAACGTGTCAGGTTTGGACCATGGCTGCTGTTTGCCGGCCTGTGGGTCACCATCGTCTACGCGCCGATTGCCCACTGGGTGTGGGGTGGCGGCCTCTTCGGATCCACCGGGATCATCGGCAGCAAGATCTCGGCGCTCGACTTTGCCGGTGGCACGGTGGTCCACATGAATGCCGGCATGGCCGGGCTGATGCTTGCGGTGGTGCTCGGCAAACGGCTCGGATTCATGAAAGACCCCAACATCCGGCCGCACAACCTCCCCTTCGTGATGCTCGGGGCGGGCCTGCTGTGGTTCGGCTGGTTCGGATTCAACGCCGGTTCGGAACTGGCCGCCGATGGGATCGCCGCTCTCGCTTGGACGAACACCCTCCTGGCCACGAGCGCCGCGCTCCTCGGCTGGCTGCTCGTCGAAAGGCTCCGCGACGGCCACGCGACGTCCCTCGGTGCCGCATCCGGCGCCGTCGCGGGCTTGGTAGCAGTCACCCCGGCGTGTGGATTCGTGGATCCCATAGGCGCGATCGTCATCGGCATCATCGCCGGTGCCGTCTGCGCGCTGGCTATCGGGCTGAAGTTCAAGATCGGCCTGGACGACTCCTTGGACGTCGTCGCCGTCCACTTTGTCGGCGGCCTGTGGGGGACGCTGTCCCTCGGATTCTTCGCTGTACCTTCCGCGAAGACTGAAGGCGGGCTATTCTACGGCGGCGGATTGAGCCAATTCTGGCCCCAGATATTGACTGCACTCGTCGTCACCGCGTGGACGGCCATCATGACGACGCTCATCGGGCTGGCCATCCACAAGACAGTGGGCATGCGCGTCAAGGAACACGAAGAGCTGGCGGGCATCGACATCACGGAGCACGCGGAAACCGCCTACGAGCTGGCCATGGTCGGCGGATCCTTCAATCCCGGAGAGCCACAGAACGGCAAAACCCCGTTGGGTTCCAGCGGTGAACCAGAAGCCAATTCCAACGGGAAAACAGATCGGATGCGCAGCAAGGCGTCGACGTGAAACTGGTTACGGCCATCGTGAGGCCGGAGCGGATCGACGAGGTCCGGGAAGCCTTGGAACGCTTTGGAGTCAACGGGATGACCGTCAGCCAGGCGAACGGATATGGGCAACAACGGGGCTACACCGAGGTGTACCGGGGCGCGGAATACAATTCCGATCTCCTGCCCAAGATCCGGGTGGAGGTCCTGGCCACGGACGAGCTGGTGGACGGAATAGTGGAGGCCATCATCTCCGGCGCCAGTACAGGCCAGTTCGGGGACGGCAAGATCTGGACCGTCGAGGTTTCCCAGGCGGTGCGCGTCCGGACAGGGGAGCGCGGCGCCTCCGCGATCAGCTAGAAGGACCGTATTGGTGCCGTTCCACGCGTCGGTGGCCCCCACACCGGCGCGGCCCCCCCCCGGCCCGGGTGAGCCCAC
>NZ_JAHHZS010000080.1 GCF_022606295.1 Arthrobacter bambusae
GCTCCCGGACGTGGCCGATCCTCCGTCACTCGACGGCGCCGATCCCGAGCAGCCGCTCAAAGCCAGCGCGCCGGCGACCAGAACGCCTGTTGTGATTGCGACCGAACGCGCAAGTCGTCTTTGTGCTTGAAACATCCTTGTTCCTCCGAGTTTTTCCTGCCGTGCCTGGGGGAGTAAGTCTCCGTCGGGCTTACGCCATCAGCGGCGTCTCCAATGAGGATATGATGTAAATCACCACTTAGCAATAGTTAGTTAAGAAAGTTCTGGGGAGTGGTTCAATGAACCCACAAGATTGGTTCCCTTCGCTGATGGGCGGCCATTGGTGGAGTGGTGTAGATTGCATGGCATCATGACTGAAACCTCTCCGCGCCGGCTCAAAGGCCGGTCCTACGCAGAGACGCGTAGCGCAGTGCTTGACCTCATCCGGTCAAGCGCAAGCATCTCGCGGGTGGAGCTGTCACAACGGTCGTCCCTCACCGAGGTGACCATCTCGAAGATCGTGAAGGAACTCCTGCTTGAGGGAATTGTTATTGAGGCGGGCTTTGGTCAATCCACCGGCGGCAAGAGGCCTAGGATGCTCAAGCTCAACACCGGTGTGCTCTATGCTGTCGGAGTAAGGCTCGGCGTCTCAAGGATCGTCATCGTACTCTGCGGCCTCAACGGCAAGCTGATCGAAAGAGTCGACCTCCCCGGAATCGGCGACGAGCCTCCCCCGGAGGTCCTCGACCGGGTCGTTGCCGCGATCCAGGGAGTCATCGAAGCACGCGGCATTTGGCGGGAATCCATAGTGGGTGTCGGTGTGGCCTCCAGCGGGCGTCGACGCGGCCCCTTGGGATGGGGAGCGGATCCGGAGGCAGCGCAGACCTGGGAGAGTTTCGATACGGCCGCGGAACTGGAAGGCCTTTGTGGCGTTCCGGTGCTCGTCGAGAACGATGCAAACTCGGTTGCGCTCGGTACTTTTTGGTCCGGAGGGGCCAACGCGTCAAGCAACTTCATGACGGTTTACATGGATCAAGGAATTGGTGCCGGTCTTGTGATCGGCGGAGCGATCTTTCGGGGCGCTTCGGACAATACCGGGGAGATCGGACACATCGTCGTCGAGCCCGACGGGCTCGAGTGCTGGTGCGGGTCTCGTGGGTGCCTTGAGACCGTCGGGCCACCCCGTGGAATAGTCCGCCGGGTAATGACGGATGAAGGGCTGGCTGCACTATTCGATGATCAAAAATCGGGAGACGAAGCAGCTATCTACGAGCGCGTTCTCGCCGGGCTCGGTGAAGGCCTGCCCCAAGCCGAAGCGCTAATCAGCCGCTCCGTCCGGAGTGTCGCCACCGTACTGCTGGGTCTGGCCAATACGCTCGACCTGGAACGGATCGAGCTCGCAGGACCCGGCTTCGCGGCAACGGGGCAACGCTATATGAAAGAGCTGAAAAGGCTCATCGAAAAGGCATCCTTTACCCGAGGCGTGCACACCATTGCGGTTGAGCTCGGAGGCACCGGGCCGGATGTGGCTGCGCTCGGGGCTGCTTCGGTCGTGCTCCACAGCAGCCTGACGCCACATCACCTGACTGCCTAGATCTGAATTCTGTGCAGGGGCTCTCGGCCCAGGTGAGGGCCGATTGGTGATGACGCAAAAGGGGGCGATGGCGGTGTAAGCGGTGATGGTGTACTTGCGCCAGGGTGTTCCACGCCGCGATTCGTTCGCTGCTGAGGAGGTTCTCGTATCCGATGATGAAGCCCGGGGACGATTCCTTCAGCAGCGTGATGAGCTGTGTCACGAGGAACGGCAGCACGATGCGAATTCCCTGCGGAATGAGGATCAGCCAAAGATAGCCATCCGAGACAGCCCGCTGGGGTACCCGGGTTCGGGCCGTCCTTTGGGGAGCGAATGGATTCGGAAGCCCTAACCCAGCGGCGGTGCGAGAGTCGTCCTACTACGGTGACAACACCGCCGGCGCGTGGGAATACCAGTGAGGTGAGTTCACCTGGAGGGTGGCAACCATTCTTCAGTTTCCTCGTAGTTCGGGTCCTTTCAAGAACGCTGGGTCCACGTCAATGGTTTGACCGTTCTGGGCCTTAGGTTGTGGATGGTTGAGCAGGGCTGACAGGGTCAGACGAATTAGGGTTGCGTGAGCAACGACGATAATGCGATGAGTGGGGTACTCGCCGAGCAAGTCCTTCAGAGCAGAAATGCCGCGAGCGGCAACAGCTGTCTCCGGTTCACCCAGAGAAACTAGATGACTGATTTCCTTTTTGGACAGGCCGAAGGCCGACCGGCCTTCAGCTTCTCCGTAGTCTCGCTCAACTAACCCGGGAATTCTGATTGGCGGAGGAAGCCCCAGCTCTCGTTGGATGATCTGGGCAGTTTCGAAGGCCCTAATCAGTGGAGAGCAGGCAAGTATGTCCCACTGCCGGTCTTTGAGTGAGGTGGCCGTTTCGAGAGCCTGGAGGCGGCCGGTCTCGTTGAGCGGGATGTCCGTGCTGCCTTGGATTCGAAGCTCTGCATTCCATCGCGTTTGCCCGTGACGTACCAGAACCAATGCTGATTTCATGCTGGCGTTACGGCCCGGGTCAAGGTGCTGTTGTCTTTGTGGGCCTCGAATAAGTTACGTCGTTGAATGATCGCCGTCACGACGGCACGCAGCTTGATTGGGCAAGGCGACCCGCCAAAGACCCGCTGTGGATGAGACGACATGGCCTCACTATATCTATGGGTTCTGCTTCCGCCTTCCGGCGTGGCGTCCGACTGGGATATTTTCATCCGTTCCGTTGCCGGGAATCGCCGCGCGTGGGCTGTTCTTTCAACTACTTGAGCCGTCATCCAGAGCGGAGTTGGAGCCCGCCCGAACTGTCACAGAGTCAGAGAGATTCACGGCTGTGCCTGCCGCTTCTAGTATTGGAAGCATGGATAACCGCAGCGAAGTTCGTGAGTTCCTGGCTTCGCGGCGGGCCAAGCTCAGTCCCAGCCAAGCCGGGCTGTCTACTTACGGTGAGGTTCGCCGTGTTCCCGGCCTGCGTCGAGATGAGGTTGCCCGGCTTGCCGCTGTCAGCGTGGATTACTACATTCGCCTTGAGCGAGGAAATCTGAACGGCGTTTCGGAAAGTGTGCTTGACGGCGTCGCGAAAGCGCTCCAGTTGGACGAGGCTGAGCGATCCCATCTATTCCATCTTGCTCGGGCATCGGCCACGAAGCCTCAGCAGAATCGCATAGCCTGGCCGCAGCGTGTCCGGCCGGGTGTGCGGATTGCACTTGACGCCATCACCTCACCAGCCATTGTGCGGAACGCGTGCCTGGACATCGTAGCGAGCAACAGACTTGGCCGCGCTCTCTATTCAGACATGTACGCCTACCCTGGTGAGCCAGCAAACCACGCTCGGTTTGTTTTTTTCAATCCTCAAGCAACGGAGTTCTATCCGGACTGGGACCGTGCGGCCAACGAAGTCGTGACCATACTCAGGACCGAGTCGGGTCGGCATCCCCATGACGTCGGGATTGCGGGTCTGTTGGGTGAGCTCTCGAGCCGTAGTGATGATTTCCGGGAGAGGTGGGCTGCGCATTACGTGGGTCATCATTACACCGGTTTT
>NZ_JAHHZS010000081.1 GCF_022606295.1 Arthrobacter bambusae
ATAATTACGGTGGCTTACAAATATTAGAAATCAATCTGCCATGCCACCGGAAAGACGAGTGAAAGTGTTGCGCTCCTGCTCGCCGGGAAGTGCAATTGTGTGTATTGCGAGGACGCACCTCAGTCGTCGACGGATAGTCGACGTGATAAGAGCAGGATGGCCGTGATGCGAGTTGCATACCCCGACAGACGCGAGTTCCCTTGGTCACATTGATGCCCCCCAAGAACCATAGCTATAAGGCTGTGGTGATCGACTCGCTCGTTGACGACATCGTGAGCGGAGAGATCCCGGCCGGCGCGAAGCTTTCCGAGAACCGACTTGCCCGGCGCTATGGAACGAGCAGGATGCCCGTCCGCGAGGCGCTCATCGAGCTGAATCGGCGAGGAATGGTCCGCGTCGTGCCTCAGGTCGGCACGTTCGTCATCGAGATAACCCCGGAGCGCGCCGTGTCGCAGTTCGAGGTCCGCGAAGCGCTCGAGGTCGAGGCGGCGCGGCTCTCTTCGCTGCGCCGCGATGACGAGGCGCTCGCGACGATGCAGGATCTGCTCGATCGGATGCAGGCGGCCGTCGTTGAGGGGGCCCTGAGGCGGCATGTCGCACTCGACGAGGAATTCCACGCCGCCATCTTCGATTCGACCGGAAATGCCGCACTCAAGGATCACTACACCCTGTTGATGAGCACATTGCACCGCGAGTATCTGGCCATGGTGGTGAGCACCCTTCAAGGACGGATGCGTCGGTCGTTGTCGGAACACATCGCCGTGTTCGAGGGGATCCACTCTGGGGACCCGCGGGCAGCCGACGACGCAATGCGCATTCACGTCACCAGCGGAAAGCATGAAATCGAGAAAGTGCTGGCCGATCGTCAGGCGAACGCGACGGACTGAACTCTACAAGAATGGCGCGTCCCCTCCTCCAGGGGCGAGCCAGCCACGCTTTCCGAAGGCGACACGCTCTGTGCTCGATCATCGCAACACAACACAGAGGAGAAGAAGATGAGCAAGCCGGTGTCGAAACCCGCGCAGGGCCGGGACGGGCGACCGGTCGAAGACTTCTCCGTCGACGACATCGATTACCACCCTTCAGCAAAGCCGTCACACCGGCAGACGACCTAGTTCTTCACACCGTGAGGGGTCATCGACGATTGATCTCTCGATGAATGCTTTCGCCCATCCGGGCTGGTATGAGGTGCGACTTCCCCGTTTCGCGCGGTCTCAATTTGTTCTCGGTTTGCATAGCCGCGACATCGCTGCGCCACTGGAGTCATTGTTCCGCGATTGCGAGGCCGCTGGGCAGGCGCTGTGCGATCCCGTTCGGCGGTTAGCTCTTCATCCATCCCCGCCAGGTTCCGGCTGTCATAGACGCCTTCGCGCTGAGGGCTCGCATGGCAGACTAGGTGACGGCCACGCGCACACCTTCCGCTGCTCTTCGACAGCGCCAGGTCACCGGTGGGTGGGATCCCGCCGCTGGACGCAAACAACCTCCTCCTAGATGAGCTCCACGCGACTCACAACGTTCAGCCGCCACCGGCGACCTGCAGGCCCCTCATCTCCGAGTGGTCATAGCTGCCTCGTCCATGATCTCGGGATCTCGCGACGCGCAGAGCGGCATGACGCCCGGCGACTCTGCCAGTGGAGTGACGGTGAGCCCTGGCCTGGCCGACGGGTTCCTGCGAGCAGATCCACCGGTCGTGGCTGCCACTCACGTCGTGTGCAGGGGCGAATTGGTCGCGGTGCAACTCGACCGCGGTGCCGCCCTGGCGAGTTCATCTTCAAAGCGCGCGAACTCGCGAGGGCGGCGCACGAAGCTTGGCCGCCAGTCCGAGACTGCCCAGCAACGATCCCCAATCGCCGCTCGTCTCGCGAACGCCGAGCAGGAGCAGCAGCTTCCAGAAGAACGCAGCGTCGCTTGAGATGACGGGCTTCTGCAGGTCGTTCTCAAGAGGACTAATGACATCCATAGTGTGCATGGCTGCTCCGGACATGACGATGCAATCGACATCCGGAGCCGCATCTGCGACCTCACGAGCGCTCCTGTACGCATAGCTCGCCGGATACCAGAGCTTGGGCGGGTTCATCTGACCCTCGTCGCTGAAGAGCCCCTGATCCACCCAGTTCGCTACGGTGACGACCCTAATCCCCCCGGCTTCTAAGAATCGGGCGTACCTCTCGCACAGATCCTGGCTGTAGTACGAGGCCGAGACGGCCACAGACTTGTATCCTCGGTCTTGAAGGGCTTCGAGGATGGAAAGGCCCATGAGCGCTACGGGCTTGCCAGACGCCGCTTCAAGCTTCGAGTGGATACTCTGCGCCCACTCGAGTGAGTCACCGCCCGCAAATGAGAACGGGGTGCCGCACTGTCCGACAACATCCACACCAGCTTCGCCGAGGGTTCTCGCGCAGTGCTCGAGTTGCTCGACCGACTGCTGGATGCGCTCTGCTTCAACGCGGAACTGTGGGACATACGGGAACGTCTGATAGACCCCGACTCCCGCGGGAGCGACCCGCATGAGTTCGAAGTGGGAGTTGTCCACGACCGGGGTTGCGTTGATTCCCATCTTCCCCCGCCACCCATAATCCTGCGACCAATGCGTCATAAAATCTTCCTCCGACTATCCAGCAGTTTCGCTGTGGTTGTTTCCGGCACAGACCACTCGCGCCCGCCATGGCAATGAATGATTTAGACCAACACGAATGAGAATCCGATCGAGATGCCCGAAATCCCGGCAGGGTCACTCGGCGGATGATCGACCAACTGCAGGCACCCAAACTGGCAACGGCTACCTCAAGCGCACGGGCGCGTTTCTACAGCCTTGCGCTGATCGCTCCGAGAACCAGAGGGATGGTGAACGACGACGACACCGGGGACCGTGTCGATCAGTGTGATGCCCGTCGCACGCATGATCAGCACGAAGAACTGTAGGACGATGCCGCCGATGACCGGTGACGGGAAGCGCGATTGAAGAACGGATGTGATGAGACGGCCAACCCGGCCCGGCTTGTAATACAGGCCGATCGCAACAGCGGCTGCGAGGACGGTCACAAGGATTGTCGCGAACACCGCCACCACAATTCTGTTGAAGACAGTATCGAAGTGTGCTGGCTGCGACAAGGGAGAGCGGCC
>NZ_JAHHZS010000082.1 GCF_022606295.1 Arthrobacter bambusae
CGCACCAGCGCGTTCATAGCGGGAGAGTACTTCAATTGGCTTCGGAGTGATCGTGGCTTGATCAGCTAGTTCGTTATCGCCAGTACGAATGCCGATCTGGGCGCAGCAACGCTGCATCCGTACATGATCCGGGTATTCTGCCTGCAGCCTCTTGATTGTTGGCAGTACTGAAACGACGTTCCCTGGATGTGAGACGCAAGCACGTTCGGCGGCAACCAGCAGCATTTCCACGGCGTGCATTCGATAGAAGGTAAACCTCTGGTCGGCGTAGCCTATGGGCGCATCGCCACGGGAGAACTCGCAAAGGGCATCAATCAAAGTTTGATCGCCGTACTCGAAGAGGAATCGCACTGCGTGTGCAGCCCTCCAGCGAATAGTAGCCCGCGGATCTGCCAGCGCGGACCAGAGAAAGGCAGCGGTAGCGGAGTGGATATCCGAGGAGGTAGGGATTTCAAGGCCCTCCGTTGACCACGGTTCAGTCTCTAGGGCCTGTTCCAGGTCAGTGAGCGCCGAGGTGAGTGAGGAGACTGCCTCCTGTGGGGTCAGGAGGGATGCAACTGCACCCGCAAGGCGGTAGCAGGACTCCGCAGACGAGACGACGATCGTTGCATCCGTTGCCTCGAGCGCAAGCATGGAAACGCCGCGCACGTTTGTTCCCAGGAGAGCAGCGAGCTCTTCCAGATCGATTCCAAATCCGTATCCCGACATGATGGTTGTGCCATTCTCAGCGAGAAAGTCGTTGGCGAGTGCACGGAGGGCTCCACGAAATGCTTGGCTGTTCGACGGTATCTGTAAGGCATGCTGAAGGAAGGACGCTCTCTGCCATGCCGTGAACTCATCACATTCACGGAAGGCATGAGTCACTGCCGCCCAATGGCTGACGGGCCGCTCCATCATCGCTTCGATGAGCGGAAGAATCTCGCTCCCGTGGTTGGCATCCGCGATTGCTTCTGCAGCATGCGATATGCCTTCTTGCGCAGAGAGGTTGAGCTCGTGCAGGCGTTCTCGCAGCCCCGCGAGTTTAATTGCCTGTGATGCCAGGTAGGCGCCATTGTCGTTAGAAAAACTGGATTCATAATGTTCGCTCCGGGTCTCGGAGGTGTCCTTGGAGTCCAGCCCGAAGCGGGCGGCAACACTGGCATCAGTGTCTTCAGCGTGGAGCTCCGAGCCACGTGCCCGCACCAAATCGCGAATAGCAATGAATCTACTGTCGGTGAGTTCGCGGCGGTCCTGAAGCAGGGTCAGTTGCGGACCTATGGATATACGTTCGCTAAACGAGGCCAAAGCCATCGACAGATGAGGCGCTGGCTGAAACAAACCATCTTGTTCCTCGGAAAGTGAGTGGAGAAGCCAGTCCAAAGACCCAAACCGCCGATCGCGCCACTGGCCAAGCAACCCCAAGGATCTGGGGCCAGCGATTTGTCGGACTGTCAGGATCAGTTCCCCCTCTTCGAAGCCGTCGTCCAGGTAGGGTTTTATCCTTTCTGATACGTACGCAAGGTGTGCTGCCAACACGAACGCCTCGCTCTCGTCTTCGACTGCGGCTTCGCGTCCAATCGAGACAATCGACCTCCAGCGTTGCCACCCGTCATCACCCACACGGGACACGACCGTGACCGCGCGCTCGAAGTAAAGCCGCGCTTCTAGACAGTCATAGGCGAAGATCGATCGCGCTATGCGAACCAGGTCATCCGCCATCTGGTCTGCAGACTGGTGTTCTCGCTCGGACGCAACGGCCGCTGCACTGGCGCAGGCATAAGCAGCATCAACGAAGCGGTCGTCCCCGCGCAAGCAGGAGATCATTTCGGCTGCACCGTATAGCCCTGAATGGTCGTTGGCGTTTCGCAGGATTTCACGGAATCGATCTGCAACAGTTTCTTCGCGGGTGTCGCGTGCTAATTGAGCGGCGATGGGCCCGGCTATCCGGCGAAGGAGAACAGGGTCCCGGTAGCCTGAGCGCTTGTTCGGATAGGTGCCAATCAACGTATCAATCGCGCTAGCTTTAACGCTGCCTAAGCTCCAGTTCGCCCATTCGTTAAGCCACGGGAGAAGCTGCTGGAGTTGTGCTTGCTGTTCTTCTGATTCTTGCCGTCCCCGCGACGTTCGACCGTATCGTTCGTTGGTTGCAGGTCCGGAAGAGAGAGCGGTTGCTCACGTAGGTGCGCGCACACTGCGTAAGCATGAAGCATGCCGGCACGCTTGCGCCCATGGACGTCGCCCAAGTCGTTTGGCGGTTCGGTGGGAAGATACCTGTTCAGCAGCGAAATCGCTTCCTCCGGTGCCGCGACGGCGTAGCGCACTGCCCATGCCGAAATCCAAGAGACGCCGCGAAAGATCATGTCCGTGGCATTCTGTAGTGCGTACTCGTTGGAATCGATATCGATGTGCTTTTCCCGCAATGTCTGCCAAGCGCGCTGCGCGTGCTCACGGGTCATTGGAACGCCAAGTCGCTGAGATTCGGCCGCGACCGCGACGCTGAGGGCTGCCGTTTGGGATGCTACGCCGAGCTGCATCACCCTATCCTGCTCGCCTCGGGCCAAGAGCGTTGCTGTTAGAAGCGCCGCCGGCTCTAAGATCCAGCGAGGTGGACGCCAGCCCTCCAAGAATCGCGCCGCTGATTGTTCTCCGTGCAGGTACAGGGCCGCCAGCGCAATGTTTGCAACGTTTTTGGGCTCGACATTTGAGCCATTTGATTCCGCTTGCGCTGGGACCCACGCGTGCAACGCGTGCACCGCGGCCCGCAGTCGATTCCGAGCATCACCTTGTCGATCGGTTTTCATCGCCAGCATTACCGATTCAGCTCCAAACACAGCTCCCGGCCAGTCACTGGGAAACATGCGGGCAGCCCGTATTTCATCTATTGTTGCGCTGTCGAGAATGTCCCCTGTGAGGTCCGGCTCGTCGCATAGGAGCTTGTAGCCACGCTCACTGCTCGCTGCCGCAACCCCGGCACGCATCGCAAGTCCTACGATGTCCGCAGGATGACGAAGCTTGATTG
>NZ_JAHHZS010000083.1 GCF_022606295.1 Arthrobacter bambusae
AATAACGCCCGCCGCGGGATATTCATCAGTTTCGGATGTATATCCGTCTCCAACAGGCAATCCTCTAGGTGCCACGAAACGCCTTACATGCAACATTGGCCAAGACTAGCGGAACCCGTGGAACCTCATAGCGGCTCCTGACCGCGCTTACCTCAAATCTCCATAGCGCAAAGAGGTCGTTGGCGGTTCGCGCGACTTCGGCGCGGACGAGGGCTTGACCTGGCTGTGGGAGTGGCCGCCGGTGCCATTGGCTTGCAGGGCAGCGCCGTTTTGATCGAGCAACACCTGTTCCGACGGTAGGTCCCGTGAGTGGGATCCCAAGCTGATCGTCGGAACTCCTTGAAGTGCGGACGGTGGGGGAGTCTGTAGGGTGAGATTTGGGGTGTGTACAACATACACACTTTGGGCTTCGGACTGAGCCGTACCGGTGCCGGACTGGCTCGTACTCGGCATGTTTTCTGGACTTCCCTGTGTTTTCAAGGCCCGGAATGCGGTTCGAGTCCCACCTTGGGCACGTTTTCCCAGCTCAGGGGCCCTTTTTGGGCCTCTGAGCGTGGGACGAACGGTATTTTTTCGGCCTGCCCCCTGGGGTGTTCTACCTGTCTTCGGCTCTCTCCTTACTCTGTTGGGGATCTAGTTGTGTTGGCTCCTGGTCTTTCATGGCGGCAGACGGTCCGGGCGACATGACTTGTGAGCAACGAGCACCGGATTCTGTTTCTGCGGATCGTGTCTTGCGCGTTTGCTTTGCCCTTCCCGTCTGTGTTTGGCGCCGGTTTCGCGTCCGTACTTTTTCATGGGATTCCGACGCAGGGCGACACGACCTGAGGATGATCGGTACTGAATTCTTTGGCAGGTCTTCAGAAAACCCAGCAACGAAATACCGCCCGGGGATCTGACGCGGAACAGGCTATTTTGCGACGACGTGCTTGTGCATCGAGGCCAAGGGTCCGGATGTCCCCGATAAGGTCGTCGTCTACAGGTACTCGGGTCCCGAAAGGAAAGAGGGTGCTCCGCTGATCATCTATTCCTGGTTCCACGAAACAGTCTGCGTGCCTCGGCAACACCGTCGTCGGAATGAAGCTCCTCCCAGATCCTGTGTGGTGCGAGCATTTTGGGGAAGTGTCGTTGATGCGGCGCCTGGTTGTGGGTATTGCACTCAACTGACGTCCCGGGCCCTTGGGTGTTTCGCCGGTTTGAATCAGCAGCCTCGATCTCGGGACCGCTGAGGATCGACCACTTTCGGGCAAGATGCGGGGAGTGAAAAATTGGCGCATCGGTCTATCACAGGCAGGACATACGAAAGCGCCAATACCGGCCTCAAAGCCGCCTAGAAACACTCAACCCCGAGATTCAATGAAATCCGGGCAGTCCCATGACGCTTTCATTCAGACACGAGGCGTCGCTGACCAGATCCGTCCCAGACGGTTTCGCTTTCATCACCCGGGTCTATCCGCCTGGCTGCGTTTCCCGACGACGTTGCGCTCCGAAGACCGGTTTCCTCGACATAGGATTCCCCTGACATGGTCCGGTTCGAATGAAGGAGGAAACGATGCTCGAAGTGCCAGAAGACAACGACCTGGTGGATACCGCGATTGCTGTCGGCAAGGGGGTGCTGTCCATTGTGCCGGGAGGTGGGTTCGTTGCGGAGGCTATTGGTCTGGCGGTGAGCAAGGCAAGCCGGGAGCGTGATCTGAAGTTCTGGCATCTCGTCGCCGAAAGACTTGAGGCACTTGAAACAACCGTCGGAAAGCTGTCGCCGGAAGAGGTGGCCGAAGATCAGCAGTTCATTGCGTACGCCCATCGCACAATGCGGGCATCTCAAGAAAGCGCTGATGAAGGGAAACGGCGACTACTCGCGACGGCCCTGTCAAAGTCTGGTTCTTGGTCGGACCTGTCGGTTTCCGAACTTGACAGATTCACTGCGTTCATAGCGAAATACTCGATGCTACACATCAAGCTACTCAGCTTCATGAAGAACCCTGACGAGTGGCTCCATGCCAATTCCGCAACGTACCCCACTAGCGGTGTAGGCATGATGATGGGTGGCCTCGGCTCGATACTCTCGAAATATGTGTTCGATGGAAGCGAGCTGTATCCGAGTGAAGTCAACCGAGTCCTGAGAGAACTTGAACAGGATGATCTTATCGACAATCCCGGGCTGAACTCTGGAATGTCAACTGGGCTCCTCTCGCCAAGAATCAAGCCATTGGGAACTAAGTTCCTCGAATTCCTGGCTGAACACTTGGCGAACGATTAACTTGGCGACGGCCGGTCGACGCCATTCGGTCAGCAAAATAGCTGATATTTCGCGGCGAAGCGGGGCTCTATCGTCCAAAGAATGGAGGCGCGGCATTACGACTCAGCAGCGCTTAACGAGAAAGCTGACCGCGGAGGACGCGAGGAAGCATCGGAAAGGGTTTTGCCAGGCTAGGCATCTCGACGAACTGACGCTTGATGAGACGGTTCTACAAGGAGATCACCTGGCTGGCTACCCAAGGCATCAGCACCGGGTGGACTGAGACCGACGGAACCCATACGTATTGGCCGCCCGGCGGCCCATAACTTCGCCTGTGACGCTCATTGTCCGGGGATCGACCGGCCCGGCCGAACGTGTGAGCTGAAAACGGGCGCCGGGCGTTCACTGGACGCGCCGGTTATCGATCTTG
>NZ_JAHHZS010000084.1 GCF_022606295.1 Arthrobacter bambusae
TGAGTATTTGAAGGTTTGGAAGCCACTCGATATTGCCTTTCGGGGCCATTGATATTGCCGGTGGGGGCCAGTGGCCGAGGTTGTGGGGGCCACGGGCCCCCACCGACGTTTTCTTACTGCTTCATGGTGGCGTGTTGGCGCATGTTGTGCTTGCCGGTATCGACCCAGATGGTGTTGTGCACGATGCGGTCCATGATCGCATCGGCGTGGACCCCGGAGCCGAGCCGCTGGTGCCAGTCTTTCTTGGCGTACTGGGTGCAGAACACGGTTGATGCTGTGTCGTACCGGCGCTCCAGCAGTTCCAGCAGCATGCTGCGCATGCCCTCGTCGGGGTGGTCGAGAAGCCATTCGTCGATCACGAGCAGGGTGAAGGCCGCGTACTTGTTCAGGAATTTGGTTTGTCCCTGTGGCTTGTCTTTTGCCAGCGCCCAGGCTTCCTCAAGGTCGGGCATGCGGACGTAGTGGGCCCGGATCCGGTGCTGGCAGGCCTGCTTCGCCAGCGCGCACCCCAGGTAGGACTTCCCGGATCCGGTGAATCCTTGAAACACGACGTTCTGCTGCCGTTCGATGAACGAACAGGTGCCGAGCTGGGCGATCACGTTCCGGTCCAGACCCCGCTCGTCCACGAGGTCGAGCCGGCGCAGATCCGCGCCGGGGTAGCGTAGCCCGGCCCGCCGGATCAGTCCCTCAACCTTGGCGTGGTTGAACCCGGAGTGGGCCTCGTCCACGACCAGCCGGAGCCGTTCCTCGAAGGCCATGCCGAGCACGAGCGTCTCGTCCTGGGCCTCGAGCGCCTCCAGCATCGGGGCGGCACCCATCTCCCGGAGCTTGCGTTTGGTTTCGATGTCGATCCCGCTCACTTGGCACCACCTGCGTAGTATTCGGCGCCGCGGACGTATCCGCCGTGTTCGGCCGGTTCATCCCGTGGTGGCCTGAGTCCGGCGGCTTTGTCCTGCTCTGTGGCCAGGATCGGCTGCAGATGCGCATACCGCGGGGACCGCACACGCCCTGCCAACGCAAGCCGGCAGGCTGCCTCGACCCGTTCGGCCGAGTAGCGCCGGGAGAGCCGCAACACGGCCAGTGCTGCGTCCAGGCCCTGCTCGTCGACCGGGACGGACTCGAAGATCCGGTTGACCACGGTCACCGCTGCCGGGCCGATCCGTCCGGCCCACTCCCGCACCCGGGGCGGGTCCCATTGCCGGTACTTCTCGCCGGCGGGCAGGTCGGCGTCGTTGGTGCGGTACTCGTTGGCCGCGCCCTCGGGCAGCAGCAGGTGGCTGGTCAGCCGTTCGGTGCCCCGGTAGGCCTGAATCACCCGGTCGGTGATCCGCAGGTCCACCGTGGTGCCGATATTGGCAAAGGGCACCGAGTAGTAGTTCCTCTCCCAGACCACGTGCCCGTTCCGGGCTACCCGGCGCCCGTAGGCCCACCTGCTGATCTCGTAGGCCGCCGCCGGCAACCCCGTCAGCAGCGGCTGCTCCTCGGTTGCGAACACGCTGGCCCTGGACCCGGGCCGTTTCTGGAACGGCTCCGCATTGTAGGCCGCCACCCGCTCGATGATGGCGGCCCTGAGCTCCGGCAACGAGGTGAATTGCCGCTGACGCAGCCCGGCGATGATCCAGGTAGCCACGTGGGCGACCGTGTTTTCCACGCTGGCCTTATCCTTCGGTGCTCTGATACGTCCGGGCAGCACCGCCGCTGAATAGTGCGCCGCCATCTCGCGGTAAGCGTCGTTGAGTACGACCTCGCCCTCGCGGGGATGCTTGATGACACCTGTCTTCAGATTGTCCGGCACGATCCGCGGCACCGAACCGGTGAAGGCCTCGAACATCGCCACGTGAGCCCGCAACCAAGTGTCCTGCTTCATGTCCAGGGTGGGTTCGACGAACGCATACCGGCTGAAAGGCAGGCATGCCACGAACAGATACACGGTCCTGGCCTTGCCCGTGACCGGATCGGCCAACTGCATCGTGGGCCCGGACCAGTCGACCTCCACCGTCTGCCCGGCCTTGTGCCCGACCCGGGATGCCGCCCCCGTTACCAACACATGCCGCTGGTAGGTCCTGCAGAACCGGTCGTAGCCCATCATTGGCTCACCGGCGGCGGCGCATGAATCGGCGTACTCGCCATGCAGCAGCTTCAGCGTCACCCCGACCCGGGCCATCTCCCGGTGGACCTGGTCCCAGTCCGGCTGCGCGAACACGCTTTGATGCTCACCGCGGCCCGGGAACAACAGGGCATACACCTCGCGGTCCGAGCTGTCGGCGATGTCGTCCCAAACCACACCGGCCGCGTCGGCAGCCTCCAGCACCGCCGTGATGCTCTTCCGCGACATTCCCTGCGATGCCGCGATCGCCCGGCCTGACAGGCCTTCGGCGCGCAACTGCAACACGAGCTTCGCTCTGATCTTCCGTACCATTGATGATTACTCCTTCCGCCGTGCGCCCTATACACACGACGGAAGGAGCCTAAACTTGGTGGCCCCCAAGCACGCCACTACCGGCACCCAAGGCCGCTACTGCGCGCTCTGCCCACCGGCCCCCAAACACACGAAAGATGGACCCCAACAGCGCGAATATTCA
>NZ_JAHHZS010000085.1 GCF_022606295.1 Arthrobacter bambusae
CCTAGTGCCAGGCTTCTTGTCTTATCTGCCTGCGGGTTTTGCGATGACCGTTATCGGCAGTGTTCGAAAGCAAACCCTTGCGTAGGCTGAAGCTCTGTGTCTGGGCCCGAGACGAATCTGCAGACTGGGATGCCCCGATGGTGTGCTGCGGACTCGCTTGAGACCGCTATCTGGTTGTTCTTGCGTTCGCCGTTATCCTGAACTGCAGGAGAAAGAGACGATGAAGATGTCGATATGGCCCAGAAAGTGGTTCGCCTTGGTGAGGTCGCCCATTGCCGCCTGCCCGGAGTGCGGACATCCGGTTCCGTCTCGCAGTCTCTTTGAATGGACCTGGTTGGCATCCATGGTTGGAGCCAGCCCGGGCATCTGGGAATGTGGCAAGACAGCACCCGGCAAGAAGCCCTGTCCTTGCATTGAGCCATCTCATTTGCGCGAAAGCCAACCCTAACCCTCCCTGTATGCACCTCAAGTGCCCGCTTCCGGGACGTGTCTCCCGATGGCTGGTGCAAAGGCGTTGAAGGCGTCGGCCACCAGATTGGTGGGGGTCGACAGGGATGCTCGGCTTGAGCGCCATTCTAGATTGATTTTTTTACCATACTAGTAGACAAGATCGCCGGGCGAGACCTACTATATATAGGAGCGGTGGGCAGAAGCCAGGCGCCCTGAGGCCTTCGCCTCAGAGATGCGCTAAGGGTGTAAGGCCACCGATGAACTGTCGCATTATCGGATACTAAACAACTAGCGGCGGAATTGATTTCACCGTTGGATGGATCGGTTTCCATCGATCCAGTAAGGATTCAATGATCCGGGGGAAGATTGACCGAATTCCTCTTCACAACTATCGGTCCAAGTTCCCCTTAGGCCCTTTATGTTCTCTGGCAGTCCCATATCAGGTTGCATCGGAAAGGCATTCTCATGGCTAGTACACAAGGCATAGACCACACAGCCGTCGACGAACCGACTGTCAACCGACGACAAATGAGGAATGTTTATATTGCAAGTTTAGCCGGCACGACGGTTGAATTCTACGACTTTATCGTGTTCGGCGCCGCGGCGAGCCTCGTGTTTGGCGCTGTTTTCTTCAGTTCTTTGTCGCCGTCCGTGGGGACGATTGCATCGTTCGCCATCCTGGCGTCCGGGTACGCGGCTCGGCCGCTGGGTGGGATCATATTCGGCCACCTCGGCGACAAAATGGGGCGGAAGGCAACGTTGATGTGGACCATGGGGTTGATGGGCGGCAGCACTGTGCTGATCGGCTTGATTCCTCCATCGGCACAGATCGGAGTCCTCGCACCGATTTTGTTGGTGGTTTTGCGGCTCGTTCAGGGTATCGCCGTCGGTGGCGAGTGGGGTGGTGCGATGATGATCGCCGTCGAGCACGCTCCTGCAAAGCGTCGGGGTATCTTCGGCGGTGCTGCACCTCTCGGGTCAGGTCTCGGCGTTCTATTGGCGTACGGAATGATCGCTTTGGTGAGCAATTTGGGTAACGAAGCATTCTTGTCGTGGGGCTGGCGCGTGCCGTTCCTGTTGTCGAGCGTGCTCATCGGCCTGGGGTTTTATGTGCGGCTGAAGATCGAGGAAAGCCCAGTCTTTACTGCCGCGAAGAAGCAGGCGCATATGCAAGATACCTCTGCGGCATTACCCAAGACGCGTATTCCACTCTTCGAGCTGTTCCGTGAGCGCCCTAAGGCTCTCTTGCTCGGTATCGGAATAAGCTGTGGTCCATTCATGGCGCAGGCAATTCTGACGACAAGTATGATTGCCTACGCGACGACGCAGTACCACATTGATCGTTCGCTGCTTCTGATACTGCTGAACGTGTCTCTCGCGATCATGTGCTGCACCATGCCCGTGTTCGCTTGGCTCGGCGACAGGATCGGACGACGCAAAGTCTTCATCCCAGCGGTGATCTTGTTCGGCGTTTTTAGCTTTGCGATGTTCCCACTACTTGAAACCGGTTCAACTCCGGTCATCCTCACCACATTCATAATCGGAATGTCCATTCTGAATCCCGCCGCTCAAGTAACCTACGGAACCATTTTGACCGAACAATTTCCGACGAGATTCCGCCTGACCGGCGCGGGGGTGTCTTATCAGTTTGCCGGATTGGTCGGTGGCGGCCTCGGCCCATTTCTTGCCGCCATCTTCTTTGCGGAGGGAGGGTTGGGTCCTGTCGCTACGTCGGTAATGGTGTCCTCATTCTGCGCGCTCAGTCTACTGTGCGTGGTCATTGTGGCCGATGGCCGAAAGACCGAACTCACTGACATCTGACGACGCCGCATGTAGCCTACTGGCTTAGCATCAATGGCCTCGATGGCTCTTGGCAATCCACCACGCGATGTATGACATGCCGTCGTTCGGTCCGCGTGTGTGACCATAATGCGGATTAGATAGTTTGTTCGTTTGCCCGTGGCAATCCACCATTCGAAGGTCGGTGTGAACGCTTCAGACAGGCTCGACTAAGAGCGACAGGCCACG
>NZ_JAHHZS010000086.1 GCF_022606295.1 Arthrobacter bambusae
GATGCTCCTATAGTCGTCAAATCGTCTTCGACGAAAGCCTCAACGCATGAAGAACGCTCGTATCTCGTCCAGACCGTCGGCTCGTAACCGTCCTCTCGATCTTCTGCTGCTGGAGCAACTACCGGGGGCGACCCCTCAAACTTTAGGTCTGGGCCGCACTGACGGTACTCGTTTGCGGCTGACAGACGCGGCCTCGCGACATTGTTCGATTTCCGTCGTTGGCGGTCGCGACGGGAGGTACGGCGGCCCTTGTCATCGGAGCAATTGGATGGACGGCAACGGCCACGAGCACAGTGATTTCAGGAGTGGGTGCCTACAATGACTGCACTCAGGCAATTGACGAAAATTGTGCATTTTCTGTAGCCAGCACTGTAATAGGGCTGTCAGGATTTCGACTGGGCCGGTTCATGAGCAAGACGGCCTGGATCTCAAAACACGAACGGAAATACTGCTGATGGCGCGCTTCCTCATTTTTCTTTCGATATTCACCGTTGCCGCGTCAGTGGCGACGGCTGGACGGTTCCGCTTTCCTTTGAAAGAAGGGTCAAGAGCAGATGTGTTTTATCAACGCCTTCAGCTGGCAGGCATTGTCCTTGCTGCTGCAGTCGAGCTAACACTCCCGACGGCGACAAATTGGCTGGGTCTCCCTACCCTCTCCTACACGGCCGCAGCGCTTCATTTGGCCTCGCTGGCGGTCTACAGCGTAAAGCTGCCTGCCATCCAAGGCATCAGCCCGGGAACAACAGGAAGCCACTCCACCGAGGAACATGATCTCCGCCGCACCCGATGGCCTCACCAGACGCTTTTCGCCGTGGCCTATGTGACCATGTTGATCTACTTATTCACGATATTTCGGGACTTCTTCTAAGAGCCCTTCCTAAACCGTTGGTCAGTCGTTTGCTCGTGATTCTGATTGAAAATGTCAATCTGTTTTGAGCCTACTTTGGCGTTGAATCGCAGCCGGAATGATCTGCTCTGGGAGGCACCTTGGCGTTAGCTCTCATCCTGCGTGGATTGCTGAGTCAGCCATTGGCGGTAACTCGTGGCAAGTGCATCGTTGCGGACAAGGCCTCGTTCCAGGCTGGAAATTTTGGAAGGCCAATGACCGAGCTCGCGGGCAGCGGTCGTGATGGTGAGACCGAGCTTGGTGCGCATCTGGCGCAGGTCGGCGTTGCTTGGTGCCGGCTGAGGGTTGGTGATCTGGCGGTAGAGTTCCCGGGCTGCGTAGCGTTTGAGACAGCGCATTGTTTCTCGTTTGCTCTTGCCCTCCGCGGTGCGCTTGAGCACGTAGTCCTTAGTCCGTTGGCACGAGCCCATACGCACCAGTACCACCTGATGCAGGGCACGGTTGGCATTGCGGTCACCGCCTCTGCTGAGCCGGTGACGGGTCGTTTTGCCCGAGGATGCCGGTATGGGCGCAACCCCGACGAGGGCAGCGAACTGGGCCTCGTTCCCAAGACGGTCCGGGTTGTCCCCAACGGTCACCAGGAGCTGGCTGGCTACTTCCGTTCCGACACCTGGAAGGTCACAGAGCATCGGCGCGTAGGTATCCAGGATTTCCCGGAGCGCGGCGTCCGCGGCATCTACTTCTGCCGTGAGGGACTGGCAACGGGTGGCCAGGGCCTTTAACGTCAGCAGGCACACGTACTCGGGGTCAGCAATATGGCCCGAAGGTCTGCAGCGCTGCAGGGCCGTGATCATCGCCGAGGTTCCCAGCCCCCGGTATTTCGCCCGGAGGTCGTCCGGAGCCGAGACGAGAAGGCCCTTGATCTGATTGATTGCCGCGGTACGGGCCTTCACTGCAGAGGTGCGCCCGGCACGCAGGATACGCAGGCATTCCACGGGACCGTCTTTGGCCTTCGGGATCGCCGTGGCCCGGCCGTCGAGTACCGATTGAGCGGCCTGGTAGGCGTCCAGCGGGTCAGATTTGCCCTTCAGCCGGCGCGCGGCTCGGTTCGGGCGGTTCACCTCCAGCACAGACAGACCCTCACCGCGCAGGGCTCTAGCAATTTCGGCCCCGTAGGATCCTGTGCCTTCAACCCCTACGGCGGTGACAGGGCCGTAGCTGGTAATGAACTCGACGATCTTCCGGTATCCGGAGCCCACGGCCAGGAATTCCCTGTCCGCAAGGGGCTTGCCGTATTCGTTGATCACGGCCACATGGTGCGTGTCGGCATGGGTGTCGATACCGGCGATGACATTGGTTGTTTCGTTTGCCAAGATGGAAAGGTGCCCCTCAGTCGGGTGTTCAACGGCTGATTGAATGGGGCGCGGGCCAGGTGGGCAGACAAAACGGTAATGGGACTGGTCGAATCAGGCTCCTATGAAGTCATGTCCGCCTGGCTCCACACCCTT
>NZ_JAHHZS010000087.1 GCF_022606295.1 Arthrobacter bambusae
TCTAGGCATGCTCTGTTTGCCTGCCCCACCTTCGGGCACTGCCCCAGTTCCTGTTGACTCGGTGTCATCGTTCGCTGAGGAAGACGTGATAAGCCATGAGCGTGGACATGCGGCCTTCCTAATAGCGAACTTTCCGACTGCGACTACTAAAACTCAATACCGTCAACATTTGTCAACACGAGAGGCCCAAAAAGCTTCTGACGTGGGGAAACACTGTGCCCGAGGTGGACTCGAACCGGACTCCCGGCCTTGCAAACACTGGGAACTCCCGAAAACATTGGCAATCCGGCCGAGTCCGGCCGACGCACGACCTCGGCCGAAGGAAAAGTGTTGACACTGTCAACACTCCCCCTTTTCCACTTTTGAACCCGTTTCCCGGCGAAAACAGGAGGCGCATTAGTCATGGTCTAGGTTGCCGGGTCTCGATCCGAATCTCGCCGGCACTGCTTATTGACCTTTCGGCGGGGACGATTCGGTTACCTCGCCGATCACGGTCTGCAGGATCTCAATTACAGCCTGTGACCTTTTAACAATCTCTGCCCGTTCAGCGGCAACAGGAGTCTGCCCGGAGTCCTCAAGCTCTTCGCCCTTGTACAAACGCTGAATGTACTCGAGCGGATCTTCGCCGGCTGCTCGAGAACTTACCACCCACTTTTTGTCTTTTTCAGCAGCCGTCATCGCGGCGCAGGTTACGATTGCGCGTACGAGATCAGCCATGATTCGGTCGAGTCCTAACGCGGCCCGGAGAAGGGTGTTGACCTCTATTTCTGCTTCGCTTGGCCCGGCCTCTTCTTCAAAGGAGTTGTAGTAGCCCCAGGGTTTGAGCCGTTCTGGGTCCAGCCGGGTGATCGCCCGCTTAACGCTGTCGGATAGGGCAATAGGATCCTCGTGAAGTTCTGCTCCATGCCGATGTTCCCATAGGCGAAGAATGTAATCAGCAACTTTATCCTCTGCCCTGGCTCGTTCTTGCCCATTTAAAGACTCGACAGTCACCATCTGCTCGGCGAGGTAGTGCGCAATCCACCGTGACAGGAAATCGTGCTCATCCAGAGAGGCGGCGATTTGCTTACCTAGCAACAGGATCGCCGCGGTAGTCGCGCCATCCCTCGTTGGGCGTGAAGAGGAAGAACTTGACGTAGTCATCGAGATACCCCAAAGAGTCATCGGAGCCTGAATAGCGCCGGGTGGATTCGTCATTCCTATCAAAACGGACTGCAAGGATCACCGCAGTGTCTGTTGCGGCGGCAAGATCTTCGAGGAGTGTTGGCGTGACTCGAAGTCTGGCACCGTCTGGCCCGCGCCGCTCACGGCTACCGTCTTTTTGAGACCACGCCGTAGAGACGGCAACGGCTTCCGGCTTTCCAAGCTGGAGCCAGCCCAATCCGTTCGTGGTCGAGTTCAGGTTCAGCAGCTTTCTCACCCAGTCGGAAGGTCGCGGTGTTGGGTACCGCACATCGAAGGCGAATTGGTCTCGTCGGTCACTGCCACTTTCCGAGTCAGGATCCTCAAGCCATCCTCGAAGCCGAAAAGTTCCGAAGTCGAATGTGAAATCGTCATCACCAGCGAGCGGGATACGGAAATTGTTGAATGACGGTGAAGTTTGCAAGGCACGGACGAGCGCCGGACCGGTTTCACGGCTAACGAGGGCGCTTGTCACGAAAATATTGTCTGAGGTTCCATAGTCAATTCGGTGAGCGGACTGTCTAACTGTGATCCAACCATCCGCCCCGAGAAATGCCCGGACGAAGTCGCCCGTGGTAACTTCCCACAGCCATCCGTCGCGGCCGCTACGCGAAGAGTGGCCTAGGCCGCGGGGCACGGCCCGACGCGCGTCGGACAGCCACAGCCGGTCCTCGCGGCTTAGATCGAATGTTGAAAACCAGCGGTCGAATTCTGTACCGTCATCCTCTGGCTCCTGATACGGCGTCTTACTCCTAAGCAATCGACCAGCGACTGTGAGCATCGCGTGGTATGAGAGATAGAAGTCAAAATCCTCTGCCTCGGGGAAGTCGTATTTGTAGAAGTATGTTTCCCCCTCCATGTAGACTTCTGCAGCTCGTCGGGGGTCGAGCGTCAAGAACGGCGAGTCGCGCCACTCCCACTCTTCAAGGATCAAGTCGCTCACGGCCTTAGCCACATCGGAGTGCTCAACCTGGAAAGAATCGCTCAATGGGCCAAGCCAGTACTCATCCATATCGAAGTGGAAGTCGAACTCCGAGGTCACCTGACTTGTGGTGAAAGGTTTGGGCGCACT
>NZ_JAHHZS010000088.1 GCF_022606295.1 Arthrobacter bambusae
AGTCGCGAGTTCGGAATCCGTGACCTTATCCGTTTCAACACGGAAATCAGCGCCATTGCCTATGACGATGCGACGTCGAAGTGGACCGTCACCTGGACCGAGGGAGACGGGTCAGTTCGATCGGAGGAGTTCGATGCGGTAGTGAGCGCAGTTGGTCAGTTGAATCGTGCGAAGTACCCCGATATTGAAGGCCGTGAAACATTCGGTGGCCTCGCGGTTCACACGTCGCAGTGGGAGGAAGGGATCGACCTCAAAGGAAAGCGAATCGGGGTAATCGGAAGCGGTGCGAGTGCCTACCAGGTCGTACCTGCGGTCGTGAGCGAGGCTTCGAAGCTCTACGTCATCCAACGGAGCGCGCCATGGATGACGATTGCGCCCGACTACCACGCCGAGATCGACGAGGGACAGCGGTGGTTGTTCCGCCATGTGCCGCACTACCACCGTTGGTACCGTGTGTTTACATACTGGCACGCTTCGGAATCGCGTCGACCCTATGGAATGGTCGACCCCAACTGGAAGTCGGACCAGTCCGTGTCTCAACTCAACGAGCAGCTGCGCCTGCAGCTCATTGACTACATCTCGGCACAGTACGAAGACCGCCCCGACCTGCTCGAAAAGGTTATTCCCAACTACCCACCAAACGCGAAGCGTCCACCTCGAGACAACGGTGTGTGGTCTGCCGCGCTCAAGTCGCCGAACGCTGAGCTCGTCACCGAAGGCGTCACCCAGATTACACCGACGGGATTCATCACGGCAGACGGTGTCGAGCGCGAAGTTGATGTCATCATTTACGCCACCGGCTTCCACGCATCGGACTTCCTTCGCCCGATGATGGTCTCCGGTCGCAACGGAATCGACTTGCATGAGTACTGGGATGGTGACGCAACTGCCTACCTCGGAGTGACGGTGCCGAATTTCCCCAAGTTGTTCCTCCTTTACGGCCCCAACACCAACTTGCTTCTCACGGGCTCCATGATCCTCATGGCGGAAATGGCATCTGACTATGTCATTTCGTACATGCAGACCATCGAACGGTTAGGTGCAACCGGACTTGACCTCAAGGAAGAGGCCCTCGAAGAACACGTCGCTTGGGTCGACGCGGGTAACCGCGGCATGGCATGGGGTGTTGAGGGCGTCGACAGCTGGTACAAGAACAAGACCGGTCGCGTCTCGCAGAACTGGCCTTACCCAATGGGGACCTACTGGCAGCTATCGCGTGAAGTCCGCCTCGAAGACTATGAGGTCTTGGGTGTGGGAGACAACGTCAGTGACGTCTCGGAAGAACTCGACGCTACGTTCGCGTCTTAGAGGCGGGCGCCGCTCTTGACACAGTCCGCGGACCGGGTCAAGAGCAGTGTCCATTTAGGTCTCGAGGTGACGATGCGTCGATACGGAATGAAGACCGGAAGGATTCGGGATGTCAGCAACACAAGGAACGGTCGCGGGTAGAGGGATCCTCATTACGGGAGGTGCCGGCGGACTTGCGGGCGGAGTGGCTCGTGAACTTCTCGCTGGAGGCGCACAGGTCATCCTCTCGGATTTGCCGGGAGAGGCACTCGATCGCGCGCGCGAAGAACTTTCGCAATACGGCCAGGTCACGGCGATCCCAGCGGATGTCACGAACGAAGAGCAAGTTGACGCCCTCGTGGCTTCGGCGGCCAAACAGGCTGGCCGACTGGATGGATTTGTCGGGGCGGCTGGCATCCTGCGCGTTGGCGGGTTTGACGTGCTTTCGGCCGCAGACTTCGAAAAAACGATGAACATCAACCTCACGGGAACCTTCATCGTGCTGCAGCGAGTCGCAAACTACCTCGCCGCACACCCGCGTGAGGATGGGGGAACTCACTCGTGCGTGCTCTTCTCGTCGGTAGCTGGTCGCCTCGGCCGCCCCGACATCTCACACTATGCAGCCTCGAAGGCCGGGGTTATTTCGATTGCGCGTTCTGCAGCTTTTGCATACGCACCAAAGGTGCGCATCAACGCAGTGGCACCCGGCATGTTCCTCACGAGCATGTGGGATACCGCGACCGCTGCACGCGAAGAGAAGTTCGGCCCCGGCGCGGGCGACAAATACATGGAAGACATCGCGAAGGAAATTCCGCTTGGCCGAACAGGCAAGGTCGAGGAACTCGGGGCGCTTGTTCGATTCCTGCTTGAGGACGGATCTGGCTTCATCACGGGCCAGACCATCAACATCGATGGTGGAATCGACATGAACTAG
>NZ_JAHHZS010000089.1 GCF_022606295.1 Arthrobacter bambusae
GTCAGTGACGGTCGAAAACTGAGCCATTGTGACGGTTGAAAACTGAGCCACCTGTTCCAAACGATTGGGTGGGTGATCACAGTGGAGGATTGGGCGCTTATTCGGCGGTTGCATCTTGCCGAGGGTGAATCGATGAGGTCGATAGCGGAGCGGCTGGGTCTTTCCCGGAACACCGTGGCGAGAGCGGTCAGCGCCGATGGGCCGCCGACCTATGTCCGTGCGCCGCAGGACTCCGGGATCAAGGCGGTGGAGCCGGCGATCCGGGCACTGCTGAAGGAGAACCCTCGGATGCCGGCGACGGTGCTGGCTGAGCGTGTGGGTTGGTCGGGGTCCCCGGCCTGGTTCAGGGAGAACGTGGCCAGGATCAGGCCGGAGTATGCCCCCGCTGATCCCGCGGACCGGATCAGTTACGAGCCCGGGGACCAGGTCCAGTGCGATCTGTGGTTTCCGGAGGTGCGGATACCCGTCGGGAACGGAAAGCCCCGGGTCCTGCCGGTGCTGGTGATGGTGTCCTCGCATTCGCGGTTCATCATGGCCCGGATGATCCCCTCCCGGGTGACCGGGGACCTGCTGGCCGGGATGTGGGAGCTGATCGGGTCCCTGGGCGCGGTGCCGCGGCGGCTGATCTGGGACAACGAAACCGGCATCGGACGGCGGAACAGCTACGCCGCCGGCGTCGCGGCTTTCGCCGGAGTCCTCGCCACCAGGATCGTGCAGGTCAAACCCTACGACCCGGAGAGCAAGGGCGTGGTGGAGCGGGCCAACCAGTTCCTGGAAACCTCCTTCCTGCCGGGACGTGTTTTCGTATCGCCGGAGGACTTCAACGCCCAGCTCGCGGGCTGGCTGCCCAAGGCCAATGCCCGGCTGGTCCGGCGCACCGGCGCCCGGCCCGCGGACCTGCTCGCTCAGGACAAGGCGGCGATGCTGGCGCTGCCGCCGGTTCCGCCCGTGACCGGGTTCGCCGCGCGGGTCAGGCTCCCGCGGGACTACTACGTCCGGATGGGATCCAACGATTACTCCGTGCACCCGCAGGCCATCGGCAGGTTCGTGGATGTCACCGCTGACCTTGAGACCGTCACGATCAGCCTCGAGGGGCGATGCGTCGGAAGCCATACCCGGTCCTGGGGTGCGGGCCAGACGATCACCGACCCGGGCCATGTCGAGGCCGCCCGAACGTTGCGGAAAGCCTTCCAGAACCCGGAACCGGCCGTTGACACGGCTGGGCTGCGGGACTTGGCGGACTACGACCGGGCGTTCGGTGTCGCTCTCGATGACGGGCAGGTCGCCTGATGACCGAGGCGAAGGAAACCGCCGGGCAGATCGAGTACTACTCCCGGGCGATGAAAGCACCGCGTATCCGGGAAGCTGCCGCCCGGCTCGCGGACCAGGCCCGCGAGGCCGCCTGGACCCACGAGGAATACCTCGCAGCGGTCCTGTCCCGGGAAGTCGCCGCCAGGGAAGCCTCCGGCGCCGAATCCCGCGCCAGGGCAGCAGGGTTTCCCGCCCGTAAATCACTCGAGGACTTCAGCTTTGACCATCAGCCCGGCCTCAAACGCGACACGATCGCGCACCTGGCCACCGGCGCGTTCCTCACCGAGGCATCCAACATCGTCCTGCTCGGGCCGCCCGGAACCGGCAAAACACACCTCGCGACCGGCCTGGGTCTGCGGGCCACCCAGCTGGGTCATCGGGTCCTGTTCGCGACCGCCATCGACTGGGTCTCCCGGCTCCAAGCCGCTCATCAAAACGGCAGATTGCCGCAGGAGCTGGTCCGGCTGCGCCGCTACGGGCTGATCATCGTCGATGAAGTCGGCTACATCCCGTTCGAGCAGGATGCCGCGAACCTGTTCTTCCAGCTCGTCTCATCACGCTACGAGCACGCCTCCCTGATCCTGACCTCGAACCTGCCCTTCGCCCGCTGGGGAGATGTGTTCGGAGACCAGGTCGTCGCTTCCGCCATGATCGACCGCATCGTCCACCACGCCGAAGTCATCACCCTCAAGGGCTCCAGCTACCGGCTCAAGCATGCACAGACAGACTTGCTGCCCTCGACAAGACCGGAAAATCAGGCAGAATAACCAACGTCAACGTGGCTCACTTTTCAACCCACGAAATGGCTCACTTTTCGACCAGCGCTGACA
>NZ_JAHHZS010000009.1 GCF_022606295.1 Arthrobacter bambusae
GCCCTCAAACCCGGAGACCTGATCTTCACCGGCACCCCCGCCGGCGTCTCAACCATCACCCCCGGCGACACCATCACCGGCGGGATCGACAACATAGGCAGCTTCACCATCACTATCGGAAGTCGCTGATGGCACCGAATGTGCCTGCCTCATCTGAGAATCCTTAATCTGGAGCGTGAACCCGTCCGGTTGCGCCCCGCCAAACACTGCCTGCAGCCTCCCTCTTCACCCACCATTTTCAATCGCTGTATCCGCGGGCGCTCTCACGAGCGTCCCTGAACCACACGCCGGCTAAACGGCGACCGCCGCCCATATGAGGAGCACAAACATGGACGAAATTATCATTGTTGGAGTAGACGGCAGCCCGACAGCCAAAAAGGCAGCAGAGACCGCCCGCGACCTGGCGGCCGCTCTGTCCGTCTCGCTGCACGTGCTCTCCGCCTTCGACGGGGACCGCGCAGAGACTTACGGTAGCGGGAGCGATCAGTGGATCGTTTCCGACGCCGACGGCGCAGAGACCGTGGCCAGAACCGTGGCCAGATCGTTGGACAGCGACATCAAAGTGACCTACTCGGCGGTTCGCGGGAAGCCCGCTGAGGCTCTTATCAAAGAGGCGGATCGCTTGGGCGCCCGAATGATCGTTGTAGGGAACCGCAGAATGCGCGGCATCGGGCGGGTCCTCGGCAGCGTGGCGAACAGTGTCGCCCACAACGCCCCGTGCGATATCTACATCGCCAACACCTACTACGCGGGCTAGCAAGACTGGGTGCTCTGCTACGTTTTTTGCTGACTTTCGAGGAACTACAAGAGCCCACAGCATCAACCGGAAATCAACCCTGCCGATGGCGACTTCTCCGGCTACCAGCAGTGACGGTCTTCGCCTCCGACAATGACTCAACGAATGACTGTTCACAGACCCGTGAATAGCCCAAGCAGGGCGTAGGTGACCCACCGGAGGTGTCGCTCCGGGCAATAGGTGGGTCCGGAAATCAGGCTGCGGGGTCGATGACGACGGTGTGTCCAAGGTGTTCGAGTTGGGCTACCAGGCGGCGGATTTGGGCCTGCTCGTTCCGGCGGTGCATCCAGTCCGGCCCGAGGTCGTGGTAGGGCTCGTTTCGCTCGAGCATGTAGTAGGCGCCATCGAGGATTGAGTGCGCGCCGGCGACCTGTGCACGTCTGGGGCCGCGCCGGGAAGCGATCCGGGCCTGTTGCGACGCGAGATAGGTTTTCTTGCTGCGGGCCGCCGACGCCGCAGCCTCGACCAGTGCCGAGGTGAGCCACTTGTTTCCGTGCCTCGCACGGGCCGGGGTCCTGCGCCCAGCCGACTCGTGGATCGCCGGCGCGACGCCTGCCCAGGCCGCCAGATGCCCCGCCGATGGGAACCGGGACGTGTCCCCGCCGGTTTCAGCGACAATGACTTGGGCGACTTTCAGCCCCACTCCCGGGATCGTCTGCAGCAACTCAATCTGACGGGCCCACGGCAGCGAAGCGGCCACAATGGCCTCATCCAGGCTCGCCAAAGCTGCCTCAACCCGGTCGAGGCGACCCAGCATTGCCGCAGCCAGCCGGGCATGGTCCGCATCGAAGTGACCGGTCAACGCCTCGACCAGGTCCGGGATCTTGGAGCGCATCTTTCCCTTCGCCAGCTGCGCCAAGACCTCCGGATCCGCCTCCCCAGCGATCAACGCCGCAAGCATCGCACGTGCCGAGACCGTGGTCACCGACGACGCCACCGAGGAAATCTTGATGCTGGCATCTTCGAGCATCTTCTCCAACCGACCGGCATCCCTGGTCCGGTCCCCCATCAACTGCACCCGGTAACGCGTCAGCAGGCGAAGACGGCGGATCGGCGGAGGCGGCACGAACGATGGCCGGAGCAGCCCGTGCTCCAGGAGCTGGGCAATCCACTCGGCATCCTTGACGTCGGTCTTGCGGCCAGGAACAGCCTTCATATGCGCGGCGTTAAGCAGCCAACACTCCATCTGCTCTTCCAGTGCGTAAAACGCAGGCTTCCAGTACGTGCTGGTCGACTCCATCGCCGCCAGGGTCACTCCTTGCCCGACCAGCCAGTCCCTCATCAGCTCAAGCGAGCGGGTCATGGTCCGGAACGTCCGCGTCTCCCCGTGACGGCCACCGCCGTGCCCGGGCGTGCGCACGCACACCGTCACCGACTTCTTGCCGATGTCCAACCCGGCAACACGCTCAAACATCACATCCATCAGAACCACCCACCCTTGAAGCGAGAATCGATATCGACGCCGCTTGCAGGATCCTCTGATCAGGAAACAGACCCACGTGCTCTTACGGCAACAATCCGGCACACCCACGGACCCCGCGTCATACACGTCTACGGGCTCACCCGCACCAATGTGAATAGACGTCACCAAGCGGCACCACAATTCTCACTCCTCGGCCCGCGGAAGATCCTTCCCCGCGAGCTACACCTCTGGCATCCAAGGCGACGCCGTGAGCGCTGACTCACGGCGTGTCATGTCGCGGTTGTATCCAGAGTTGATGAATGTACGTGAGCGGAAAGGTTTGCGAGGAGTGCGGGGACGGCTTTGAACCGACTCGCACCTCTCAGCGGTTCTGTTCGACGCGCTGCGCCAATAGGCAGCGTGATCGTCGACGGCGGCACCGGACGCAGAGAGCGACGGTTCCGCCGTCGAACAACAAGGGCCTCGAACCGGAGTGCGCTTCGGAGCTCGCCGCCCATCAACCTTGTGCGAGCCAAGAACGCGACGTACCCACAAAGATCTACCGACAGCGCATCGACACCCTCCAAACTTCCCTCCGATCTCAGTCATCAGACTTCGAACGCCTCGAAGCGGAGAACACAGAACAACGCGACCACATCACACTCCTCCAAAGGGAGCTCACCGGTCTGAAACGCGCCCAACGAATCAATATCCAAGACCTGGCGCACGTCGCCGCCCGATTGGTTGCAGTCTCGCACGCACAACGCGTCGCACTAGACCGCGCAACGTTGGAAATCCTCCGCCGTCGTGGATGGAAACCCGCCCTTCGGCAATCCGCCATCCCCCGGCCATGACCATGTCAATCGCGCGGCTTTCGGCCCAGTCGGGCCTGAAGTACCTGTTCAGGACCACGATGATGGACGATATGTCGCCTACTCCCCCGGACGCGACCACCTACTACATGAAAGCAGGGACACCCCAAGGGCGCTGGCTCGGCTCCGGTTTGCAAGGCATCCACCGCGCCAGCCGCGACGCAGTCACGGAAACCGACGCGAAAGCCATCTTCGATTGCGCGATTCACCCGGACACTGGTGCTCCCCTGGGCCGACCCCACGGACAACCCAGCTTCGCCCAAAAAACTCAAGGACAAACCAGCACGCGCCGCGCCGTCGCCGGTTTCGACCTCACGTTTAGCGTCCCCAAATCCGTGTCCGTGCTCTGGGCACTGAGCCCCCGGGCCCTGCAGGACCGGATCCTGCAGACCCACCACGACGCCGTCACCGCCACGCTTCGCTGGCTCGAGGAATCGGTCATCCACACCCGCGCGGGCCGGAACGGCGTCGCGCGCATCGGCACTCGCGGGGCGATCGCGGCGGCGTTTGATCATTGGGAGTCACGTTCAGGGGACCCGCAGCTGCACACGCATCTGGTCATCGCCAACCGCGTCCAGCGGATCACCGACGGCGTCTGGGTCACCCTCGACTCAAGGACGCTCTACAAGGCCGCGGTTGCCGCCAGTGAGCACTACAACGGGCTACTCTTCGACGCCCTCCACCGCCACCTCGGGACCGACCTCGACATCCGGGAGCCCGCAGCTAGCAACCACAACCCCAGCCCGCAGCTCACCGGGGTCCACGACATATTGATCCACGAATTCTCCCACCGCTCCCGCCTCATCGATCAGGAAACCGACCGCCTCGTAGCCGCATGGACCGAGGCCCACGGCACACCCCCAACAGCGACAACCACCATCAAGCTCCGCCAGCAGGCAACTCTCTCCACACGAACCCGCAAAGCCGAAACCATCGCGCCCCTGCACCAACTCTCCGTACAGTGGCGGGCACGCGCTGAAGCCACGGGCTTCGACCCCCGACTCGTGCTGGCCAACACCGTCCGGAGGTCGCGGACTGCCCCTTTCCGCTCGTTAGACTTCACCGCCGAGTGGGTGGACGCCGTCGCGTCGCTCACCCGGGAGCGGGTCGCCTCCAAGCGCGCCACCTGGAACCGTTGGAACCTCCTCGCCGAGACCGAACGGGTCTGCGTCGCGATCCGCTGCCACACACCGGAGGACCGCAACGCCTTGATCGACGCGGTCGCCACCGCTGCCGAAGCCCAATCGCTGCCCCTAAACGACTACCGGTACAGCGTCCCAGCGGACGCGCAGCCCGATCTCCGGCTCGGCAAGCGGAGCGTCTTCGACTTCCACGGTTCCCGTCTCTACACCGACACAACGACGCTCGCTTGCGAGGAGGCAGTCTTGGCGGCAAGGAACGACGGCGGCGGGCCGGCCATCCGCGCAACCCTCGCCATGGAGGCACTCGCCGGATACCAGCACCACGGTCGGTTCGGGCTGCATGAGGACCAGAGGGCCGCGGCCGCGGAGGTGCTGCTGAGCGGGAACCGGCTCGACGCCGTCGTCGGACCGGCGGGCACCGGCAAGACCACCACCCTCGGTGCAATCAAGGCCGCCTGGGAAGCAGAATTCGGACCCGGAAGCGTTGTCGGCCTCGCTCCCGCGGCGGCGAGTGCCGAAGTTCTGGCGCGAGAGCTGAGTGTGGTCACGGAGAACGTAAGCAAGTGGCTCTACGAGTCTGTCGGCGAGGGAGCCGGCCACAGGGCTGAGCGCTTCCTCGTGACGGCGGCGCGACTGGGCAATTCAGGGGCCCCAAGCACCCGTCTGGCGCAGGAAGCTACCCGGCTGGCCGCCGAGCAAAACAAGTGGCGGTTCCATCCGAACCAGTTGGTGGTCGTCGACGAGGCCTCGATGGTGTCCACCCTTCAGCTATCGGCCCTGGTGCATCAGGCCAGGGATGCCGGGGCCAAGCTCCTGTTGGTCGGCGACCCCGGGCAGCTGGATTCCATCGATGCCGGCGGTGTTCTCGGGTGGCTGGACCGGCAAGGCAAAACCAGCCAGCTGAGCACCATCTGGCGGTTCGAGCAACCTTGGGAACGTGACGCGTCGCTGAAACTCCGTGCCGGTGACTTCGCGGCCACCACCGACTACGAGGGGCACGAGCGGATCCGGCATGGCACCTATCTGGAGATGGTCGACCAGGCCTATCTGAACTGGCAATCCGACATGCATGCCGGAAAGTCGTCCATCCTCATTGCCGCGGACAACGACACGGTGAGCATTCTCAACGAACGCGCCCAAGCAGACCGCATAATCCAAGGCGCCGTGGACGCGGAGCAGACAGCACCTCTGGGCGATGGTCTGCGTGCCGGCCGCGGTGACACGGTCATCGCGCGCCGCAACGACCGCACCGTTACTGACAGCAATGGCGACTTCATCCGCAACGGCACCCTGCTCGACGTCGTAGGGGCCGGCAGGCGCGACGGATCCCTCACCGTGGTCCGCAGGGACACCGGCGCCACCGTCACGCTTCACCGCGACTATGTTGAGTCTGCGGTTGAGCTGGGCTATGCGACGACCGCCCACCGCTCCCAGGGGCTCACGGTGGACGCCGGTCACAGCGTCGTCACACGCGGGCGCCTCACGCGAGAGCTGCTGTACGTGAGCATGACCCGCGGACGCACGGGAAACCACATCTATGTCTGCGACGATGACCTTACCGATGCCGAGCCTCTTGATCCCTCTTTGCAAGCGTCATGGCGGGAGATTCTGGGAGAAGTGCTCGCTGCCGAAGGTGCCGAGCGGACTGCCCACGAAGTCCGCGAGGCCGAACGGCTCAGTTCCGACAGCTTGGAACGGCTCAGCGCCGAATACGACTACCTCGCCCAGATCGCTGCCGCCGAGGACCTGACCAAGTTCCTCGAGGTTCACTGTCCCGGAACCATTGACGAGATGCGACAATCCCCATCGTGGGGCGCCACCGTATCAGCCTGGCGCCGATCCACAGCAATCAACCGACCAAGTGCGCAGCGAGTCGTCACCAACGCATTGGAGACGTGCACGTCAGCGAATGACGTCACCGCAGTCATCCATACTCGGCTCCGCAGCTTCCTCACCGGAATGCCCGCCGGCGGGCCTGATCCCCTGGCCGAGCCGATCCACACCGCTCGTCGTGATCTCGAAAGCATGATCGGCCAGGTACGGATGCGAATTCAAGACAGGGCAGACAAAGTCACCTTCGAGGCACTCATGCATGACCCCGAATGGAAGCGGAACCTCCTGCGGATTCTCCCGCCAGGCGTGAGTTTGGATGACACATTCCCTCTGATCAGCAGAGCCGCCACCTACCGGGACAGATGGGGCATCGGCGGCTCACCCCATCCGCTGGGTCCTCTTCCGGCGGAATATGAGTGGGAACGGAAATCGCAGTACGAAAGCCTTCAACGCATCATTGAACGGACCGCGTCCAGCTCCGTCGCGCATCAACGATCTGGCCCGCGGACAGAAGACTCGGTTGCGCAGGACGTCAGCCTTATCAATGTCGGTTGGCAACTCTAAACTTGTCGGGAAGGAAGTCATGGTTTCGAATCCAGCTATCAAGCCGAAAGTCGCGACGCCCGCCCTGATTCTCGCCAGCGCGGTAATTGCCCTATGCACGGTGTTCGTTTTGCAGAACCTGGCGGTAAGTTGGCCTCCAGATGCAATCCAAGTTTTTGGCTGGGCTGCCGTGCTGCCCTCCACCTTCATCGTCTGCATCATATGGTTGCTTCGGGCCAATCGCCGTCGCGATTGGCTGGCAAATGCCAAGCTAAGATGGAGCCACCTCGAGGAGGAGAGGCGAGCTCACGGGACGACGGCGGAAATCACAGTCCTCAGCATCGATGCTCTCGAACCCACCGGATCGTGGATCACCGTTAACTGGAACCGTTTCGGGCACGTTCAGCGCGTATGGCTGGAAGCACTGGAAGAACCTATCTGGGCCGGATCCGTCCTGCTGATATCACCGGATCCGACCCAGATCAGGCCCGGTGCGCCTTGGCCGGCCACATACTATGTACAGGCTTCGAATTTCCTTGCCTGGGCGCCGGTAACGAAACTCCGTCAAAACCGAATATCAGACGCCGCGGCAATTCGATGAGCTTCAAGTAGTCAAAATCCCTCTTGCGCCGAGCTGAATTGATTGAAAGTGCTTCTCGTCGCGTCCGCTATCCGCGCGGCAGAGACCCGCAGCGCCCGGCGGTCGGGTGCTCAACACGGCGACCAACCAGTCGCATACCTGGCACCGGAATCCTCCGGAGTGTCCCGGCCTGCTCCCCCGGGAATTCGGCCTCCGGGCGGCCGCCGCGGCGTGCGGGATCCGCCCCCACTCACGGCCGCGCCCGACGCCGCCGGTAGCTGCGCAAGCCGCGGCGGGCGCATAGTGCTCGCGGACAGGGGCGGCTATTTGTACCAGATTGCAACGCCGCCGTGGTGCGAGCATGTCCCGCTGTGGTTCGCGGAGAAAGAGAGTGTGCCGTCGTTGCACAGTGCTGTCGCTCCACCACCGGGAACCGGGGCGGGAGCAGGAGCTGCCGGGGCAGGCGCCGCTGGCGCTGCTGGAGCCACCGGAGCTGGTGCTACGGGTGCGGCCGGTGCTGGTTCTGGTGCCGGAACGGGAACCTGCGCCGGTGGTTCCGGTGCAGGTGCGACGTCCTGGGCCGGGGTGTCGGGGGTGGGTTCAGGCGTTGCCGGTGGCTTCTGGTTCGTGGGGGCTGTCTCGTTCGTGCAGTCACCCAGGACGCGTGCCATGGCATCGTGTTCGGCTTGGGTCACCCACAGGTTGTAGGTGGCCTTGACGGAGATCTGCCGGGCGACGTAATCGCAGCGGTAGCTCTTGTTCGGCGGCAGCCAGGTGGCCGCGTCGCCGTCGCCCTTCTGGATGTTGGTGGGACCGTCGACGGACTGGAGGTTCAGCGGGTCGTTGGCGAAGGCGGTGCGCTGTTCCATGCTCAATTGCTGGGCGCCTGTCTGCCAGGCATCCCCAAGGGCGACGACGTGGTCGATCTGCACGGCGCTGCTGGTCGAGGCGCCGCGTACGAAGCTGATGGTTTTCGCCGTGTATGGGTCGGCCAGGGTGCCGCTTTGGACCTTGCATTGGCCACTGTTGGCATATGCGGTCCGTGTCAGGTCGCGTTTCAGCATGTCGTTGCGGGTGTCGCAGCCGTTGCGGTCGACATCGGCCCAGGCCTGGCCGAACTGGTCACGGTCGTACCCTGTCATCGGTGCCCTGCCCTTCACCGGCAACGTGGCCAGCAGATCCAGGGCTTTGGTGGCATAGGCCGGCTGGGATTTGGGCGCCGTGTAGCTTGCCGACCTGGACAGCTCGGTCACTGTGTCCGGATCCAGCGGTGTTCCTGTCTCGGTTGCCGTCGGAGTGGGGGTGGGGCTGGAGCTCGGGGAAGCTGCGGTTCCCGCGAGTTTCTGGCTGTCGGCGCTGGTCGGAGACGCCTGAAGGCCATCGTTCGGCTTCGCCGGTGCAAGCAGGCCGCCGGTAATGAGGAGCACGAGCGCGCAGCTCAGGACGATAGTCCCGGCTTTGCGGCCCCCTGGCACCATCGCCCAGGAACGCCGGCCCGTCGCGACGACATAGAGACCTGTCAGGAAAGCGAAAATCCCGGCCATGATCAGGATCCCGCCGATACCGGACCCGAAAGCGGCGGGAACAAGGAAAAGGAGCAGGAGGATGCCCACGACAATCGTGGACACAGGCAGCCGGAACCGGCGCTTTCCCGGTGGTATGTGATTCGACAACACAAGATCCCCATTCAAATATGAGACGGTGCAGCCCCCGCGCCGTCAGGCGGCGCTGCGGTTAGCGCCATCAGGGATTCTAGTATTTGAATTACAAGTTTGTAATTCGCTTGGAATTATTACGTTCCGCGTTGGGTACCGGTGGTCATGCATCAGCTGCCCACTGGCCTCAGTCCGGCCGGCGGATCTTGGAACTGAGACCTTCGTTGAGACGGCAACGACCATTCTTCGTCGTATTCAACGTGTCAATCCCCCACGTCGGGACTCAGCAATGCTGAGACCGGACACATTCCTCGGCCCTCAAAAAGCAGCAAAGTTTGTTCCCGTGCCCGGTCCCATCACCCATCCAGACGAGTTCCCTGTGCTAGTAACTCATCTCACTCCCCTGCGCTGCCCCGAAAGGGGGCACCACCACCGGGCTCCTAGTCGCAATGTTGTACACGGGAGAGGCGGCCTCCGCGTCAGCCGAGACCTCAGGGCCAACCTGAATGCCAGCCTCCGGCCCAGAAACCGCAGTGTGCGCCGAGCGCTGGTAGACGGCGGTACCGAAGCGCAGATCCGGCCCGATCGTGTCGGCGACGATGCGGCGGGCTTCTCGTTTCTCGCCGTCCTTTTCGTAGGAACGGAATTCAAGTTCCCCCGCCACAGTAACGGGGTCACCCTTCTTTAGTGAGTTCGATGCATTCTCAGCTAGAGCCCGGAAAGCCGAGACGTTGTGGAAGACAGGTTCGCCGTCTTGCCAGGTCCCGTCGGCTCCCTGGATTCGCTGGTTCACGGCGACGCGGAGTTTGGCGTGGGCCACTCCGGACTCGCCGTAGGTGAGCTCGGGGTTGGCGACGAGGTTGCCGGCGATGTTGATCGGGATTTTGGTGCTCATTGTTTTTCCTTTCCGGTCCCAGCGGGACTCTCCCGCCGGACAGATATTTTGAGTCAGATTCCCGGGCCCGCGATTGTGGGGCCGTCTGCGGACGCCGCGGGGAGCCCCACGCCTACGTAGGACGCCGGCTTTACGAACAGGTGTCCAGCTTCGACGGCCGGAACCTTGCCCCCGAAGCCAGGTGGATGAGTGACTTCGAGGATCCCTTTCGATGCTGCTGTGACTCGCCCCAGGACGGATTTCGCAATATCAACGCGGGAGGCGGGAAGTTTGCGGTCCGTACCGTCCGCCAAAACACCCCTTTCCGTCTCGATGACGGCGTCTGCCCAGCCGGCAAGGTAGGAGGCCGATTGTGGTCCGCGGTCGATCCCGTGGGCCCGTAGCACCGTGTACGCAACTGATTCGGCCTCGACTTCAGCAAGCCCGCGGTGGTCTGCGCTGCTTCCGTAAAGCCGCCCGACGTCGTCGTCCGGGCCGTGCAGCAGTACGTGCCCGAGCTCGTGGGCAAGTACCGCGGTGCGCTCCTCGGTGCTTAGCCACGCTCCCACTTGGACGCGGTGCTTGGCGAAATCTGTGTAGCCGCTGGTGAGTCCGTATTGGGCGGCGTCGACGTGGACTTCGAAGCCGTGCCGGTGAGCGACCTCTGCCAACGATCCGAAAAGCTGTGAGGCGTCGACGCCGGGCCCGGTGCCGTCTCGCGGCACGAGCAGCGGAGTCCCTTGGGTTTGTGAGACATCAAAGACTGCCTGTCCGCGCCACCCGGTGATGACGGTCTTCTTTCCGTCGTCGACTGCGCCACGTGGAAGCTTCTCTCCGACGCGTATCCGCTGCCGGGTCCCATCGGGCAGTGTGAACTCCTGCATGCGTGCTGTGCGCGGCGCAATCACCCACAGGGCATGCTCCCCTTTCAGAACTGTGCGGCCGTGGCGTTCCCATTCCCTGTACCCCGCGACGAGCGTGGGCTCTTCGGTACCGCGCTGTGCCATCTGCATGATGAGGAGGGCCACGTTCCCGCCGGAGTATCGCCACAGCGTGGCCGAAGCGTCCAGCAGTACCTGCCAGTGGGAAGGTGATTCAACGGCTTGTTCCAGGATCGTGTGGAGGCCCTCCGTCAGGGCGGAGATGCGTTCCTCCGGTGTCATCCGCGACTGGCCCAAAGCCACCAAGGCGGGCGCAGGATCCTGCGCCTCGGAGCGCGATACGCCCTCACCTCTAGGAGCCACGACAGTCACCTCCATGCCTCTTGGAATCCGCAAACCGGGATATTTGTTCATGTCCGCAGACAGGCGGACTGCATGACTTCAGAACTCGGCGCCGAGTTGATGGTGAGCCGCCTGCCATTCAATGAACTCCGGACCATCCACCGCGAGGACTCTTGGGGTGGGGTCTTTGTGCGACTGCAGGCCGACGCAGCCGGCCGTTCGGGTGTGGGTTCTGAGGCGTTCGACGGCATGCGGGAGTCGCTCGTGAAAGGCCAACGGTCCGAAGCCAGCATCGTCGACGGTGTAGGACGCCTGTTCTGCCCGCTGCAGGGCGTAGAGCTCCGCGACGATCTCGGGGTGCTTCCACCAGCAATCGGGCACCACGGACGTCGTCAACTGATAGGTCCCGACCAGCCATCTCACCCAGTCTGCGAGCGCAGCCCAAACGCTTTCGGCCTGCTGAGAGCTCATGTCCCGCCATCGATAGGTCGTGCCCTGCGACCCGCTTGGAGCGCGGAAGGCCGAGCGGAACAGCTCGGCTGTCAGCTCGTCGTCGTCCGCTCCGACTGAGGGAATGTCAAAGTGTTCGACGTCGTCATAGTTCCCCATCACTGTTTCCTTCGGCTATTTGCTGTCGCAGTTTGTGCCCCTCGGTCAGCGCGCGTTCGGTCTCTGCCTTGGAGCGTCCAAGCTCGGCTGCGTCCTTGCGTTTGTGCCATTCGCGCAGGTCCAAAAGGATTGGTCTGGTGCGTCGGCCTAGCATGAGGGCCGTGCCGGCTGGCAGGCGGCGGATCTCATCGAGTGCGATGACGGGGCTCTCGCGGATCTGCTCTCCGTCCTGACGGCCTTGGGATGACCACGAGCGTGTGGTTAGAGTGAGGCTCCGCTCGCCCAACAGTCCCGCGAGCGAGCGTAGGTCACGTTCATCGGAGCCACCGCCGAAGATCACCTTGATGATGGCCGAGTCCCAGATCGTGGCGGCTTCGTCGATGGACCACCCTGTCCGCGCCTGGGAGAGCGACTGCAACACCACGAGTGTTGAGATACCGATTCCGCCACCGTCCGAAAGCGCAATGGGCAGGCCGGGCCAGGGAGCAAGATTGGCGATTTCGTCGAGGATCAAAGACAAGGGCGGATCGAGTCGACCGCCGGGTGAGACGAAGGCCATCTCCCGGGCGGCATAGTCGATGTCGTCTATCAGCGCAGACAGATACGGGCCTGCCGCGGCGGCACCTGCTCGTGTGCCGATCAAATAGAGCGTGCCGCGATCACGGATGAAACTCTTCGGATCGAATTCCTCCGACTTGTCCTGAGGGTCGAGCGCAGCCAACACCTTGGGCGAAGACAATGGAGCCACGGCCGCCGAGACACCAATCCAGGAATTGGACGTGTTCCTCGGGTCGTCCTCGAGGATTCCCATCAGGTCGGCCTGCCACCCCAGTGCAGCCCCCGGACGGCTGAGAACCTCCAGAGCCTCACGGGCCAGCACCGGGCTTGAGGACCAACGCCGAAATGCACGCACGCCCTCTCCGGACAATGCCGCCGCGTGGAGCAGACACTGCAGGACGATCAAGGAACGCTTCTGCCACGCCGCGTTTTCACCCTTCATCTCCGTATCAGCGGTGATGACCAAGGCCCGGCGCGTGGCGATATCCGGGTCCTGACAGCCGCGGACCGGCGACCAGCGCAGCGTGGATGGCAGACCGGACATCCCCTGCGGATCGAACACTGTCACAGGCCTGTCCCCCGTGGCGCGGGCTTTCATCGTGACAACGAGATTGTCCGCCCGGGTGGACGTCGTCACCACGGCACCGGGCGCGTCCAGAATGGCATTGATCACCACATAGAGTCCCTTACCCGAACGAGGTGCCCCCTGGATCACCATCGATTCTTCTGTTGAGACGTGAATCGTGATGCCGCGTGAGCGCCCGAGCGTCCAGGCCACGTCCTGAACAGTCGGGTTGCTCACCGCGGGACGGGTGAACTTCCCGCGCCGCCGAACCGCCCTGGCCCCGAAGTCATGCAGAATCTCGGAGCGTCGAGCGATGCCATCCCGGTTCAAGATCTCTTGCCGAAGCCAAGCCCCCGATTGCTTCCATCTTCGCCAAGACCAGATCCCACCCACCGCGAGCGCGGCGACCGCGAGCAGTACCGGGGCGACCAACCACCAGACATCGCTGGCACCGACGTCGCAGTCGGGAGTTCGGCGCACGATCCAATCGATCCGGCCAGTGAAGAGTCCGACGGCGGCCGCCGGATTTAGGGGCGACGCCGGCGTGGTGCCGCATCGCCAGGTGACGACGAGGCGGGCGGCACCTTGAACAAGGAAGGAAAATCCGACGAGGCCGGAGAGCGTGATGAGTCCGGCGGTGATCAAAGGGCTCGTGTTTCCTGCGCGCGAGTGCGTGAACATCAGATCATCCGGTCGTCGGTGCCGAAGACTTCCAGCTCATCGGTGGTGACCCTGTTGGCAACTATGAACGAGCGGTTTCCGACTTTCCAGAGCCCTACGCCCTTGGGAAGGTTCTCCACGTGCTCGCATTCGGCTTCGGTCAAGCCGAGAGCTTCCTTTGTCAGGCGCATGGCGTCGTGCTTCTGGCGGTAAATGATCCGAGTGTCGGCCTCCGTGAGGAGCCCAAGGGCTTTCTGCCGGTGCCCGCTAGTGCTGTCACCGATCTCGTTGAGATCGGCGACCTTGTGCATGATGAGCAGGTTTGCGATCCCGTAGGTGCGGGCCAGTCGCCATTGCTCGCTCATTTTGGCCAGCATGTAGGGATCGGCAAGCATCCGCCAGCCCTCGTCGTAGACCACCAGCCGCTTGCCGCCGTCGGGATTGGTGACTGCCGCTTCCAGCCAGGTCGCCCCGCACGCTGCGGCGAGTGACAGGGCCTGCTCCGAGGCACCGATCAATGCAGAGGTATCCATGACCATCATCGGGGCATCGGCGTCGAAGGCGACGGTGGAAGGAGCATCGAACATACCCTCCAAATCGCCTGACACCGTCCGCCGCAGCGAGTGGCTGACAGCCGTTCCGCCGTCCCTGCCGATGAGCCCGATCGTTTCCTTCGAAGGGTTGAGCAAATGATCCAGGACCATTGGCAACGTCGGGTTCGAGTTCTGCGCCACCGTCTCCATCAGCGCCATGTCCAACGCCGTGTGCTCCACCGGGCGAAGGGGCATGCCCTGCCGCATGAGGGACACCAACGCCACTAACAGGTAGCGACGGCGTTGGCGGACCACGGCCTGCCACTGCGCCTCACTCAACGCGCTGGAACGCGGACCCGCGTCCAAGGGGTTCACACGGGCTGAGCGGCCGGGGCCGACAGAAATGACTTTGCCGCCAACAGCTTTGGCCACGGCAACCCATTCGCCCTTGGGGTCAGACGCCACAGCGGCCTTCCGCCCCAGCGTGATCGAGCGGGCCACCAAGGATTTCCCGCACATGGACTTGCCAGTGCCGACGGTGCCGATGACAACGATAGAGGGGCCGCTGATGACACCCTTGTCATAGAGAATCCACGGATCGTAGGAAAAGGCCCCGGACCCGAAGACGTCCGTGCCGATGTACGTTCCCTCATGACCCAAGCCCGATTCCGTGATGAACGGATAGGCCGCCGCAAACGTCAGCGTGGAAGCGCGGTGCGGTGCCGGACGCAGCCGATGCGGACCGCGCAGAGAGTTCGGTTCCCTACTCCCCCAGTCCCCACCGTGTTCGCTACCGTCCAACCGGTCGTCGAGCCTCTCTCCGAAGCTCTGCAGGGCAGACAACCATGGTCCGCTCTCCCCCGCTACTTCGCGCCGGCGTCGGTCCTTCCTTTGCCGGCGGTTGCCACCCGACGGCACGTATTGAACATTTTGGATGGTCCGCTTCACCGCAGCCCCCTCCCAAGCGGAAGGGCACCGGCAACGAATGCCGCCCATTGCTGCCCTGCCAGCAACCGCAATTCAACGAAGGCCCCTGCAGCCGCCGATTCAAGCTCCTGCCTGTGCCGCGCCAGATCCTCGAGCGTGGCTGCCGTGATCGTGACGTACGCAGCGGGCCGCACGTCACCGTGGCCAGCGACGATCTCTTCCTCCCGCTGGGCCACCTCCTCTTCTTCCGCCTTTTGTTCACGCGTGAGGGGCCTGTCGAAGTGCGCATTGATCCGCCGCCGGGTTTCATGGGCTTCCTGGGCAGAACGGATATCCCGCAGCGCCTCAGTTGTGGGCACTGCTCGGATCACTTCAGTCACCGTATGGCGGAAATCTCCCACGTAGATCAGCGGATGCAGAAAGCCCGGAATGACCTTCTGCCGCGGCCACTCAGCGATCCAGAACGTTTGATGAAAACCGGAGTCGGTACGCAAGTAGGTCCAGTGCTCCTCGACGGCCATGGGCCCCGACGGCAGTTTGGAATCCGAATCACTTTCGGGGTCAAGGTGCGCGCCAACTGGCGCTGGAGGCCTAACTGGAGCGGCGATTGCGGCCGGGTCGAAGGCGCCGCGTAAGACGTCGAGGATTCCGTCCTCGGGGAGCCACTCCTCCACCTTGACGTTGTGTGTTCCGAGTGCGGTGGTCATGGCCTCCACCTCCAGCCGGAGCACACGTTCAACGCCCACCAGACCCCCGCCCGACTCTTTGATCCGGCGCCGGGCCTTGGCCGTGTCCACGACAAGAGTCAGAAGCAGATCGTGGCTCATCGCCGACCCGGCTGCAGAAACCAGATCCTCATACGAACGCTCGCCCCAGCTCAGTTCTCCTGTGTCTCCAATCCGTTGCGGTACGGCGTGTTCGTAGAAGTCACGCAGCGCCTGCGAAGGATATGGAACCGTGTAGTCCTGGACGGCAATTCTCGAGACGGTGCTGCGCTGGGCCATACCTGCCTGAACACGGGACCAAGCCTGCACTGCCCAGGCCTTGTCGTCCGCGTCCAAGAGCGCAAAAGACCTTGTGCTGCACCGCAGTACCGCGATGGCGTCCTTGCCCCGGGCGTCAATGATGAACGATTCGCCCCGCGATGTTCGACGCAGCTCAAGGTCTCCCAATCCGCCAGGGAGTGCCAGACGACCCGACAGGACAGCCCGCTCGGGCCGGACGAGAAACCGCGTCTGTTTTACCAACGCTCGATAGAAGAACACGACGGCGTGATTGGCCCATACCGGATAGGGAATCCGCGAGTACTGCAGCAATCCGAGCAGCATCAGCGTGAGCCACATCGGTCCCGATGCAAATAGTCCGATCGGCCCGCTCGCCGCTGAGGCCACACTCGCCACGAGGACCCCGCACGCCAGAAAGAGCAACTGATACCACTTCAAGCCCAGGAACAAGCCGCGACGCTCATACCGAGGAAACTTGACGGCCTCGAGGGTTCGCGAATTCTCAGACACGGGAATCACCGTCCTTCAGGGGCTGGACAATCGTTGTTGGTCGGACCGGTAGTGGCACTGTCGGCGCTATCGATGGAGAGGCATTAGGAACAGACGAGGGGCGTGACGCTGAAGGCTGCGGTTGATCGTCAATAGTGCCCAGGGTTGATCCATGGACCTGCGCCCCAGACGTCGCCGCCGACGCGCTGGCGCCCCGCGCCAGAGTCGACGCAGGACCGGGAGCTGACCCGCCGACGTCGAGCATTAAGGTAGGGCCGCTTCCGGCAAAAGGTCGCGACGCGGTCGTGCCGGTCGGCGTTCCCGGAAGTGGCACTCTGGGCGGCAAGGCCGTCGTCGGAAATTGCGGACGACTGGAGGGGATCGGTCGAGTTATCGACGAACGGGCAGCCATGCCGGCGAGCGTGAATCGGCCACCCGTCTGTCGGCTGATCTGCCTTGCAGTGAAGCTGGAGCTGCGCGAAAGGACGTGTCCGCCACCGGCAGTTTGTGCAGCCGCCGCCAGTTCGCCGCCGGCGAAACTAACAAGCCGTAAGGCCATCAGAGGAGCGCCGCACGCCAGTGTCATTCCGACGACGCCGGCAGCCAGTCCAGCGAACGACTTCGACTCGGCGAAAAGCTTGATGGCAACGGCCAGAACGGTCGCGGCTAGAGGCTTGGCGAGCAGCAGGGCGACCACGATCTCACACCACCGTCGTGCCCACGCTTTCGTCTTCTCCCACGGCATGAGCATGAGAGCGACCGGGGCGACGGCTGCAAGGACGATGAGCGCGAATGACCGGAAGATCATCGAACACATCAGAATGAATGCCAATATCCAGACAACGATGACGGCCATCGCGGTCACGATCACCGCCCCGGCCGCCCCGCTGCTCGACCCTGGGGCCAGCGACACAACGTTCCAGTCCCGGCCGGATCCTGCGGGTGCCCGTTCGAATCCGAAGAGCCGCATAAACACCACGTATGGATCCGTCCCCATGGAGTCGAGGATTGATTGCGATGCGGAGTCGCCGATGTGAGTGAGCTGGCGAGCTAGGAAAACTGCTCCGGCCACCATGGGGATGGCGGCTGCACCTCCTACCAGCGCCCTCACCAAGCGGCGCGGCTGTTGGCTGATGAGACCGGACAACAGCTGAAGGATCATAGCCACGACGAGCGGTGTCATCATGACGACCACCCACCAATTCGTCAGCCCCTGCACAGCGATCCACTGCGAATCATCAACATTCGAGACACTGAATGCGCCGGTGATGAACGACCAAATCCAGGACGCGATGTTCTGGAGAATATTCGCAAAAAGAGCCGTGACGGCTCCGAGGAAACCATCGTTCGCTTGGGAGACAAGGCCACACCCGGGCGGCCACCATCCGTTCAGGTCGCACTGAACTGGCATGACGGATCGGACCTAGAATCCGAGCGGGAACGCCGATTGGGACCAAAGAATGTAGCCATTGATCCCGCCCAGGATTGCAGCCACTGGACCAGTCCAGAGCAAGATCATGCCACCGCCGGACGCGAGCCTCGACGACTGGCTCAGCTTTCCGGCCAGGAGCATGGCCGCTCCGACGATCGCCACGATAGCGATCACGATGAAGGCGCCAACGAGGATGCCTCCTCCAATCTCCTTCAACGAAGCGAGAAAGGGGAAGTTAGGATTCGGGGTGATTCCTGGGTCTACAGCTGCAAGCAACATCGAGCGCTCCGTCCGTCGTCTTCCAGAGGAATGAGCCGTGTGGGCTCACGACTTCATGGAGGCGGAGGGCTGGTGCGACATGACAACCTTTCAGACAGACACTCGTTCGAAGAAAGGCATCGTTTGGTCGACATGCATGTATCGGGCCAGGCAACACTCCACGTGGTTTGAGGCGGCTGATGACCTGCCAGCGCAGATCCAAAGACCCCTACCATTCAAAGCGTTCCTGGGGGGTCCCTCCCTTTTCGGCATGCAGGGCGGGAAGATGCGTTGCCAAAAAAGGAGAGGGCCGCCGTACGCCAGTGGACCCATATCACTTCTCTTATCTCCCCGGCTCACCTGAATCGATTGAGTGGGAGCCCACACACGCCTGGTACTCTCCACCTCGCGCCTCGAAGCCATGACCGGCCGGGAACGGTACGCCATGCTCATGGATGTTGAGCCAGGGTTCGTGATCCGCACGCCCCGCCCGGAATTGGCAACCCGCACATACTCGCAGAGTGACGATAGCGGGGATATCTGCACCCACGAGCTAAAGCTCTCCCCACGCGGAACCCTTGAACTGACCCTTGAGCAGACTGACATTGGCGACCCCTCGGGCGAACTGCACGTCGGCGAGCCGGTTGTGTTCCTCTACATCGGAGACGAGCGCCTAGCGCTCACGCCTCATGACCTTGTGGCTCTCGCCAAATCCGCCAACGCGGACGCTGTACAACTCACCCGCGCCTTGAGAGGCTGAACCGAAACGCGCGATCATCCTTGCGAATCCGGAACCAAATCGGCTCGCCAGCGGTGAACTGTTCCGTTCTGATCGACCGTATAGGTCTCGGTAGCCTGCCAAGTCGCTGGATCAATTTCGTAGGACTCAAGTACCTCGACGCCTTCCTCGAAGCGGCAGTTCTCCACTATCAGAGTGCCTGTGGAAACAGGACGGGCGGCCCCCATTCGCCCTGCATACCCAAATACGTTGCCCTCGAAGACGCAGTTTCTAAATGTCACCGACTCACGACCGGAACTAACGAACAGGTTCCCCGATTTAAAGGTGCAATAGTCGAATGTGACCTTGTGTTGATTAGCATTTACCACCAACGTGGCACCGCTCAGAATTACCCTGTTGAAAGCGGCTACGACCGGGAACCCGTTATCCCCTGGCCCTGGAGCAAGCGAAACCCTAAGCTGACCACGGTTTAGAGCCGCGTGGAACAAGGTGAATGCACCGGTCGACGTTACGTCCTGAAGATCAAGTATCCCTCCGTCGAGCACTACGTCTCCGAAGTAAAGGGGCTTGCCAGCCCCGGATGGGCGCCGCAGCGTCAGGGTGCCTCGGTCACGAAGAACAAGTCCGTCGACCGAAGGAAATCCCTGAGGGTCAGAGAGATCGATATTAGCCCCGCCCCAGTGCTTCCGCACGGAAGTGTCGTGCTTCAAGCGGCTCAGAATGACCTCAGTTAACGTGGCCATGACCTCCGCTCTGGCTGAATCATCAAAATAATGAGCGTATCGGAAGTAAGCAGACAGAAGATCTATGCAAACTTGGCGTTCGTCATGGTTACCGATCTCGGCCCAATCGTCGGCCAAGGCCGCCAAGCTGTAAATTCCGGCAAGCTTGATCGCCAAGTGTTCGGACCCTAGCTGCTCTGCCGTCTGGACATATCGGGAGCGCAGTTCCGCCGTCACAGAGTCCTTGCGCCGGTCTTGGTCCAAACCATGCTGTTTGTTCGCTAGTTCCAGAGCCTCGGCAGCGGTTTGTTGTGCTTTGGCCGCAGTGAGTTGGGCTTGGATACCAATTCGCTGAGTCTCTTCAGCAGTCTGCTGCCTCCTGTAAGAGAAGAACAGCGTCACCCCAACGCCCAGGGCTGCGCCCATCGTTACTGCGTTCCGGATGATCTCAAACCACTTGTCCTGGCTCATTCGCGGGCTGTGAAAGAAAGGGTTCAAATCCTTCGTCTCATATGCTGCGAGGAGCCAGATCAATCCGCCAACGGTAGCAACGGAGGCAAGGAAGCCCAGCAGAAATACTAGATAGAGCTTCATGGGCTGGCGTGGCGGGCGATTCGACATACCGCACACTTTAGGGTCCTTGGGACACCGATCCACAAAAGAGAGGCCACTGCGTGTCGTTACATGGACCTTCGCCTATGATGTGGCCATGACTGCAATTGGGGGAAACGAGCAGCCCAAGAAAAACACGCTCAGATGGGCACTCATCACCTTATCCGCACTCGTCGTGCTTTTTGTGGCTCAGTGTTCGATAGCTTTGGCCAAAGACCCTAGCAAGACCCCGCTGAATCTAACTGACGCGGGGGCGGCGGGGAACTGCATTGGGGAACTGCAACTGGAGTACCAAGCGAACGGCATGCACATAGTTGGCAGAGCCGAAGACTTCACCGTGACGTCAAAGACTGACGTCCGCACAGAGCTTGATGGGAAAGTAACCCTCGTGGACCTCAACACCGGGGGTAGCTTCCGGCGCATCACATGTGTTGTAGAACGAGGCAAAGACGGTTCAGTCCAGACAAGCCCCAGCGTTCGCTGACCTGTCGGAACCTAGCGGTTCACAGTTATCCCTGCGGACTTGAACCGGTTGCAAGGACCGCAAAGAATTTGCAGGTTCTCAGGGTTATTGCTGCCACCCATTGATACCGGAATGACGTGATCGTATTGAAGTTCGGTTTCTGACCCGCAGTTTCGGCACCGGCCTTCGTCGCGAGTCCAGACCAAAAGCTTCACATCATCAGGTATCTGGCGTCGCGCTGGGGCGTTTCGCGGCGTCGATCCCATTGCAACCGTCGCTTGGGCGCGCTCGATGTGTTGCCTGTCTCGTTGCTTCCTGGTCATTATCAGGGCGTAAATCTCCGCGGCCTTAAGCCCGTCGTTTTCCCAATAGAACTTATTCTCGAACTGCCAGTATTTTCTGCCGTGCACCGTAACTACGGGACTCGGATACCTGCGCTGACCTTCTTGACGTTCGCTAAACTCCTGCTTTGTCAGCTTCTTAAGTTGATAGGACTTCCTTCCGACGGTCAGAAAAACTGGACCCTTGCCCGTCCAGAACCCGGGCCGGTGAGTGAGACTCACATTTTCGGCTCTGCGCAGCATCCCCAACTACCCCTATTCTGATCCTGGTGTCGCCAAGTCGGCACGGGATCGTACTGGTCCATCTGAATTTGAGTCTACTGGCCAGGACTCCGAAAACTTCCCGTTCAGTAGAGGTCGACGTGCCGACGCGTTTCGAACCGGGATTAACGCGAAGGCCCGCCATTGGCGGAGGAATTTCACCACGGCGGGCCTTGCGGTTTTGGGCGCTGGCCGGGAGCGGAGAAAGGAGACGCTCCCTTTCGGCCATCGTTCCGGGTGCATGGCTGTCCATGGCCCGGCACCCGACGACGTTTACGCCCGGTCTATGGGAGACCGAGCTTCCGCCTGAGCACTTCCAGCCGTGGAGCGTCTCCGCTCAACAACTCCGTCAGTGGGATTCCGTGGCGGACTGCGGAGCGCAGCCGTTCGTAGTCAACGCCAGTGCGGCTCGCGAGCGAACGCATGCCGGGCCGTCGTGTCCCGATAGGCCGGGGAAACAACGGGTGCCACGTCGATAAGCTGCACGCTGTGAAGCGTCCGCAAGAGCACGCCTTGGTCGTCGTTCCAATCGTCTTCTACCGTGCGGAAGGCGAAGGATGAATAGCGGAGATCCCCGCGCTTCGCGAGCGCGGCGACGTCGCGCCCGGCCTGTGTGTCCGGCAAATCAACCTGATGCCGCAGCCCGTAACTATCTTTGGAAAGCGTCAGCGTACCGGCCTCGGTCGTGCCCAAGAGAGTTGGTCGTCCGAGTGGTTGAATCGGGCCACAACCGGCGCTCTGTCGCCAAGCGATTTGTTGAACGCAGCCGGGCCCCCCTGTTCCCTGAATCCGCCCAGGTTTTCGGACAAATTGCCGAATACACTGGCGTAGCCGACCAGTGTGCCCACGCCGTCCGTGCCGGACGCGCGGAATTCCAGGACGCCCGGCAGAACGCGAGCCTCTTGTTCGCGCATTCGTCCAACCCTTTCTTAGGTAGCTGCTGCGCCAGCGAAGTGCTTCACAGCGCCCGTTTGGTCCACCAGGATGCCGTCAGCCCGGACAAGGCAGCGGAAGGCAACGACGTCGGAATCGAACTTGAAGTCATCGCTGCGTTCGAAGCGGATACCGTTGACCAAGCGGACGTAGTACTGGGACAGGTCACCAAATGCGATGCTCATGGCGTTGACGGCCGTGGCGGCAACGTTTGCATCCGCGTAGACCGGCTTGCCTAGGATCATGTCCGGGGAACCGACGGTCACCGACGTGTCCCAGAGGTAGCGGCCCTGGTTGTCCTTGAGCTTCCGGAGAACTCCCGACGTCGTGTCGTTCACGAGCCAGCCTGCCTGAGGGCTGTTCCGGTATGGCGGAATCACCGAATAAAACAGGTCAATTACGTTGTCGAAGTTCGGTGCACCAGTTACGCCGGTCGCGCCGATCACGCCAAGCGTGGAGGACTGAAACAGCCCCGTGGGCTTGCCGGAACCGTTGCCCGTCACGAGGTCCGCGCCAAGCGCGTTGCCGACAGCCCTTGAAATTATCCCAACAAATCGAAGTACGCAGTACCCGAGTTCCATTCGACAGGATGCCGCAACGTCCCAACAGCCGGATTCAGCGCGCTGTACATCATGCCGTCACCGGCATAGATGCCGACGTGCCCCCAATTGTTCGGGCCCTGCGGGTTCTGCACCACCAAGTCCCCTGGCTGTGGATTGTCAGTTCGGTGCCCCACGGTCCACTGATCTACACGTGGCAGGTTGAACCCCACCTGCTTGAAGATCCATTGGACGTAGCCTGAGCAGTCCCAAGCTTTGAACGCCGTTCCACCCCACACGTACGCCCCACCCAGCCCTTCTTGAGCAAAGTGCAGAATGTCCTTCCGGATCTGGCTCAGATTCGTCGGCATGACCGGCGACGCCGAACCGTTCGGAACGCTGTCGCAAGAAGCTGGTGCATTGCCACCTGTGAGGGCGTCAACGACTTCCGTTGCCTCAGGTTCCCACCGCGCGTACAGCTCGGGAAAGGCCGACACTTGCACAGCTTGGGCGGCCTCGCCCTTATCCATGGACTGCCAGGCGGGGACATCAAGCAGCCCGCGCGGGCTCCCGTGGTTGGGTCCGCCCGGTCCGCCGTAGAAGGCCCGTGCGTTGTAGTTAGGGTCCATTAGTTGCTCGATGGTCCCCCAGCCAGCCGCTGGACGTTGCTGCGCGGTCCCAAGGGAGTCGTGGTCGCTGCCGACTCCGTCGTGCCGGATCAAAAGCGAAGCGGGGACGTTTGTGTTCGCCAGGACTCTCAGCCCGGATTCCTGGAGGGCCATCATGATCGCGATGATTTGGCCGTCCCTCGGCACTCCCTTCTGCTTTCCGACTGCAATGTAAATCCGCGCAACCGACACCTGTCCGGAAGTTAGGGTAGCCGGCGCCTCGCTGTTTGGCTGAATCTGCAGACCAGTGGCTTCATCCGATGGCGCATGGCCCTTGCCGATCGCATCGAGCGAGCAAGTACTAGCAGTGGTTGCCGAGTTGGCGGCAAACACTGCCACACCAGCGTAAAACGCAAAGGCACAGATCAGGGTTAGCGCCATAACCACAGCCGCCGATGACCGCAGAATAGCGCGGTGCTTCGCCAAACCGGCCAGACTCGCAGGAGCGGGCATCAGTACACGATCCTGCTCGGCGTCGCGTAGAAGCCAACCACGTCACAATGATCAGTCGGGGCCGTGCTGGCCGGTGGACAATTCACCATGACGCTCACGGGAGCCGCATAGGCGTTGCGGTCAGATTTCGATTGATCAATAACGCTCAGAGTGGCCGTGCAGACGTGAAGGCCAGCCCACGGCGCCGGGTGCTCGCGCACCTTGGCCAGCTCGCCGTCGCACACAAGGGACTGGACCGTCGCCGATCGGCGCGCCTGCTCCCCTGCCAAGGTTGCATAGGTTCCCGCGTTGACCCCGGTCGCTTCGAACTCCTGCACAAACACCGTTAGGGGGTTGGAACCGTCCGGCAGAACGTCCCACCAATCACGGAGCCGGGAGTAGACCTCAGAGTACGACGCCGTTCTCGTGTCCCAGGTGTAAATCGCCGTCGCCGCCGCGGAAGCAAGCCTCCGATAGTCCGTTGTGCGCGGTTCTCCGACCGCGGGTGGAGTTTCCAACGCGGAAGCTGCGGTCGGCGACGCGACTGGCGAGAAGGTCGACGACGCCGCCGGGCCAGTGGGTGCCGAGCCAGCCGTCAAGGGTGAAGCAGGCTCCGTTCGGGTCCCGCCCGCGGGAAGCGCAAGAATGAACATTGCCGCCACCACACTCAGAATTGCCAGGACGCCGATCCACCAGGACCGCCGTTTCCCTGTGCCCAGCAGAAAACGCCTCTGCAACAGCCCCATGTCTGCCTCCTTGTCCCCCTTCTATTGCAAGCAGTACCGGCTCACGACATGACTCATGGGGCCGCTGTCATTCCATTCCGGAGAATCTTCCACGACGCCTGATACAACCGCCGGGCAAAGCCGATCTGCACAGCGACATAGCGTTCGGTGACCCCGAGCTCAGCCGCCAACGATTCCAGGGCTCGATTTCTCTCCGGCCCACGAACACCTCGACGAACGATGGTCGATGCGACTCGACGGAGCACTAGCGTCGGCAGGCATTCAGCTGCATATCGGCAGAGATCTTCGACGCTGCGGACGTCTGCCGGCTCTACGTCCAAGGCACTTTGAACGGTCTTCGCCGTCTGGCGCACTACTGTCACCGCATGCCAGCGGCGGCGATCCTGTGGCGAGGGCGGACCGTATCGACGCGGCGCAGTAAGACTATCCATGGCTAGGCCCCAGATGCTCTCATTCACACTCGCTCTGGTCAGGGCAATAATCGCTCGCGCCCATTCCTGGTCTACTACCCCATCAGCGCCTCTCTCCCAGTTCCGGTCGATAGCCAAGAGAGCGAGGGCGTCAGACGAATCCGGGGAGTCACCGCAGCTTGGTTCGACCAGCAGCGGCAGCGTCTGATGGGACAGCTCACGGCGAATGTGTGCGGCGCATACGTTGCCCGTCACTCCCTGTACCCATGCCTCAAAGCGAACACCGGGGAGTTGGCGATAGTGGCCGCGCGCGACTCCATCCCAGACCGCCACCCGGATGTCCTGCATGACGTCGTCCGCATCGCATGCTCGCCCGATCCGGGAGAGATGGGAAACGACGTAACGTCGGACTCCCTCGACGGCCACCATGATCTGGTCAACCGGGATTGGCACCGGTTCGAGAGGCCTGGTAAGGGAAACATCAATAGTCGCTGGTATTGGTTGTTCTTGTTGGGCTTGATTCGCCCCGTCTTCGACACTCATGGTCTTCACCGCTTCGACAAAGCAGGCTCCAATAGTCCGGCGCGGGTACCCCCGCACATGAGGGTGTCAGCCCGTGATCGACTCCACCCACAATCGCAACAAAGCTATGCAAACTATTGTCAAGAATAATTAAAGTACCGTCAAGACTGCGAGTCTTACTTTTCTGTACGCGTTCGGTAAGAATGGTTCCATGCCAAGGATTACCCAGCCCCGCGACGACGCTTGGTCGTCCGACGTCGAGGCTGCCGTCGCGACCTTTGGGAATAGGTCGCGGAACGAGATCCTCCGCTATCTTTCAGCCCACGGCCCCGCAACACGCGGAGACATCGTGGATGCAGTGAGTGCCGGTGAGCCAAGCGTGGCAAAACACCTTCTGGCCCTTGAAACGTTCGGCGTGATCAAAGTCGACGTAGAACCCGGTCGGAGGCACGGCCGGTCGCCTCGTTATTCAGCAAACGCCGCCCGCATTAAGGAACTTCTGGATGCTCATCTTGAGTATCTGATGGAGAACTAGCAGCAGCATCCTCGGCGGCAGGATGCCTGCCGATGTCCTTGTTGAGATACTCGGAGATCACACGAAGAGTCTCCGGCGATACATCCCCTAGAGTTCGGGCCGCAAAGGACTTCACCCGTGCCGCGCGGAGGGACTTGACGAACTCAAGCTGGGAATCGATGCGTTCTGGCAAGTTAGCTTTGTTGCCCACCAGAAGGTATGAGCGGTCGACGTTGAAGATGTCACACAATGCGGTTAGCAATTCAGTATCGCTGACGAGGCGACCGCGTCCGTCCTTCATGTAGAACCAGCGGGCTCTGGAAAGCTTGATACCCCTTCCGGCCAGTTCATCCTGGACTTCGCGGAACGTCACCGGCTTCCCTCGTTCCGCTACGACGACGTCAAGGAGCAGATTCAGGCGCCGGGCAAGTTCCGCCTGAGGGGTCAGAGTGCCAGCCAAGCCCATCTCTTCTCTTGGCATAGCCACCCCTTCGGAACTTACTGGGACCCTGCCGCAGAATCAGATTTCGCAGCACTTACTAGTGCCCCCAGTATTTCGCGGGTGATCCCGCAGGGCAATGAGCCCGCCCACGTTCACACGGGCCTTCACAGGTTAAGTAGTCCGGAGTAGCCTGCTGCTGTAGACCCGTCTACAGCAGCAATTTCTATCGTTCACAGGTCTGGTCTCAATGTCGAACATCTTGATGAACCGAACACGAAGCCAAATCATCCGTTTCCTTCTTAGGAATGGGCCCGCGAGCTGCACGGAAATCGGTTCGGAACTCCGAATCTCTTCCTCAGCCATCCGCCGTCAGATCGCACTTTTGAAGGGCGCCGGGCTCGTGGAATCTTCCGATTCATCAAGGGTTTCGGCCTCTCCACAGAGCGTACGAGCGGCCGCCGAAGCCTTTTCCGCGACCTTGGGGAGCGAAGGTCTGTCCGTGTATTGATCGGCCAATGTGGTCACTTGGGCTTAGTCATGTCAATTCCTGCATCCACGGGCATGAACTGCCAACACCACTCACGAAATCAGGGAAGACAAATGGACCTTGAGTTCTTCGAGCCGGCCGAGGCGGCTGCCATCATGCGATGCACTGAGGCCTGGCTTCGCGACGGCGCCGCCGCTGGGCGTTTCCCACATACCTGCTGGGGCAAGGGAAAGATCATCTTTACGTCCGAGCACATCATGGAAATCGCTCGCCTGAGTGAGGTGCCGGTGCAAGCAGCACCGACGGCGCCCGCCCGACTCATCGGAACTCGCGGGAAGGGCCGGCTGTCCCCGGTGAACTAACGTGCGGACCGCGCGGCTTTGGCGCCGCCCACACCTTCAGTGAACGAATCCGGTGATCGAACGCTCTGTGGCGTCAGCGCCTGCCTGCAGCGCCTGTGGCATCAGATGCCCGTACACCTGTTCCGTTGTCCGGGTTGAAGCGTGGCCGAGGCGCCGCGAAATGGTAAATAGCGAAACCCCGTCCTGGATCAGCCAGGACGCATGCGTGTGCCTGAGATCATGTATACGTGGCGTCTTCGTCAGCCCAATCGCCTGCGCCGTCCTGACGGCTGGCACCCAGTAGTGATGCCAATACAGCTTGTGGACGATTCGCTGTCCTTTTGGAGTGGTGAATAGAAGTTCCTTCCCGGGGCGACTGGCCACCAGCGGGATCAATAGCTCGACCAGTGCCGGATTGAGTCCGATGGTGCGCTTTCCGGCGCCGGTCTTCGTGGCTCCAATGTAAAACTGCGACTGCCCGTCCCGTTTCCAGGCCTTGTTGATCCGTACCGTGGGCGGCTTGGACAAAAGGTCAACATCCCCCACGGTAAGCGCCGTTGCTTCGCCGAACCTTGTTCCGGTCATGACGAGGAAGCTCGTAAACGCCTTGTATCTCTCCCCCATGCCTTCCATGATCAGGCTGAATTCGGAATGCGTGAGAAACATCGCTTCATCCTCAGCCCGGTCAAGGCTAGGCAGCTGCACGCCACGACAAGGGTTCCGGGGGATGTATTGAAGCATCTCGGCAGTGTTCATCGCCGCAGAGATAAGACCATGAACATTGTGGATGGTCTTCGGTGAACGGCCCTTGGCCATCATCGACTTGACCCAGTGATTCATGTGCCGATAATCGAGCTTGTCCACCGGGATATGACCAATGACGTCCCGCACATGAAGGTCCAGCATCGTCTGGTAAGTCCGGGTGGTTCCACTTGAGGGCCGGATCAGGAGGTCAATATGCTCCTGAATCACTTCGGCCACAGTCGGTACTTTCGACTGGTTCGCGAGGATTGCTTGCTGGGCGATTTCGAAGGATTGTCCGTTCGCGTCCAACAGCCGTTTGAGGGTCTCGGCCTCCGATTCGGAGGCGACAGTCAGGCCTTGTTGCTCGTGGCTCTTCGGGTCTCGCCAAAGCACCATGAAGGACGATGTACCGTCCTTTTTCATGCGTTTGCGAATGCTGGCCACATAAAAATGCTAGGCCCGTGTCAACACTTTTGGTCTTTTTGTCAACAGTCAGGGGCCAAATAGACCCCTGACCTGCGGAAACACTGTGCCCGAGGTGGGACTCGAACCCACACACCTTTCGATACCGCATTTTGAGTGCGGCGCGTCTGCCAATTCCGCCACTCGGGCGCGGAAACACCGAAACAAGACTAACCGACGTCGGGCTCTTCACAGAACTCAACGCTCCCTGTTGCAGTGCGCGAAACTACTCTACATGCAGATAGGCTAATTTCCAGAACCGGCTCGGCCGAGCAATAAATCATACGCACGGACCGGGTGCAACTAAGATGGTTGAGAACCCGCCGTACGTCTTGAAGGAGATCCCGTGTCAGAACAGACGGAGTCCAAGCCCGCATCCCAGCCGGCACGCCGAGTAGTTGTCGCAGAGGATGAGACCCTCATCCGCCTGGACATCATCGAGATCTTGAAGGGCGAAGGCTACGACGTTGTCGGCGAGGCCGACAACGGTGAGAAGGCTGTCCAGCTGGCCGAGGAACTGAAGCCGGACCTGGTCCTCATGGACGTCAAGATGCCTGTCATGGACGGCATCTCCGCCGCGGAGAAGATCGTCAAGGCGAGGATCGCCCCCGTGGTCCTCCTGACAGCGTTCAGCCAGAGGGAACTCGTGGAGCGCGCACGCGATGCCGGCGCCATGGCCTACGTCGTCAAGCCCTTCACCCCGGCAGACCTGATCCCGGCCATCGAGATCGCCCTTTCCCGCCACGAAGAGATCAAGGCGCTCGAAAACGAGGTGTCCGACCTTCAGGAGCAGTTCGCCACGCGCAAGCTTGTGGAGCGCGCCAAGAGCCTCTTGACCACGAAGATGGGCCTCACGGAGCCGGAAGCGTTCCGTTGGATCCAGAAGACCTCCATGGACCGTCGCCTCAGCATGCGCGAGGTCGCCGAGACCATCATCAACCAGGTCAACTAGCACTCCCCCGCGAAGGGCGCCGCTTCCACGTGAAGCGGCGCCCTTCGTCGTCTCCGGGCAGCCCCCGACGACGAACAGCACCCGCCGCGGCGACGAACCACCCAGCCCCAAACAAAACAGAACAAAAAACAAAGGAGGCCCCGCCACACGGCGGAGCCTCCCCTGCTAGATCCGAAAAGCTAATCCGAAAAGATCAGACCTTCGACTTGGCCTTCTTCTTTTCCGGCCACGGTCCGACCTTTTCCTTGCGGGCTGCGGCTTCTTCCACGCGGGACGTGTCCGCGAGGTCTCCCACCTTGTGGACCTTGAGTGAGTTCGTGGAACCGGCCTGTCCAGGAGGGGAACCGGCAGCAATGACCACGAGATCGCCGTTCTCCACGATCTTCATCTCGAGGAGGCTGCGGTCCACCTGGGCCGTCATGGCGTCGGTGTGGCCCACCATGGGGACGAGGACGGGCTGGATGCCCCACGTCAGCGCCAACTGGTTCCAGACGTGCTCCACGGGGGTGAAAGCGAACACCGGCTTGACGGGACGCAGACGGGACAGGCGGCGGGCCGAGTCGCCGGACTGGGTGAAAGTACAGATGTACTTTGCGTCCAGCTGGTCGGCGATTTCGACGGCGGCACGCGTGATGGCGCCACCGCGGGTCTTGGGCTTGGTACCCAGCGGAGGAACGCGTTCGAGGCCGTGCTCTTCAGTGGACTCGATGATGCGGGCCATGGTCTTGACCGTCTCGATCGGGTACTTGCCCACGCTGGTCTCGCCGGAGAGCATGACTGCGTCGGCGCCGTCGAGCACTGCGTTGGCGCAGTCCGAAGCTTCGGCACGGGTCGGTCGCGGGTTGTCGATCATCGATTCAAGGACCTGGGTGGCCACGATGACGGGCTTGGCCCATCGGCGGGCCAGTTCGATGGCGCGCTTCTGGACGATCGGCACTTCCTCGAGCGGGAGTTCCACGCCGAGGTCGCCACGGGCAACCATGATGGCGTCGAAGGCGTCGATGATTTCGTGGAGCTGGTCCACTGCCTGCGGCTTCTCGATCTTGGCGATCACCGGCACGCGGCGGCCCTCTTCGTCCATGATTTCGTGCACGCGCTTGATGTCGGAGGCATCGCGGACGAAGGACAGTGCGACCAGGTCGACACCGCGCTTCATGGCCCAACGGAGATCGTCCTCGTCCTTTTCGCTCAGCGCGGGGACGTTGACGGCAACGCCTGGCAGGTTGATGCCCTTGTTGTTGGAGACCCAGCCGCCGACGGTCACCGTGGCGACCACCTTGACGTCGTCAACCTCGATGGCGCGCAGCGCGACCTTGCCATCGTCGATCAGCAATGCATCGCCGACGTTGACGTCTTCGGTGAGGCTCTTGAGCGTGGTGGAGCAGATGTCCCTGGTACCGGGGACGTCCTCGGTGGTGATGGTGAAAGTGTCACCGACGGCGAGCTCGTGGGGGCCGTCGACAAATCGACCCAGGCGGATCTTCGGGCCCTGCAAGTCGGCCATGATGGCAACGGGCTTGTGGAGCTGGGCGGAAGCCTTGCGGACGTTCTCGTACGTGTTGTCGTGTACCGAGTAGTCGCCGTGGCTCATGTTCATGCGGGCGACGTCGACGCCGGCTTCCAGCACCGCGAGGGTGTTGTCAAAGCTGGAAATTGCCGGTCCGAACGTTGCCACGATTTTTGCGCGTCTCATATACCTACCCTAGTAGTGTGCTGCAGTTGGAGTTGGGAAAGCGTCGTGCGCCGGTCCTTAGAGGACCGCTATAGCCCGGTCGGTGGGAGCCACCGGCGCGGGGAGAATGGTGCTGCCCATGAGGTACCTGTCGACGGCGGCCGCGCAGGCGCGGCCTTCAGCGATAGCCCAGACAATCAAGGACTGCCCGCGGCCGGCGTCGCCTGCGACGAAAACTCCCTCGGTGTTGGTCATGTAGTACCCATCTCGGGCCACGTTGCCGCGGCCGTCGAATTCTGCGCTGACCTGTTCGGTGATACCGGCAGGTTCCGCGCCCGTGAAGCCGAGCGACAGGAAGACCAGATCGGCCGGAATGACGCGCTCCGTGCCGGCCTTCGGCAGGCGCTTGCCGTCCACGAACTCGGTCTCGGCCACCTTGACCCCTGTGAGCTTGCCGTTTTCGCCGACAAACTCGACGGTCGAGGCGAGGTAGGTGCGTTCGCCTCCCTCTTCGTGCGCGCTGGCAACCTCGAACAGTGTGGGAAACGTCGGCCAAGGCTGGTGGGTGGCACGCTCGAGCGGCGGCTGCTTGCCGATCGCGAGGGTCGTGACGGACGCGGCGCCATGACGGTGTGCCGTGCCGAGGCAGTCGGCGCCGGTGTCTCCGCCGCCGAGGATGATGACGTGCTTGCCCTTGGCATCGATCTGGCCTTCCACGGTTTCACCGGCCACCACGCGGTTGGCGGGCACCAGGTAATCCATGGCGAAGTGGATGCCGTCGAGATCGCGGCCCGGGATGGGAAGGTCGCGCGGAACGGTGGCACCGGTGGCGATCACCACCGAGTCGTAACGGCGGCGCAACTGCTCCCACGTCACGTCGCTTCCGACCGCCACACCCGTGCGGAAGCGGGTGCCCTCGGCCTTCATCTGCTCGACGCGGCGGTCGACCTGTTCCTTCTCCATCTTGAAGTCGGGGATGCCATAGCGCAGCAGTCCCCCGATCTTGTCGTCACGCTCGTAGACGGCCACAGTGTGGCCGACGCGCGTCAGCTGCTGCGCGACCGCAAGTCCCGCCGGGCCGGAGCCGACGACGGCGACCGTCTTGCCGGAGAGGCGCGCCGGCGGAAGCGGTTGGACCCAGCCGTTTTCGAAGGCGTCGTCGATGATCGAAACCTCAACCTGCTTGATGGTCACGGCAGGCTGGTTGATGCCCAGGACACAGGATGCTTCGCACGGCGCAGGACACAAGCGGCCCGTGAACTCCGGGAAGTTGTTCGTGGCGTGCAGGCGCTCGATCGCTTCCTCGCCCTTGCCGCGCCACGTGAGGTCGTTCCACTCCGGAATGAGGTTCCCCAGCGGGCAGCCCTGGTGGCAGAACGGAACACCGCAATCCATGCAGCGGCCTGCCTGGCTCTTGAGCACGCCCTTGTCCTGGGCTTCGTAGACTTCCTTCCAGTCCATGATGCGGACGGGAACGGGACGGCGTGGCTGCGTCTCGCGCTGCCGGACTTTCAGAAATCCGCGTGGATCAGCCACCGGTTACCTCCAGGATTCGAGACCATACTTCTTCGCCATCGGGATCAAGGCCTTCCTCGATGGCATCGAGACGGGTTTGCAGGACTGCGGCGTAGTCGCGCGGCAGAACCTTGGTGATGCGGGCAGCGGTGTCATCGAAGTTCTCGAGCAAGCGGCCTGCCAGGACGGATTCAGTTTCTTCCAAATGCTTGACCAGGAGGCCGTGCACGATGGTGCGGTCCTCGTCGTCGAGCTCAAGCAACTGCAGTTCGCCGGAATCCAAGGCCTGCTTGTTGACCCTGGCAGGCTGGAGGTCCAGCACGTAGGCGGTACCACCGGACATGCCGGCACCGAAGTTGCGGCCGGTGCGGCCGATGATCAGCGTCTGGCCGCCCGTCATGTACTCGCAGCCATGGTCACCGATGCCTTCGACGACGGCCGTGGCCCCCGAGTTGCGGACCAGGAAGCGTTCGCCCACCTGGCCGCGCAGGAACATTTCGCCGCTCGTGGCGCCGTAGCCGATCACGTTGCCTGCGATGACGTTGCGTTCCGCTTGGAAAACGTTGGTGCGGTCGGGGCGGACGATGATGCGTCCACCCGAGAGGCCCTTGCCGACGTAGTCGTTGGAGTCGCCGAACATGCGCAACGTGATGCCGGCCGGAAGGAAGGCGCCCAGCGACTGCCCGGCGGTGCCTTTCAGCGTGACGTCTATAGTGTCCGTGGCAAGCACATCGATGCCGAACGTCTTGGTGACGACGTGACCCAGCATGGTACCCACTGAACGGTCCGTATTGATGACGTCGACGGCGATCTTCACCGGCGTGCGGTCGCTCAAAGCCTCGGCGGCCATGCCGATGAGGCGCTGGTCGAAGTGCTTGTCGAGTTCGTGGTTCTGGCCGGTGAGGTTCCGCAGGGGAACGTCGTCGTCGAACTCGAGACCGTGCAGGATCGGGTCGAGGTCGAGTCCCTCGGCCTTCCAGTGGTCCACCGCTTCGCGGGTGTCCAGGACCTCGGCATGGCCGATGGCCTCCTCGAGGCTGCGGAAACCGAGTTCGGCAAGCAGTTCGCGGACTTCCTCGGCAAGGAATTCGAAGAAGTTGACCACGAATTCGGGCTTGCCAGTGAAGCGCGAGCGGAGCTCCGGGTTCTGGGTTGCGACGCCCACCGGGCAGGTGTCGAGGTGGCAGACGCGCATCATGATGCAGCCGGACACCACCAGGGGCGCGGTCGCGAAACCGTACTCCTCGGCACCCAGCAGCGCAGCGATGACGACGTCGCGGCCCGTCTTGAGCTGGCCGTCCACCTGGACCACGACGCGGTCGCGGAGCCCGTTGAGCATAAGCGTCTGCTGGGTCTCGGCAAGGCCGAGCTCCCACGGGACACCGGCGTGCTTGAGCGAGTTCAGCGGCGAGGCGCCGGTTCCGCCGTCGTGCCCTGAAACGAGCACGACGTCGGCCTTCGCCTTGGTGACGCCGGACGCCACCGTGCCGATCCCGACCTCGGACACCAGCTTGACGTGCACACGAGCCGAGGGGTTGGCGCGCTTGGCGTCGTAGATGAGCTGCGCGAGGTCCTCGATGGAGTAGATGTCGTGGTGCGGGGGCGGGGAAATGAGCCCCACGCCGGGGGTCGAGTGGCGGGTCCGGGCCACCCAGGGGTAGACCTTCTGCGCCATGAGCTGGCCGCCTTCACCGGGCTTGGCGCCCTGGGCCATCTTGATCTGGATGTCCTCGGCGTTGGTCAGGTACAGGCTCGTCACGCCGAAACGCCCGGAGGCAATCTGCTTGATCGCGGAGCGGCGCTCCGGGTCCAGCAGGCGGTCCACGTCTTCGCCGCCTTCGCCGGTGTTGGACTTGGCGCCCAGCCGGTTCATGGCGATTGCGAGCGTCTCGTGGGCTTCCTTGGAGATAGAGCCGTAGCTCATCGCTCCGGTTGAGAAGCGCTTCACGATGCTGGAAACCGGCTCGACTTCCTCAAGGGGCACGGCGGGACGCTGGCTGTCCTTGAACTTCAGGAGCCCACGCAGGGTCATGAGGTTCTCGGACTGGTCGTCGATTCCCTTGGTGTAGGACTTGAAGATGTCGTAGCGGCGTTCGCGCGTGGCGTGCTGCAGGCGGAAGACCGTCTCCGGGTTGAACAAGTGCGGTTCGCCGTCGCGGCGCCACTGGTATTCGCCGCCGCCGAGCAGCGGACGGTGCGGCAGCTCGATGCCGCCTTCCGGGTAGGCCATCTGGTGGCGCGCGGAAACCTCAGCGGCGATGACGTCCAGGCCGACGCCGCCCAACTGCGAGTGGGTGCCGGAGAAGAATTCGTCCACGAGGTCCTGGGACAGCCCCAGTGCTTCGAAAGTCTGGGCGCCGGTGTAGGAGGCCACCGTGGAAATGCCCATTTTGGACATGATCTTCAAGACACCCTTGCCGAGGCCCTTGATGAGGTTGTACACGCCGTCTTCAGCGGTCACGCCGACGACTTCGCCGGTGCTGATGAGCTGCTCCACGGACTCCATGGCCAGGTAGGGGTTGACGGCGGAAGCGCCGAAGCCCACCAGCACTGCCACGTGGTGCGTTTCGCGGACGTCGCCGGCCTCCACCACCAGGGCGGTCTTGGTGCGGTTGGCGCTGCGGAGCAAGTGGTGGTGCACCGCGCTCACGAGCAGCAGGGACGGGATCGGCGCCCACTGCGCGTTCGAGTCACGGTCCGACAGCACGATGTACTGCACGCCGCGGTTGATCGCACCGGAAACCTGCTCGCAGATTTCGGTCAAGCGGCTTCGGAGCGATGCTTCTCCGCCCTCCGGGCGGTAGAGTCCGCGGACCTTCATGGCGACCTTGTCGCCGTCGGCATTCTCGATGTTGGCGATCTTGGCGAGCTGGTCGTTGTTGATCACCGGGAACGGCAGGGAGATCTGCGGCTGGCGCACCTGCCCGACGTCGAGCAGGTTTCCGTTTGGACCGATGGCGCACTTCAGCGAGGTGACAAGCTCTTCGCGGATCGCGTCCAGGGGCGGATTGGTGACCTGCGCGAAAGACTGCACGAAGTAGTCGAACAGCAAACGCGGACGCTTGGACAGCACGGCGACCGGGGTGTCGGAACCCATGGCGCCGAGCGGTTCGGCCCCGGTACGGGCCATGGGCCCAAGGAGGATCTTCAATTCCTCGGTGGTGTAACCGAATGTCCGCTGGCGGATGTTCACGGACGCCGCGGTATGCAGCACGTGTTCGCGCTCGGGAAGGTTGTTGAGGTCGATCAGGTTGTCCTTGACCCATTCAGCCCAAGGGTTGGCGGCGGCCACCTCGGCCTTGACCTCGGCGTCGTCGATGATGCGGCCGGCTTCGGTGTCCACCAGGAACATCTTGCCCGGCGAAACACGGCCCTTCTTGACCACCTTGGCGGCCTCGACGTCGATCACGCCGACCTCGGAGGCGAAGACGATCAGCCCGTCTTCGGTGATCCAGTAGCGGCCGGGGCGCAGGCCGTTGCGGTCAAGGGTCGCACCCACGAGGTTGCCGTCGGTGAAGGACACTGCTGCGGGACCGTCCCACGGCTCCATGAGCAGCGAGTGGTACTCGTAGAAGGCGCGGCGGGCAGGATCCATCGTGGCGTGGTTTTCCCATGCCTCGGGGATCATCATCATGATCGAGTGCGTGATGGGCCGTCCGGAAAGCCAGAGCAGCTCTGCAACCTCGTCGAAGGACGCGGAGTCCGAGGCACCCGGCGTGCAGATGGGGTACAGCTCCTCCGGGGAATCGCCCAGCAGCGGGTTGGCGAGCTGGGACTGGCGCGCCCGCATCCAGTTCCGGTTGCCCTTGACGGTGTTGATTTCACCGTTGTGGGCGATGGTGCGGAACGGCTGCGCGAGCGGCCACGACGGGAACGTGTTCGTGGAGAAGCGCGAGTGCACGATGGCCAGCTTGGTCTTGAAGCGCTTGTCCGAGAGATCCGGGTAGAACGGCTCCAGCTGGGCTGTGGTCAGCATGCCCTTGTACACGATGGTGCGCGAGGACAGCGACGGGAAGTACACGCCGAACTTGTTCTGGGCACGCTTGCGGACACGCCAGGCGCGGGAGTCCAGTTCATTCCTGTCCAGCACCTCGCCCGTCGCGGAGGCGAGGAACGGCTGCGCGAAGTAAGGCATGCAGGCACGAGCCATGGCACCGACCAGGTCTCCGACCACGGGCACTTCACGCCAGCCAAGAACCGTCAGGCCCTCGTCTATTGCAAGGGCTTCGATGCCGGCCTTCGCGGTTCCGGCTTCGCGGGCTTCAGCCGGAAGGAAGGCGGTACCGACGACGTACTGCCCGGGTGCCGGGAGTTCGAACTCCGTGACGGCCCGGAAGAATTCGTCCGGAACCTGCATGAGGAGCCCGGCGCCGTCGCCCGTGCCTTCGTCGGCGCCCACGGCGCCCCGGTGTTCAAGGTTGCGCAGGGCAGTCAGGGCCGCTTCCACGATGTCATAGCCGGGTTCACCACGCAGGGTGGCGATGATGGCAAGGCCACAAGCGTCCTTCTCCTGCTCAGGGTTGTAGAGTCCCTGGGCTTCCGGGAGCGCAGCAAAACGTTTGAAGGGCGAGATGGCACCTTGCGGTTCGACTGCTTCGGACCAGCTTGGGTTATGAAGATGGGTCATTGAAGACGTCCTTCCTCGAGATCGTGCGAATGGAAGGGACAACGTTGGCCCCACCTTGCCAGCCGTGTGACGGGCATAACAAAGCGCTAGTTACTAGAAATTGTAGGACAGCGGGCAAGACGCAACGAACAGTTACGCATGCCCCTGACCCAAGCTTGACCGCGGAGCCTCTGTGTGCTGCCGGGCTACTGCCAAGGGTGCCACGACGCTGTGGCCGGGGGTCTCTGGGCGGTAGCCCGGTTCCCCGATGCCGTAGCGCTGGCTACTTGGTTCTGCCAGCTTCCGGCCCGGATCCAAGGACACTGCTGGCGGTGGTTTCGGTGGACGCTGAGCCGGAATCCGACGTGACGCCGGCATGTGGCTCCTCGGCCGTTTCCGTTGGCTCAGCAGTATGGCCCAGATCGCTTTGGTTATTCCGGAGATTACCATGCGCACCGGTATCTGAGACAGATCCGTCCGCATCATGGGACTTCGTATCGGTCACAATTGGGCTGTCCGCCTCCCGGGCGGCAGCCGTGTCGTCGTCGGCAGTCCGCTCATCGTCCCCGGCATGTGGGTGGCCGACGGCGGGCTCATCCTCTTCGGCGGTCACCGCGACGGGCTCCCTGCCGGGAAGGTACGCCGTGTCCGGCTCGGGCCTGCCGCGCAGGCTCAGCGCGATGAAGATGATGAGCGCCGCGATGAAGACGAAGATACTGGTCCACACGTTGAGCCGTGTGGTGATGCCGAAGAGGTTGATCTGTTCGGCGTCGTCGATCCGCAACGCTTCGATCCAGACGCGGCCGAGCGTGTAGTAGATGGCGTACAGCCAGAAGAGCCTGCCGCGGCGGAAATGGAAGCGGCGGTCCAGGACGAGGAGGACCACGACGCCGATGATGTTCCAGAGGGATTCGTAGAGGAACGTCGGGTGGAACAGCGTGTCGCTGGGCATCCCGGCCGGAAAGTTGGGGCTGTTGGGGTCTATTTGGAGGCCCCACGGCAGCGTGGTGGGTCCGCCGAAGAGTTCCTGGTTGAACCAGTTCCCCCAGCGTCCGATCGCCTGTGCCAGCAGGAGCCCGGGGGCTGCGGCGTCGAGGAAGGCAGTGAGCTTGACGCCGGAACGGCGGCATCCGAGCCAGGCGCCGACAACGCCGAGAACCACGGCACCCCAGATGCCCAGGCCGCCCCGCCAGATCTGCGGGATCAGGGAGAGGTCGCCGGTGCCGTTGAAGCCCGGTCCGAAGTACGCGTCCGGCGATGAGATCACATGGTAAAGCCGGCCGCCCACAATGCCGAAGGGGATCGCCCAGATGGCGATGTCCCACAGGCTGCCTTCAGGAGTGCCGCGACGCTTCCAGCGCACGGCGGTGAGCCACAGGCCCACGACGATGCCCAGGAGGATGCACAGCGCGTAGGCATGGATGCGGAGGGTCCCCCACGGAAGCGGAATATCAAATCCGGACCATGAGGGGCTCGGAATGCTCATGGGAGCCATTGCCGCGACGTGGAGGAGACTCTGCATTGTCTACGCTTTTCCTTTTCTAGGCCTGCGCTGTGGCCCGGCCGAGGCCGGCACTGAGGTTCTTGGTGAGTTGCGCGACGGCGTCAACGCCGCCGTCGCGGATCGCGGCAACCAGCGCGGTACCAACGATCACGCCGTCCGCGTAAGCGGCGATCTCGCGGACATGGTCCGCGGTGGAGACTCCGAGTCCGACACAAACACGTTCGGCGCCGGCTGCATGCGTGTCCGCCACAACCTTCTCCGCGGCGCTGCTGACTGACTGCCGCGCTCCGGTGACACCCATGATGGAAACGGCGTAGACGAAGCCGCGGCTTGCCTCCACCGTCATGGCCAGGCGCTCCGGCGTGGACGAAGGCGCTACAAGGAAGACCCGGTCCAGTCCGTATTTGTCCGATGCAGCGAACCATTCGGCTGCCTCGTCCGGAATGAGGTCCGGAGTGATGAGCCCTGCTCCCCCGGCCTCGGCCAGCCTGCGTGAGAACTCGTCCACGCCCATGCGCATGACGGGGTTCCAATACGTCATGACCAGCACTGCGGCGTCGGTGGCCGCGGTGATGCCCGCGACGACGTCGAACACGCTGGCGACGTGGAAACCGTTGGCGATTGCTTCCGTGGTCGCAGCCTGGATGACCGAGCCGTCCATGACGGGGTCCGAATACGGGATGCCGATTTCGATGAGGTCCGCGCCGTTGCGGGCCATGGCAATGCCGGCGTCGATGCTTGACTGAATGTCCGGGTAGCCTGCCGGCAGGTATCCGATCAACGCGGCCCGGCCTTGTGCCTTCGCGCGGTCGATCGCGGCCGCGGACTTGCTGCTCATCTGCTCAGTCATCAGTTCCGGCCCCCGTTTGCTTCTTCAGTGCTGATCTCAAGGTTGCTGCGTTCGGACGTTCCCTTGGGCTTGCGGGTGGAGAGGGTGGTGCCCTTGACGTTGCCGTTCTCATCCAACATGTCGAACCATTCGGCGGCTGTTTCCACGTCCTTGTCGCCGCGCCCGGACAGGTTCACGATGATGATCGTGTCTGCCGGGTTTTCCTTGCCTTCCGTGAGCTGCTTGCCCACCTTGATGGCGCCGGCGAGGGCGTGCGAAGACTCGATGGCGGGGATGATGCCTTCGGTCCGGCAAAGCAGGCGGAACGCTTCCATGGCCTCGGTGTCCGTGATGGGCTCGTACGTGACGCGGCCGATGTCGGCGAGGTAGGAGTGCTCCGGACCCACGCTCGGGTAGTCCAGGCCGGCGGAAATCGAGTGGGACTCGATGGTCTGGCCGTCCTCGTCCTGCATGAGGTAGGACCGGGCACCATGGAGCACCCCGGGGCGCCCAAGGGTGATGGCTGCGGCGTGGCGGCCGGTTTCGACGCCCTCGCCGCCTGCCTCAAAGCCGTAGATCTTCACTGAGGCGTCGTCCAGGAAGCTGTGGAAGATGCCGATGGCATTGGAACCACCGCCGATGCAGGCACAGACGGCGTCGGGCAGCTTGCCGGTCTGCTCCAGGATCTGGGCGCGCGCTTCTTCGCCGATGACCTCGTGGAAGAAACGCACCATCGCCGGGAACGGGTGTGCGCCGGCCGCGGTGCCCAGCAGGTAGTGGGTGTTGTCGACATTGGAAACCCAGTCGCGGAGGGCGTCGTTGATGGCGTCCTTGAGCGTCTGTGATCCGTTGGTCACGGGAACCACGGTGGCGCCCAGGAGCTGCATGCGAGCCACGTTGAGCGCCTGGCGGCGGCAATCCTCGGCGCCCATGTAGACGACGCATTCGAGTCCGAGCAGGGCCGCAGCGGTGGCACTGGCAACGCCGTGCTGGCCCGCGCCGGTTTCCGCGATGACACGGGTCTTGCCCATGCGCTTGGCGAGCAAGGCCTGTCCGAGCACGTTGTTGATCTTGTGCGACCCGGTGTGGTTCAGGTCTTCGCGCTTGAGGAAGATGCGGGCCCCGCCGGCGTGCTCCGAGAACCGCTTGGCCTCCGTGAGGAGCGACGGACGGCCTGAGTAGTTCTTGTTGAGGTCCTTCAGCTGGGCGAGGAACTCGGGATCGGCCTTGGCTTTCTCGAACGTGTCCTCAACTTCGTCCAGGGCGGCGATGAGGGACTCGGGCATCCAACGTCCACCGTAAGAGCCGAAATATGGCCCAGCGGCGTTGCGGAGCGAGGTTCCGCCTTGTAGGAATGCGTCGGCCACATTCTCATCCGAGTTGGCTGTTGATGCGTCCACCATCAGTCTCACCGTCCTGTTCAGTTGGTAGTTGGGTTCTTCCGGGAGCCGCGGCACAGCAGGCAGCCATGGTGTCTGCTGTTGTCCGGGTCCCGGCCGCGATTCAGGCCTGCCTTAGGTCCTGACTGCGATGGCGGCAGCTCCGGCCGCCTTGAATTCGCTGATCCGCTCGTGTGGCGTGGAGTCACTCACAAGGGCCTCGCCCACAAGGATTGCGTGGGCACCGTTTCCCGCATAGTGCGCGACGTCCTCGGCGTTCCGCACCCCGGATTCAGCCACGACAACTGCTCCCGCGGGAATGCTTCCCGCGAGCGAGGCAAACAGGGTGCGGTCGACGTCGAGCGTCTTGAGGTTGCGGACGTTCACGCCGATGATCCGTGCCTGGGCTGCGGCCGCACGCTCGATCTCCTCGGGCGTGTGGGTTTCCACCAGGACGTTCATGCCAAGCTCGTGGCTCAACGCGCTGAATTCGCGCAGCTGTGCATCGGAAAGCGCCGCGACGATCAGCAGTATGAGGTCCGCGCCGTGGGCGCGGGCTTCCCAGATCTGGTACTCGTCAACCGTGAAGTCCTTGCGCAGCAACGGGATGTCGACGGCGGCGCGGACCGCGTCCAGGTCAGCGAGGGACCCGTTGAAGCGCCGCTGTTCGGTGAGGACGCTGATCACGGAAGCGCCGCCGTCCGCGTACTGCACCGCAAGTGCCGCAGGGTCGACGATGCTCGCGAGATCGCCTTTCGACGGGCTGCGGCGCTTGATTTCCGCGATGACCTTCAATTCGTCGCGGCTGGCAGACGGACCGCCCAAGGCAGCCCACGCGTCCAGTGCGGGCGCGGCGGCCGCTGCGCGCTCTTTCAGCTCGTCAAGGCCAACAACAAGGCGGCGTGCCTCCATGTCCTCCCTGACACCGACGATGATGTCATCAAGAACGGTCACGGTCAGTGGCCGGCGTTCTTCAGCTTGCTGCCGTCGACGCCGTAGCCCGCCTTGCGCATGGCCCAGCCGGCGATCAGGCCGGCGAACATGACAACAATGCCGGCGATGAAAATGGGGGTGCTGGCGATCACAAAGGCGATGGACGAAATCAAGGCCCCTACCAGCATGACAATCACGCAGGTCCACGCGGCCGGGCTGTTGCCGTGGCCGATGGCGTCGCTGTGGCTTGCAGCGGTCACAGGGGCCTTGCTCGCGGACACTGTGGTTTTGCTCATGTGAAAATCTCCTCAGGATGAATACTGCTTACATTCTGCCATTTATTGACTGCACCCGGGACATCGTCCGATGTCCGGACAGTCGGGTCTTAGGTGGGGTCTTCTCCGCGGGAGAGGCTGTCCCAGCTGTCGATCTCGTCGACCGGTCCGGAACCCGCGAGGGCCGCCCGGCTGGCGACGTCGTACTTGGTGCGCGCCTTCCAGTGCCGGCCCGCGAGCGGAAGCAGGCCACCGCACAGGGCGAGCAGGCCGGCAGCCACGACGGCGAGTACCGGGAAGACAGTCGACGATGCGGCCGCCTGCCCGCCCGAAATGCCTGTGGTCGCCGCAATGGTTCCTTGCGCCGCACCGAGTGGGTCTGCCAGGACGGTCACCGCGGCAATGAGGATGCCCGCCGAGGCGAGCACGATGATCGTTGAAATGATCCAGCGCGAAACCTTGCCCGCGATGGACGATGCCAGTCCCCCGGCAAGGGCGACGAGCGCGAGCGCGGTCACCGCTGTGGCGGCCTTGCTCCCCTGGACGTGGAGGTCGGCATTCGCCGCGGCGGCGGGATCGAGCCGGACGTTGATCCAGGTCTGCGTGGTGGTCCCGAAAACGGCGAGGGCAAAAATGGCCATGGCGAGCACCACGTTGCCCTTCCGTGCCCACACGGGAGGCTTTGCGGTGGCCGTCTGAGGGCGGTCGGCGGTCACAGCGCGGGCTTCCCGTCGACGATCGATTCCGCGGAAACGGCGTCGGGGGAAATGTTGTGGAGCGATCCGGCGGTGTGCACGGCACGCAAGGGGGCCGCCGCCTTGTTCACGGTCTCCAGCGCTTCGGAAGGCTTGTGGGAATCGGCCACGATGCCGCCGCCGGCCTGGACATACGCCCGGCCCTCACGCAACAGTGCCGAGCGGATGGCGATCGCCATGTCCATGTCGCCTGCGAAGTCCAGGTATCCGACGACGCCGCCGTAGATGCCGCGCCGGTGCGGTTCGAGTTCGTCCAGGAGCCGCAGTGCGCGCGGTTTGGGCGCGCCGGACAGCGTGCCGGCGGGAAAGGTCGCCTTGAGGACGTCGTATGCCTTCGCCCCGGGCGCCAATTCTCCGACGACCGTGGACACGAGGTGCATGATGTGGCTGAAGCGTTCGACCTCCATGAACTGCGTAACGTCAACCGTTCCGGCCACGCAGACCTTGGACAGGTCGTTCCGGGAGAGGTCCACGAGCATGAGGTGTTCGGCGCGTTCCTTCTGGTCCGCGAGCAACTCGGTGGCCAGCGCTTTGTCGGCTTCCACGGTTTTGCCGCGGGGCCGCGATCCGGCGATCGGGTGGGTGATGACCTCGTTGCCGGTCACCGTCACGAGGGCCTCGGGAGAGGAGCCGACGATCGTGTACTCGCGTCCGTCGGGATCTTCGAGGCTGAAGAGGTACATGTAAGGGCTCGGGTTGGTGTTTCGCAGCACGCGGTAGACATCCAGCGGGTCCGCGGCGCACTCCATTTCGAAGCGTCGCGAAATGACCACCTGGAAGACCTCGCCGTCGACGATCGCTTCCTTGCCGCGATCGATCGCGTCGAGGTACTCCTGCTCGGCCCAGCGTTCCTGGACGCTCGACGCGAAGTCGAGGGCTTCGGACTGCAACACCGATACAGGCTGCTTCACGGGCGTGCTGATCTGGTCCAGCAAGCGCTTCACCCGGGCGACGGCGTCGTGCCAGGCTTCGTCGACCCGTTCGGAACTGTTGTCGAAATTGATCGCGTTGGCAATCAGCAGGACGGTGCCGTCCATGTTGTCGTGGACAGCCATGTCCGTCACGAGGTTCAGGGCCAGTTCCGGCAGGTTGAGGTCATCCTCCGGGGGGCTCGTCAGCTTCTCCCAGTGCCGGACGGTTTCCCAGCCAAGGAAGCCCACAAGGCCGGAGGTGAAGGGAGGAAGGTCCGGGAAGCGGTCGGTCTGCAGGGCTGCAATGGTGTCGCGGACGGCGTCGACCGGGCTGCCGTCCACGGGCACGCCGACAGGAGGCTCGCCGATCCAGTGCGCCTGGCCGTCCTTGCTTGTCAAGGTGGCACGCGACCGCGAACCAATGAAGGAATAACGTGACCATGCCCCGCCGACAGCTGCCGACTCCAGGAGGAAGGTGCCGGGCTGGCCTTGGGCCAGCTTGCGGTAGAGCCCGATGGGGGTCTCGGCGTCGGCCAGTACCCTCAGCCGGACCGGGATGACACGGCTGTGCGCGGCGAGTTCGCGGAACTCCTCCAGGCCCGGGCTGATGATTCCAAGGTCCTGCATGGTTTGTGTTCTCCGCCTCTTCTTGTCTGCTTGCCTCAGTGGATGGTGTGTAGCGGGTTAGTCCCGCTCGCCGGTCACGGCGGCGAGGCTCCGGTCATCGAAGCACGTGCGCGTACCGGTGTGGCAGGCCGCACCGACTTGGTCGACGCGGACCAGGAGGGCGTCGCCGTCGCAGTCCAAGGCCACCGATTTCACGAACTGGACGTGCCCGGAGGTGTCTCCCTTGCGCCAATATTCCTGGCGGGAGCGGGAGAAGAATGTGACGCGTCCCGTGGTCAGGGTCCGGTGCAACGCTTCGTCGTCCATCCAGCCGAGCATCAGCACTTCGTCGGTGTCGAACTGCTGGATGACCGCCGCCACCAAGCCGGCGGAATCGCGCTTCAGCGCGGCGGCCAGCTCGTGCGGGAGCGGACTAACGGGCACGACGGCGGGCTCCGCGGCGGAAGCGGCAGCGGGCGTGGCTGGGGGTGTTGACTGCTCAGACATCAGATCAAGTCTAGTGCCTCAAGTGGAGGCGAAATTCAGCGGCGGTTCCACTGCGCAACAGAGAGCGTCTCGTGCTAGTTTCACAAGTGATGCATTTCGTCGATCCCTCCCGCGAAGTACTGGCCGAAACACTCCTGGCGGCCGGACCTGACTCCCCCACGCTCTGCGAAGGGTGGCTGACAAGGGACCTCGCCGCGCACTTGTACTTGCGGGAGCGCAAAGCGGCCGTCGGTATTGGCTTGCTCATCAAGAGCCTCGCCCGGGCCTCGGACAAAGCCACGGCCAAGCTGGCCTCCAAGCTCAAGACCACGGAAGATTACGCCGAGCTGGTGAACACCTTCCGTTCAGGGCCGCCCGCTTTGTCTCCCCTGAAGATCAAGGCCCTCGACGAGTCCTCCAACCTCATTGAATATTTCGTTCACACGGAAGACATCCGCAGGGCGGGTGACCGTTGGGCTCCACGGGCCCTCGACGAGGAATACTCGGACGCCTTGTGGGATGAATTGATCAAGCGAGCCGCCATTCTCTATCGCGGCGTGGACCTCGGGATCGTGCTGGTACGGCCCACCGGCCCCCGACACGTTGCCAAGCGGGCGCCCGTATCCGTCGCCATCGTGGGCGAACCTGGTGAACTCCTCATGCATGCCCATGGCCGAACGCATCACGCCCTGGTCACCTTCGAAGGCCAGCCGGACGCCGTCGCGCTGCTCCAGTCCGCCGAAGTCGGCCTCTGACCCGCGCTTAACCCCGACTGACTCGCAGTTGTTGTCGTTATGAGCGCTCATAACGACAACAACTGCGAGTCAGTTGGGGTGGGACCCGCTAGCGGACCAGGAAGCCTGCTTCGCGGATCGCGGCTTTGACCTGGGCGATCATGTCATCCGGGCCGAAGTGGAACACTGACGCGGCCAACACGGCGTCGGCACCTGCTTCAACAGCCGGCGGGAAATGCGCCGGTTTGCCGGCGCCGCCGGAGGCGATGATAGGGATGTGGACGGCCGCACGGACCAGGCGGATGAGTTCCAGGTCGAAGCCGTCCTTGGTACCGTCGGCATCGATCGAATTCAGGAGGATCTCCCCCACACCGCGGTCCGCGGCTTCCTTGGCCCACGCAATGGCGTCGATTCCGGTCCCTTGGCGTCCACCGTGCGTGGTCACCTCGAAGCCGGACGCCGTGGGCTCGGAGCCGGGCCTGGTCCGCCGCGCGTCAACCGACAGGACCAGCACCTGCGATCCGAAGTGGCGGGTGATCTCGTCGATGACGTCAGGGCGGGCGACGGCGGCCGTGTTGATGGAGGCCTTGTCCGCGCCGAAACGCAGGAGCTTGTCCACTTCGGCCACGCCCCGGACGCCACCGCCGACGGTCAGCGGGATGAAGACTTCCTCGGCGGTGCGGCGAACGACGTCGAACGTGGTTTCCCGGTTGCCCGACGACGCCGTGACGTCAAGGAACGTGAGTTCGTCCGCCCCGGCGTTGTCATAGCGGTGCGCAAGCTCCACGGGGTCTCCGGCGTCGCGCAGACCCTCGAAATTGATGCCCTTCACCACACGGCCGGCGTCGACATCCAAACAAGGGATGACCCGTACTGCTACAGCCATTGCTGCTCCTCGATGGTCTCGTGTCAGATGCGGCAGGCGTGGATGCTGCTGACCAGGATGGCGCGGGCGCCGAGGTCGTACAGCTCGTCCATGATCCGGTTGGTTTCCTTTTTCGGAACCATGGAACGGACGGCAACCCAATCCGAGTCGCGCAGCGGCGACACCGTGGGCGATTCGAGGCCCGGGGTGAGGGTGGCGGCTTCTTCCACGAGGTCCTTGCGGATGTCGTAGTCCATGAGGACGTACTGACGGGCGACGAGCACGCCCTGCAGGCGCCGGATCAGGACCTCGATCTCCTTCGCCGTGCCGTTTGCGGCACCACCCTCGCCGGTGCGGCGGATCAGGACGGCTTCGGACTTGAGGATGGGCTCTCCGAAGATCTCCATTCCGGCAGCCTTGAGCGTGTTGCCGGTTTCGACGACGTCAGCGATCGCGTCGGCGACGCCGAGACGCACGGAAGACTCGACGGCGCCGTCAAGGCGGACCACCTTGGCTTTGACGCCGCGCTCGGCGAGGTAGTCGCGCAGGAGGCCGTCGTAGCTCGTGGCGAGGCGCTTGCCTTCAAGCTGCTCGACGCCGGTGAAGTCGCCGACAGGCCCGGCGAAACGGAAGGTGGACGCGGCAAAGCCAAGGGGAAGCAGCTCTTCTGCTTCGACCTGCGCGTCGAGGAGGAGGTCGCGGCCGGTGATACCGACGTCGAGGGTGCCCTGGCCTACATACACGGCGATGTCTCGGGGGCGGAGGAAGAAGAACTCAATGTCGTTGTCGGGATCGACCATGACCAGTTCACGGGTGTCGCGGCGCTGGCGGTATCCCGCCTCGGTCAGCATCGCGGAGGCGGCTTCGGACAGGGAGCCCTTGTTGGGGACGGCTACTCGCAGCATGGGGGACTTTCTTGGGAAGTGGAAGGGGAGGTTTCAGGCATTGTGCTCACGGCGCTGTTCTTTTCTTCCGCGGAACGGGACCCGGAAGAGACCTTCCCGGAAGAGACGGCGCAGTCAGCGGGGGCCACGCTGGGCTCTGCCAGGACCTTTTCAGGTCCCGGACCGAGCGGACGTGGCTAGAGATGCTTGTAAACGTCTTCCAGGCCCAGACCCTTGGCGAGCATCAGGACCTGCAGGTGGTAGAGCAACTGGGAGATTTCCTCGGCTGCGGCTTCATCGGATTCATACTCTGCAGCCATCCAGACTTCGGCGGCTTCCTCCACGACCTTCTTGCCGATGCCGTGGATTCCGGAGTCCAATTCGGCCACGGTGCGGGAGCCTGCCGGACGGGTCGCTGCCTTTTCGCTCAGTTCTGCGAACAGCGTCTCGAAATTCTTCACGCCCTACAGCCTACTTGCTCGCGGCCGGTGACCGCCTGTCGGGTCATTGAATGACGGAAGGGATGTGAGCGAACGCACAACGTGTGCCGGCACGCCCACATCCCTTTCGTCGCTGTTAGGCGTACTGCTTGAGGGTCAGCGCAGTGGAGAGCGCAGCGGTCACGGCTTCGTGGCCTTTGTCCTCGGACGAGCCGTCCAGCCCGGCGCGGTCCAGGCCCTGCTGCTCGGTGTCGCAGGTGAGCACGCCGAAGCCCACCGGCACGCCGGTGCGGACGCTTACTTCGGTGAGCCCCGACGTCGCCGCCTGGCACACGTAGTCGAAGTGCGGCGTGCCTCCGCGGATGACGACGCCGAGGGCAACGACGGCGTCGAAGTGCGGCGCGAGCCGTGCAGCTGCGACGGGAAGCTCAAAGGATCCCGGGACGCGCAGCACCGTGGGCTCGGCGATGCCGGCTTCCTTGGCGGCACGCAGCGCGCCGTCGAGAAGGCCATCCATGATCTGGGTGTGCCAACTGGCAGCCACGATGGCGAGTTTCAGCTGGTGGGTTTCCTCGGGATTGAGGGTGGTGAGGTCGATGGTAGGGGCGCCGTGTCCGCTCATGGGTGTGTGGTGATCCGTTCAGTCTTAAGGGTGAAGTTCAGTCTTGTTCGAGGTCAAACGTGCCGGCAGTTGCGTGCGTGCCGGCCGGTTCAGCGTCACCGAGGGTCAGGCGGTGGTCCATGCGGTCCTTCTTGGTCTGGAGGTACCGAAGGTTTTCTTCCCGGGACGGGACCTCGGTGGGCACCATCTCGACCACCTTCACGCCGGCCGCGGCAAGCCGGTTCTGCTTGTCCGGGTTGTTGCTCAGGAGCCGGATTTCATGAAGGCCCATTTCGGCAAGGATCTGGGCGGCGGCCTTGTAGCAGCGGGCGTCCACGGGGAGCCCCAGCTGCTCGTTGGCCTCGACCGTGTCGAATCCGGCCTCCTGCAGGGCGTAGGCCTTGATCTTGTTGGCCAGGCCGATGCCGCGGCCCTCCTGTCCACGAAGGTAGAGGAGAGTCCCGCCCTCTTCGCGGATGAGTTCCAGGGCGTAGGCCAGCTGTTCTCCGCAATCGCAGCGGTACGAACCGAAAACGTCGCCCGTGAGGCACTCGGAATGCAGACGCACCAGGGGAGGCTTGCCGGCAAGCGGCGCTTTCGGGGAACTCACCGCCAGGTGCTCTGCCCCGGTGGCGAGGTCGGTCCACGCCTGTGCCACGAACTCACCGAAGGCGGTGGGTAGCTGGACAATCGGGCCGCCGCTCACGGGATGCGTTGCGCGCGCGGGCGTGCCGCCGTCCTGCGTTGTCGCTGTGGTCATCGCTGCTCCTCGTTTCCTGCCGGAATTGCAACCTGGTGCCCCGCCTCCGACGCTACAACATAAGCCACGAGATCCTCTATCGAAATCAGAGGACATCCATGCTCGGCAGCGAACTCCCGGAGGCTGTCCAGGCGCATCATTTCACCATCGTCATGTACCAATTCGGCGATCACGCCCACCGGGGCGAGCCCCGCAAGCCTGCAGAGATCAACTGCCGCCTCCGTGTGTCCCGGACGTTCACGCACTCCCCCCTTAACGGCCCGGAGCGGAAAAATATGCCCGGGCCGCGTGATCGAGGACGGAGTGCTGCTGGAATCAGCCAGAATCCGGGCGGTCAGGGCCCTGTCCGTGGCGGAAATGCCGGTGCTTACGCCCAGCGCAGCATCACAGGACACCGTGTACGCCGTGCCTTTGGCGTCTTCGTTGACCAGGACCATGGGCGGCAGCGCCAGGGCATCGGCCCGCGACTCCTCGAGGGGAACGCAAATGACTCCCGAGCTGTAGCGGATGGTCCAGCCCATGAGGGCAGGCGTCGCGTGTTCGGCGGCGAAGATGATGTCGCCTTCGTTTTCGCGGTCTTCATTGTCCACCACGATGACGGGACGGCCGGCTGCCATGGCCTTGACGGCCTTCTCCACCGGGTCCAGCCCCTGGCGCACCACTGCGGTACTGCCGTTGTGTGCGGCGCTCACTGGGCAGACCCAGCGGCGGTTGCCGAACCGAAGGAGAGCAGTCGCTCGGTGTATTTCGCGAGGACGTCCACCTCAAGGTTGACGCGCCCGCCCGTGACCTTGGCCCCGAGCCCGGTTTCGTCCAGCGTGGTGGGAATGAGTCCCACCTCAAACCAGGGGTTCACTTCTTCGGCCGGGCTGACGGCAGTGACGGTGAGTGAAACGCCGTCGACGGCGATCGAGCCCTTTTCGGCGATGTACCGTGCCAGCGGAGCCGGCACGGCAAAGCGGAGGCGGTCCCAGTTACCCAGCGACTCGCGCTCCAGAAGCTGCCCGACGCCGTCGACGTGGCCCTGCACGACGTGGCCGTCCAAGCGGCCGCCCGCCTGGACACAACGCTCAAGGTTCACCGAATCACCGGCGGCAAGCTCGCCGATAGTGGTGCGGACGAGGGTTTCGCCCATGACGTCGACGCTGAACTCCCGGCCGTCGATGTCCGTTGCGGTGAGGCACACGCCATTGACCGCGATGGAGCCGCCTAAGCCAAGGCCTTCGGTGGTGCTCGGGGCCGTGAGGCGCAGCGTGGCGCTGGCCTCGCCGTCGTGCTCGACGGACAGCACCGTGCCTTGTTCAGCGACGATTCCGGTAAACATCAGTGTCCTCCTGTGGTGGTGTCCGAGGCGTCCTTGCCCGGAAATGGTTCGTGGTGTTCGGTGTGCGACTTGCTCCAGCCCGGTTTGTTTCCGTCCGATGGTCCGGACCTCAAATGCAGCCTGAGGTCCCGGCCCAGCGCATGGACCGCGCCGCCACCGGCGTCGTCCCAGTTCCAGTGCTGGGCGTCGGCGAGGGTGGAGATGCCGAGATCCATGAGGGCAGGCGTACCGGCACCCAACAGGGTGGGCGCAAGATAGACGATCAGTTCATCCACCAGGCCGGCGGCGAGGAAGCCGCTCAGGATGCGGGAGCCGCCTTCCACCATGACGTGCCGGACGCCTTCGGCGAACAGCAACTCCAAGGCCTCTGACGGGTCGCGGGTCGGCAAATGGATGAACTTGCCGTCAGTCCCCCGCACGGCGGCATCGGCCGGGACCTCCCGCAGCCCCATGACGGCCCGGAGCGGCTGGCTTGGCGATTCCACGCCGTCACTCTCCCGCGCCGTCAGCCGAGGGTTGTCCACCAGGACGGTCTCGGTGCCCACAAGAATGGCGTCGATCAGGCGCCGCAATCCGTGGTTGTCGGCAAGCGATTCAGGGCTGGAGATCCATTGGCTGGTTCCGTCGGCGGCCGCGATCCTGCTGTCGAGGGTCTGGGCAATGTGGAGCGTGACGAAGGGGCGCCTGGCGTCCACCGCGTTGAACCACTCGCGGTTCAGCTTCAAAGCCTCGGCCGCGGCGAGCCCGGACCGCACATCCACGCCGGCAGCGCGCAGCCTGCCGGCACCGCCAGCGGCTGGATCGTGGGGATCATCGACGGCGTAAACCACCAGTGATATGCCGGCGTCAATGATCGCAGTGGTGCACGGTCCTGTGCGACCTACGTGGTTGCAAGGCTCCAAGGTCACCACCATGGTTGTTCCCGCGAGGTCGAGGCCTTTCGCCTTCGCCTTGGCGATCGCATCCGCCTCGGCATGTGGCGTGCCTGCGCCGCGGTGGTAACCCGTGATGAGCTGTTCTCCGTTGGACCCGAGCACAACCGCACCCACCAAGGGATTGGCACCGCGGTGTCCCCGCAGGGCCACGTGCAGCGCCGTGTCCATGGCCGCGGACTCAGCTTCCGAAAAATTCGGTTCAATAGCGTCGCTCATGAGAGGGCTCCTGCGGTTTCCGGCTCGGGCGTTGGCCTGAGCGGCCGGCTTTCACGTCGGTCTGCGCGCCACCAGACGAAGAATCCGGCAAGGGTGAAGAACCCGTAAAAGAGGTACATGAAGGCGCTGGCAAAATAGCCCGCGCTGAAAAGCAAGGGAACGCCCACAATGTCCACGGCGACCCAGATCAGCCAGAATTCGGTCCAGCCGCGCGCCATGCCATACGTCGCCAGGAGTGAACCCATGAAGGTCCAGGCGTCCGCCCACACAGGGGGGTAGGAACCCATGGAAGCGAAGACGGGAGTGAGTGCGGCTGTTCCCGCAATCATGGCGGCCACCATGCCGACCCGCGGTGGGGGGCTTGCCCAGCCGGGCACGATGGCGTGGCCATGCGCGCCTGCTTCGAGTCCCCGGCGCCAGCGGTACCAGCCGTAGACGGCGACCGTAATGAACATCATCTGGCGTCCGGCCTGGCCCCACAGGGTTGCCGGCGAGGCGGCGCCGAAGACGTTGCCCAGAAAGACCGTGAGCAGGAGCAGGTTGCCCGCGATTCCGATGGGCCATGCCCAGACTTTGCGGCGCATGCCGCCCAGGGCGCTGGCGAGCCCGAAAATGTTGCCTAGCACTTCGCGAAGAACAAGCACAGATCCGCCTACGGGAATCTGTGCTTCGAAGAGCCATCGCAGAAAGTCCATGTCGTTCCTTCCCTCGAATGCCGCGATGGCTCCGGGGGTGTACGACAGCGCGATGCCGGGCGCACGGAACGCCCAAGCATGACTGTACGTGCTTCTCCCATCCAGACTTTAACTGTCGGTACTGGAGTTCCACCAGTTCAACCGTCCGCCGTCGAGAATCCCGTGAGGGAACGCGATGGCTCGCGGGTCGCGGACTGTAACCGCCGGTTCGGAATTACACCGACCCCGGAGCACGTATGTGTGTTGCTATTCTGACACAACTGGAGGCATGGACGATGTATTCCCGGTGCAATATGCATGCCATTGCGTCATTGTTGTCACATTGCCGCGCGTCCGGTCACATTGCCGCGCGGCCTGCCGCCCGGAGCCGCTCAATGGCGGCAGCGGGGTCCTCATGTCCGTACACCGCGGAGCCCGCAACGAACACATTCGCACCGGCTTCTGCTGCCCGGACAATGGTCTCCTCGGTGACGCCGCCGTCGACCTGGATGGCGACGCCGATACCCGAGCCCTCGATCGCCGCCCGCGCCCGCCGGATCTTCGGCAGGGTCACGTCCAGGAAGGACTGCCCGCCGAAGCCAGGCTCCACGGTCATGATGAGGAGCATGTCCAGTTCGCTGAGCATGTCCAGGTACGGTTCCACCGGAGTGGCCGGACGGAGGGCCATGCCTGCCTTCGCACCGCGGGCACGGAGCTCACGCGCGAGCTTGATGGGAGCCATCGCCGCTTCCGCGTGGAAAGTCACGGAAGCCACGCCTGCGTCGGCGTAGGCCGGTGCCCAGCGGTCGGCGTCGGAGATCATCAGGTGGGCGTCGAGCGGCACCGGACTCACGGCCTGGATCCGCTCCACCACCGGAAGGCCGAGCGTCAGGTTCGGCACAAAATGGTTGTCCATGACATCGACGTGGACGGCGTCGGCGTTGCTGATTCTCTTCAGCTCGGCTTCCAGGTTCACGAAGTCCGCGGACAGGATGCTCGGGTTGATACAGCACTCAGTCAAGGCAGTTCCCTCAGTGTTGGTGGCGGTCTGGTGGTTGTGGCAATTCTCCAGCTTAGGTACGCGGGACGTTCAGCCGGGGAAAGGCGCCGAAGGTTACGGCTTCTTCCGGATCAGCGCCAGGAACATCGCGTCGGTTTGATGCACGTGCGGCCACAGCTGGGCGGTCAACTCGTGCCCGGCGCCGAGGTTGCCGCTCAGGCTGACCGCGTCCAGGGCCGCACCGGCGTCGATCTGCTCCAAGTCGTCCCGCTTGCGCAGGACATCGCTGACGACGGCGGTGGTTTCGGCCGGGTGCGGGGAGCACGTCACGTACGCCACCACTCCGCCCGGTTTGACGGCGTCGATGGCCGAATGGAGCAATTCACGCTGCAGCGGTCCGAGATCGGCAAGGTCCTTGGGGGTCCGGCGCCAGCGCGACTCGGGCCTGCGCCGCAGGGCGCCCAGGCCGCTGCAGGGAACGTCGACCAGCACGCGGTGGAAAGCCTCCGGTTGTTCCGTGCCGACGTCGCGGCCGTCGCCAACCCTCACGGTCCAGGAGCCCGCGGGAACCGCAGAGAGGGCTTGGCTGACCAGCTTGGCCCGGTGTTCCGCGGGTTCGTTGGCCAGGAGGGTCGCACCTTCCTGGTGGGCGAGGGCTGCCAGCAGCGCGGCCTTGCCGCCTGGACCGGCACACAGGTCCAGCCATTTCTCGCCGTCTTGGGTGGCCTGTCCGAGGTCCACACCCGCGACGGCGCGGGCTACCAGCTGCGATCCGACGTCCTGGACGCGCGTGGTGCCCTCGCGGATGGAGGACATGCGCCCCAGGTCGCCGCCGCTGGACAGCGCCGAGTCGATCACGAGTTCACCGGGAGTGGCCCCGTTCTCCAGGGCTTCATCGAGGTTGCCGATGCCGGGAAGCGCCACGAGGTTCACCACAGGGGCGGCGTTGTCGGCTTCGAGCAGTTCGGTGATTTCACTCGCGGGACGGCCATGCATGACGAGCGACTGGCGCAGCGCCCTGACGATCCATTCCGGGTGCGCATGGCGTACGGAGGCGATCCTGGTTTCGTCGGTCTCGTTCTCCAGCAGGTGGTCGAGCCACTCCGGGAGCGTCCGGGCGGTGACTTTTCGGAGCACGGCGTTGATAAGTGACGACGGGCCGGCCCCGATGACCGCGCGGGCCAGCCCGACAGTCTGGTCGAGGGCTGCGTGGGCAGGAACGCGCATGGCGAGCAATTGGTGGGCACCCAGCCGCAATGCATCCAGGACTGCCGGATCGAGTTGGTCGAGCGGCCGGTCGACGCACTCGGCCAGGACGGCGTCGTACATTCCTTGGCCGCGCAGCGCTCCGTAGCTCAGTTCGGTGGCGAATCCGGCGTCGCGCTTGTCGAGGTGGTGGTGGCGGATCCGTGAGGGCAGCACGAGGTTCGCATACGCGTCTTCCGAAGCGACCGCGCGCAAGACTTCGAAGGCCACCAGTCGCGCCGGATCCGCGCGCCGGGTCCGCTGGGACGGTGCGTTGGTGGTGAAACCGCGTTGCGGGCCCCTGTTGCGTTCGCGGCCCTGGGCGTTGCGGTTGCTTTCGCCGCGGGGACCGCGGTTGCCGTGGCTACCGCCGTCCCTGTTCCCACTGTTGTCGGAGCCGCGCCGGCCGGACTCATTCATTCGAATTCCACGCTTTCTGGTGTTGCCAAACCACGGGCCCAATCGGCCGACGGCATCATCTTTTTGCCCGCAGGCTGGATCTGCCCGAGCTGCACCGCATGGGATCCGGTCCCGACCAGGACGTTCTTGCCGTCAATCCGGATCTTGCCGGGTGCAAGGTCCCGGATGTCCGGGCGCAATCCCACGGGTTCCAGCTTGACCCGCTGCCCGTCGAGCATGGTCCACGCTCCCGGTTCGGGGGTGACCCCCCGGGCCCTGCGGTTGATGGCGAGGGCCGGTTGCGTCCAGTCGAGCCGGCCGTCGTCGAGCGTCAGTTTGGGCGCGAGCGAAACGTCGCCTTGCTGGGGCACGGGAGCCGCACTGCCGGACTCGACGGTGGACAGAGTCTGGGTGAGCAGGACCGCGCCGCTGCGGGAGAGCCGTTCCAGCAAGTCGCCCGCCGTGTCTTCGGGGCGGACGGTTTCCGTCAACGTCCCGAAAACCGGCCCGGTGTCGAGTCCTTCTTCCAGGTGGAAGGTGGCCGCCCCGGTGATGTCATCGCCGGCGATGACTGAGCGTTGGACCGGTGCGGCGCCCCGCCAGGCGGGGAGCAGGGAGAAGTGGAGATTGATCCAGCCGTGGCGCGGCACACCGAGTGCGGCTTTGGGGACAAGGCCTCCATAGGCCACGATTGCGGCGACGTCCGGCTCATATGAAGCGATCCGCTCCGTTGTCCCGGCGTCCACCTTGGAGGCGTGGATGATGTCGATGCCGAGCTCAGCGGCACGTGCTGCCACGGGCGACGGCGTCAGGATCCGTTTGCGGCCGGTCGGGGCATCCGGCCTGGTCAGCACCGCCACGACCTCGAAACCCGCCTCGATCAGCGCGTCAAGGGACGGTACGGCGACGGCCGGAGTGCCGGCGAAGAGCACCCTCATTCGGCGGCGCCGAAGCTGCCGAAGCTGGAGCCCACCGTGTTGGCCCTCTTGGCGGTGGTCCGTTCGGTCACGGAGTGGTAGTCCGCGGCGCGGATGGCCCGGAGGGCGGTTTTCCGGTCCTCACCCTCGAGACGGTCAGTGAACAGGATCCCGTCAAGGTGGTCGGTCTCGTGCTGGAAGCAGCGGGCAAGCATGCCCTCCGCCTCCACGGACACGGGATTGCCGTGCAGGTCCACGCCGGTGGCACGGGTGGTCCTGCGGCGGCGGACCGGGAACGCGAGTCCGGGAATGGAGAGGCAGCCTTCCACTTCGTCGGGCTGGAAATCATCGCTGCTCTCGAGCACGGGGTTGATGATGTGGCCTTCCACGCCGCCGATCCGGTAGGTGAAGACGCGCTGGCTCACGCCGACCTGCGGCGCGGCGAGCCCTGCACCGTCCACGTCTTCCATCGTCTCGGTCATGTCCGACACAAGTTTGGCGAGCTCAGGCCCGAATTCCGTGACTGGATCAGCAACTGTGCGGAGCACGGGATCGCCGATGATACGGATACTCAAAATGGCCATGTGCTGTCTTTCCTCACGATCGGCGAAGCTTCGGTCCCGGCAAAAGGGGCCTAGGCCAGTTTAGTTGAGCCTGCGGATGCCGTGGCGGCAGGGTAAGACGGCGGAGCCACAGGGAGCAGCGCCGTTCCGGCTGCGGCCACGTCGGCAGACATCTCCCACACTCTCTTCAAGGCGCAGAACTTCCACCAATGGTGTTTGAGGACGTCCGGGTTGGCCCGCTGGGGACGCACTTCGGTCTCGCCGATAGCCACCGCGAGGAGAACCGGGTTTTCACCGTATTTCCACGGCTCCCACTCCCCTGCCACTGGATCCACAAGGCTCTCCTCGGCTTTCATTCCCGCGACAAGCTGCATCACCACCTTGTCATCGAGGGGTTTCACCGTTCCATCGCGGGTGGTGCCTTTGGTCTTGTAGTCGATCAGGCAGACCCTGCCATTGATTTTGGCCACGAGGTCCAGGGTTCCGGCGTAGCCCACGCTGGCGTTCCACACGGTGATCTCGGGCGCGATGGGTTCCACCCGGTACAACTCCCACCATTCATCGAAGCGGGCCGCGAACGCTTCCTCTCCTTGTGAAACGAGCTCATCGAGTGTTTCCTTCACGCGGTGCGGGCGTCCGAGGGCGCGGAGCGCCACTTGCTCGCAGTAGTTGTGCACGCGGTCTCCGCGGCGCGCAGCGTCGTCCCGGTACACCTCCGCTGCCTTGGCGGCTTTGTTGACCGCCTGCCTCAACTTGGCAGGACTGGAAAGGTGCTGCGGGAGTTCGGGGTCTTTCGCCAAGCTGCTGGCACCCATGTAGCCGAACCAGCCGTCCAGGGAATGGGCCTGCTGGCCGATCACCGTGGTGATGGAAGGAACCGAGAAGGCCTCGGACGTGGACCGGGCATACATCCGGCCGTATTCGGTGGCATGGGCAAGCAGTGGATCTGTCATGGGAAAACTCTTTCACACACCGCTGACAAGAAGACGCGGAGCCTTTGTGGCCGAGCACGGGACGTCCCGGGCGCGCTATTTAGCGCGCTAGTTAACAAGACCGTACGCATGGTGCACTTGGTTCTGTGACTCACGGTGCCATAATTGGTCACGTCCTCGGCTACGGGAGCAAATCTTGGTCCTCGATATAACAACCCTGCGAGTCGCCCTTGGCGTTGTCGCCCTGACGCTGCTCCTTTTGTTCTATGCATCCTTCAGGCGCACGCGATCGTCCTACAACGGGTGGTGGTGCATCGCACTCCTGTGCTTCCTGGCTGGAAACCTGGCCTTCCTCCTCAACGGGACGCCACATCAAGTCTGGGCGAATCCCTCGGGGAACGTCCTGTTGGTGGCCGGCGCGCTGAGCGTGTGGACCGGCGCCCGGTCCTTGAGGATGCTGCCGCCCCCCAAATGGCAGTTTGCTACTGCGTGTGGAGTCACGGCCCTTGCCTCCGTGTTGGAGAGCCCCGGTTACAACACCTGGTCCGGAGGCTTGGTATATCTGGGGTTCATGACGCTGGGCATCGCTTTGGCGTCCCGCGATCTGTGGCGCCTGGATTCCAGCTACTCCCATGTGCACAAGTCGATGGCCCTGGCCGCCGGTTTCCTTGCCGCCTACTATTTTTGCCGCCTTGCCGTTTACCTCGTCGAAGGTCCCACCGGCCCGACCTTCCGGATGTATTTTGGCCCGTCGATTGCCAGCCTCGTCACGCTGGTACTCCTGGTTGCCGTGTCCTTCAGCATGACCGCCCTCAGCAACGATCAGCTGATCAACCGGCTCAGTGAGCGCGCTGCCCGCGACAACCTGACCGGACTTCTCAACCGTGGCACTTTCATGGACCTGGCCACCCAGGAACTCGAGCGCCTCCACGCTTCAAGCTCGGTCGCTTCCTTGATCCTGGCCGACCTGGACCACTTCAAGGCGATCAACGATGAGTACGGCCATGCCGCCGGCGACGCCGCACTGCAGGCATTCGCGGCTGCGTGCAACGAGTCGGTACGATCCACCGACCTGGTCGGACGATACGGGGGCGAAGAGTTCATCCTGCTTTTGCCGGGAGCCAGCCAGGAACGGGCCGAAAGCATCGCGGCCGACATCAATCGTGCCTTGGCGGCACGCAAAGACTTCGAGGACATCCACATTCCTACCGTGAGTTACGGAGTCACCTCCACCGGGTTCGACGCCGTCGACCTCACCGCGATGATTGCCGCTGCAGACGCGGCCCTCTACGAAGCCAAGTCACTCGGAAGGAACAGGGTGGTCAGGGCAGCGCCCCGCGGATAACAGCGAAGCTCCCAAGTGTGACTTACATCACAAGATACTGTGATTTGAACCACACGGGGTTTCGATTGTGACTTGCATACTCAGGTGTAACCTGATATGCGACACCAGTGATGGTGCTGGTGCTGACCAAGGAGTCGTGCCATGAGTATCGAATCAAGTTCTGCCGCGGGAACCACCCCGGCCGATAGTGGTCACCGGGCTGGAAACCCCCTCTCAGCCCAGAGTGTTGCGGCATCCCCGCAGGCGAGCGCCAGTCCCCCGTTTGCCGATCCTGCAGCCTTGGGTTTGGGCGCATTCGCGTTGACCACTTTTGTCTTGAGCGTCGTCAATGCCGGCCTGATCGCCAAGGGCGACGAACCCGTGGTCCTTGGGTTGGCTCTCTTCTACGGCGGCCTCGCGCAGTTCGGCGCCGGGATCTGGGAATTTGCCAACCGCAACGTCTTCGGCGCGACGGCCTTCTGCTCGTACGGGGCGTTCTGGCTGTCCTTCTGGTTCCTGGCCCAGTTCAGCGCGGCCGGCCTTCCACCGGCGGACGCCGGCAAGGGCGTCGGTCTCTACCTGCTGGCGTGGGCCATCTTCACCGCCTACATGACCATTGCCGCGTGGCGTGTCAGCATGGGCGTCTTCGCGGTTTTCGTTGCCCTGACGCTGACCTTCATCGCCCTGTTCATCGGCGCCTTCGCCGCGTCCGCCACCATGACGATGCTCGGCGGCTGGCTGGGCATTGTGACTGCGCTCATCGCCTGGTACTGCTCCCTCGCGGTGGTCGCGAACTTTACGTTCAAACGAGTCCTGCTTCCCGTGGGACCACGGTGACCGGTGATGGCCGACTACCCGACAGAACCGGATGAAACCCTCGCAAACCTGCTGCACGAACAACGGCGATTCCCCCCGGAAGCCGGCTTTACCGCCAAAGCCAACGCCACGGCGTCGGACTATGAAGAGGCCGACGCCGACAGGCTGGCTTTCTGGGCGAGGCAGGCGGAGCGGCTGGACTGGTCGCAAAAATGGTCAGAGGTCCTGGACTGGTCCAAGCCGCCATTCGCCAAATGGTTCGTCGGGGGCAAGCTGAACGCAGCCTACAACTGCCTGGACCGGCATGTCGTCGCCGGCCGCGGAGACAAAATCGCCTACTACTTCGAAGGGGAAGGCGGAGATACCCGCACCATCACCTATGCCCAGCTCACGGACATGGTCTGCCAGGCAGCGAATACGTTGACTGATTTGGGCGTCACGGCAGGAGACCGGGTGGCCATCTACATGCCGATGATCCCGGAGACCATCGTGGCGATGCTGGCTTGCGCCCGGATCGGGGCTCCGCACACCGTCGTCTTCGGCGGGTTCTCCGCGGACGCCCTGCGGACGCGGATCCACGACTGCGACGCCCGGATCGTCATCACCTCCGACGGCGCCTACCGCCGCGGCAAGGCAACCGGGCTGAAGCCCGCCGTCGACGAGGCCCTGCTGGACTGCCCGGACGTCCGCAACGTCCTCGTGGTCCGACGCACAGGCCAGGAGATCGACTGGATCCAGGGGAGGGATATCTGGTGGCATGAGTCGGTTGAGTTGGCGTCCACTGACCACCAGGCCGAAGCTTTCGATGCCGAGCATCCGTTGTACGTGATGTACACCTCGGGGACAACCGGCAAGCCCAAGGGCATTCTGCACACCACCGGCGGCTACCTCACGACATGCGCCTACACGCATTGGGCTGTGTTCGACCTGAAAGCTGCCTCCGACATTTTCTGGACAGCAGCGGACATCGGATGGGTCACCGGGCACAGCTACATCGTGTACGGTCCCCTGGCCAATGGCGCCACCTCGGTGCTGTACGAAGGGACTCCCGATACCCCGCACCAAGGCCGCTGGTGGGAAATCATCGACAAGTACAAAGTTTCGATTCTCTATTGCGCCCCCACCGCGATCCGCACGTTCATGAAGTGGGGCGCCCAGATACCGGCAAAGTACAGCCTCGGGAGCCTGCGTGTGATCGGGACGGTGGGCGAGCCGATCAACCCGGCAGCGTACATCTGGTACCGGGAAAACATCGGGCACAACCGCACTCCCGTTGTGGACACCTGGTGGCAGACCGAGACCGGGTCCATCATGATCAGTCCGCTCCCTGGAGTTACGGCGGGCAAACCGGGTGCCGCCATGAAAGCGCTGCCCGGGATCGTGGCCGACGTCGTGGATGACGCGGGGGCGCCGGTTGCCAACGGTTCCGGCGGCTATCTGGTGTTGAAGGCGCCGTGGCCCTCCATGCTGCGCACCATCTGGGGCGACGACGAGCGGTACGTGGAGACCTACTGGTCACGGTTCCCGGGTCTCTACTTCACAGGAGACGGCTCGAAGAAGGACGAGGACGGAGATATCTGGCTTCTGGGCCGGGTCGACGATGTGATGAACGTGGCTGGGCACCGGCTCTCGACGACGGAAATCGAATCGGCACTGGTTTCGCATGCGAAAGTCGCGGAAGCCGCCGTCGTCGGCGCCACCGACGAAACCACGGGGCAAGCGATCGTCGCCTTCGTCATCCTCCGCAGCGAGGCGGGCGACGGCGGCCCGGAAGTGGTGCAGGAGCTGCGTGAGCATGTTGCCAGGGAAATCGGCAAAATCGCCCGGCCCCGCCAGATCATGGTGGTGGCTGAACTGCCCAAGACCCGGTCCGGGAAGATCATGAGGCGGCTGCTCAAGGACGTCGCACAGGACCGGCCGATCGGGGATGTCACGACCTTGGCGGACTCGTCGGTCATGGACCTGATCAAGGCCGGGATGCCGGGAGGAGCTGGAGGGAAGCGCTAGCCTGTGGCATCCGGACAACAAAAGGGAGCTCCTCCGACCTGCGTTTCCGCGGCCGGAGGAGCTCCCTTTCCTGGTGGGCGATACTGGGTTCGAACCAGTGACCTCTTCGGTGTGAACGAAGCGCGCTACCACTGCGCCAATCGCCCGTGCACAAGAAGACTAACCGACCCCGGCCGGAATTCAAAAATCGGGGCAACCACCGCGAAAATGCGTGTGAATCACATTGGTGTAACTCGCAAAATCCGCGCCAATCCAAGGAACTATCGCTCATTGCGTACGATTCGGGCAGATCGATTTGGAGTTTCCCGGAACCTCCTATAGAGTTTTTACTCGTCGGAAAGCGACGGAATGCCCGCTGCGGACAGGCCGTCCAAGAAGACATGCGGACGTAGCTCAGCTGGTAGAGCACCACCTTGCCAAGGTGGATGTCGCGAGTTCGAATCTCGTCGTCCGCTCGCAGGACACTGTCACGGCATTGAGTTCTTGGAACCTCAGGAATCGTGCTTACACGGTGGGTTGGCCGAGAGGCGAGGCAGCGGCCTGCAAAGCCGTATACACGGGTTCGAATCCCGTACCCACCTCGGTGAAAACCTTGGTTTCCGGTCCAGGCCGGATTGCATTTGGGCGATTGGCGCAGCGGTAGCGCGCTTCCCTGACACGGAAGAGGTCACTGGTTCGATCCCAGTATCGCCCACCAAGGCAAGGCAACTTGCTTGTTGATGAAGGTCCGGCCCGCCGGAACGCATCATGTGCGGACGTAGCTCAGCTGGTAGAGCACCACCTTGCCAAGGTGGATGTCGCGAGTTCGAATCTCGTCGTCCGCTCTCGTATTTTAAGGTCCCGGAAACGGGCCGGCCGGCTTATGCCGATCCGGGCGATTGGCGCAGCGGTAGCGCGCTTCCCTGACACGGAAGAGGTCACTGGTTCGATCCCAGTATCGCCCACCAAGGCAAGGCAACTTGCTTGTTGATGAAGGTCCGGCCCGCCGGAACGCATCATGTGCGGACGTAGCTCAGCTGGTAGAGCACCACCTTGCCAAGGTGGATGTCGCGAGTTCGAATCTCGTCGTCCGCTCCACTCCCCTATCCCGGCCCGGTTCCGCTGGCCTAAAGCAGGGACATCTATCCAAGCAGCTCCGCCGGAGCTGCTTTTTTTGTGCCCTGGACGCTCGCCTACGGGGTCCGCATGTCGGAAGGATCGGCAAAACTGATCGATACTACTCAGCAAAAATCACTTTATCCAATGTGATTCGGATCGCATACTTTTCTTCGGGCAGTCATTCGCCAACGCCGCAAGGCAGGAGCACACAGTGAATCAACAAACACTCGTCCGTTCGATCATGAGGAAGAAACCCATTGATGACATCGAGGAGGAAAGTAAGCACAGCGGACTCTTCAAAAGCCTGGGCCTCTGGCAACTGACTGCAATCGGCGTCGGCGGCATCATCGGCGTCGGGATCTTCTCCCTGGCTGGTCTCGTGGCGCACGGAAGCGCGGACACGCCGGGCGTCGGCCCCGCTGTGCTGATTTCGTTCCTCGTCGCGGGGCTTGCCTCAGCGGCCGCAGCACTTTCCTACGCCGAATTCGCCGGGATGATTCCCCGCGCGGGATCCGCCTACACCTACGGCTACGTTGCCCTCGGCGAGGTCATCGGATGGTTCATCGGCTGGGACCTCCTGCTGGAGTACATCGCAATCGTCGCCGTCGTCGCGATCGGCATTTCCGGATACTTCGACGCGTTCCTTTCCGGGATCGGCGTCCACATGCCGGCGTGGATGACCTCGACGGCGGACGAGGGGCACGGCGGCATCATCAACCTACCTGCCATCCTGGTCTGTTTGCTGGTCACCTGGATCCTGTCCCGTGGAACCAAGGCCTTCGGCCGCTTCGAGCTGGTGGCGGTGGCCATCAAGGTGGTCCTGATCCTGTTCATCATCGGCCTCGGCATCTTCTACATCAACACCAACAACTACAACCCGTTCATGCCCAGCGGTTTCGGCCCGGTGGTGGCCGGTTCGGCCACCGTGTTCTTCGCCGTGTTCGGCTACGACGCCATGAGCACCGCGGCCGAGGAAGCCAAGGACGGCAAGAAGCACATGCCCAAGGCGATCGTGCTCTCGCTTGTCATCGCAATGCTCCTTTACGTTGCGGCGACGCTGGTGCTCACCGGCATGCAGAATTACAAGGACATCAACCCGACGGCCGGTTTCGCCTCCGCCTTCAGCGGTGTTGGCCTGCCTGTCATCGCGACCATCATCTCGGTGTTCGCCGTCCTGTCCATCCTCACCGTCATGTTGACCTTCCTCCTCGGCGTTACCCGTGTTTGGTTCTCCATGAGCCGTGACGGCCTGCTCCCGGGCTGGTTTGCGAAGACGGACCGCCATGGCACCCCGCAGCGTGTCACGTGGATTGCAGGCCTTGCGTCGGCATTCTTGGCGGGAGTGTTCCCCATCAAGGCAGTTGCGGACCTGACCAACATCGGTATCCTGGCCGCGTTCGTCGTCGTTTGCCTCTCGGTCATCATCTTTCGGTACAAGAAGCCCGACGCGCCGCGTACCTTCCGGCTGCCGTTCATGCCCGTGGTTCCGGCATTCGGCATGCTTGCGTCAGCCTTCCTCATGACTCAGTTGCATTGGGAAACCTGGTTGCGCTTTGTCGTGTGGCTGGCCATCGGACTCGTGATCTATTTCAGCTACGGCCGCAAGCATTCCCTGATGAACCCGGACAGTCCCCGCCATCAGGAGCTTTCTGCCCACGAGGCCCAGCTGTGACCCCCTCCAAGAGGCATTTGACATCCCAGTCAAATTTTCCCTTGGCACCTCCAAGGTCTCGGGTTAGGATCGAAAACGGAGGAGCGAACTGGCTCCGGGATGGAAAGGAGGTGCCCGTGGGATTATTTGACGATCTGAAGGGCAAAGTTCAGGACCTCGTTGGTGGCAATGAAGAAGCCATCAAGGATGGCATCGAATAGGCCGCCGATTTTATCGACGACTAGATGCGGTTCAGAGAGCCGCTTCCAGGTTCGTGGGCAACCTCGACGGTTTGCTGTAAGGGCTTCGGCCCGGGCAGCTCCCTCCGCCAATGAGGCTCCGTAGCCGGTTCAACCGGCCAGAGCTCCCGAATACAGTTACGTCAACGGGGCACCGGTCCCGCCGCGAGGCGCCGCCGGTGCCCTTGGCGTTTAACCGCCGCGTCCTCGGCAGACGGGCAGCGGCTCCGGTAACGTGAGGGACTATGCCAGCGTCACCTCTCCACACCGGACAGACACGTCCAGCGCCCGCTTCGCGGCAGCTCTCCCGTCCGCTTGTGGCCGGAATCGTGACCGCGCTGGTCGGCTTCACTTCATCCTTCGCAGTGGTGCTCGCAGGCCTCAGGGCGATGGGGGCCACTCAGGAACAGGCCGCCAGCGGGCTGCTTGCCCTCACTCTCACCTTCGGGGTCGGAGTGCTCTGGCTGTCCTGGCGCTCGCGCCTGCCGGTTACGCTCGCGTGGTCGACGCCCGGCGCCGCTTTGCTGGCAGGAGCCGGAGTGCCCGACGGCGGGTGGCCGGCCGCCGTCGGCGCCTTCCTTGTCGCCGGGGTGCTGATCGCCCTGACGGGGCTCATTCCGGCTCTCGGCAAGCTGATGGCGAAGATTCCCACGGCCCTCGCCCAGGCGATGCTGGCCGGAGTGCTCCTGTCCCTCTGCCTTGCCCCGTTCAAGGCCTTGGGCACCGCTCCCCTGCTGGTGGCTCCCGTGATCCTCTGCTGGCTCGTCATGATGAAGCTGGCGCCCCGCTGGTCGGTCCCTGCCGCATTGTTGGTGGCGTTGGCCGTCATTGGACTCTATATCGTGGCCAACGGTGCGGGCATTCCCACGAGCCGGTTGTTGCCCGGGTTGCAGTGGACCACCCCCGCTTTCACGCTGAGCTCGGTGGCCGGCGTCGCGCTGCCCTTGTTCATTGTCACCATGGCATCCCAGAACATTCCCGGGGTGGCTGTGCTGAAGTCCTTCGGCTACACCGTCCCGTGGCGCCAGACAATGTTGGTGACCGGGGCAGGGACTGCGCTCGGGGCTCCCTTCGGTGGACATGCGATCAACCTTGCCGCACTGAGCGCCGCGTTGGCAGCCGGGGAAGAAGCGGGTGAGGACCGGGGCCGGCGCTGGATCGCGGCCTTCACGTCCGGCCTTGCCTACCTCGTGCTGGCAGCGTTCTCCGCCGCACTGGTGACCGTCGTGGCGGCGGCACCACCAGGGCTCCTGGAGGCCGTCGCAGGATTGGCCCTGCTGGGCACCTTGGCCTCCGCCATCGCTTCTGCGCTGGCTGTCGCCGAAGAACGCATCGGAGCCTCCGTGACGTTCCTGATCGCAGCCTCGGGCCTCAGTTTCGCAGGAATCGGCGCCGCGTTCTGGGCACTCGCCGCCGGAATCCTGGTTCGTTGGGTCCTGAAAGACAGGGAACCCCAAAACTAGAGTGGGGCAGCAGGGTCCCTACGAAGGCTCGTGGTTTTGGCCCTCACGCGCCAGGGCGGTCAGGCGGGACACGGCGCGGAAGTACTTCTTCATGTACCCGCCGGTCATCATTTCCTCGGTGAAGAGCTTGTCGAAGGGGACGCCGCTGGCAAGGATCGGGACGTCCTTGTCGTACAGGCGGTCGGCCAGCACCACAAAGCGCAGGGCAACGGCCTGCTCCGTAATGGTTGCAACATCGCGCCAGACGACCGCATCGATTCCTGCGATCAGCTTCCGGTAACGGCTGGGGTGGACACCCGCGAGGTGGTCGATCAGGCCACGGAAATCGTCCACGGCCACTGTCTGGCCATCGAACTCGGCGTGCATCTGCCGCTTTAGGTCTTCGGTCTTCAAGGGTGCCGGGGCTGCGGGCAAGCCGCGGTGCCTGAAGTCTTCCCCGTCGATCCTGACAACATCGAACTGGTCCGCAAGGACCTGGATCTCCCGCTGGAAGTCGACGGCGGCAAAGCGGCCGTCCCCTAGTGAACCAGGCAAAGTGTTGGAGGTGGCAGCGAGCTTCACACCGGCGTCGGACAATTCACGCATGAGGCGCGACATCAGCACCGTGTCGCCCGGATCGTCGAGCTCGAATTCGTCAATGCAGACAAGCTTGTAGCTGCTCAAAGCCTCCACGGTCTTCCGGAAGGACAGGGCGCCTACCAGGTTGGTGTACTCCACGAAGGTCCCGAAGGCTTTCGGCCCGGGAGCGGAGTGCCACAGGGAAGCCAGCAGGTGGGTCTTTCCGACGCCGAATCCGCCGTCGAGGTAGATCCCGGCCCTGGTGTTGACCTTCTTGCTGAAAAGGCGCTTGAAAAGACCGTCTCCGTCGCCGGCTCCCACCGTCGCCCCGAAAGCTTCCAGGGCCTTGACCGCCGCGGCTTGGCTGGGCTGGTTCGGATCCGGCCGGTAGCTCTTGAAGGACACCGCTCCGAACCGTGGCGAAGGGTAGAAACCCTTGAGAATCTCATCCGCTGAGGCCGCCGGCGTGCGCGCGACGAGCTGTTCGATCTGTACCAATGCGGTCCGTTCTTCGTGTCGTAAGTCCCCAGCAAGAATACCGGCAATGACACGCCCCGGGCGGACACGTGATGAAGGCCATATTTCACCATATGAACGGGGAGGAGCTTTAGTCCCTGGCCCTCGATACTGTGGGATTAATGCCCGGGCACGTCCTATCGCCCGGCGCCGCCCGGTGTCAGTGAAAGTGTCAGTGAAAGGCCATACCAATGTCCTACCCCGTTGAACAGAACGAGAAGTTCGCCGCGTACGCCCATCCGGAACGGCTGGTGTCCACCGAGTGGCTCGCCGCAGCCCTTGAAGGCGGTGCGCTCGGCGACGGCAAGCTGGTTGTTGTCGAATCCGACGAAGACGTCCTCCTGTACGAGACCGGCCACATCCCGGGGGCAGTCAAGATCGACTGGCACACCGACCTGAACGATGAAGTCACGCGGGACTACGTCGACGGTGAAGCGTTCGCAGCCTTGGCGGCCGCCAAGGGAATCTCGCGTGACACCACCGTGGTGATCTACGGCGACAAGTCCAATTGGTGGGCCGCTTACGCCCTCTGGGTATTCACCCTCTTCGGCCACGAAGACGTCCGGCTCCTGGACGGCGGCCGCGACAAGTGGATCGCCGAAGGCCGCGAAGTCACCACCGACGTCCCCCAGCCCGCCGCGGGCGAATACCCTGTGATCGAACGCAACGACGCCCCGATCCGCGCCTTCAAGGACGATGTCCTGGCTCACTTCGGCAAGCCGCTGATCGACGTCCGCTCCCCCGAGGAATACACCGGCCAGCGCACCCACATGCCGGCCTACCCCGAAGAAGGCGCCCTGCGTGGAGGCCACATTCCCACCGCAGCCTCGATCCCGTGGGCACGCGCCGCTGCCGAAGATGGCACCTACCGCAACCGGACCGAACTTGAGGACCTCTATCTCGGAGAAGCAGGCCTCACGGAAGGCGACGACGTCGTGGCCTACTGCCGCATCGGCGAGCGTTCCAGCCACACCTGGTTCGCGCTGAAGTACCTGCTTGGCTTCGAAACGGTCCGCAACTACGACGGTTCCTGGACAGAGTGGGGCAATGCAGTGCGCGTCCCGATCGTCAAGGGCGCCGAGCGGGGCTCCGTCCCCGCACTCGCCGGAAAGTAGTCCGGACCTCCGTGCCTTGCCGTCCTGGCGCGGCCATATTGACGCAACAGGGAGCCAGACCGGCCCGGACCTGCGTAAGCTGGAAGTGATGAGTACCAATACCTTGCCCGCCGCACTGGCGGAAATTGTCGATGACTTCCAGGCACTGACCGAGCCCGATCGCCTTCAGCTGTTGCTTGATTTCTCGCGCGGGCTCCCGGCCTTGCCGGAACGGCTGCTGGACCACCCCGAGCTCCTGGAGCAAGTGGTGGAGTGCCAGTCGCCCCTGTTCCTGACCATTGAGCAGGAAAAGACCCCCGACGGCGTCGCGTACCGTTTGTACTTCAAGGCACCGCCCGAGGCGCCCACCACGCGCGGCTTCGCGGGGGTTTTGCACGAGGGCCTGGACGGGCTGACTGCCGCAGAGATCCTGGCTGTTCCCGACGACATGCCCGAATTGCTGGGCCTCACCCGGGCCATCACACCGCTGCGCATGCGCGGGATGACGGCCATGCTGGGGCGGATCAAGCGCAAAGTCGCCGCGGCAGACCGCTTGCTGTCCTGATCCGGGATACTCCGGGAATGGCCAGGAAACAGGCTGCACAGGGAACGCCGGCCACAGCCGTACTGGCTGCGGCCGGCGTTCCTTTCACGCTGCACCCCTATGCGCATGATCCTTCGGCGCCCAGCTATGGCCTCGAGGCAGCCGAGGTCCTCGGCATCGATCCCGGGCGGGTCTTCAAGACCTTGATGGTGGACATTGAAGGCAAGCTGGCGGTCGGCATCGTTCCGGTCAGTGGCACGCTGGATCTCAAGGCAATTGCCGCGGCTCTCGGATCCAAGAAGGCCACCATGGCCGATCCCAAGATGGCCGAGCGACGCACCGGCTATGTCCTGGGTGGAATTTCCCCGCTGGGCCAACGCCAGGCATCGCCCACGGTGCTCGACGAATCGGCGCTGGCCTTCGGCACGATCCTCGTCTCGGGTGGACACCGTGGCCTGGACATTGAGCTGGATCCCGCAGACCTTATTCGGCTGACCGGCGCCCGGACTGCGCCGATCGGCAGCCCCTAGCAAGCGCAGGGAGCACGGGCGCCAAGGCTCTCAATCCGACGCCGGCCCGCCACGGGGCGTGAGCCGTGGAGCCAACCACGAGCTCACCAGCCGTTCCCACTTCTGCGGATCCACGTTCCACTCTTTCGTGTGGCGGGCGCCGTCGAAGGGCTCAAAGGTGACCATGTCCGGATTCTTTTCGGCGAGGCTGGCCGAGGGCTCGTAGGGAACGTATTCGTCATCCACGCTATGGATCACGAGCGTCGGAGTCCGCAGTTCGACGGCACGGGTGTCCCAGTCCATCGCCTTCAAGTCGACGGGCGCGGCGAGGCCGGTGAGGCGCCGGCCCAAAGGGTGCCCCAACATCAGCTGTCCGTAGCGGCCGACGGCGTAGGGAATCCTGTTGATCTGTGCGTGGTGTGCCAGGACGTTGACCCAGTCGATGACCGGCGCGTCCAGGACCATGGCCCTGATCACGTGGCGGTTGCGCGAAAGATCGGCCGTCTGCAGGCAGATCGCCCCGCCCATCGACCAACCGAACAGGACCACCTCGTGGGCGCCTTGGGCGAGGGCGTAGTCAATGGCGGCGTCGACGTCGTGCCATTCCGTGGACCCCAGGCCGTAACGCCCGTCGGGGGCCGACGGTGCCAGTCCGTCGTTCCGGTACGAAACCAGGAGGCTGTCGAGCCCGAGTTCGCGAGCGGTGCGCACGGCGCGCAAGCCTTCGAGCCGGGTAGCACCACGGCCATGGACCATGATCGCCCACACCTTCGCCGGCTCCCCCGCGCCCGACGGAATCAGCCACGCAGGGGCGTGGCCACCCTCGACGTCGATCTGTATGTCTTCCGAATCCAGGCCAAGCGCCGCCGGGGAGTCATAGACTGCACCGCTCCACCATGCGCGCCGGGCTGCCGCCAGATCCCCGCTGTAGACTTCCTCGACTTCGCGCTGCACCGTCCGCTCAGCGGGTGAATAGGACACGATCCGTCCGATCCGCGCGAACCCCGTCCCGCCCGCGAAGTAGAGGCTGAAGACGCCGTCGACGGTGGTGTCGGGGGTCGCTGCGAGGATGACCTGAAGCCCTTTGTCGCCGCGCACCACCGCCAACACTTCCTGGTCGGCTTCCCGCGTTGAAGGGGTGATGACCCGCCGGGCGAAATAGGCTGCGAGCGCGGAAGAACCTGCGCCGAGCAAGCCGGCGATGCCGCTTCCGGCAACGATCCCGGCAACGGCCCATTTGGCGCGCACGGACATTTTCGCGCCGTTCTCAACGGTCGGAGCAGCTCGGGTCATGGATGCCATATGACCATTCTCCCGGTTGCGGGGCAGTGTTCCGAACAGCGCCCCCTGTGGCGTTTCGTCCCGGGACACGACGCCATAGGAACAACAGAATTGCCGCACCAAACCATGCCTCCCGGCGCAGCTCAGGTCTACGCTGTAGCCATGAGTGAACCAATCGTGATCCTTACCGAAGAGCCTCTCGGCCCGGACGACCGCGTCAATATTGCCAAGCTGATCGACGGCGGAGACTCGCCCCTGGTGGTGTTGGTGCCGTCGAACACGGAACGGCACTTGTTGGTCGACTTCCTCGAGAACCTCTCACTGCTTGACGTAGCCAAGGCATTCCGGGACCTGATCGCGGAGGCACCGGATCCCCAGTCGGAGCGGGCACAGGCTGCGGAGACCTTGTCGGCTTCCCTCGTCGCCTTGGATGGGCTGGGTGGCGGCGTCACGGGTGAAATCGTCGACGGCGGTGCCGTGGCGGGCTTGGTGTCCAAGGTCAAGGCACTCAACGCGGCACAGGCCGTCGTGGTCACCCGCCCGCACGCGATTGCCGATACCTTCCACACGGACTGGGCGAACAAAGCCCAGGACCAGTTGGGGCTGCCCGTGCTTCATCTCTATGCCGGCTCGGGATTTATCGGCGACTCGTGAACGTTGGAGAGAGCATGAGCACTGCAGACAACAGGAAATATTTCCAAGCAGCGGACCCCTTGGCCGGGGTTCCCCACCAGGACGTCCCGAAGGACGGGCAATGCGTGGAGAAAACGGACGCGGAGTGGCGCGAGGAACTTACCCCTGAGGAGTTCAGGGTCCTCCGCCAGGCCGGAACGGAACGCCCTTACACCGGTGAGTACTGGGACACCCATACAGCGGGCGTGTACCAATGCAGGGCGTGCGGCGCAGAGCTATTCACCAGCAATGAGAAATTCGATTCCCATTGCGGCTGGCCGTCCTTCTGGGCCCCGCTCGCGGAAGGCACTGTCCGGTACATCCATGACCGCACTTTGGGAATGGAACGGGTGGAGGTCCGTTGCGCCACGTGCGATTCGCACCTGGGACACGTTTTCGAGGGCGAGGGCTACGGCACGCCGACTGACCAGCGGTATTGCATCAACTCCGTTTCGCTCAAGCTCGTCGAATCCCCGGCAGGGCAGTAAATCCGGACCCCGGCTCCGGACACAAACGACAAGCTACCGGCGGTCCCCCGCGGCCAGCCCTCCCCGGGCTGGATCTTCCGGGGCCGCCGGAACCACTTGCACAAGAGTTTCTTATGCTCGCGCCGCTTTTGAATTAGCTACTCTGACTGCTTGCTACGCTCACCTCAGAACAATGATTCTTGAGGAAAGGCACCGTCGACGATGACCACCACCGTTACCACCACCCGTCCGCGCATCACGTCGGACAACCGGGACTGGATCTCCCTGAAGGCCGCAGCCACCGCGCTGCAGACATTCCAAAGCCAGGACGGTTCAATCCAGGATTCCCTCCACCATGAGGCTGCCCGGGCCTACACAGCCACCATCATGGAGGCCATCACGGCCCTGGCTCCTGCGTTCCCGCACGACGCTGCCTATCTTGACCTCCTGCTGGAAGATTTCGGCCGCTGGGCCCACGCCGGCTTCGGAGTCCCGGACTTCCTCGACTCGCTCCTGGCGTTCCAGCCGCAGGAACACCGTGAAGACGGGCTCCAGCACCTCGTGGTATTCCCCATGTACACCCAGAACGGCAGCACGAGCCGGCTCGTGGAAGCCGTCCTGCTCGAAGTGATCTGGCCCGAGTTCATCGGCGCGTTGGAGGCCGGAGACTACTCCAACAAGCTGTTCGTCCCCATCCGCTTCCTGGACTTCACTCCCGGCTACGACACCAATTCGGCCGTGCTCTTTCCCGAGACCGTCGCAGTGCGCGAAACGCCCGCCTTCACGTGGGGCGCCATCTTCGCCGACCGCGAGGCCGCACGCTTCCGCCGTGTCCTCAAAGCGGCCGCCGCAACCACCTCCCTTGAGCTGCCGGCGGATGCCGCCGAGCTCCTGGATGACCAGGAACTCACGCAGCGGACGTTCGTCATGTGGGACCTGATCCACGACCGCACCCACATGCGCGGCGACCTTCCCTTCGATCCGTTCATGATCAAGCAGCGGATGCCGTTCTTCCTCTACTCGCTCGAAGAGCTCCGCTGCGACCTGACAGCCTTCCGAGAATCCGTCCGGATCGAAAAGGACGAGGACGCTTCCCCCGACGCCCGGCGCCACGCGAAGCTCGTGCAGTACGCGGTCATCTTCGACCGCATCTTCCGGTTCGCCATCACCGGCAACCGGGTCCGCAATTACGACGGCCTGGGCGGCCAGCTCCTCTTCGCCTGGATGCACCAGCACCACGTCCTGCACTGGACCGACAGCAAGCTCAGCATCGACTGGGACGAGGCGGCCGACGTCGTCGTCGAACTCGGCGCCCGGATCGAAGAACTGTACTGGCGCTCCATCGACCGCCCCAAGGCCGCCCACTGGCTCGCAGCGTATAAGCTCATTTCCGGTACGGTCACTCCCCACCCGGCTTCGGTCTGGGCGAAGGGCCCAGAGGCACTGCCGCTCGACGGGCCGCCCCGCGGCCTCACCGACCAGGTCCTCGACGACGAATTCCCCCTGTCCATGTTCTACGAAGCACTGGAGAAGAAAATGCGTCCGATCATCGAATCAACCACCGGTATCACCGGGCAGACCGCAGCCTCATGACGGGCGAACCGCTGACTGTCGTCGTCACGGGCGGCAGCAACTCCTCCGGCATCGCCGTGGCCCGCGCCTTCGCCCAGGCCGGGCACCGGGTCTTCACGATCGGCTCCAACGAGGCCCGCATCAAGGCCGCCGCGGCCGAGGCGGGCAACGACGTCACTCCCCTCGTGTGCGATCTTTCCCGGCTGGAGTCTGTGCGCGAACTCGCCGCGGAGATCCACCAGAGCACGGAAAGGGTCGACGGCGTCGTCCACCTGGTCGGTGGGTGGCGCGGCGCCAAGGGAATCGAAGACCAGCCGGACGAAGACTGGGCCGCGCTTGAGCAAAGCGCCATCACGACCCTGAGGAACGTCTCCAGGGTTTTCTACAAGGATCTCGCGTCCTCCCCCACGGGTCGTTTCGCCATGGTGAGTTCGACGGCGGTCGCCGCACCCACCGCGGGAGCCGCCACCTACGCGGCGGCCAAGGCTGCGGCGGAGACCTGGACCCTGGCCCTGGCCGACGGGTTCCGCCGCGATCAATCAGGCAACAAGGACGAACCTACGGAACAGCACAGTGCGGCCGTCGTCTTCGTGGTCAAGTCGCTCCTGGACGCGGCGATGCGGCGGGAACACCCGGAACGGAAATTCCCCGGATACACGGACGTCGACGACTTGGCGGCGGCCGCCGTCGGGCTCTTCGACAAGCCGGCAGCGGAACTGAACGGACAGCGCCTCCTCCTGGCCAAATAGACTGAAAGCGTGAACGAACAAGTGACGAGCACTACAGAAGAATTCCCGGCTGCCTTCGATACGGAAGCCGGCGGGCGCCTCCACGATCCCTCCATCCGCGGATTCGCCTCGGACAACTACTCAGGAGTCCACCCCGAAATCCTGGCGGCCCTCGCCGCAGCCAATGGCGGCCACCAGGTCTCTTACGGGGAGGACCAATACACGGAACGGCTCCAGGAAGTCATGGAGCAACACTTCGGCGAGGGCATCGAATGCTTCCCCGTCTTCAACGGGACCGGCGCGAACGTGTTGTCCCTGCAATCACTGTTGCCGCGCTGGGGTGCCGTCATCTGCGCCTCTACCGCCCACATCAATATGGACGAGAACGGCGCGCCGGAGCGGATCGGCGGCATCAAGCTGCTCCAGGTCCCCACTGTGGATGGCAAGCTGACCCCCGGGTTGATCGACCGCGAAGCCTGGGGCTGGGGCGACGAGCACCGTGCGCAGCCGCTGGCGGTCTCCATCACGCAGACCACGGAGCTCGGCACGTGCTACACGCCGGAAGAGATCCGGGCGATCGCCGACCACATCCATGCCAAGGGCATGAAGCTGCACATGGACGGCGCCCGGCTCGCCAATGCCGCCGCACACCTTGGGGTGCCCTTGCGGGCCTTCACCCGCGACGCCGGAGTGGACATTTTGTCTTTCGGCGGTACCAAGAACGGGCTGCTGTTCGGCGAGGTTGTCGTTGCCCTGAATCCGGAGGCCGCCCACGGACTGAAGTTCCTGCGCAAGATGAACATGCAGCTTGCCTCCAAGATGCGCTTCATTTCGGTCCAGTTCATCGCGCTTCTTGAGTCCGGGCTGTGGCTTCGCTCTGCCGAACACGCCAATGCCATGGCCTCGCGGCTGCGTACGGCCGTCGACTCCATCGAGGGTGTGGAGCCGACCCAGGCCACAGAGTCCAACGGCGTCTTCGCGGTCCTGCCCGCCGGCGTCGCTGATCGCCTCCGATCCTCCTTCAAGTTCTACGACTGGAACGAAGCGAACCGCGAGGTGCGCTGGATGTGCTCCTTCGACACCACGGAAGAGGACATCGATTCCTTCGTTGCCGCGATCAAGCGCGAACTGGCGTCCGCATAGGGCATGGGACGGGGCGGCGTGGCTTCAAGGTTTCGCCGCCCCTGACACATAATCTGCGAAGGTGAACGCACTCGCACAGGTTCCCGCGGATTTCTTGCATGCGTTGGGAACGCTACGAAAAGCAAAGTGCCGGAGCGAGCTGCGCCTCGCGGAAATCCCGGCGCCGTCCCGCCTGGCGCCCTTTGCCGTGGCCTTGGGCGCCGAGGTCTTCAGCCGGTCGGCGCGTCCCGGCCAGACTCCTGTCCATGGCCCCGCGGCCATGGCATTTTCCCGTGAGAACAACGCGGGATCCCCCGGCGCGGCCGATGACGAAGACGATGAGCTCGCAACAGGCAGGTTCATCCTGCTCCACGATCCCGACGGCTCGGCTGTGTGGGACGGGGAATTCAGGATCGTCACCTATATCCGGGCCCAGCTCGAAGCCGACATGGGCAACGATGCCATGCTCGGTTCCGTGGCCTGGACGTGGCTCGTGGACGCCCTGGAGAACCACTCAGCCCGGTACCGGGCCGCGGGAGGAACGGCCACGCGCATCCTGTCCGAGAGTTTCGGCACTTTGGCCGAAAGACCGGAAACCATCGACATCGAACTCCGTGCCTCATGGACACCTGCGTCTTCCGATGTCCAGGCCCATCTGGAGGCCTGGTGTGACATGGTCTGCACGTTCGCAGGGCTTCCTCCCCTGCCTCCCGGCGTCACGCCCCTGCCGAACCGGAGGCTCACATGAAGCCTGTGACAGTCTCTGGAAGCTGCGGCCGGACCGGCCAGGCACAGAGTCGGTAAACTGAAGGCACCATGACCCCTGAAAACCTGGAACCCACCACGGCCGGCGCTCCGGCTGCTGATCCCACACCACACATCACGGTAGACGGCTTTGAAGGCCGGATACCCGAGATCATCGATCTGGATGCCCCGCGCGAGGGCGTGCCCCTTGTCATCGACACCCTCGCCGGCCTGGAGCGGTGCGCGGCCGCCATCGCCGCAGGATCCGGCCCCGCCGGGGTCGACGCCGAGCGGGCCTCCGGCTTCCGATACGGGCAGCGCGCCTTCCTGGTGCAGATCAGGCGCGACGGCGCAGGAACCTGGCTGATCGACCCCGAACCCTTCGATGACTTGAAAATCATCAACGAGGCGCTGCGCGGCGTCGAGTGGATCCTGCACGCCGCCACGCAGGATCTTCCGTGCCTGGCCGAGCTTGGCATGTGGCCCGACAAGCTCTTCGACACGGAACTCGCCGCGCGCCTCGCCGGACTGCCCCGCGTGGGCCTCGCAGCCGTCATCGAGCAGCTCCTCGGCTTCGGCCTCGCGAAGGAGCACTCGGCCGCCGACTGGTCCACCCGGCCCCTCCCCGAACCGTGGCTGCGGTACGCGGCCCTCGACGTCGAGGTGCTCGCCGAACTGCGTGAAGAACTCATCGAACTCCTGGAAACAGACGGCAAGCTCGAATTCGCCGAACAGGAATTCGCGGGCATCCTTGGAGCAGGCCTTCCGGTCCCGCGGGTGGACCCGTGGCGCAAGACTTCCGGGTTGCACCAGATCCGCGACCGCCGTCAATTGGCTGCCGTGCGTGAGCTTTGGTACGAACGGGATCAGCTCGCGCGCAAACGGGATGTTGCACCCAGCCGCCTCATTCCCGATTCCGCCCTGGTCGCCGCGGCCAAGGCCCTGCCGGCAACCGTTCCGCAACTCCTGGCCACCAAAGGCTTCCACGGGCGGGCCGCACAGCGCGAAGCACCACGCTGGCTGCGCTGCATCGCCGGCGCACGGAACACCGAGGACCTTCCGCCGCTGCACCTTCCAACCAACGCTCCCCCGCCGCCGCGTGTCTGGACAGACCGCGATCCCGACGCCGCGGCGCGCCTGGGCACTGCACGGCCCCGGCTTCAGGAAGCGGCCGATGGGCTCAAGCTCCCCGTGGAGAACCTGCTCACCCCGGATTACATGAGGCGCGTGCTGTGGCGGCCGCCGTCGGACATCACCGCGGAGTCCGTGTCGGAAGAGCTGCGCGCCCTCGGCGCCCGCGAGTGGCAAATCGCCATCACGGCGCCGATCCTCACCGAGGCGTCATTGAATCCGCAACCGTTGCCGCCCAAGGAACCCAAAGAGCCGCGGAACCCGGCTTCCAAGGAACGAACCCCGGCCCCTTAGCGGAAGGTTCCGGCACCCCCCGGCGTCGCCCGCTCACAAACAAACCCTTCCGGCGCTCCCCCCGCTCACATACAAGCCTGTTTCCACGTCCATTCATGAGTGATGTGAGCGAGGGTCCGTCGGAAACCCTTCATACGTGAGCGGGCGTCCGGCGGAAAGCCCCCATATGTGAGCGGGGGTCTCCTTGCGCGCTAAGTTACCGGCGAGTAACATGGCCGTGAATGAGACCGGCTTCCCCTCTGCGGGGTGTCCGGCATCCATGTCTCAACGAGGAGCCACAATGAGCCAAACCGGAAACAGCGCCACGCCGCGTACAGTCCGCGACGTCGTCTTCGTGGACGGTGTCCGGACGCCGTTCGGCAAGGCCGGCGACAAGGGAATCTATGCGGGCACCCGTGCCGACGACCTCGTGGTCAAGTGCATCCGCGAACTGATGCGCCGCAACCCGAGCCTGCCCGCCGAGCGCGTCGACGAAGTGGCCATCGCCGCCACGACGCAGACCGGCGACCAGGGCTTGACCATCGGCCGCACCGCCGCCCTCCTGGCGGGCCTTCCCCGCAGCGTGCCCGGCTTTGCCATCGACCGCATGTGCGCAGGTGCAATGACCGCGGTCACGACGACGGCGAGCGGCATCGGTTTCGGCGCGTACGACGTCGTGATTGCGGGCGGTGTGGAGCACATGGGCAACCACCCGATGGGCGCCGGCGCGGATCCCAACCCCAGGTTCATGTCCGAGCGGATCGTGGACCCGGCCGCCCTGAACATGGGCAACACCGCCGAGAACCTGCACGACCGTTTCCCGTCGATCACCAAAGAGCGGACGGACACGTACGCAGCGGCGTCGCAGGCAAAGCTTGCCACGGCTTACGGCAAGGGCCGGATCCAGCCCGATTTGGTCCCGGTCGCCACGATGAAGCCCGGACAGGGGTGGACAGTGAACACTGTCGACGAGCCGCCGCGCCCCGGCACCACGGTGGACGACCTCTCGGAGCTGCGCACCCCGTTCAGGGCCCACGGCCGGGTCACCGCAGGCAACGCCGCCGGCTTGAACGACGGCGCGACGGCGGCAGTCCTGGCCTCCGCAGAGGCCGCTGAGGAGCTTGGCCTGTCCGTGAAGATGCGCCTGGTCTCCTATGCCTTCGCCGGCGTCGAACCCGAAGTCATGGGCATCGGACCGGTCCCGGCCACCGAGAAGGCCCTCAAGAATGCCGGACTCGGGATCGAAGACATCGGCCTCTTCGAGATCAACGAGGCCTTCGCCGTTCAGGTCCTGAGCTTCCTGGACCACTTCGGAATCGCCGACGACGACCCGCGCGTCAACCGCTATGGCGGGGCGATCGCCGTCGGGCATCCCCTCGCGTCCTCCGGAGTGCGGCTCATGAACCAACTTGCCCGCCAGTTCGAGGAAGACCCGTCCGTCCGGTACGGCATCACCACCATGTGCATCGGCCTGGGAATGGGCGCCACAGTAATCTGGGAGAACCCTCACCACCCGAGCTACAACAGCCACACCATCGACCACAGCGAGACCCGGAGCGCCGTCGACACCGAGAGCAAGGGAGCCGCAGCATGAGCGCCGCAGAATTCCAGAAACTGGCCGGACTGTTCCCGGATGAGACAGTGACCCACTCCTACGTCGAGGACATCGAACTCCCCGGCAACGCAGGAACGTTCGCCCTGATCACCCTGGACAACGGCCTGGACCACACCAAGCCCACCACCCTCGGACCCAACACCCTCGTCGAGCTCGGGACGGTCCTTGAAGGACTCAAGGACCGGGCTGCACGCGGCGAGATCGTCGGCGTCGGCGTCACGGGCAAGCCGTACTTCCTGGTGGCCGGAGCGGACCTTTCGGCGGTCAAGCAGCTCGAAGAGCGCGAACACGGCCTGTGGATGGCCCAGCTGGGCCACGACGTCTACGCGACGCTCGCCGATCTGGGTGTTCCCAGCTTCGCCTTCATCAACGGCCTCGCGCTCGGTGGCGGCCTCGAAATCGCCCTCCAGTCCACCTACCGCACGGTCTCGACGGGCGCGGGCGCCCTCGCTTTGCCCGAAGCGTTCATCGGGCTTGTCCCCGGTTGGGGCGGCGTTTACATCCTGCCGCGGCTCATCGGCCCGGAAAACGCCGTCAAGGTCATGATCGAGAACCCGCTGAGCAACAACCGCACCCTCACCGGCCCCCAGGCTTTCCAGCTGGGCATTGCCGACGCCATCTTCGAACCCGCGGATTTCGTGGAGCAGTCCATCGCCTGGGCCGCGAAAGTGATCGCGGGTGAAGCCGTCCCGGGGCGGAGCAACTCCGTGGACCCGGAGGATCCCGCCGTTGCCGAACGCTGGGCCGGCGCCGTGGCTGCGGGCCGGGCCTTCGTGGAGGCCAAGACCTCAAACGCATCACCGGCTCCAGCCAAGGTGCTGGACATCCTCGAAGCCAACAGGACCATGGGCAAGGCGGAATCCGCGGCCCTGGAATGCGAGACGCTCGCCGACTTGATGCAGACGGACGAGTTCCGTTCCACCGTCTACGCCTTCCTCGACCTCGTGCAGAAACGGTCCAAGCGTCCCGCCGGCGCACCCGACCGCAAGCTCGCGCGTCCAGTGACGAAGATCGGCGTCGTCGGTGCCGGCCTGATGGCGAGCCAGCTCGCGTTGCTGTTCGCACGCCAGCTCAAAGTACCCGTGGTCCTGACGGACATCGACCAGGAACGCGTGGACAAGGGAGTTGCCTACGTCCATGCGGAGGTGGACAAGCTGCTCGGCAAGAAGCGGATCAGCTCCGACGCCGCCAACAGGACCAAGGCCCTGGTCAGCGGCTCCGTCTCCAAAGAGTCTTTCGCCGATGCGGACTTTGTCATTGAAGCCGTCTTCGAAGAACTCAATGTCAAGAAGCAGGTCTTCGCGGAAGTGGAGGCCATTGTCTCCGCCGAATGCATCCTCGCGACCAACACCTCCTCGCTCTCAGTGACCGCGATGGCCGAAGATCTGCAGTACCCGGAGCGCCTGGTCGGTTTCCACTTCTTCAACCCCGTTGCGGTCATGCCGCTCCTGGAGATCGTGCGTGCTCCGAAGACCGACGACGCCGTGCTGGCCACCGCGTTCGAGCTCGCCAAGGGCCTGAAGAAGACAGCGGTGCTGGTCAAGGACGCCGCCGCTTTCGTCGTCAACCGGATCCTGCTGCGGCTCATGGGCGAAGTCATTGCCGCATTCGACGAAGGCACGCCGGCGGAAGTGGCCGATTCGGCGCTGCGACCCATGGGCCTGCCAATGAGTCCGTTCACCCTCAGCGCGATGGTGGGCCTTCCGGTCGCCCAGCACGTCCAGGAATCGCTGCACGCTGCCTTCGGCGAACGTTTTGCGGTGTCCCAGAACCTGCAGAAGCTGGTTGACAATGGCGTGAAGTCGCTCTGGGTCCAGGGTCCTGACGGAAAGCCGGCGATCCCGGCGGAGACGTTGGCCCTCATGTCCTTCGGCAGCACCGCGTCCACGGCCGAGGAAGTCTTGCGTCGCACCCAGGACGCCCTGGCCGAGGAAATCGGACTCATGCTCTCCGAAGGCGTGGTGGCCGGTCCCGAAGACATCGACCTCTGTGTGATCCTCGGAGCTGGCTGGCCGATGTTCCTGGGCGGGATCACGCCGTATTTGGACCGGGTGGGCGCCTCCGAGCGGGTCAACGGCAAACGCTTCCTGGCACCCGGGATCGCTTCGAAGCCCGTAGCCGGGTAGCTCCCGGCTCCTCGTGACGTCGGCTATGCCGCCTGCCGCGTACCGCGCCAGGCGGCATAGCCGATGACCAGCGAAATGAGGCAGCCAATGGTCGTGTCGACCAGACGCTCGCCGAGGAGTGAAGGGGACAGCTGGTGCCCCAGGCCGCTGAGCACCGCGACAAGCGGGGTCATGACCAACGCATAGGCCGTGTAGTTGGCGGCCTTGAGGTATTGCCGGGCCGCCCCGACGACGCAGATGATGCCGACGGTTGCCCAGATCGGAAGGGCACCGAGGAGCAGTCCGCCCACGAGGACACCCAGCGCCGTACCCAGGCCTCGCTGGACAGTGCGCGCAAGACCGGCCCGGTGGTCGCGTTGCACCACGAGCACGACCGTCAGCAGGATCCACTGGGAGTGCGGGCCTCTCACGAGAATGGCCACCACCTGGGCGGCGATCATGCAACTCGCCAAACGCAGCGTGTATTGCCAACCGGACAGGGTTGCCATCCGGCGTCGCCATGCCCCGAGGTCCTTGTGCCAGGAACGCCGCGCTGGGGCCACCTCCGCGGCGGTTTTACCCAGGAGGTGGTATTCGACGCCGAACACCAGCAGCGTCAACAAGCTTCCCCCGAGCGCTCCGGCAGCGAAGAACCACAGCAGGGTTTCGATCGGGACCGCACTTGAGGCGAGGGAGGCACCGATGATCATGAAGACGATGGCCTGGGTGCTCGCCTTGGCTGCGCTCGGCCGAAGACCGCCAAAGATGGTAGCGATGGCAGCGAGCGTGACAATGAGGATGCCGCCCCACGGCTGAAACACGGTGCTGAGCATGCCGGCCGCCGCCCCGCAGGCACCGGCCAGCGAGGTATTGAGCAGCTCCAGGGATCTGTATTTCAGGCCGCCCACGTGGCCGCTTCCGGAGACGAGCAACGCGCCGAGCGCAGCAACCATTCCCGCCCCGATGTCGCCAAGGACGAGCCCCAGGACGATCGGGACCCCGAGTGAGAGTCCCGCGTTCACGACGTGGACCACGTTGAGCTCTACCCGTTTCCAGCGCGTGGCGTCGACAATCACGTCGCGTCCTGCGCTGGAAGCGCGTTTGAGGTGGTGACGCCAGCGCGGTGGTGCCGCCAACGGATCCGTCATGCTCCACCTCGTTTCAGGGACGCTCCCATCCGGCCGTCTCTCACAGCCTCCGGGCGAGGGCGCCCAATGAGCTCACGAGTTCGGTGAAGGCTTCGCTCGGGTGGTTTTCCGAGACGATGCGCGCGTTGGGCGGCTCGCCCCACAGTCCGCGGAAGTCCGCCACAGTGGTTCCGAAGAGCCTGGGGGCTGCTGTCTCGACGTGCACTGTCGCCGCGCGGGTGCTGTACCTGGCGGTTCCGGCGGCGGCTGATGCTGCGAAGTAGTCGTGGATGTGCGCCACGTAGCCTTGGCCGTAGTGGCGGTGGAATTCGAAGTAGAAGCGCAGCATATCGCTGACGTGCCGCACGAGTTCGTTGGACGCGGTGCTGCGCCGCCCTTCCGGCTGCTCCGGAAGGACAAGTTCCGGCTCCGTGCAGCCTGCCTCGGAAGCCAAGGCGGCTACGTGTTCGGGCGTCAGTTCGATCCGTTCCGTGGTCTCCAGGGCGCACACCACCGGCAGCCGCTCCTCGGGAATCCCGGAGTAGGCCTCGAACACCTCCGCGGCTGCGTGCGGATCAACGTGGGTGTTCCACTCGGCGGTGGGCGTCGTGTTGCCCTGGTAGTAGTAGCTGCCACCCATGATCACGACGCCGCGCAGCAGGTCGGGCAGCCGCGGCTCGGCCCGCAGGACGAGGGCGAAGTTGGTGAGGGGCGCCGTCAGCAGGGCGGTCAGCTCCCCCGGCCGTGACCGGGCCGCTTCGACCCAGAGTTCGACGGCGTCGACGTCGTTTACTTTTCCGCGCGGTGCCGGCAACTCGGCGTAGCCGACGCCTTGGGGCCCGTGGGTTTCCGGCGTGGTGGTCAGCGGGATCCGCAGCGGCGCCCGGGCGCCAATGGCAACGGGCACGTCGGGGCGGCCGCACAGCTCGAGCAGGGACAGGTTGTTGAGTGCCACTTGCTCCGCCGCGACGTTGCCCGGGGTGCTGCTCACGGCAACGAGCTCCACCTGCGGCTGGCTGCACAGATAGGCCAGGGCGAGGGCGTCGTCGATTCCCGTGTCGCAGTCCACCAGCAAGCTCACGGGCTCGCGTTGGCCTCCAGCTGTCGCCTGCTCCCCGCTCATGGAACGCTCCTTAGAAGAGGGCAACCTTGGGGGTACGCGGGAAGATGTCATCCAGTTCGGCGCGTTCCTCGGCCGTGGGTACCCAGCGCACCGCCTTCGCGTTTTCGGCGATTTGCGCCGGGCGGGTGGCTCCTGCAATAACGCTGCTGACCGCGGGTTGGGCGGCCAGCCAGGAGAAGGCCAGCTGCAGTTCGTTCAGGTCACGCTCCTTGGCGAACTGGCTGAACCTGCCCAGCTGGACCCAGTCGGCGTCCTCGACCATGTTGGTCCGCGTGTGGCTGAGGCGGGATCCTTCCGGGGCATTGCCCGGGGCGTACTTGCCCGTCAGGAGGCCGTTTGCCAAGGGGAAATAGGGCAGGACGCCGAGTCCGAAGGCCTGGGCGGCCGGCAGCACTTCGAGTTCCGCGCGGCGGTCCAGCAGGTTGTAGTGGTTCTGCGTCGAAATGAACCGCGCACCGCCCTGCATCCGGGCGACGTACTCGGCTTCCGCGATCTGCCAGCCCGCACGGTTGGAGTGGCCGATGTACCGGACCTTGCCGCTTGTCACGAGGTCGTCGAGGGCTGCGAGGGTCTCGTCAACCGGGGTGAGGAGGTCCGGGGTGTGGTACTGGTAGAGATCAATCCAGTCGGTGCCGAGGCGGCGCAGCGACGCCTCCGCGGCCTGGACGATGTAGCGGCGCGATCCCCGCGCACCGAAATCGTTGCCGTTGGCGCCATGCATGTCCATGCCGAATTTCGTGGCCACGATCGCGTCGTCCCGGCGACCCTTCAGGGCGGCGCCCAGCATGGTCTCGCTGAGGCCGGGCTCCCGGCCATAGACGTCTGCAACATCGAAAAGGGTCACACCTGCGTCCAAGGCGGCATGCACAACCGCGTTGGTACCCTCCTGCGATTCCGTGGCGGTATTGGCCCGGCCGAGATTGTTGCACCCCAAACCGACTACTGAGACGGTTAATCCGGAATTTCCAAGACGGCGATATTCAGTCATGGTTTCACCCTACAACGCCCGCGAGGGGCCGGTCCGCCGCTCAGGATCCGAAGGCGATTCCTGCCTCTTCCATCGCGTCGTGCAACTGGGCCATGACCTTGGGGCCCATGCCGTGCAGGGCCGCCACCCGCCCCTCACCGAACTCGGCGAGTTGTTCAAGGGTTTCCAGACCCTCGTGGGCGAGTGCCCTCCGCGCCGGAGCGGACAAGCCCTTGGGCAGCGGAGTGTGTCCGGGCCAGTTGCTCTTGGGCGCCATGTTTGTCCCTTCGAAGCGGTGAAGTAGTCCTTAGAGGGTAAAGCCCGCACCGGTTTTCGGCGAGTGTTTTACTTTGAATGCGGTGGGTTCGGCATGGGGTGCTGCCGCGATGCTCAGCTTCGTGAAGTCCAGGTCTTCTCCCCGGATGCACACCTTGATGGCGTTGACGGCTTTGTTGACGTCCGGGCACAGGCAGAAAATGTTCAGCTTCGAGTCGCTGATATCGGAACGGTCCACGGTACCCAGGCCTCGCCAGGCCAGTTCGCTCGTCAACGCGGCCTTGGCCTTGCGTTCGAGGTAGCGGTCGCGGTCGGTGCCGTCCTTCGTCTTCAGCGCAATCTGCGCGACCACCCAGAACTGCTCGGTCTCGGGAATCTCCGCATAGCCGTCTTCTTCGCATTGCGCGGCAAAAGCCGTCATGAGTCCTTCGACGGCGGATTCGTCCTCGACGTCCGTTTCGTCAGTGCTGCTCTGGTGTCCTACGACCCCGTGGTTGATGACGAACTGCTTGAATTCGTCGTCATACCAAGCCTCCCGGAAATGCAGGACCGCTTCGTCGTCGCGCTTATACGTGCGGATGATGCCGCTCATGCTTGTCCTTACTAGACCACTCCGGGCAGGTGCCGTGTGGACCTGCACCGCCGAAGAGGTGCTTGATTGTTGAATACCGCCCGGAACAGCCACTTACAGCGTGGGGAGGCTGCCCGTCGTGGGATGTTCTTGTCCCGGCAGGGGCCGCGCGAAAGGCACCTTTGTCCCCAGAACCTGCGCGACGACGTCGTGCGTTATCTGTTGGGCGGTGAGCCCCACCCGCTCGAGAACCTGGCTCCTGGTTCCATGGTCGAGGAACTCGACCGGAAGCCCCACTTCGTTGAGGGCCGTGTCCACGCCAGCGGCGCGCATCTCCTGCCGGATCCTGGATCCGACGCCGCCCGCGCGGACGCCGTCTTCGATGCAGATCACCAAACGGTGCCGCGCCGCGAGGGCAATGATGGACTTGCGCACGGGCAGGACCCACCGCGGATCCACCACGGTGGAACTGATGCCTTGGGATCCGAGCCGGGACGCGACGTCGAGGGCAAGTTCGGACATCGCGCCGACGCTGACAATCAGGACGTCGTTCTCCGTGGAACCTTCGGGGCGGCGCGCCAGCACGTCGACGCCGTCGGAAAGCCGTTCGATCGCCTCGATCTCGCTTCCCACACTGCCCTTGGAGAAACGCACCACGCTGGGTGCGTCGTCGATCGCTACCGCTTCGCGGAGTTCTTCGCGCAGGCGGCTGGCATCCCTGGGAGCCGCGAGATGCAGCCCTGGAACGATCTGGACCATCGCCATGTCCCACATGCCGTGGTGGCTGGCCCCGTCCGGGCCTGTCACGCCGGCGCGGTCCAACACGACCGTCACCCCCGCTTTGTGCAGGGCGACGTCCATGAGGAGCTGGTCGAAGGCACGGTTCAGGAAGGTCGCATAAACGGCGACGACGGGGTGCAGTCCGCCAAAGGCCATGCCTGCGGCCGACGTGAGGGCGTGCTGTTCGGCGATGCCGACGTCGATCACCCTTTCCGGGTGGCGTTCGGCGAACTTGTGCAGCCCGACGGGAATCAGCATGGCCCCGGTGATGCCGACGATGTCTGCGCGCTCGTCGGCGATGTCCGCGATTTCCTCGGCGAACACCGATGTCCACGAGCGTGCGCCGCCGGCTTCGGTGGGTTCGCCGGTTTCGGGATCGATGATCCCGACGGCGTGGAACTGGTCCGCCTCATTGGCGAGGGCAGGTGCGTAACCGTGCCCCTTTTCGGTCATCGCATGGACGATCACCGGGCCACCGTAATTCCGGGCAGTCGTGAGCGCGTGTTCAAGGGCCCGCATGTTGTGGCCGTCAACCGGGCCGATGTACTTCATGCCGAGGTCTTCGAACATGCCTTGCGGAGCCCACCAGTCCTTGATGCCCTTCTTCATGGCATGCAGGCTCTTATAAGTGAACTGGCCGATCGGTCCGCCGCTCTGAAGTTTCTTCTTCCACCAGTCCAGCACCACTTCGTAGGTGGGGGCTGCCCGGAGGGAGTCGATCGTGGGGCGTAGTGAAGCGAGGTAGTCTGCCACGCCGCCGACGGTCGGCGCATAGGAGCGTCCGTTGTCGTTGACGACGATCACCACGCGGCGTCGCTTGTCCGCAGCAATGTTGTTGATCGCCTCCCACGCCATGCCGCCCGTCAGGGCGCCGTCACCGACGACGGCGACAACGCAGCGATCGCCCTCGCCGGTCAGCTGGCGGGCCCGGGAGATGCCGTCCGCCCAGGACAAGGACGAGGACGCGTGGGAGCTTTCCACGATGTCGTGCTCGGACTCGGCACGATCGGGGTATCCGGACATGCCGCCCTGCTGCCGGAGGGTGCTGAAATCCCGCCTGCCGGTCAGCAATTTGTGGACGTAGGACTGGTGGCCGGTGTCGAAAACGATACTGTCGCGCGGGGAATCGAAGACTTTGTGGATGGCCATGGTGAGTTCCACCACGCCGAGGTTCGGTCCGAGGTGACCACCTGTTTGGGCGACGTTGGTGATGAGGAAAGTCCTGATCTCGCCTGCAAGCTGCTCCAACTGCTGGCTGGTGAGCTTACTCAGGTCCTGCGGATTCCGGATTGTCTCCAAAAGTCCCAACGGCCCCTCCTTAGGGTGATTGACGTGCTATACAACTCTAACGCCTTTGGCCGGAGCCAAGGCCGCAGGAAAGGCTACAGCCCCGGCCGGTCGATGACCAGCCGGGGCTGTAGCTGTTGCCTTTCAGCGCTGGCGGGGCCCGCGCTGGATTCGGCTAGTGTGCCGAGATTTGGCGCAGGACGTACTGCAGGATGCCGCCGTTGCGGTAGTAGTCCGCTTCGCCCGGGGTGTCGATGCGCAGCACTGCGTCGAAGGACGTGGTGCTGCCGTCCTCGGCCGTTGCGGTGACCTTGAGCGTCCTCGGCGTCGTGCCGTTGTTCAGCTCGGTGACGCCCTCGACGGCGAACGTTTCCGTGCCGACCAGGCCGAGCGACGCAGCGGTCTCGCCGGCCGGGTACTGCAACGGGAGGACGCCCATGCCGATGAGGTTGGAGCGGTGGATACGCTCGTAGCTTTCGGCGATGACGGCCTTCACGCCCAGCAGCGCGGTTCCCTTGGCAGCCCAGTCGCGGGAAGAGCCGGAGCCGTATTCCTTGCCGGCCAGGACCACCAGCGGGGTGCCGGCTGCCTGGTAGTTCTGGGCAGCGTCGTAGACGTAGGCCTGCGGGCCGCCGGCCTGGGTGAAGTCGCGGGTGAAGCCGCCCTCGACGCCGTCGAGCAGCTGGTTCTTGATGCGGATGTTCGCGAAGGTACCGCGGATCATGACCTCGTGGTTGCCACGGCGTGAACCGTAGGAGTTGAAGTCCTTGCGCTCCACGCCGTTGGCCAGAAGGTACTGGCCCGCCGGGGTGTCCGACTTGAAGGAACCTGCCGGGGAGATGTGGTCCGTGGTGACGGAGTCGCCGAGCTTCAGCAGCACACGGGCTCCGGCGATGTCCGTTACCGGTTCCGGCTGCGCCTTCATGCCTTCGAAGTACGGGGGCTTCCGCACGTACGTGGACTTGGCGTCCCAGGCGAAGGTGTCGCCTGCCGGGGTGTCGAGTGCCTTCCAGCGGTCGTCGCCGTCAAAGACGCCTTCGTAGCCGCGGGCGAACATTTCCTTGTCGATCGAGGAATCGATCACCTTCTGGACCTCGACGGGGTTCGGCCAGATGTCCTTCAAGAAGACATCGTTTCCGTCCTGGTCCTGGCCCAGTGGATCGGCGTCGAAGTCGAAGTCCATGGTTCCGGCCAGGGCGTAGGCGATGACCAACGGCGGCGACGCCAGGTAGTTCATCTTGACGTCCGGGTTGATGCGGCCTTCGAAGTTGCGGTTGCCGGAGAGGACAGCGGTGACGGAAAGGTCGTTGGCCTGGATGGCCTCGGAGATCTCTGCGTCGAGCGGACCGGAGTTGCCGATGCAGGTCGCGCAGCCGTAGCCCACGATGTAGAAGCCGAGCTTCTCCAGGTAGGGAGTCAGGCCGGACTTCTCGTAGTAGTCGGTGACGACCTTGGAGCCGGGAGCGACGGACGTCTTGACCCAAGGCTTGGACGCGAGGCCCTTGTCAACGGCGTTGCGGGCAAGCAGCGCGGCTGCCAGCATCACCGAGGGGTTGGACGTGTTGGTGCAGGACGTGATCGAAGCGATCGAAACTGCACCGTGGTCCAGTTCGAATTCGCGGCCGTCAGCTGTTGTGACGCTCACCTTGTTCGACGGACGACCGTTGGACTTCGGACCGTGCGAGTGCGGAGCTACGTCGGCCAGGTGCGTCGCAGTGGCGGTGAACGACGGCGAATCGGAGGCCGGGAAGCTCTCGTCGATCGCTTCGTCCAGGCTTCCGTCGGCCAGGTCTTCCTTCACGTAGTTGCGCAGGTCCTCGCGGAACTGGGCCTTGGACTCGGTGAGGATGATGCGGTCCTGGGGACGCTTCGGACCCGAGATCGAGGGAACAACCGTGGACAGGTCGAGCTCGAGGTACTCGGAGAACTTGATCTCGTGCGACGGATCGTGCCAGAGGCCCTGTTCCTTCGCGTAGGCCTCGACCAGGGCAACGTTCTGCTCGGAGCGGCCGGTGAGGCGCAAGTACTCGAGCGTGACGTCGTCGATCGGGAACATCGCTGCCGTGGAACCGAATTCCGGGCTCATGTTGCCGATGGTGGCGCGGTTGGCCAGCGGCACGGCCGCGACGCCTTCGCCGTAGAACTCCACGAATTTGCCGACCACACCGTGGTTGCGCAGCTGCTCGGTGATCGTCAGGACGACGTCGGTGGCGGTGGCGCCGGCGGGGATGGAGCCCGTGAGCTTGAAGCCGACAACGCGCGGGATCAGCATGGAGACGGGCTGGCCGAGCATCGCGGCTTCGGCTTCGATGCCGCCTACGCCCCAGCCCAGCACGCCCAGGCCGTTGACCATGGTGGTGTGCGAGTCGGTGCCGACGCAGGTGTCGGGGTAGGCGCGGAGGACGCCGTCGACTTCGCGGGTCATGACGGTGCGTGCCAGGTATTCGATGTTGACCTGGTGGACGATGCCGGTTCCCGGGGGAACAACCTTGAAGTCGTCGAAAGCCGTCTGGCCCCAGCGCAGGAACTGGTAACGCTCGCCGTTGCGCTGGTATTCGATCTCCATGTTGCGCTCGAGGGCGCCGGAGTTGCCGAAGGCGTCGATCTGCACGGAGTGGTCGATGACCATCTCGGCCGGAGCCAGCGGGTTGACGCGCTTGGGGTCGCCGCCGAGGTCCTTGATGGCTTCACGCATCGTGGCAAGGTCAACGACACAGGGAACCCCGGTGAAGTCCTGCATGATGACTCGGGCCGGGGTGAACTGGATCTCGGTGTCTGGCTGGGCATTCGGATCCCAGCCGGCCAAGGCGCGGACGTGGTCGGCCGTGATATTGGCGCCATCTTCCGTCCGCAGCAGGTTTTCAAGCAATACTTTAAGGCTGAACGGAAGGCTGTCTGCGCCCTCAACGGAGTTCAACCGGAAAATTTCATAATCGGTGCCGGCTACATTCAGTACGCCTTTGGAACCGAAGCTGTCCACAGTGCTCATGGCAGGACTCCTCTCGCAACAGCTTTCATCTTTGTCGCGTGGTTGACCGCTAGCTAGTTAGGCAAACCTAAGCTAAGCAACTGCCGGCCGGTGGAGAAGTGAAGCGCGACGTAGGACTTCTCCACCATCGTAGTGGTGGCTATGCCGCGGGCACCAGCAATGCAACGGTCTCCAGATGATGTGTGTGCGGATACAGGTCAAAGGCACGGAGGGATTCGAGGCGCCATCCGCCGTTCCGGAAGTACCCCAGATCACGCGCGAAGGAGGCCGGATCACACGACACATAGGCGATGGCGCGCGGCCCGGACTCGATGAGCTGGCTGACCACAGCCTTGCCGGCACCGGCGCGGGGCGGGTCGATCACCAAGGCGTCGAAGCTCCGGGGGCGCTGCCGGAGGACACGTTCCACCCGGCCCTGGACGATTTCCACCTGGGTCTCTCCATGCAGATTCTTGCGGGCGTCCCGGCTGGTCCCGGGCGATCCCTCGACGGAGAGCACCGAACCGGTGATCCCCACGGCATCGGCCAATGGTGCAGTAAACAAACCGGCTCCGGCGTAAAGATCGGCGACGGCCGATCCCGGAAGGAGGTACCCGCCGTCGTGCAGGAATCCCGTCACCGCTCCCACCAGGGTGGCGGGCGCATCCTTGTGGATCTGCCAGAACCCTTCTCCCGTGACGCGGTATTCATGACCGGCAGCCGATTCCTGGACCCACGTCCTGCCGCGCAACTGCAGGACGTCGCCGCCCATGGGGTCGAAGCTGGCCACGGACACGTCATGCGGGATCTGGCCCAGGATCCGGTTCAGGCGCCGGGCATCGGTGCCTTCTTCCGGGGCGAGCAGCACGAGCGGACGCGATCCGTTCGCAGGCGCCGCCACTTCCACCCGCGAGATCCCCCGCAGGTCGATGTCCCAAAGCCGCAACTCGTTGATGCCCGGCAGTGCCAGGGGCATCTCGTGGACCGGAATCACGACGTCGGAGCGGTGGGCATGCATCCCCAGCCGGCCGGCCGGGGTCACAGCGAAGCTGGCCCGGGTCCGCCAGCCGAGTCCGGTTCCGCCGTCGGTCCCGGTAACGCCGCCGGAGCCCGGGTCACCGGCGGCTGCGGGCTCCACGTCGACAGTGAGTTCGACGCCGGCGAGCCGTTTCAGCTGCTCGGCGAGGACTTCGGACTTGAGGAGGCGCTGCCGTTCCAGTGTTACGTGCCCGAGTTCCGCGCCGCCCACGGGCGGACCGCCTTTGCCCCATGCGGCGAGTGGGTCGGCGAGCGGCCAGAAATGGCGGATCCGGTCGTCCGACGCTTCCAGGACGTCGACGGCGTCGGCACGCCAGAAACGGGACGACTCCCCCGCGTCGGTCAGCCGGACCCGGACCTTTTCGCCCGGGATGCCGTGCCGGACAAAGATGACGCGGCCTTCGTGCCGCGCGACGAAGTGGCCGCCGTGGGCGACCGGGCCGACGTCCACCACCAGCTCCGTGGCAGCTCCGTCCTGGGCCGTGGGCGAGCTGGATTCGGTGTTGCTGGGGTGGGTCATCAGGTATCCTGCAATGCCTTTGCTTCTTCGGAGGACTTCAATTGCCATGGGACGCTGGCCACCATGACGCCGGGTTCAAAGTGGAGCCGGGCCTTGATGCGCAAGGCGGTCTGGTTGTGGACGAGCTGTTCCCACCACTTGCCGACGACATACTCCGGGATGTAAACCACGATCAGGTCCCGCGGAGAATCGCGGCGCATGTTCTTGACGTAGTCCAGGATGGGGGTGACGGTCTCGCGGTACGGGCTCGCCAAAACGGTCAACGGGACCGGGATGTCCAGCTTGTCCCACGCCTCGACCGTGTGCGCGGTTTCCTCGTGGTCGATGTCGACGATGATGGCGTCCAGCCGGGACGGCCTCGATGCCCTCGCGTAGGCGAGGGCACGCAGCACCGGTTTGCGCACATGGGACACCAGGAGCACGGCATGGACCCTGGTGGGCAACGCGCGGGGCGACGAGTCCTCGTCAACGGCCAGCTCCTTGGCCACATTGTCGTAGTGGGCGCGGATGCTCCACATGATGAGGAACAGCACGAACATCGCCAGGAGCGCGATCCAGGCTCCCTGCTCGAACTTGGTGATGAGCACGATGGTCAGAACCAGAGCCGTCATGGCGAAGCCGAGCCCGTTGATGGTGCGGGACTTCACGATCCTGCGGCGGACGGCTTTGTCCTGCGCAAGCTTGAGTTCCCTGCCCCAGTGCCGCACCATGCCCAGCTGGCTCATCGTGAACGAAATGAAGACGCCGACGATGTACAGCTGGATCAGCTTGGTGACATCGGCGTTGAAGGAAATGATGAGGACCAAGGCTCCGGCTGCAAGCGCCAGGACGCCGTTGCTGAAAGCCAGGCGGTCTCCGCGGGTCCGAAGCTGGCGCGGAAGGTAGCCGTCCTGGGCGAGGATGGACCCCAGCACCGGGAACCCGTTGAATGCGGTGTTGGAGGCGAAGACGAGGATGACGCCGGTGGCGGCGACCACAATGTAGAACGGGAGGGACCCGGCACCGAAAATGGTCTGCGCTATCTGGCTGATGGCAGGGTTCTGGATGTAGTCGCCCGGCAGCGGTTGCCCATTCAGCAGGAATTCCTTGGCCGGATCCAGCACGATGTGGACCTTGGTGGCGTTGGCGAGGTAGATGATGCCTGCGAGCATCGCCGAGGCGATGACTCCGAGCAGCAACAGCGTGGCGGCCGCGTTCTTGCTCTTGGGCTTCTTGAAGTTCGGCACACCGTTGCTGATGGCCTCCACGCCGGTCAGCGCTGCGGCGCCGGAGGAGAAGGCCCTCAGGAGCAGGAACGCCCCCGCCAGGCCAACGAGCCCCTGGTCGAATCCCTCTTGCGGGACGATCGTGAAGGCCGCCGACGGGGCCTGGCCGAGTTGGCCTGTGGCCGCCTGGAAGATACCGACCGCCGTCATGCCCAGGATGGAGAACATGAAGATGTAGGTGGGAACCGCGAAGACACTGCCGGCTTCCTTGATGCCGCGCAGGTTCACGAGTGCCAGCACCACAACGCCGACAGTGGCGATGAGCGCCTGCTGCCCGTGCATCGAGGGGATCGCTGTGGTCAGGTACGCCGCTGCGGAGGACATCGACACAGCGACCGTGAGGACGTAGTCCACCAACAACGCGGCGGCGACGGTCAGTCCGGCGAACTTCCCCAGGTTGACGTTGGCGATTTCGTAGTCTCCGCCACCGGAGGGGTAGGCATGGACGTTCTGCCGGTAGGAGGCAACGACCGTGAGCAAGACCACCATGACTGCGAGGCCCACCAGCGGCGAAATGGCCACGGCGCTCACGCCCGCGAGGGCCAGCGTCAGCAGGATTTCGTCGGGGGCGTACGCCACGGAGGACAGGGCGTCCGAAGCGAAAATCGGCAGCGCGATGCGCTTGGGAAGCAGTGTGTGGGCCAGGCGGTCGTTCCGGAAAGGCCGCCCCACCAACACCCGCTTCGCGGCGTTGAGAATTGTCAGCACTCCGCAAAGCTACTCTGAATCGAACGCGATGTCATGACGGCGGACTGGCTTCCGCGACTTGCCCCGGTAGAGTCTTACCGAGCGGCATGCATAAGAGTGAAGGAGAAACCGTGGCTCACTTTGTGATCATGGGTTGCGGACGAGTTGGCGCAACGTTGGCGCACACTTTGGAAGACGCCGGCCATTCGGTGGCAATCATCGACCAGGACGATCGTGCCTTCCGCCGTTTGCGCAGCGGATTCACCGGCAGGAAAGTCACGGGGGTCGGCTTCGACCGGGACACCCTCAAGCAGGCGGGCTGCGAGGAGGCGTACGCTTTCGCCGCTGTCTCCAGCGGTGACAATTCCAACATCCTGGCCACCCGCGTAGCCCGCGAAACATTCCATGTTTCGCATGTTGTTGCGCGCATCTACGATCCAGGCCGCGCCGAGATCTATCAGCGCCTCGGCATCCCCACGGTTGCCGCCGTGCGCTGGAGCGCGGACCAGGTCCTGCGCCGGATCCTGCCCGAACAACATTTGGCCGGGGACTACCGCGAGCCATCGGGCCGGCTGGTTTTGTCCGAAGTGGACCTCAACGAAGGCTGGATCGGGCACCCATTGACTGCCATCGAAGCAGCGTCCGGAATCCGCATCGCCTTCCTTACCCGCTTTGGCGAGGGTGTCCTGCCCCAGTCCGGAACGGCGTACCAGGAGGGTGACACCGTGCACGCCATGTTGAATCTGGACCGCAGCGCCGAGGTAGCGCGCATCCTTTCCAGCGCACCCGCCAAGGAGTCTGAGTGAAAGTCGTTATTGTCGGCGCGGGCAGCGTCGGTTCGTCGATCGCGCGCGAATTGCTCGCCCACAAGCACGAGATCATGCTGATCGACCTCAAGCCGGAGGTCATCGGACGCAGCGGACTCCGCGGTGCCCGCTGGTTGGTGGGCGACGCGTGCGAACTGAGCACGCTGCAGGAAGCGAAGCTGGAAGGGGCCGACGTCGTCGTGTCCGCGACCGGCGACGACAAAGTCAACCTTGTGGTGTCGTTGCTGGCCAAGACCGAATTCGGTGTGGGCCGCACGGTGGGCCGGGTCAACAACCCCAAGAACGACTGGATGTTCAACGATTCCTGGGGCGTCGACGTCGCCGTCAACACCCCGCAGCTCATGACGGCGCTCGTTGAAGAGGCCGTGGAAATCGGCGACCTCGTCCGCTTGCTGACCTTGCAGACCGGAGTGTCCTCGCTCGTGGAATTCACGGTTCCCCACGACTCGCACATCATCGGCAGCACCGTGGGCGGCATCGAATGGCCCGAAGACGCCACCTTGGTGGCGATCCTCCGGGATCATGCCCCCATCACACCCAGCCGCGACGACGTGATCGACGGCGGCGACGAACTGTTCTTCGTCACGACCATTGCGGCCGAGGACGGCCTGAGGGCTTTGCTCTCCCCGTCCGCCGCGGACCACGGTTCAGCCGACGTCGAGGAAGAGTTCTCGGATCAGTCCGACGACGACGGTTTCGACGGCTGAGCATCGCGGTTCGGCTTCTGGCCCGGCACCGGCCGGGTCAGGAGCCAGGCAATCCACAGGCCCAGGATGTACAGCGGGGCACCCATGATCAGCCGCATCGTGGCGAGTGCGGCAAGGCCGGGATCACCCATGAAATACAGGGGCACCTGGACCACAAGCCGTAGCGCCAGCACGGCAATGACCACCCACGTACCGATGGAATAGGCCCGCAGGCGTTCCGGGTTCTTCCGCCATTCGAAGCCTTCGTTGCGGACGAAACCGAACAGCAGGCCGGCGATCGGCCACTTGACCAGGATCGACAGCACCATTCCCACGATGTAGGCGATATTCGTGTAGAAACCCAGGACGTAGAAATCCTCTGCCTTGCCGGTGGTGTTCGCGAGCCAGGCGGAGATCGCGACGCCGGCGATCCCGGCAAGCGCCTGGGTCAACGGGCGCCGTTGGACCAGCCGGACTACGGTGAAGACTGCTGCCGCCGCGAGGGAGGCAATCAGGGAGGCAGGAAGGTCTCGGGTGACCATGAAGGCGATCAGGAAGACGAGGCCGGGCACGATGCTCTCGGCGATTCCCTGAACGCCCCCGGCCGATTTGAGGATGTCCACGTGCCCGTGGCTGTTGCGTTGCAGCCCGGCTTTTTCGGCGTAGCCAGCGGCGATGTCCGCAATGCTCGGCCCCTGGGCACCCTGCCGGGACTCCCCTGCCGGGCCGGTCTTTTCGTGCGCTGGCTTTTCCTGTGCTGGCTTTTCCTGGGGATCGCGTCCGTTGGCGACGGTCATTGGTGCTCCTGCCGGGAGAGGATTTCATAGCGCGGATTGAACATCGTGGGCATCCCGTCCCGCGGAGTGACCATGCCTTCGAGCCGCAGGACAGTCCCGGGTTCGATGCCGGGCACCTTCCGGCGCCCGAGCCAGATGACGCGCAAGCGGGTCAACGGGCCCGTGTCGCCCCTGTGCGCAATCCGGTCGACCAGGATCGCCGAGAAGTGACTTTGCTCGTTGGCGGGCTGGTAGGTCACCGACTCGATGAAACCCGTGCAGTCGACCCGGCCCCGTGCGGGGATTTCAGTGAGGGGCACTGACGCCGGGGTGCCATGCGCGGCAGCGGCGCGGGCCGCTTTGTCAGCCAATCTGGGTGATCTCCGGGCCGCGTTCTGGCCGCTGAAGCTCCGGCGTTTCGTCAGTCACACCATGCTGCCCGGACCCGGAGGCCACGGCATCCTTGGGCAGCTTCAGCTGAAGCAGCTCGCGGGGCGGCATGGGGTTGTCTCCGCGAATGACCACAACCTTGCGGAAGAGGTTCTCGAGTCCTTCGGCCGCGTCCCTGTCCAGGGCCGCGTGCCCGCCGATGACGCCACGAAGGAACCAGCGGGGCCCGTCCACGCCCATGAAACGGGCCGCCCGGAAGCCGCGTCCGCCGTCGGCGGATTCGGTGGGAAGTTTGGCGACGAGTTCAGTGCCGAACGTGCCGGCAATTTCCTCGACTTCGCCTCCCTGGCTGGCCACCGACTGGCCGATTTGTTCGCGGATCTCGTCCCACAGCCCTTCGGAGCGGGGAGCGGCGAACGCCTGGAGCTGGAGGCTCGATCCATCGAGGTCCATGGTGACCGCGACGACCCGCTGGGTTGCCTCCTCCACCTCGAGGCGCAATTGAAGACCCTCGGAAGGTTCGATCAGCAGGGCGCCAAGATCCACGTAGCCATCCTGGCTATCAATTTCACTGGCATCCAATGGCCCCTTGGACAGACGGAAGTCGCCCTTGGCGGCCCCACTGGCTTCCGTGCCGGCCTCCTGCCGCGACGTCGCGGCATCGGCCTGCTCAGTACCGTTGTCTTTCGGCTGCTCAGCCTTGGACTTCTTTCCGCGCCCAAAAAGCATCGGGTTGTCTCCTTAGTAGTGGTCTACCCCCAGTAAACCGCAGACTGCCCGTCAACTCGCGGGCAGCATGGCAATCAGCTCCGAACGGCGCCGATTGTCGAGGTTGTTGCTAGCTCACGGCCGGCGCGAAGCCTCCGGTGGATCCAAAGCCGCCGGTGCCGCGCGAGGTGTCGGACAACTCCTCCACGGAAACGAACTGCGCATACTCGACGCGCTGGATCACCATTTGAGCAATTCTATCGCCGCGCTTGAGTTCGATTGCCTGGTTTTTGTCCGTATTCAAAAGCGTCACGGAAATTTCACCTCGGTAGCCGGCATCAACCGTCCCGGGAGCATTCACTACGGTGAGCCCGTGCTTGGTTGCCAGCCCTGACCTGGGGTGGATGAGGGCGACATAGCCGTTTGGAAGTGCGATGGAGACGCCTGTTGCTACGAGCTTCCGCTCTCCCGGAGCGAGCGACACGTCCGCGCGGGCGCGCAAGTCCGCGCCTGCGTCACCGGGGTGCGCGTAGGACGGCGCTTCCAAATCGGCGTCGAGCATTTTCAGTTCGACCTGAAGGGTCGGCGCACCGTATTCGGCGGAGGTGTCTGCTGGGTTGGCTACTGCTGTCTCGTGGCTCACAGTCACACATTCTATCGTCCGCGGGATACTGCCACGATTGCGGTCGGAGGGCAGCGCGCGGCAAAGGCGCGTTATTTCCCGGGGGCACAGTCCCGATAAGCTGGTGGCATGCCTGAATCGACTGCTTCCGTACCCGTGCCGCACCATTCCTCAAGCGAATCGGGCGTCCTGTATACGGAAAAGCTCCGGCCCTCCCCCTGGATTTGGATTGTCGTGGTGGGCTTCTCCGCCGCCGGCATCCTCATGTTCGCGCCGATCAGCATCACCGCGGGCATTATCGCCGCGCTGGTTCTCTTCGCCATCACCACCGTCTTGCTGGTGACGTCCACTCCCTCGATCGTGGTGGACCGGGACACCGTCCAAGTGGGACGGGCCAGCATCCAGCGCGAGTTTGTCGGCGCCGTCACCGCGTTCCGCAAGGACGAAGCCACCGCGGAGCGGGGCGTCCGGCTCCATGGACTGGCGTTCCTGTGCCTCCGCGGCTGGATTGATCCCGTGGTGCGCATTGAAATCACCGACCCCGCGGACCGCACTCCGTATTGGCTGACCTCCACCCGCCACCCCGACGAACTGGTGGCAGCATTGTCGAAGCAGGGCTCCCGAAGCTAGCTTTCGCATTCCTTGCAGTACAGGTGCCCGTCCTTCTCCCGCGCAATCTGGGAGCGGTGCTTGACCAGGAAGCAGTTGAAGCACGTAAATTCGTCCGCCTGCGGCGGGAGCACACGGACCAGCAGCTCTTCGCCGGACAAGTCCGCCCCGGGGAGCTCGTAGGCATCAGCCAGATCAGTCTCATCGATGTCAACAGCCGATGACGACTGCTTCTCCGTGCGGTGCGACTTGAGTTCCTCGATCGAGTCCTCGGTGTCTTCTTCCGTCTTCCGAGGGGCGTCGTAGTCCGTTGCCATGGTCCCTTCTTCGTTCTCCCTTGTGCTTCACGCAGGGCTTGCGGTCCGGTCGGCCGGAACCTGCTCCGGTCTAAGGATGTAACGCGGCAGGCTGCATTTTTGTGCCCGATACCGGGCAGATTGTCCTCCCGGCAGACCAGGATGTCCATACCCTCCTGGCGGCCGCCTGAACGGGAGAATGCCGGAAAATCGCGGAATATCGCGGCGCGCCCTTTGTCCTAGTAGGAAAAGGCCTTACCGGGTGGCAGAGTTTCGAATGTCAGATAGGCCATGGTGGAGGATTTTATGCGGGATCTACGGCTGGTTGGCGTCCACGACGACGGCGGACATCTTCTGTTGAGCGGTACCGGCGGCGAGATGTTCCAGCTTCCGATTGATGAGGCGTTGCGGGTTGCAGCGAGCCGGACACCTGCCCAGGTGGCCGCACGTGCCTCCATCACGCCCGTCGCCATGTCCCCGCGTGATATTCAGTCACGCATCCGCAGCGGTGCTACGGCCGCGGAGGTGGCGGAGCTGTCAGGGCTCCCGCTCGCCAATGTGCAGCGGTACGAAGGTCCTGTCCTTGCCGAGCGCGAATACATCGCCCAACAAGCCCGCAAAGTCGAAGTCGCCGCCCCTGCCCCCGGCCAGGAAACCTACCGCGCGGCGTTCGGCGACGAACCTGCAAGCCTCGGCGAAATGGTTGCCCACCGGCTCACTGCCCACGGGATCGACTCTTCGGCGGTGGAATGGGACTCCTGGCGCCGGACCGACGGCACGTGGACCGTCGTCGCGCGCTTCGAGACCAAGCCGGGCAGCCTGGAGAGCATCGGCGAAGAGCCGCCCGCGATGTGGACGTTCCATCCCGCCCGCAAATCCATCCAGAACGCCAACCGCTGGGCCCAGCAGCTCAGCGAACTGGAACCCCTCGATGGACCAGTACCGGCTCGACGGCTCGCGGCCGTTTCGGACCGGCCTTTCGACTTTGAGGCCGACGCCGGAACCGCCGCCCGTGTGGCCGCCGCGGCTGCCACCAAGGAAGCCGACGGGCTCCTGGACATGCTGCGCTCCCGTCGCGGACAGCGGCTGGGACTGGACGAAGACAGCGACGACGCGTTGGCGCTGCTGCTCAGCAGTGGCGTTCCCGCTGCGCATCCGCGGCCCGGCGACGTCGAAGACGGATCCGCTGACAGCGAATCAACTGACACGGAGTCAGACGACACGGACGAGCAGGCAAAAGCCGAACCCGCTCCCAGCCGCCGTGACGCTCGCGCATCCATGCTGTCCCGGCTGAGCCTGGCCCCGAAGCATGATGACGACGAAAACGACTCCCTCCATCTTCACGATGGGGTCAGCACGAATACCAGGGAAATCACGGTGGTTCCGGGTCCGCTGCGCCCTGTGACCCTGCTGCGCGGCAGGAACGACGACGACGACCGGGCCGGCAATGATGCCCGGACCGGCCGCGACGAATCCCAAACCCAGGAAGCGCCCGCACCGCGGGCGGGTCTGGACGAACTGCTCGGCGGAGCTCCCCGACGGGAACGCGAAGAGCCGAAGCCCACCCCCTCCGGCCAGAAGGATGAAGAGCCTTCAGATGCCGCAGTGGCCGAGCGCCAACCGTCACGGCCCAAGCGCTCCAGCATTCCGAGCTGGGATGACATCCTCTTCGGAACCCGCGGAGACTAGGAAGCTTTCACTTCGCGGCAGCTTCAGCTGGCGCCGCGCCAAAGGCAAGCGTCGACGTCGAACGGCAGCAACTGATCGCGGCTCGCCATGAGGTTGGCCCCGTGTGCCGTGACCCGGCGCATGTAGTGCCTGCGGCATAGGGTCTCGTATCCGACCACCGGGTGTGACGCTTCGGCTTGCGCCGGGGCAGCCTCGGCCCGGCCGGCCTCCATGGCAACGTCGCCCACCACGACCTGCTCGCCTTCGACCACCATGATGCCGTCCACGGTCCGCGCGTTGTGGGTTGCCCGGCGGCCGCACCAGCAAAGCGCCTCGACCTGCAGTACCTGGACCCTGTCGGCGAGCTCCACGAAACGCTGGGATCCGGGGAAAAGACGGGTGCGGAAGTCGGACGTGATTCCGAAAGCGAACACGTCTACCCCCATCTCATCGACGACGCGCGCGAGTTGTTCCACTTGCTCCGGTGAGTAGAACTGGGCTTCGTCGCAGATGAGGTAGTCCACCGTGAGGCCTGTGGTCCGGCGTCGGACAACCTCGTCCCAGAAATCCGTCGTATCGATGACTTCCACCGCGTCGGTCCGGAGTCCGAGCCGGCTGGAGATGACGGAACCGCCGGCACGGTCGTTGCAGCTGAAGCGGACCCCGCCCCGGCCGCGGGCACGGTGGTTGTAGTCCATCTGCAAGGCAAGGGTGGACTTGCCGCAGTCCATGGTTCCGGAGAAGAAAATGAGCTCAGCCACGGCGGCCCTTGGGACCTCCGGCTTGGAAGCATAGCAGCGGAACTTCGCGTTCCGCCTTGGTCAGCGAACCGTGCTGCCCCACCACTTCCAAGGCGGTTGGACGGACGCGGCGGACGTCGTAGAGCGCCAAGGCATCCTTGGCGGCGATCATGACATCCCCGATCCGGCGGGAAACTTCCGGCCGAAGGACCCCGAAGAGTCCTGCTTCAAGGGCCTGCCCACGGGTGAAGGCCCAGATCCGATCGCCGAAGCGGGCGCGCCAGGCATCCAACACGGCTTCCCGCTGGAGCTCCCCGGCGTCGGGTTCGAAGTACAGGTGAACCATGCGTGGCTCGCCTGCGGTGTGCCGGACCCCGGCAATCAGGGCTGGATCGGCCGAGTAGTCGATGCGCTGCGACTCCGGGACGTCCACCATCCCGTGATCGCCGGTGAGCAGGATGGTAGTCCCCGCGGGCAATGCGGCAGAGAGCCTCTTGACCGTTGCATCCAATTCCTCGAGCTGGTGCTCCCAGCGAGCGGAGTGGCAGCCGTAGCGGTGCCCGGCTTTGTCCAGTTCGTTGACGTAAAAGTACATGAGCGAACGGGTTCCAGCCGCCATTTCCTCCCCCGCCGCTGCCGTCCGGGCATGGGGCGAGCTGCCGCCCACGAACCTGCTTCCCCGGAGCGCCGCGCGGGTCATCGGTGACGCGCCGAATTGCGGCAGGCTCACGGTGACGACGTCGGCGTCGGCCGCCACGCGTTCGAAAATTGTGGGGAACGGCTGCCAGCGCAGGGGGTCGACACCGGCGTCCCAGTTGCCGAGCAGGTTGACTACCTTGTCCTGGTCGGGATCCAGGACGTCATAGCCCACCATGCCGTGTTCGCCCGGCGTACGGCCGGTTCCAAGGCTTGCCAAGGACGATGCCGTGGTGGAAGGAAAAGCCGCGTCAAGCCACGCAGGGACGGCTCCCTGTCCCGCGTTCGCTATTGACCTCAGGAACGGAGTGTGGGCGGCCTTCTGCTTCAGGAGGTTGCGCCCCAGTCCGTCTGCGAGGACCACGCACACGCGTTGCGACGAAGGCAATTGCAGCTTGTTTTCGAAGCCGGGCAGGCCCATGCTCGCTGCGGCGCTGGTGAAGACCTCGGCGATCGATTTGATGCCGTACAGCGGCGCAGCGGGAAGCTCGGTGACGGCGCTGGAAACGGAGACGGTGTCTTGGGCGATGGGTTCCGACGTCGCCATCAGCGCTGGTGCCCGCGGCTGAGCCTGTTGCCGAAGACGCCCGAGCGGAGCCGCGGAGCGGACATCATGCCGGGGTGGACCGAGGGCCCGGGAGCGCCTGTGTTCACAGCCCGCAGGGCCCGGGCAAAGACCTTCGCGTCCTGGACAGCCCTGGGTCCGTCGGCCTCGGAGCTGATCCGCAGCACGATGTCCTCCTGGGAGATGGTGCCCGTGTACCCATGGTCGGCTTCGCACTGGGGATCGCCGCAGCTGGCGGGGCCCACGTCCAGGCGTTGGCCACCTGACCAGGCAATGGACAGGGTGAGCTCCCTGACGGGGTCGCTCGGAGTGTAGTTCTGTGGCTGCGCATACATGTAGCTGAGGACCACAGAGCGGATTTGTGCCACGGGCACGGACTCCGTGGAAATCTGGGCGACGATCTGCTCTCCGGCTTCGTCGAGCTGCTGGTCGTCGACGTGGGTGATCACCAGCATGTCTTCGGTGAGGACCAGGACCGTGATGTGCCGCCGGACCTCGGCCCGGTCGAAATGCGTTTCCAAATGCACCAGGTGCGCGAGGCAGTCACGCCCGTCCAAGGCATCGGCTACAACATCGGCAACAAGGACAGGGTAGAAACCTGCCCGTTGAAGTGCCTGGTCCAGGCTCTGCCCCTGCGAGCTGTGGTTGTGTGCTGCATGGTGCCCGGTGGTAGCCGGACCGGACGGAGGCGTCGGGGACTTCGAGCTCATTCCCCCATTTTCACAGATCGGCTGGGGACTTCATAACTGTCCGGCCTCCGGCGGTCAACTGCCAGGTCAGCTGAGCATCGCACGGCGGGCACTGTCTGTGCGCTGTGCGGCGTTCCCGATCCACACCTCGGCGGCAAGGATTTTCGCGCCCTGCGTCCCGGCCAGGACGGGATTGAACTCCACGAGCGCGATTTCGGGGTGTTCATCCTTGAGCCGGACCAGCCGTGCTCCCAGGTCTTCGAGGGCGGCCACGTCCACTGCCGGCAGCCCTTGGTATCCGAACAGTTTCAGGGAAGCCCGGGGCGCCCTGATGAAGTCGTGCAAATCAGTAGTAGACAAGGGCGGCACCCGGTGCGCCCAATCGTCCAGGAGGTTCACGGCGTCACCCGCCAGACCGAAAGAGACCACGGGCCCGAGGAGCGGATCCTCGATGGCCCGGAACGTGCACGCCTGTCCCACGGGAACCATGGCCTGCACCTCTATGGCCGATGAACCGTAGGGTTCGAGTGCACGGCGCATCTGCGCGATATTGCGCCGAAGCGAGTCCGCATCCTCGATGTCCAGACGCACACCTCCCAGGTCCAGGCGGTGTCGAAGGGCGGGATCCGTGGTCTTGAGCACCACGGGCCAGCCAAGCCGTTCGGCGGCGGCTACCGCTTCGTCGTCGCTCTCGAACACGGCCGACGGCACCACGTTGATGCCGTAGCGGGACAGCAGCGCGGCCGCTTCGCCGTCGTCGAGCCGGATCAATTGCTCCCCCGGGACGGAGGACAAGAGCCGTGCGATGTGTTCGCGGGTACCCTCGCGGTCGCAACCCGTGGGCTCCACGAAGATGCCTTGGTCCCGGTCCAGCCATTTTGCGTACCGGACCACGGCCGCCAGGGCCGCCACTGCGCTGCCCGCACTGGAATAGCAAGGCAGTGCCGGGCCGGACTCTCCGCCGGGAGCGATCACTCGGTCCAATTGCACGGACGTGTCGAGGATCCCGGTGAATGCTGCCACGACGGGTTTGCCGGCCTCTGCCGCACATTCGGAGAGCACTCCCGCGATCGCGTCCATCGTGAGGCTGCGGGACGGGACCATCGCCGCCACCACGGCATGCACGGCATCGTCCGCAAGTGTCTTCCGGAGGCTGCGCCGCAGCCCTTCCCGCGCTGCGGACATCCCCGCGTCCAGGTCCACGTCGGTGACGATCCGGTCGACGACGAGTCCCTGCGGCGCCGCGTTGTCCGCCACGACCTTCCCGAAGGCCGCTGAATTGCTGTAGACGGCGAGCGCCGGGCCCTTGGGCAAGGGCTGGCTGGAAACGATCTGCGCCACGTCCATGAGCTGTTCGATGGTTTCGACGGCAATGACCCCGGCTTGCCGCATCATCGCGTCCAGGGCTGCCACGGGGGCGAGCGTCGTCCTGACCACGTGCCCCGGGGGAAGGCGAAGACCGGTGACGTCCGATTTGGCCACGATGACAGGCTTGCTGCGCGACAAGCGCCGGGCCAGCCGGGAGAACTTGCGGGGATTGCCGATCGACTCCAGGTAGAGTCCGACGGCGGAGGTATCGGGATCGTCTTCCCAGAACTGCATGACATCGTTGCCGGAGACATCGGCGCGGTTGCCGGTGGAGAGGAACGAGGAAAGACCCAGGCCGCGGCGACTTGCGGCGGCGTAGACGGAAACGCCGATGGCCGCTGACTGCGTGAACAGCCCCAGTCCCCCGCGCCCGGGCAGTTTCGGAGCCATGGACGCGTTCAGCGAAACCTCCGGGTTGGTGTTCACGATCCCCAACGATTCAGGGCCGATCACGCGCATCCCAGAGGACCTGGCCCGGCGCACGAGTTCCCGCTGCTTCCGCAGCCCCCGTTCGCCGTCGTCCGCGTACCCGGCTGTGGCGACCACAAGGCCTTTGACCCCGGCTGCACCGCACTCGTCCACTACTTTCGGAACTTCTTCGTACGGTACTGCGATGACTGCGAGCTGCACCGGCCCGGGGACCTCGGCGATCCGGGCGAAGGACTTCATGCCGGCAAGTTCGAACGCCTCCGGGTTGACGGCGTAGACCGCGCCTTTGAAGCCGCCTTCCACGATGTGCTCAAGCAACTGGTGGCCGATCGTCCCCCACTTGCGGCTGGCACCCACCACGGCGATCGACGACGGCGCCAGCAAGTCGCGCACGCTGCGGGCCTCGGCGCGGTGTTCCCGGGATTCCATGACGGCCAGGGATTTTTCGGTGGGGTCGATGTTGAAATCAACGCTCACCACGCCGTCGTCGAATTTGCGCACCAGCTCGTACCCGGCGTCCGCGAACACGCGGAGCATTTTGCGGTTCTCCGGCAGGACCTCGGCCATGAAGCGGCGGATGCCGTTCTCCCGGGCGGCCGCAGCCAAGTGTTCGAGCAGGATGGAGCCGATGCCCCGGCCCTGCTGGACATCGGAAATATTGAAGGCGACTTCGGCCTCGGTCGGGTCATCCAGCCGGTCGTAGCGGCCGACGCCGACGATCTCTCCACCGATGGTGATGACGAACGCCACCCGGTCTTTATGGTCCACTTCGGTGAAGCGGTGCAGTTCCTTGGTGGAGAGTCTCGGTTTGAACGAGAAGAACCGCATATAGATGGAGGTCTCGGACTGCGCCGCGTGGAAAGCCTGGAGCGCGTCGGCATCCCCAGGTGAAATTGGTCTCAAGTGGGCCGTTCCGCCGTCGCGAAGCACGACATCGGCCTCCCAATATTCCGGATATACGCCGGCGCCGGGCTGATCCACCATAGGCTTAGCCTAGCTAAGTCTTCCGCAGTACACGTTTAAGGATCCACCGACTCCATGGCACGCAGCCAAAGTCCCTCCCGCGCGAACGCGGCCTCGGCCGCCCTCGACGGGGACTTCACCGAGAACATCATCGATATCGACGTCACTTCCGAAATGGAAGGCTCCTTCCTGGAGTACGCGTATTCGGTGATCTATTCCCGCGCGCTCCCCGATGCGCGCGACGGCCTCAAGCCCGTTCAGCGACGCATCCTGTACATGATGAGCGACATGGGCCTGCGCCCGGACCGCGGGCATGTGAAGAGCGCCCGCGTGGTGGGCGAAGTCATGGGAAAGCTGCACCCCCACGGTGATGCAGCCATCTATGACGCCATGGTGCGCATGGCACAGGACTTCTCGCTGCGATTGCCCCTGATCGACGGCCACGGCAACTTCGGTTCGCTCGACGACGGCCCGGCAGCACCGCGTTACACGGAAGCACGGCTCGCCGCGGCAGCGATGACGATGACCGAGCACCTCGACGAAGACGTGGTGGACTTCGTCCCCAACTACGACAACCAGCTCACCCAGCCGGATGTCCTGCCCGCGGCCTTCCCCAATTTGCTGGTCAACGGCACTACTGGCATCGCCGTCGGCATGGCCACCAACATGGCTCCCCACAACCTCGTGGAAGTCATCGCGGCTGCCCGGCACCTCATTGCCACTCCGGACGCGACGCTGGAAGACGTCATGCGGTTCGTGCCCGGCCCGGACCTGCCCACCGGCGGCCGGATCGTGGGACTCGACGGAATCCGCGATGCCTATGCCACCGGACGTGGTTCGTTCAAGACCCGCGCCAAGGTGGAGATCGAGCAGCTGACCGCGCGCCGCACCGGCCTGGTGGTGACCGAGCTCCCCTACATGGTGGGTCCCGAGAAGGTCATCGAGAAGATCAAGGATGCCGTCAACGCCAAAAAGCTGACCGGCATCAGCGATGTCATGGACCTCACCGACCGCAAGCACGGGCTGCGGCTCGTGATCGAGATCAAGAACGGCTTCAACCCCAACGCCGTGCTGCAGCAGCTCTACCGGTTCACCCCGATGGAAGACTCCTTTGGCATCAACAACGTGACTTTGGTGGACGGGCAGCCTCAGACTTTGGGCCTGCTCCAGCTCCTGCAGGTCTATGTCGGCCACCGCCTGTCCGTGGTGCGTCGCCGCACTGCTTTCCGCCTGGGCAAGAAAAAGGACCGCCTCCACTTGGTGGAGGGCTTGTTGATCGCGATCGTCGACATCGACGAGGTCATCCAGATCATCCGTTCCTCCGACGAGGCATCGGCGGCCCGCGAACGGCTGATGTCGATCTACGACCTGTCAGAGATCCAGGCCAACTACATCCTGGAACTCCGCCTGCGCCAACTGACCAAGTACTCGCGGATCGAACTCGAGAAAGAACAGGAAGAACTGCGCCGGGAGATCGCCGAGCTCGAGGCGATCCTGGCGTCCGACGTGCTCCTTCGCGAGCTGGTGTCCGGAGAATTGGCCGAAGTGGCCGAGAAATACGGCACCCCGCGGCGCACGGTCCTCCTCGAATCAGAGGCCGTATCTCCCACCGTCGCAGCGGCGCTAGCAGCAGCCGTCCCGGCCGGCAAGGGCAAGGCCGCCGCGCTCCCGCTCGAAATCCCCGACGACCCTTGCTGGGCAATCCTCAGCGCCTCCGGCCAGATCGCGCGCACCTCCAACCAGGAGCCGCTGGCCGAATCCGGCCCGCGGAGCAAGCACGATGTCTACCGCTCGGTGGTCAAGACAACCGCGCGCGGCGAGATCGGCGCGGTCACCTCGCAGGGCCGGATGCTCCGGGTACAGGTCATGGACATGCCGGCACTCCCGCCCATGTCCGGCCTGCCCAATCTTGCCGGGGGCGTCGCAGCTAAGGACTTCATCACCCTGCTCAAGGGCGAATCGCTTGTGGCGTTCGTGCCGCTGGATGCCGTATTGGCCATCGGAACGGTCCAGGGCGTGGTGAAGCGCGTCCAGCCCGACTACCCGTTGAACCGCGAAGACTGGGAAATCATTGCCCTCAAGGACAAGGACGCTGTGGTGGGCGTGGAGCCTGCCCAGGACGACGACGTCGACCTCGTCTTCGTGACCCGGCTTGCGCAGCTCCTGCGGTTCAGCGCCTCCGCGGTCCGGCCGCAGGGCCGCACCGCGGGCGGCATGGCGGGAATCAAGCTTGGCGACGGCGACGACGTCATCCACTTCGGGACGGTGCGCGCCACCGACCCTGCCGCCGTCGTCGTAACGATTGCCGGCAGCAACGGTGCGCTGCCGGGAACCGCTCCGGGTACGGCGAAGATCACCCCGTTCGAGGAGTACCCGGCAAAGGGCCGGGCCACGGGAGGCGTGCGGGCCCACCGCTTCCTCAAGGGTGAAGACACTCTGCTGCTCGGATGGGCGGGTCACGGTCCGGCGAAGGCGTCATCAAGCGCCGGCGTTGCCCGGTCCCTCCCGCAAGAGCACGGCCGCCGCGACGGCTCCGGTGTTCCCCTCTCCCAGCCCGTGGATGCCATCGGTGCGAGCATGGCGTGGGAAGAAGGAAACGCCGGGGAGAATTGACCGGAAGCCGCCGTTGACTGCTACGTCCCGGCTGGCCACGTCCTGGCTCCGCTGGCCTACATCGTCGCGATACTGATGATGTTTCCTTCCGAGTCGAGGAACCAGGCTCCCCTTTCGCCGTCCGGCAAAGTGGCTACGCCGTTTTCGGTCTTCAGGCCAGGGAAATCGTATTCTTCGAAAACGACTCCGCGCGTCCTGAGATCGGCCATGTCCTGGTCCAGGTCCGTGCTCTGGAATCCCAGTTGGGTGTTCTTGGCGGTCCCGGCGTTGGGCGTCTCGTAGAGCAGGAAGGCTGTGCCGTTGGCGCACTTGTACATCAGGTTGTCTTTGGCCTCCGGATTATCCGGTTCAAGACCGAGCTTGTCACGGTAGAAGTCGCGGGCGCGGGCGATATCGCTGGCAGGGAGCACACCGGCGACGTTTAGATCCTTAAGCATGGCAATTTCACTTTCCAGGCTTCCCCAGCACCTAACTTTACTCCTGATCGGGCTGATCAGACCGGGGACGTACTTCCCTCCGGGCAGTGTGACCGGATCAGGAATCCGGGCCCTAGACTACTGCCATGCCGATCATTCCTGATGACAAGGACTGGACCTGGGTCCTGTCCACGCCGTGTCCCGAATGCGGCTTCGACGCCGCCACCGTCACCCCGTCCACCGTCCCGGGGACAGTCCTCAACATGCTGCCGCGGTGGCGGGCCGTTCTGCGCCGGGAAGACGCGTCCACCCGCCCGGACGAGCACACATGGTCGCCATTGGAGTATGCCTGCCACGTGCGGGACGTCTTCAGCCTGTTCGACCAGCGACTGAACCTGATGCTGCGGGAGGACGACGCCCACTTCGCCAATTGGGACCAGGACAAGGCCGCGATCGACGGCGACTACGCCAACGCGGACCCGGCGGAAGTGGCTGCGCAGCTGGCCACCGAGGGCACCCAAATTGCCAACTCCTTCGCCGCTGTCCACGAGGATGAGTGGCCCCGCACCGGGGTCCGCAGCAACGGCTCCACCTTCACCGTGCTGACATTCGCCCAGTACTTCCTGCACGACGTCGTCCATCACCTCCACGACGTGGACGGCTAGGCGCTGCGATGTCGTGGAAAGACACGCGGGCAACCCGCCTCTTCAACATTGGGTTGCCCATCGTCCTCGGTCCGTTCGGTGGCCTGTCCTCGGTGGAGCTCGCGGCCACGGTCAGCGAGGCTGGCGGGCTGGGTTCGTACGGCCTCTACGGCTACGACGCGGAACGGATTGTCGCCACGGCCCGCGAACTCCGGGAGGCCACCGGGAAACCGTTCGCGCTGAACCTTTGGCTCCCCGTCGAGGGTGAAGAGCCACCAACCGCGGACGCCCGGCAGTTCGCCGCCTACGTGGACATCCTCCGACCGTATTTCGAGCTGGTTGGCGTGGAACCACCCGCGCAACCGGATGCCTACCAGGCCGATCTGCGGGAGCAGATCCAGGCGGCCATCGATGCCCGGCCCGCCGTGCTGAGCTTCGTCTTCGGCGTTCCGTCCGCGGCTGTCATCGAGGAGGCCCACCGGAACGGCATCGTGGTGGCCGGTACTGCCACCACCGTCGACGAAGCGGTGGCGTTGGATACCGGCGGCGTTGACGCGATCGTCGCCACGGGCATGGAGGCCGGCGGGCACCGGGTTTCCTTCCTCCACGCCCCGGAGGACTCCCTCGTCGGGGCCATGGCCCTCGTGCCCCAGGTGGTGGACGCCGTCTCGGTTCCGGTCATCGCCGCAGGTGGTATCTCCGATGGCCGCGGAGTCGCTGCCGCCTTGGCCCTTGGCGCGGACGCGGTCCAGATCGGTTCGGCCTTCCTGGCCACGCGGCAATCAGCCATCAGTCCCGCGCACCTGGCCGCGATGCGCGGACCCGACGCCGCCCATACTGTCCTGACCCGCGCACTCAGCGGCCGCTTGGCACGCGGCATCCCCAACCGGATCACCGCGGAGCTCGCCGATCCTTCCGCCCATGCCCCGTTCCCGATCCAAAACTGGCTGACCGGCAAATTCCGGCCCGCTGCCGCGGCTCAGGGAGTCCCTGACCTGATGTCGCTGTGGGCGGGACAATCGACGCCGCTCATCAGGGAGGACGACGCACGGAAGTTGGTGGCGAACATCGTCGAGTCCGTGGACGCCACCTTCGGACGCCTCCTCGGCTAGTTTCCGTCTGCTAACTTCCCGTTGACGTCGCGAGCGGCGAGAAGCCGCGGTCATACTTGAACTCGATTCGCCGCTTATGCCGGGCTCCTGGACATGCCCCTCGCCAGCGCTAGCGGATGGACATATTCCCGTTATGTCCGGTCGCGGGCACGAGGAACGCGCATGTCCCCCAGGGACCAGGTCCAGGCGGCGGACCGCCCGGGCTCACGGACATGCTCTGCGCCCGGGCCAGCGGATGGACATATTCCCGTTATGTCCGGTCGCGGGCACGAGGAACGGGCATGTCCCCCAGGGACCAGGTCCAGGCGGCGGACCGCCCGGGCTCCTGGACATGCCCCTCGCCAGCGCTAGCGGATGGACATATTCCCGTTATGTCCGGTCGCGGGCACGAGGAACGCGCATGTCCTCCCGACGCGAAGAGGACTTGGCCCCTAAACCCCCGACGAATAACCAGAAAGAACGAGAATCAACGAAAATGACCACTAGTTTCCGCGCACCAGCTCCGGGAGCGCCGACGGGAGTGCCGACGGGAGCGCCGACGGCGAGCCGAGATCCAGGCGGGCGTCTCCCCCGACGATGTCGGCCAGGTTGTGCGTCACCAGCACCACGGTGACATCCTTCAGTCCGGCGCGCAGCTCCGCCATCATGAGCCGCCCGGCCTCGGCGTCGAGATGGGCGGTTGGCTCGTCCAGGAGCAGGACTTTTGCGCCGGTGAGGAGCGTGCGGGCCATGGCGAGCCGCTGGCGTTCGCCGCCGCTCAGGGACGAACCGGAGGGGCCGATGCGGGTATCCAGGCCCTTCGGAAGTCCGGGTGCCAATCGTGAGAGCCCGACGGCGCCGAGCGCCTTGTGCATGTCCGCTTCGGAAGGCTTGTGGCCGGCCGGGCGGGCGAGCAGCAGGTTGCCGCGGATGGTGGAGTCGAAGAGGTGGGCCTCCTGGGGACACCAGGCGGCATTCCCGGTGACGCATGCCCTGCCGGAAGACACGGGCAGGAAGCCAAGCAGCACGGAGAGCAACGTGGATTTCCCGGAACCGGAGGGTCCCGTGACTGCGAGCCACTGCCCGGGGGCCGCTTCGGCGCTGAGCCCGCTGAACACGGGGGTTCCACCCGGCCATGACGCTTCGAGGCCATCCAGCAACAACCCCGCGGCACCGTCTGGCCGCTCAGGCAGCTTCAGCACGCCGCCGCCGGCATCCGAGGCGTCGAAGGCTCCGGACTGCGCGATCCGCCGCAGCACCGCGGCCAAAGCCGGCCCCTGCCGCACGGCGGACACAACTGCTCCGTAGGGCTCAGCGAGGGCCAGCTGAACCAGGACGACGACGGCCAGCACAGCCGGCGCGACAGTTCCGGTTTGCACCGAGGGGGCGCCGAGGATTCCGGCCGCCAGCGCTCCCAGGGTGCACGCCAGCACGGTCAGTCCCTGGCCGATGCCATCCGCCCACGCGGAACGCTGCGCCGCCGCAGTGGCCGCGCTGTCCCTCCGGGCCAAGGACGACAAAACCATTCCCGCCACGCCGTTGGCGCTGAGCTCGGCACGGGCGTCGAGGGCTGCGGCAACATCGCGAAGCACCAATGAGCGCAGTTGCTGCTCTGAGCGGGCCGCGTTGCGGTCGGCCGCCAGGGCAAGAAGAGGAGCTACGACAAGGCCGAGCACGGCGGTGGCGACCACCGCCGGCACAGCGGCGGGAACCAGCAGGGCCGAGGCGACCACCGCCGCCACCCCGACCGCAACCGCGGAGAGGGGCGGCAGGACGACGCGCGGCAGCACGTCCCGCAGCGTGTCGACGTCGTCCACCACCGCTCCGAGGACATTGCCGCCCAGCAGGAGCCGCCGCAAGGACAGGGCCCGCGCGCTGAGGCTCGCCCAGAGCGCGCCGCGGAGCCTTGTCATCGCCGCAAAAACCGTGTCATGGACGACGAGCCGCTCGGAGTAGCGCAGCACGGCCCGGCCTATGCCGAAGAACCGCACGCCGACGATTGCTCCCAGCAAGTACAGGATGGGCGGTTGCTCGCTGGCGCGGATAATGAGCCAGCCGGACAGCCCGGACAACGCCACGGCAAACAGGGCGGCGAGCGCCGCGAGCAGCACGGCACCGGCGAACTTGTAACGGACGGGCGCCAGGATGCTGGCCAGGGCCTTGAGCGTGGGGATGGCGGTGGGGGGTTCCATTCCCCCGTCCGGTGTGGTTCCGGGAGTCGCGTCCCCCTGGAGCGGAGCAGGCACGGACACAGCGGATTCCGGGGCCACGTGGCCGGCATGATCCTGCGCCGTCACGCCGTCGACGCTCACGACGTAATCCGCCAGTTTCCGGGTCGCGGCGTCGTGGGCCACGAGGATGACAGCCGCGGCCCCCCGCAGCCCCGCGATCGCCGCACGAATGGCGTCCGCGGACGCGACGTCGAGGTGGGCGGTGGGTTCGTCGAGCAGCAGGACCGTGGCACCGGCGTCGAGGCGCGCCAAGCCGCGGGCCACGGCCACCCGCCGCACTTCGCCAGGGCTCAACTCGGCAGGATGTTTGAACGCGAGGTGCTCCGCGGCGGCTTGCTCCAGGCAACGCATGGCCCTCGCGATGTCAGCGTCCGGCGTGGATCCAGTGACGGACGGCGCGAAGTCCGCGTCGCCGCCGTTCAGGTAAAGGACAACCTCGTCCAGGACAGTACCGGCGACCATGACGGGATGCTGCGGTACCCACGCCACCGAGCGCGCATCCAGTCCGGTGACGGAACCTTCGATGGTTGCCTCCGGACCGTCGCCGATCGTGCCGGCGAGAACGCCAAGGATGGTGCTTTTGCCTGAACCGCTGCGGCCATCCAGGGCGGTAATCCGCCCGGCCGGAGCCTCGAAGTCAATGGGCCCGACGGCGGCACCTGCCCTTCCCCTGTACGTCACCGTCAGCCCGGTGACCACGACGCCGGCGGAAGCTCCGGCGTCGTGCGCTTCAGCACCGGAATCATCATTCAGCGAACGGCCCGCCGGCGACTCCAGCACGGCGTTGGTTGCGGCCAAGGCCTCGCGCCCGTCGTCGCTGGCGTGGTGGGCCGTGCCCAGCTCGCGCAAGGGAAGATAGCAATCGGGGGCGAGGATGAGGGCCAGCAGGCCGGCTTCCAGACCCATGTCGCCCGCAACGAGCCGCACCCCGATGAAGACGGCCACGACAGCGACGGAGATGGTGGCTATCAGTTCCAGGGCGAGCGCGGAGAGGAACGCGGTCCGCAGGGTTCCCATGGTCCGCGAGCGGTATTCCTCGGAGAGGTCCTCGAGGGCCGCACGCTGTTCGCCCGCGCGGCCCAGTCCCACCAGCACGGGAAGGCCCTTGGCCAACTCCAGGATGTGCCCGGAGAGCCTCCGCAGCGTGGATTGGGCTTCGTGGACCCGGTCCTCGGTGTGGCGGCCGATCAGCACCATGAACAGCGGGACCAGCGGCACGGTCAGCACCACAACCACGGCACTGACCCAATCCGCGAAGAGTATCCGCGCGCCAAGGAGCAAGGGCAGCGCAGCGCAATTGACCAAGGCGGGCAGGAACTGGGTGTAGTAGTTGTCCAGCGCATCAAGTCCGCGGGTCGCGAGCACGGCGAGCCCGCCGTCGTTCATGTCTCCGACCCGTCCCGCAGCCCCGGGGCCGAGGGCGCGCCCCAGCAGCCGGAGCCTCAGCTCTTCCTTGACCCCGAGGGCCGCCCGGCGCGCCGCGACTCCTTGGCCCCAGACCGTCAGCGAGCGCAGGACAGCGCCGGCGGCTCCCCAGGCGAGTCCTTCGCGCCACCCCATGCCGCCGGCAGCAAGGCCGGACAACATCCCCGCGATGGCTTGCGCTATCAGGACCAGCGACAAAGCCTTGAGCGTGGACAGCAGACCAAGGACGTACAAGGCGGATCGGGTGGCCGCTCCGGCGGGCAGCTGCGGCTTCATCCGCTACTCGCCGGCGTCCTGCGGTGCGTGTTTGGCAGCCGGTCCGCCCGGAGCCGCATGGCCCACCAGCACCTTGGCCGCAATGGCCGGCAGGAAGCCATGCGCGGCGGGAATGTGGGCTGCGCTCACACGGCGCCGGAACACCCAGTAGGTCCAGGCCTGGTACGCGATGACCAGCGGCAAGCCGACGGCGGCCACGATGCTCATCAGCCCCAGCGTGTAGGCCGACGATGAGGCGTTGGAAATCGTGAGGTTGAAGGCGGGGTTCACGGTGGAAGGGATGACCACGGGGAACGCCGCGCAGAAGATGGAAGCGGTGGCGCACACCAGGAACGCACCCAGCGCTCCGAAGGCCTTGCCCTCAGCCCCCTTGCGGGCGAGGACCCAGGCCGCTGCACCCGCCAGGACTCCGAGGATGACCAGGATCCACGTCAACGGCTTGCCGCTGAGCAGCTGGAGGGCCACCATCCACGCAAGCAGCGGCAGCAATGCGAGCGGGGCGAGCCGCACAAACCAGCGGCGCGCACGGTGGCGCACGTCGCCGTCGGTCTTCAGTGCCAGGAACGCCAGCGCGTGCACCAAGGCGAACGCGACGACGGCGAAACCGCCCAGCAGGGCGTATCCGCTGAACCAGGCAAAGGGGCCGCCCTGACGGTCGCCGTTCGAGTCGATCGGCAGCCCGGTGGTGGTCAACGCCAGCGCGGCGCCGATGCCGAACGCCGCCGTGAACGAACCCAAGGCAATCGCCCAGTCCCAGACCGTCCGCCAACGCGCAGTGTCCACCTTGCCCCGGTACTCGAAAGCCACGGCCCGGAAGATCAGGGCCACCAAGACAATCAGCAGCGGCAGGTAGAGCGCCGAAAACAGCGAGGCGTACCACATCGGGAAGGCCGCGAAGGTGGCACCGGCCGCGGTCAGCAGCCACACTTCGTTCCCGTCCCACACCGGACCGACCGTGTTCAGCAGCACCCGGCGGTCGGTGTTGTTCCGGGCGAAGAGCTTCATGAGCATTCCGACGCCGAGGTCGAAGCCCTCAAGGAAGAGGTAACCCGTCCACAGCACGGCGATGGCCACGAACCAGACGGTAGGCAACAGTTCCATTCGAAAATTCCCTCTGCTTCCTAGTAGGCGAATGCCAAGACGTCGTCGCTGTCGCCGGGTTGGCCCGGGGCGCCCGGCGTCCCACCGTCGTCGTCCTTCTTTTCCTTCTTTTCGCTCCCGCGAGCCTCAGCGAGCTCCGGCATCGCGGACACCACGCCTCCGCGGGCGTATTTGACCAGCAGCCGGACTTCCACCACGAGCAGGACCGCGTAGATGGAGGCCAACACCACCAGCGAGGTGATGAGCTCTCCGGCGGAGACGCCTGGCGAGACGGCCGCGGCCGTGAACATGAACACTTGGTCGACGCCGCTGGCGTCCGGATTGGGCGCGACGACGAACGGCTGCCGCCCCATTTCCGTGAAGATCCAGCCGGCGGCGTTGGCGCCGAAGGGAGCAAGGATGCCGAAAACCGCGAGGCGCATGATCCAGCGGGACTGCGGGACCAGGCCCTTGCGCGTGACCCACAGGGCCAGCAAAGCGGCAAGGGCGGCGATCCCGCCGAAGCCGATCATCATGCGGAAGCCCCAATAGGTCACTTCCATGACGGGCACGTACTGGATTTCCTGGCCTGCCCGGTCGCCGTACAGGGGATTGTTCGGCAGGTGGGTGCCGTACTTGGCCTTGTACTCGTCGAGGAGGCTGTTGACCCCCTTCACTTCGGTGTTGAAGTCCCCCTTGGCCAGGAAGGAGAGGATACCGGGGACCTCGATCACGGCCACGATGTCGTTGCAGTTCTTGGACCCGAGGTTGCCGATGCTCAGCACGGAGAACCCGGTGCCGTCGTGGCACGCGGCCTCTGCCGCGGCCATCTTCATGGGCTGTTGTTCGAACATCAGTTTGCCTTGCATATCGCCGGTGATGGCGGTACCGGCAAAGGAGATCATGGCGACGACGGCGCCGATCCGCAGGGACGTGATCCACACCTTGTAGTCGGCCTTGTCCCGTCCGGGGATGTCGGCTTCGCCGGCGACGGCGCGGCCATCCGTTCCGACAGTGTCGATGCCGTCGTGGCGGCGGCGCCAGAGGTGGTACCAGGCGATGCCCAGGAGGAACGCACCGGCGACGGCCAGCGCGCCGAAGAGGGTGTGGGGTACGGCCACCATCGCGGTGTTGTTGGTGAATACCGCCCACGCGTCGGTCATGACGGGACGCCCGTTGACCATCGTGACGCCGACGGGGTGCTGCATCCAGGAGTTGGCCACAATGATGAAGTAGGCCGAGAAGACCGAGCCGATCACCGCGATCCAGAGGCACGCGAGGTGGACGCCGCGCTTGAGTTGCTTCCAGCCGAAGATCCAGAGTCCCAGGAAGGTCGATTCCACGAAGAACGCCAGAAGGGCTTCCAAGGCGAGGGGCGCACCGAACACGTCGCCGACGAACCGGCTGTATTCGCTCCAGGCCATGCCGAATTGGAATTCCTGCACGATGCCCGTGGCCACGCCCATGATGAAGTTGATGAGGAAGAGCTTGCCCCAGAACTTGGTCATCCGGAGGTATTCAACCTTGCCGGTGCGATACCAAAGGGTCTGGATGACAGCCACGACAAGGCCCAGTCCGATGGTCAACGGCACCATCATGAAGTGGTAGACCGTGGTGATTCCAAATTGCCAGCGTGCGATTTCCAAGGCGTCCATTGCTGTCCTTTTTATCCGGCTGCCCGCGAAGCGGCGTCCATTTCTACGTAGCGTAGAACTTGTTTCTTCTACACAGTGTAGAACAAACCCGCTGCGATCTGCTCACCACTCTTCCAGCGGCGTCACAGTGCCGCAAGGACACGGCGCGCCGCATGTTCTACCTCACGTAGAATCGCCGCCTGAAAAGCGGTAGATTGAAGGTGGAATGTTGGAACATCGCACTTCCCCCGGCCCATGAGACGGGGAGGGAAGTGCGGAAAGTAGGGATGCATTGATGGCAAGTCTTGGCGAACTGGAACGGGCGGTCATGGATCTCCTTTGGGCGGGCCAGGAGGCTGCGACAGCCAACAAACTTCGTGATCTGCTGGCGCAGGATTCTGCCGCCACGGACGGCATTGCAGGACACCAGGGCAAGGACCTCGCAGTCACTACAGTGCTGACGGTCTTGTCCCGCCTTGAGAAGAAAGGCCTCGTCGAGCGCGAACGCGGCACCCGCCCCCACCGCTACCAGGCTGTTTCGAGCCGCGCGGACCACACGGCGGACCTCATGCACGAGGCACTCGGCTCCGCGCCGGACCGCGAAGCCGTGCTGGCCCGGTTCATCGGTTCCGTGAGCGAGAGTGAAGCCGCCACGCTGCGCAAGCTGCTCGGCAAAAACTAACCACCCATGTTCTGGACCTCATATTTTCTGGCGGTCCTTGCTTTGGTGTTGGCCTGGCCGGTTCCCGTCCTCTTGTCGCGCGCCGAATGGCCATCGCGCGCACCCTTCATGGCCATGGTCCTCTGGCAGGCCATCGCACTCGCCGGTGGCCTGTCCATGATCGGTGCCATGCTCGTCTACGGGCTTGAGCCCATCGGCGACAACCTCATCGCAGGCCTGCGCTCCCTGGCTGGCATGGTGCTCCACAACGAGCCCACCACGGCGCTGGGTTTCTGGCACTTGTTCGCCTTGTCCGCCGCGGCGCTGCTGAGCGCCCACCTCGTATTCACCCTGCTGCTCACCTACGTCAAGATCGAACGGCAGCGGCGGAGGCACCGCGAGCTCCTCGCCCTCCTGGCCTCACCGTCCGACGACGGCCCCGGCACCGTGGTCATCAACCACGACTCCCCCGTTGCCTACTGCCTGCCGGGCGGCGCACGGTCGGTGACCGTCCTGTCCGACGGCCTCATGGCCGCCCTCGAGCCGGCCGAGCTCCGGGCCGTCCTCATCCATGAAAACGCCCATCTCTCGCAACGCCACGACCTTCTTCTGTGGGCCTTCGCCGCGTGGCGCCAGGCACTCCCCTGGTTCCCGACTACCCGGCTCGCCCAGGTGGCGGTCAACTCCCTGATCGAAATGCTCGCCGATGACGTGGCCCTGCGCACCGAGAGCAAGGGAACGCTCATCAAGGCGATCGCGATCGTCGCCAGCGGCTCCGCCCGTCCCGTGGAGCACTTCGCGCCACCCGGAACAAGCGGGCAGGACGCCTCCCCCGAAAACAGCTCCTTGAGCGGCACCGGCGGCGCCGACTCACCGCGCACGACGGCGTCGCGCGTCAGCCGCCTGCTCTCGCCCAAACCGCCGCTTCCGGCAGCCCAGCGAGCGTTGGTGCTTGCCGCCTCGGCAATGCTGCTCGCCGTGCCGACCGGCCTGCTGATCGTGCCGGGCTTGCTGGGCTGAAGAGGTCTGCCGGCCTAGGTAGGCCCGCCGGATCAGGCGTCGATACGTTCCCGGTCCAGGTCCGCCGCGCCGGCGATGATGAAGTCCTTGCGCGGGGCGACGTCCGATCCCATCAGCAGGTCGAAAGTATCCTCCGCCATCTTGGCGTTCTCGATTCCCACTTTGCGGAGGGTGCGGTGGCGCGGATCCATGGTTGTCTCGGCGAGCTGCTCGGCGTCCATCTCGCCCAGGCCCTTGTAGCGCTGGATCGGCTCCTTGTAGCGTTTGCCTTCCTTGGCGAGCCTGGCCAGCAGGACGTGCAGTTCGGCCTCCGAGTACGTGTAGATCATCTCGTTGGCTTTCTGGCCGGCGTTGATGACTTCCACGCGGTGCAGCGGCGGGACGGCCGCGTATACGCGGCCCTCATCGATCATCGGACGCATGTACCGGAAGAACAGGGTGAGCAGCAGCGTACGGATATGCGCGCCGTCGACGTCCGCATCGGTCATGAGGATCACCTTGCCGTAACGCGCGGCGTCGATGTCGAAGCTCCGGCCCGAACCGGCACCCACCACCTGGATGAGGGCTGCGCACTCCGCGTTGGAGAGCATGTCCCCCACCGAGGCTTTCTGCACGTTCAGGATCTTGCCACGGATCGGCAGCAGCGCCTGGAAGTCCGAAGAGCGCGCCAGCTTGGCGGTGCCAAGGGCGGAGTCTCCTTCCACGATGAAGAGCTCGGAGCGTCCGACGTCGTCCGTGCGGCAATCCGCCAGCTTGGTGGGCATCGACGACGTTTCCAGCGCGTTCTTCCGGCGCTGCGTTTCCTTGTGGACACGGGCTGAGATGCGGGATTTCATCTCGCTGACGATCTTCTCGAGCAGCAGCGCGGACTGGGCTTTGTCGTTGCGGTTCGCCGAGGTCAGGCGCCCCGTGATCTCGTCCTCGACCACCTTGGCAACAATCGCCCTGACAGCCGAAGTGCCCAGGATTTCCTTGGTCTGACCCTCGAATTGCGGCTCCGCCAAGCGGACCGTCAGCACCGCGGTGAGGCCGGCCAGGACGTCGTCCTTCTCGATCTTGTCGTTGCCCGCTTTGAGCTTGCGCGCGTTCGTTTCGACGGCCTTGCGGAACGTCTTCAGAAGTGCCTGCTCGAAGCCTGCCTGGTGCGTGCCGCCCTTGGGCGTGGCGATGATGTTGACGAAGCTCCGCATGGTGGTTTCGTAGCCGATCCCCCAGCGCAGCGCGATGTCCACTTCACAGTCGCGTTCCACTTCGGCGATCTTGCTGTGCCCGTTTTCGTCGAGGACCGGAACGGTCTCCTTGAACTTGCCCGCGCCATGGAGCCGCCAAATATCCGTGACGCCTGAATCCGCGGCGAGGAAGTCGACGAACTCGGAAATGCCGCCGTCGTGGTGGAACACCTCTTGGTGCGGTCCGTTCTCGCCGGGGGTGCCGGGGAGCCGGCGCTCGTCGCGGACAGTAAGCTTGAGTCCCGGAACCAGGAAGGACGTTTGGCGGGCGCGGGCTGCAAGATCCTCGTAAGCGAACTTCGCGTCCGGAGTGAAGATCTGCCGGTCCGCCCAGTAGCGGATGCGGGTGCCGGTGACACCCCGCTTGGCCTTGCCTACGACGTCGAGCACCGAGTTCTCGACGAACGGTTCGAAGACCGACGTCGGGCTCGGCTTCGAGCCGGTGTCCTTGAACCGGCCAGGCTCGCCCCGGCGGAACGACATCTGGTACGTCTTGCTTCCGCGGTCCACCTGCACGTCAAGACGGGCGGAGAGCGCGTTCACCACGGACGCGCCAACGCCGTGCAGGCCGCCGGATGCCGTGTAGGAGCCGCCGCCGAACTTTCCGCCCGCGTGCAGTTTGGTGAAGACCACTTCGACGCCGGTGAGCCCGGTCTTGGGCTCCAGGTCCACCGGGATGCCCCGGCCGTCATCGTGGATTTCCACCGAATTGTCCGCGTGCAGGATGATCTGGATGTCGTGCCCGAAGCCCGCCAGCGCTTCGTCCACCGAGTTGTCAATGATCTCCCACAAGCAGTGCATGAGGCCGCGTGAATCGGTGGAGCCGATGTACATGCCCGGACGCTTGCGGACCGCCTCCAGGCCTTCCAAAACTGAAAGGTGCCGGGCGTTGTATTCAGAACTCGGTGCCACGGGCGGGGCGCTCCTTCGGGGGTGTAACAGAGGCAAAAAACACTCCTCCTAGGCTAGCTGGCCCGGAGCCATGACGAGAGCTGCCACTCCCAATCGTGCTGGACGCCACTTCCCGGTGTTACGCACATGTGATACGCGGACAGCGAACGTGACCCATCCTTGCCATGGTTTTGCTTCGAATGCTGGTTATATGGATACACAGAACTACTAAGGAGGCCGAACATGACAACAGCAGTTGCAGACCGCACACTCAATGCACTCGACCGGTGCGACCGTTGCGGGGCCCAGGCATATGTCCGCGTTGTACTCGAGTCCTCCGGCGGTGAGCTGCTCTTCTGCGGCCACCACGCACGTGCAGTAGAGGCCACGCTGCGGCCGATGACTTCCGACTGGCATGACGAGACCGGTCGCCTTCAGGAGAAGGAACCCGTCCTCGCCGACTAGCCCCGATGGCTGGCCCTGAGAGGCCGCCCGGTTGACATAATTTCACAGAGACAACAGCCCCCTCCGAATGGAGGGGGCTGTTGCGTTAACCGAAGACTCCTCTGCCTAGGCGCGGCCCGCATCCCGGCGTTGTCTTTCCTGCCTCGCCCGGGTGACATCGGCCGCGATCTCCGTGAGCCCTTGCGCATCAAGCCCGGCCACGACCCCGTCGACGTCCGTGTCTGGCCGGTTCTGGCTCAGTTTGGCCTTCGCTTCGATGCGGGTAATGACCAGTTCGACGCCGACAATGGCGCGCAGCTGGCCGGAGATGTACCGCTCCGGCGCGTCGTCGACGGACCACGGCCGCTCGAAACCGGCTTCGTTAAGGTCGGTCAGCTGCCTGACATGGTTCGCGAGCCACGTCGCATCATCGTGGACGGCAAGCTTGCCGTAGACGTGCGCAGTGGAGTAGTTCCACGTCGGGACGACGCGTCCATGCTCCTCCTTGGAGGCGTACCAGGATGGCGAGATGTAGGCGTCCGCGCCCTGGATGATGACGAGTGATTCCCCGATCACCGCCTCGGACCATTGCGGATTGGTCCGGGCAAGGTGACCGTGGAGCGCTCCGTGTTCGCCGATCGAGGGATCGTAGATGAGCGGCAGGAAGGTCGCGAGCAGGCCCTGCGTCGTCATGGTGACAAGGTTCGCCGCGTTCGGCCGCGTCAGGAGCTCGTGGATGACGTCGGGACCGGCGTCGAAATGCGCGGGGATGTACATGGTTCTATTCTTCCTCTCTTGGGTCGGGCGATCTGTTCTGTTGGTCTTCAGCGATTCTGTTCCGGCCGCGGATTGAGCCGGACCCGGACGGCGACGCCGGCGCAGACGATGACGGCCAGCCCACCCGCAATCGTCGTCCAGCCCAGGGATTCGCCCAGCAGCAGCCCTGCCCAGCAAATGCTCAGCACCGGCTGGATGAGTTGTACTTGGCTGACTTTGGCCATGGGCCCGATGGCGAGGCCCCGATACCAGGCGAAGAAGCCGAAGAACATGCTGACGACTCCGAGATATGCAAAAGCGGCCCACTGGCCCGGTGAGGCTGACGGCGGCTGCTGGGCCATGGAGAGGGCAGCCAGGCCGGCCATCAACGGCAATGCCAGGACAAGCGCCCAGGATACGGTCTGCCATGCGCCGAGTTCGCGGGCGAGCAAGCCGCCTTCCGCGTAGCCGATGGCCGCAGCAACGACAGCTCCGAGGAGCAGCACATCCGCCCAGTTCAGCTGCCCGAGCCCGCCTGACTGTGCGAAAGCGAAAACAATGGCCGCAACAGCCCCTACGGCTGTCACCAGCCAGAAGACGGCGGGCGGATGCTCGCGTCCGCGTAGTACTGCGGCGCTTGCCGTTGCTGCCGGCAAGAGGGCGATGACGACGGCGCCGTGGCTGGCCGGCGCCGTCGTGAGTGCGAACGAGGTGAGCAAGGGGAATCCGACAACAATCCCGGCGGCAACCACGGCCAGGCGCGCCCATTGCCTGCCTCGAGGAAGCCGCTGCCTGGTGAGCAAGAGGGCGAACGCCGCGAGTATCGCCGCGACGACGGCACGGCCGGAGCCGATGAACAAGGGCGACAGGCCACCAACCGCCACCCGGGTGAAGGGAACAGTGAACGAGAACGCCGCTACTCCCAGGAGGCCCCACCAAAGGCCAGTTGCCGGACGGGACAGTACCACTGGGCGAATTATTGTAGTAGCGCTACTATTGCCTCTCATGAACAACGATAGCAGTTCAAGGATTGCGATGCGACTGCGGGAATGGATCGTCGGGGCCGCGCCGGGATCCCGGCTGCCGTCCACCCGGTCACTGGTTGCCGACTACCAGGCCAGCCCTGTGACGGTGCAGAAAGCCTTGCAAGCGCTCACGTCGCAGGGCTTGATCGAGAGCCGGCCGGGCGTCGGAACCTTCGTGCGGGCGGTCCGGACAGCACGCCCCTCGGATTACGGTTGGCAAACTGCGGCCCTGCGCGCACCGCAAGCGCCTCCGCGCTCAGCCTCCACCACGATGCGGGACACGTCGAACGCAACTATTGCCTTCCACTCCGGATACCCGGACCGGGAACTCCTGCCGGAGCGGCTCGTGCGGGCCGCCCTCGCCCGGGCGTCCCGCGGCGATGCTGCCTTGTCCCGACCACCCGCCGCGGGGCTTCCGGAGTTGCAGTCCTGGTTCGCGCACGAACTCGGCACCGCAACGCCGGCAGGACTCACCCCGCCGACAGCGAGCGACGTCATCGTGCTGCCGGGAAGCCAGGGCGGCCTCAGCTCCATCTTCACTGCCTTGGTCGGCCACGGGCAGCCGCTGCTCATGGAATCCCCGAGCTACTGGGGAGCTATCCTGGCCGCGACCCAGGCCGGAGTCCGCATCGTCCCGGTGCCCAGCGGAGCCGATGGGCCGGACCCCGAAGAATTGGCCAGAGCGTTCGAGGAGACCGGCGCACGGCTGTTCTATGCCCAACCAAACTATGCCAACCCCACCGGGGCACAATGGTCCACCCGGCGGGGCGAAGAGGTCCTGGACGTCGTCCGGCAGTACGGCGCGTTCCTCGTTGAGGACGACTGGGCGCACGATTTCGGCATCACGTCGACGCCGGCGCCCCTCGCCGCACGTGACGACTCCGGCCACGTGGTCTATCTGCGCTCCCTCACGAAGAGCGTTTCACCCGCCATCCGCGTTGCCGCCGTCATCGCGCGAGGCCCTGCCCGCGAACGCATCCTTGCAGACCGCGCCGCCGAGTCGATGTACGTCAGCGGATTGCTGCAGGCCGCGGCACTCGACGTCGTCACCCAACCGGCCTGGCAGACCCATCTGCGCAGCCTCCGCCATCAGCTCCAGTCACGCCGGGACCTGCTTGTCTCGAGCCTGCGCGAGCACGCCCCCCAGGCCCACCTCAGCATCGTCCCCAAGGGAGGACTGAATCTCTGGGCACGGCTTCCCGACGGCACGGGCCTCGAGGGCCTGACGCGTGACTGCGAGAGTGCCGGAGTCATGATCGCAGTCGGTAACGAGTGGTTTCCGGCCGAACCGGCGGGACCGTTCATACGCCTCAACTACGCCGGGCCCAACCCCTCGGCGTTCCCGGAAGGCGCCCGCATCCTCGGCCAAGCACTCGAACGGAACAGCCCCTGAATGCAAGAAGTGGACCCCGGGAATCCGGGAGCCCACTTCTTGACGGGCCGTGCCGCTTAGGCCAGGGCGTCCGTTGCTTTAGTCAAGGTAGTCGCGCAGAACCTGAGACCGCGAGGGGTGGCGCAGCTTGGACATCGTCTTCGATTCGATCTGACGGATGCGTTCGCGGGTGACTCCGTAGACCTTGCCGATTTCGTCTAAAGTCTTCGGCTGGCCGTCGGTAAGGCCGAATCGCATGGCGACGACCCCTGCTTCACGCTCGGACAAGGTATCGAGCACCGAGTGCAGCTGCTCCTGCAGAAGGGTGAAGCTCACCGCGTCCGCCGGGACGACGGCTTCGGAGTCCTCGATGAGGTCACCGAATTCGGAGTCGCCGTCTTCGCCGAGCGGGGTGTGCAACGAGATGGGCTCGCGGCCGTACTTCTGGACTTCAACAACCTTCTCGGGAGTCATGTCCAGCTCGAGGGCAAGTTCCTCAGGCGTAGGTTCGCGTCCAAGGTCCTGGAGCATCTGGCGCTGAACGCGTGCAAGCTTGTTGATGACTTCCACCATGTGCACCGGAATGCGGATAGTGCGTGCTTGGTCAGCCATGGCACGGGTGATGGCCTGGCGGATCCACCACGTGGCGTACGTGGAGAATTTGAAGCCCTTGGTGTAGTCGAACTTCTCCACTGCGCGGATCAGGCCCAGGTTGCCCTCCTGGATGAGGTCCAGGAACAGCATGCCGCGGCCGGTGTAGCGCTTGGCCAGGGAGACCACGAGGCGCAGGTTGGCTTCAAGGAGGTGGTTCTTGGCCCTCTTGCCGTCATGGATGATGAACTCGAGCTCACGCTTGAGCTTCGGGTCCATGGAGCCGTCGTCGGCATTGATCTTCTCTTCGGCGAAGAGGCCGGCTTCAATGCGGAGCGCAAGGTCGACTTCCTGCTCTGCGTTCAGCAGGGCAACCTTGCCGATCTGCTTCAAATAGTCCTTGACGGGGTCGGCCGTGGCACCGGCGGACATGACCTGCTGGACAGGCGCATCGTCGTCGTCGGCATCCGAGTAGACAAAGCCGGAACCGGTCGTCGCTGGCTTCTTGCCCTCTTCGCCTTCTTCGACTTCCTCCGTGAGCTCTGCTTCGTCGGGAACGACGGCGTCAAAATCCTCGGCTTCTTCGGAGTCCTCGTCGGCGCCGGCGGACTTGTTGGCTGCTTCGGCAGCGGCCTTGGCGCCGGGCTTGGGCCCGCGCTTCTTGGGTGCCGGCTTCTCTGCACCTGCAGTCGAAGCATTGGCAGCACGCGTTGCCGCGCGCTTCGCAGCTGTAGCCGCCTTCTTTTCTTCGGCGGACAGTTCGGCCAGGGCGGCGGGTTCCTTCTCGGCGGAAGACGGGGTCACAGAAAACCTTTCTAGCGGCGGTCTGTGGAATCACCATGGGGGCAACACCACTATGACCCTGTCAAGTCCGTGATCAACATCAAGTGCCATCGCCGACTGCAGAGTCTTTAGGTAGAACTCCCGACGGCGCCTTAATGTTCCCTAGAGTTCAGGGGACGTTTACGGCACTTGAAACACGGACCCAACCGGGTCTCGGCAACCATTGTCTCACGGTTTTGAGTTCCGGGGGTCGAAACCGGCAACCGTGCAGACAATTACGTCCCTGCGGGTTTGCCTCAATGGCGCGCTCCTGGAGTCCCCTGGGGTTTGGCGTCATGCCGCCGCTCCACCGAACTTCCGCCACGCCGACGACTTGCTTTTGGCCCAGCCGCACACCGTCCCTCGCTTCACCACCTCGGCGAGCAGTTCAGCGAGCCGATAGCCCCGGTGTTCGGCGTCTGCCTCCGAAAGGAGCTCGGCGGCGAAAGAGCCGCTCCCCCGGCACCACTGAATCCACCCCCGGATCGTGAGCGTTGCGGCCCGGGCCTCCCCACCACCGTGCCGGGAGAGCATCGCGAGAACCTGGTCCAGGCTCGCCACGCGGCTCCAATCGGGGGTCTCCGGGTAGAGGCCCAAGAGCACGTCTCCATAGCGCGAGGCATTGACATCCGTGGCCTCAGTGGACTTGGCGGCCACCGGTGCCGGGGAGCAGAGCCCTTGCGGAATGACGAGGCCATCCCCTTCATCGTCTTCATGCTCGAAGAAGTGAAAGGCCTCGGCACCGCCGCACGCGACGGACTTCCCCGCCGCCGCCAGCACCACCACCGCGTCGCGCCATGCAGGAACCCGCAGGCTCGCCCGGAGGAACGCCGCAGCCTCTCCGTCGAATTCCTCCGGACCGCCGGAATCCAGGACTCCCGTCCACACCTCCAGCATTTGTTCGAATGCCTTCCTGCTCCGCCAGCAGCGGAGCAGCTCCTCAAGCGTGGCGGCTTCCGCACGCATGAACTCCGGATCACGGACAGGCTGGTCCCCAGGGCCCAACAGCCCGGGCGATTCCCTGACGCTGCTCCCCCGGAACACCATTTCCGCATTGAGCCGGCTATCCAGGATCTGGTCCACGGGACGCCCGGGAAGAGGACAGCACTCCAGATCGGCGCAGAATGCGCTTCGCCAGAACTCGGAACCAATGAACCAGGCATCCCGCAACGCCAAGCCAGTGCGGGCCAGGACGGGTTCCAGGGCTTTCAGCAGCGGCAGGCCGTGCGGCCCGGCACCGCCGGCGTCCCAACCCTCGTCGCTGAAGATTGCCAACAGCGCGCCGTCGGCGTCATGGTCCGCTTCCAGGTACTCCCCGATCCTCCGTGAGTACTCGGCAAGCACCCGTTCGGATCCCTCAGTCGGAAGGTCGACGCGGAGGGTTGCGCCAAGTGTCTGCCCGCGCAGCGTGATGGCCACGAGGCTCTCCTTCGGCCAGAGCCCCAAGGCGTGCGGAATGAAGCCGAGGATGTCCTCCGGCCGGGAAATGGTCACACGGTTGTCTGCTGTCATGAATCCAGCATCGGTGGCAGGAGTGGGCGCCGGCAGACTTCAATTGCCCTATGTGGACAAAGGTGTCCACGGATGCCTGTGGAGGACCGCGGAACAGGCTATGGCGTCGAGCTCTTCTGCTTCGCGAGCCTTTCGCGGCGCAACTCCACGCGGCGGCGCCGCTGGTTCGCCAACGACACGAGGAGCGGCGGGACGTGTACGCCCTGGGCCGCCATCTGGCGGCGCACCTTGCGACGGGTCATGAGGATCAAGACCGTACCCACCAGGAGGAACAGGAACTGGACGCTCAAGGCGATGCGGAAGGACGCCAGGCCGTACAGCTCGCCGCCCGAGAAACCGCTGGTGTGGAGAACGTCGAGGATGACTCCCACCAAGTAGATCGTCAGGAGCGCGGCAACGAAGCCGCCCACGTTGACGATGCCCGTGGCGGTGCCGATCCTGTGGGAAGGATTGAAGGTCCGGGCAAAATCAAAGCCGATCATGGACCCGGGGCCACCGATGGCCAGGGCGACCACCAGCAAGGCGAGCAACCAGAGGGGCGCCCGGCCAGGCAGCAACAGGACCGCGGCCCAGGCAAGCGCGATCGCCGCCGTGATCAGGAGGACCATGGCCGAGCGCCGCATCGGGTGCCGGGCCACGAAGGTCCCGAACAACGGCCCCACCAGAATGCTCGTGACAACGAAGAGTCCCATCAAGGCGGACACGGTTGCTGCGTTCAGCCCCTGCGCCGACACCAGGAACGGGTAACCCCAGGACATGGCGAAGACGTTTCCGCTGAATTGGACAGTGAAGTGGCACCAGAGGCCCAAGCGTGTCCCCGGCTGCTTCCACGCACGGGCCAAGGTCACTCCTGTGGCACGAAGCCCTTGGCCGCTCTCCCGGGGCGGGTGGCCCGGCGGAACATCCCTGAGCAAGGCCAGCACGAGCACGACGGCGAGCGCGGACAGGGAGCTCAACGCCAGGAATGCCGTATTCCAGCCGGCCGAATGAAGGACCAGGGCGAACGGCACCACGCTGATGAGCTGGCCGAGCTGGCCCGACATTCCCGTCAGCTGGGTGACGAGCGGAACCCTTGCGGGCGCGAACCAGATCGGCACGAGGCGGATCACGGAGACGAAGGTCATCGCATCGCCGGCGCCGACGAGGACCCGGCCAAGCACGCCCGCCGGAACAGCGTCGGCATAAGCCAACTGGAGTTGGCCGAGGCCCATGAGCACGGCACCGCTGGCAATCATGGCGCGCGAGCCGAAGCGGTCAACCAGGAGTCCCACCGGTATCTGGAGGCCTGCGTAGACCAGCAGCTGAAGCACCGTGAAGAAGGAAATGGCGGCTGCGCTGGCATGGAACCGTTCGGTGGCCTCCAGTCCGGACACACCAAAGGATGTGCGCTGGGCGACTGCCACGAGGTAGGCAAGCACCCCGATCGTCCAAATGAGCCAGGCGCGGGGTGCGTTCACCCTTCCATTATGCCCGGGGCGGCATTAAAGCTGCTTTATGGGCGCGCATCTTTACGTGCGAGATACGCCTCAACCGCCGCTCCCAGGTCCTCGGCGTTGGGGAGTTCGTCGTTCTCGTCGGCGAGCAGGGAACGGCGGACCGTGCCCTCCGCCTTGTCGTCATAGCGGGACTCCAGCTTCGAAACCACCTGCTGGACGTCCTCGGATGCTTCCACTTGTTCGGCGATCTGCCTGCCCACTTCCCTGCCGGCTTCGCGAAGGCGGTCCGTCGGCAGCATGAGGGACGTGGCAGCTCCCAGGTATTCGAGTCCCGCAACCGCTGCAGGCGGGTACTCGGCATCCGCGAGGTAGTGCGGCACGTGGATGACGTACCCGGCCACTTTCCGCCCGGCCTCGCTCAGCCGCAATTCCAGGATGTGGCCAATGGCCGAAGGAACCTCGACAGTCGGCTTCCACGTGGAAATGCCTTCGATGAGTTCCGGGCGGTTCCCGTGCACCGTGACGCCGACCGGCCGGGTGTGTGGAACCGGCATGGGAATGGAATGGATCCAGGTCACCAGGTTGACGTCCAGCTTTTCCACGATCCCGACGACGGCGCGCGCGAAACGCTCCCACTGGAGGTCCGGTTCAAAACCGGCAAGCAGCAGGAACGGCTCGCCCAGCCCGTCGTTCAGCTTGTAAAGCGCCAGCTGGGGGGCCTTGTAGTCCTCCAGGTGGTCTTCGACGAAGCTGATGTGGGGGCGCCGCGTGCGGTAGTCGATGAGCTGGTCGGCGTCGAACACGGCTACCGTTTCGGCGTCGAGCGTATCCAGCAGTTCCCGGTTGATCTGCTGGACCACGTGGCCGGCATCCGCGAAACCCGTGAAGCCCATCAGCATGTTGAGGCCCCTCGTATCCGGGCTGTGGAAGAGCTCGATGTTGCTCGCGTAGAGCGACTCGGGGTCAAGGAGTGAGCCGGAAATCCGTTCAAACACGGCATGTTCCTTTCGCAGTTTCAAATTCTTGGAGGAGCAGGCGGCTGCACGCCGCAGCAGACGCTTCGGCGGCCGGCCACGCTCCATGTATTGGTACAACGCCCCGGAGCGGCCGCGCATTCCTGTCGGCCAATGTGCCGCAACTCTCATTTAATTGCTTTCCCGCGCGGCAGACAGACTACGATCGAGACGTGCCGCCGTGTGCGGACCCAAGCAACCACCGACGTTGTCACAAGCGGACAACCGACGGGTACCAGGGCCGGGCGCCTAACATGCAGCCCGGCCAAGCCATGCAGAGAGAGATGAGGACAAATCCTCGTGGTGAAGACTACAGACATCACCCTTGGCACTATTGCCAAGGACCTGAAGAAGTCGCCCAGCGACGCACTCGTGATAGCCGTCGGGCAGGGGGAAGACGGGCCGGTACTGCTCGGCAACCCGCTGGGGGCGAAGGCCGCGGAGACCCTCGCGGCTTCATTGGGCCTCCTCGGCATCACGGGAGCAGCCGATCAGGTACACCGTCTGCCGGGTCTTCCGGAGACCGGTTCGGGCGTCCTCGTCCTGGCAGGTGTCGGCAAGGTCGCCGACCACGCCCTTCTCGCCGAGGAAACCCTGCGCCGGGCTGCAGGATCCGCAGTCCGCCAACTGGCCGGCTTGTCATCCGTCACGCTTGCCCTCCCGACGGCGTCCCTCGCCGACGTCGCGGCAGTCGCCGAGGGCGCCGTGCTGGGTTCCTACTCCTACACGGAGCACCGTTCCAGCAAGGACGGCCTCAAGGATCCAGTCGGCAAGGTCCTGATCCACACGGCGTTCGACGGCAAGGACGTCCAGCCCGCGCTCGATCGGGCGTTGCTCGTCGGACGCGCGGTCAACAACACCCGCACCTTGGTGAACGAGCCTCCGAGCCACCTTTACCCGGAGTCCTTTGCCGAAGCTGCCAAGGAACTGTCCAAGGGACTGCCCGTCAAGGTCACCGTTTGGGACGAAAAGCGCCTCGAAAAGGACGGCTTCGGCGGAATCCTGGGCGTCGGAAAGGGTTCGACCCGCCAGCCCCGCCTCGTCAAGGTTGAGTATGCCCCGGCCAAGGCCACCAAGAAGATCGCGCTTGTCGGCAAGGGCATCACCTTTGACACGGGCGGGATTTCCATCAAGCCGGCCCTCGGCATGGGCGACATGAAGAGCGACATGGCGGGCGCCGCCGTCGTACTTAACACTGTCCTTGCGGTCGCGGGACTCGGGTTGCCCGTCAAGGTGACCGCGTGGCTCTGCATCGCGGAGAACATGCCCTCAGGTGCTGCACAGCGCCCGGCGGACGTCCTCACCGTGTACGGCGGCAAGACGGTCGAGGTCCTCAACACCGACGCCGAGGGACGCCTCGTCATGGCGGACGGAATCGTCGCGGCCAGCCTCGAACAGCCCGACGCCATCATCGACGTCGCGACCCTGACGGGCGCCCAGCTGATCGCCCTCGGCAACCGCACCGCCGGTGTCATGGGTTCCGACGCCGTCACGGCCGCCCTCAAGTCCGCGGCAGACCGCGCCGGAGAACTCGTCTGGCCGATGCCGCTGCCGGAAGAACTGCGGGCCAGCCTCGAGTCGCAGGTGGCTGACATCGCCAACATCGGCGAACGCCACGGCGGGATGATGACCGCGGCCGTGTTCCTGCGCGAGTTCGTCGGCAAGGACGCCGAGGGCAAGCAGATCCCATGGGCACACGTCGACATCGCCGGGCCGTCCTTCAACAACGGCAGCCCCTACGGCTACACGCCCAAGCAAGGCACCGGCTGCACCGTCAGGACGCTGCTCGCCTACGTCGAAGACGTGCTGGCGGCCTAGGCAGGTCCCCCAAGTGGGGCCGGTTGATGACCGGCCCCACGGCCCGACGTGAGTCTGGCCACAAGCGCCCCACAAAAGCCTCGGCAGGGTGGAGCATGGATAAGTGGTTCGCTAAGGTGAACCACGGTAGTCACAAATGCAAGAGAACTTCGGTGCTGGCATAATCGCGGCAGTACAAGTTCCAAGACCAGATGACGCGTAGTCGCGTGTCATCGCTCACGCGAGGGAGCGTCCTAGTGGCCGATCAGGCAACTGCGCAAGAATTCGACATCCTGGTACTCGGTGGCGGCAGCGGCGGCTACGCCACGGCTCTGCGTGCCGTTCAGCTTGGTTTCACCGTTGGCCTCGTCGAGAAGGGAAAGCTCGGCGGCACCTGCCTGCACAACGGGTGTATCCCCACCAAGGCCCTGCTGCACTCGGCGGAACTGGCCGACCACGCACGGGACTCCGCCAAGTACGGCGTCAACGTCACGTTGGACAGCATCGACATCACGGCCGTGAACGCCTACAAGGACGGAATCGTCGCCGGTAAGTTCAAGGGCCTGCAGGGACTCATCAAGTCCAAGGGCATCACGGTCATCGAAGGCGAAGGAAAGCTGCAGGGCACCGACACCGTCGTCGTAGACGGCACCGCCTACAAGGGCAAGAACATCGTCCTGGCCACGGGTTCCTACTCCCGTTCCTTGCCCGGCCTGGAAATCGGCGGCCGCGTCATCACCTCCGATGAAGCGCTGACCATGGACTACATCCCCAAGAGCGTCATCGTCCTCGGCGGCGGCGTCATCGGCGTCGAGTTCGCTTCCGTGTGGAAGTCCTTCGGCGTCGACGTCACGATCGTTGAAGGCCTCCCCTCCCTCGTTCCCAACGAAGACACCGCCATCGTCAAGAACCTTGAGCGCGCCTTCAAGAAGCGCGGCATCAAGTTCAGCACCGGCGTCTTCTTCCAGGGCGTCGAGCAGGACGACAATGGCGTGAAGGTCACGCTGGTGGACGGCCAGACCTTCGAAGCCGATCTCCTCCTGGTTGCCGTTGGCCGTGGCCCCGTCACCGCCAACCTCGGCTACGAAGAAGCAGGCGTCACCATCGACCGCGGCTTCGTCATCACCAACGAACGCCTGCACACCGGCGTTGGCAACGTCTATGCCGTCGGCGACATCGTCCCTGGCGTCCAGCTGGCGCACCGCGGGTACCAGCAAGGCATCTTCGTCGCCGAAGAGATCGCCGGCCTCAACCCGGTAGTCGTCGAAGACGTGAACATCCCGAAGGTCACCTACTGCGAGCCGGAAATCGCCACCGTTGGGTACACCGAAAAGGGTGCCAAAGAGAAGTTCGGCGAGGACCAGGTCCAGACCCAGGAATACAACCTGGCAGGCAACGGCAAGAGCTCCATCCTGGGCACGGGCGGCATCGTCAAGGTGGTCCGCCAGAAAGACGGCCCGGTGGTCGGTATCCACATGATCGGTTCCCGCATGGGCGAACAGATCGGCGAAGCACAGCTCATCGTCAACTGGGAAGCACACCCTGAGGACGTTGCCCAGTTCATCCACGCACACCCGACGCAGAACGAGGCCATGGGCGAAGTCCACCTCGCGCTGGCAGGAAAGCCGCTCCACGGCTAAGTCTTTACGCAAGACACCCGGTCCTGCGCCCGCACGAACTGCGGGCGCAGGACCCCAGCAGGCAACACTCATCCGCACTAAAGATCAATAAGGAGAACGGGGACGACATGTCTGAATCCGTTAACTTGCCCGCCCTTGGTGAAAGCGTCACCGAAGGCACCGTCACTCGCTGGCTCAAGCAGGTTGGTGACCGAGTGGAAGTCGACGAGCCCCTGCTCGAAGTTTCCACCGACAAAGTAGACACCGAAATCCCGTCTCCTATTGCCGGCATCATCGAAGAAATCCTCGTAGCTGAAGACGAGACCGCCGAAGTCGGCGCTCCCCTGGTTCGGATCGGCAGCGGCAGCAACGGCGCTGCAGCGCCTGCAGCCGCGCCTTCGGAAGAAGCACCGGCAGCCCCCGCACCTGAAGCAGCACCGGCCCCTGAAACAGCACCGGCTCCCGCAGCCGAGGAAGCCCCCGCTCCTGCAGCTGCCCCTGCAGCACCGTCCGGTGAAGCCTCGGGCCACGACGTGACCCTCCCCGCCTTGGGCGAAAGCGTCACCGAAGGCACCGTCACCCGCTGGCTCAAGGCCGTCGGCGACACCGTGGAAGTGGACGAACCGCTCCTCGAGGTCTCCACCGACAAGGTCGACACCGAGATCCCCTCCCCCGTGGCAGGCACCTTGCTCGAGATCCGCGTCAACGAGGACGACACGGCCGAGGTCGGCTCCGTTCTTGCAGTCATCGGCTCCGGCGCCCCCGCCGCGGCGGCACCGGCACCAGCAGCAGCACCGGCTCCCGCCGCAGCAGCACCCGTCGTTGAATCCGTACCGGCACCGGCAGCTCCCGCACCGGCAGCTCCCGCACCCGCAGCACCGGCGGCCGCTCCCGCAGCTCCGGCACCTGTTTCCGCTCCGGCAGCGTCTTCAAGCGAATCCGGCTACGTCACCCCCCTCGTCCGCAAGCTCGCCAATCAGAGCGGTGTCGACATCACCACCGTGACGGGCACCGGCGTCGGCGGCCGTATCCGGAAGCAGGACGTGCTCGCCGCGGCCGATGCCAAGAAGGCAGCAGCCGCCGCCCCCGCCCCGGCAGCCCAGGCAGCCCCCGCCAAGCCTGCTGCCGCCCCTGTCGCGGCATCCTCGCTCCGCGGGACCGTGGAGAAGGCTCCCCGCATCCGCCAGGTCATCGCCCGCCGCATGCGCGAGTCCCTCGAAACCTCAACGCAGCTGACGCAGGTGCACGAGGTCGACATGACAAAGATCGCCAAGCTCCGCCTCAAGGCCAAGGGCTCCTTCGAAGCCCAGAACGGCGTCAAGCTGACCTTCCTGCCGTTCATCGCCAAGGCCGTAGCCGAAGCACTGAAGCAGCACCCCAAGCTGAACGCGGCATACGACGAGGGCAAGCAGGAAATCACCTACCACAACGCGGAACACCTCGCGATTGCGGTGGACACCGACAAGGGCCTCCTGGTCCCGGTTATTTCCGACGCCGGCAACCTGAACCTTGCCGGCCTGGCCGGCAAGATCGCCGACGTCGCCGGCCGTACCCGCCAGGGGAAGATCGGTCCGGACGAGCTGTCCGGCGGTACCTTCAGCATCACCAACATCGGTTCCGTTGGCGCACTGTTCGACACGCCGATCATCAACCAGCCGCAGGTGGGCATCCTGGGCACCGGCGCCATCGTCAAGCGCCCGGTCGTGGTTGCCGACGAGAACGGCGATGACTCGATCGCCGTCCGCTCCATGATGTACCTGTCGCTGACGTACGATCACCGCCTGGTTGACGGTGCCGACGCGGGCCGCTTCCTGCAGACCCTCAAGGCCCGCCTTGAGGAAGGTTCCTTCGAAGCCGACCTGGGCCTCTGATAACAGCCATCACGACGACGGGAAGGTTCCGGCGGGAAACCGCCGGGACCTTCCCGTTTTTCACTCCCGGACATTGTTCCGTGGCTTTGCTACGGCTCGTAGAAGATTCTGGCTAAGCTGGAGCCATGACTATCCTCTTCAACGTCCTGCTGTTCTTGCACATCGTCGGCGCAGCCATGATCGTGGGCTACTGGATCGCCACCTTGAAGCAGCCGACCGTCCACCCGCGCCAGCGGGACGGCGCCTTCGTGCAGCTGATCACCGGTATTGCCATGATGGGTCTCCTGCCCGTGCTCCACAATCAAGATCCGGCCGAATTCGGCGATCCCAACTATTTCAAGCTCGGCATCAAGTTCGCCATCGGCCTCGCAGTTGCCGTGATGGCCGTCATTGGTGCCCGCAAGGTCAAGAAGGGCGAACCAGTCTCCACAGGTTTGGCCCACGGCGTCGGCGGCCTGGCATTGCTCAACATCGCCATCGCCACGATCTGGCAGTGATCCCGTATAGCTGCTGACTCAAGCAAACTTCGCGGCCGCCCGGACCTTCCGTCCGGGCGGCCGTTGCCGCTTAAACCGGGCCAGTCACAATCCTCTGAGAGCGGACAAGCGGTGCGCCGCCGCCGTCGAATCCCTAGGATTGATCCCGGCGGCATCCGGCATCCGGATGCCAATTCGCAACGAGGCTGAGGAGTGGACATGGCTACAACACGCACCGCACACACCGTATGGAACGGCAACCTGATCGAAGGCGCAGGCAACACCACGCTGGACAGCTCCGGACTCGGGACCTTCAACGTCACCTGGAAGGCCCGCGCGGAGTCCGCAGAGGGCAAGACCAGCCCCGAAGAGCTCATTGCCGCCGCACACTCGGCATGCTTCTCGATGGCGTTCAGCAACGGCGTCGCAGGCGCAGGCTTCACGCCGGAAGAGGTCAACACCAAGGCCGACGTCACCTTCCAGCCCGGCGAAGGCATCACGGGCATCCACCTGACCGTGAGCGCACGCATCCCCGGCGTTTCCGAAGAAGAATTCCAGCGCCTCGCCGAAGACGCCAAGCTCAACTGCCCGGTCTCCCAGGCACTCCGGGCAACCCCGATCACGCTGGATGCCACGCTCGCGTCCTAGCGGCAACCCGTCCCAAGCAGCGAAGTCCCCGCCTTTCCTTCCGGAAGGGCGGGGACTTCGTCTTGCGGGCCTCAAGCTAGCCTTGTTGCGGCCTCGCGGGCAACGCAGCCGGGCGGAGCTTGCGGTAGCCTTCGCGCAGCGGTGGCCGGTCCGTGGGTAGTTCCTGGACCATTTCCTTGAGTGCGCCGATCCCGTACTCCAGCTGGGGATCGGTGCCAGCCGCATAAGCGTGGGGCGGGAACACCACCTCGATGTCAGGCTCAACACCGAAGTTCTCCACGCTCCAGCCGATGCCGCCCGAGAACCATGTCGCATAGCGCGGCTGGGTCACGCCGGTGCCGTCTGCCAGGGAGAAACGGTTGTCGATGCCCACGACGCCGCCCCAGGTCCGGGTGCCGATGACCGGTCCGATGCCCCGAAGTTTGGACACCTGCGTGATGATGTCGCCGTCGGAGCCGGCGAATTCGTCTGCGAGGATAATGACCGGTCCGCGCGGGGCGTGCTGGGGGTAGGTTCGCGGCTTTTCGCCGCGCGGCATGCTCCAGCCGGTGACCTTGCGGCCGATCAGTTCGGCCACGAGCTGCGAGGTATGGCCGCCGCGGTTGCGCCGCACGTCGACAATCAACCCGTCCAGCGCGGTCTCGGTGTCGAGATCGCGGTGGAGCTGCGCCCAACCATTGGCCATCATGTCCGGGACATGCAGATAGCCGAACTTTCCGTCCGAGGCCTCGCGCACCGTGCGCCGGTTGGCGTGCACCCATTCCTGGTACCGCAGGCGTTCCTCGTCCTTCACCGGAACAACGGCGATCCGCCGCTGCCGGCCTGCCGCCTCACCGTGCCCGCCTCCGTTGAGGAGGGTCAGTTCCACGGTCCGGCCCGCGGCGCCCACCAGTTGTTTGGCCGGAGTACGGTCCTCGGAGAGCCCGACGCCGTCGATCGCCAGGACAACGTCGCCTACCTTCGCGTCGGCGCCCGGCCGGGTCAGCGGCGAGTTGGCCAGGGGGTCGGAGGAGTCGCCCGCGAGGATGCGTGTGATCTCCCAACCATCTTCCGTGAGATTGAGGTCGGCACCGAGCCTGCCTTGTCCATTGCTCCCGGGTTCGCACACCGCTGCCGGACGCACGTAGGCATGTGACGTGCCGAGCTCGCCGTGCAGTTCCCACAACAGGTCCACCAGGTCGTCGTGCGAGCCCAGGCGTTCGACGACGGGACGGTACCGTGCATGCACCGTATCCCAGTCCTGGCCGGCCATGTCTTCGGTCCAGAAGAAGTCCCGCTGCAGCCGCCATGCTTCGTCGAATGCCTGTCCCCATACAGCCAACGGGTCCATGACCACCCGGATCCGGTTCAGCTCAACCTTGACAAGGTCTCCGGATTCTTCCTCGGCCTTGGCGTCGGACGGGACGGCGATGACCTGCTTGTCGTTGACGAAGACCAGTTTCCGGCCGTCTCCGGACAGCCGGTAGCGCTCGACCTCGGACGCAAGCGTGACTTGCTTCAGCTTCGTAAGGTCGTAACGGACCAAGGCCGGGGCGGGTGCCTTGTCCTGCACCTTGCCACGGCCGTCTCCCGTGACACCTGAAAGCGGGGTGTCTAGCCACAACAATGCTCCGCTGGAGGCCGAAAGCGCCGAGTAGTTGCCCTGCGGTACAGGTACGCCGATGACGCGCAGCGGCAGCCCCTCACGGTCCACGCGGACCGTGACAGTCCCGGCACCATTCCCGGTATCGTCTTTCGCGCCGTCCGCCGCGTCGTTCTTCCCGTCGCGGAGGGCGTCCGCTCCATCTTCGTCCAGCAGGTCCACTACCGGGCCGAAGGGAGACGGAGTGGCTGCAGCGAGTGCCACGAGGTACGGCTTGATGGGGCTGGGGAAGGACAAATCAAAGGCGTGGCCGTCGTAGACGGGATCAAAGCTGCGGTTCGACAGGAACGCCAGGAATTTGCCGTCGGGAGTGAAGGCGGGCGATTCGTCGCAGAAGCGGCCGTCGGTGACCTCCACGATGTCCTGCGCGTTGGCGGTGTTTGCCATGCGCAGCTTGCTCCGCGAACCGAAGGACGTCACAGGTTCGGACCATGCAATCCATTGGGAGTCCGGCGACCATGCGAGGCCGTCGATGCTTCCATCCCCCACGCTGACAAGCAGCGACAGGGCGCCGCTCGCGGTGTCGGCCAGGTAGACGTCCCCGAACGCAGTACCTACGGCAAGCCACCGGCCATCGGGACTGGCTTCGAGGGCGCTGGGACGGGCTGCCCTGGGGAAATCGATCCTCAGGAGATCGCTCTGTGCATCTTCGGCTCCGCTACGTGTGGCGCCAACGGGGGCACCCGCGGGGTCCGCCGACGCGGCGGCGGCGCCCGCGGAAACAGCCCCGGGCTCCGCGTGCAGTTCCGGCTCCCGGACTCCGGACGCCGCGGGCTGACCCGTGATCGCCGACGCCGAGACGGGGCGGGGCAATTGTCCGGCCCCGGCTTCTTCAGCCTCAGGGCTCGCCGGTACGGGGTCCTGGACTGGTGTTTCGACGGCTGGCTGCGAAAAACGCGGCGCGATCCTCTTGATGTACAGGGAGTCGACGCCGTCGTGGTCCGCTACATAGGCGATACGACCGTCGACGAGAGGCCGGGGAAGCCTTGCCCGCACGCCGGGAGTCGCTTCGACCACCCGGGACGGTCCGTCTTTGTGGCGCAGCCAGTGGATGGTTCCGTGGGATTCCACAGCGCTGGCCGAGCCGGCTGCGTTGGGGACGACGTCGCCCACGTGGGCGGCAACTTTGAGGGGTGCCGGCCGGCGTGTCTGGGATGCCGAACCCAAACTGATGTCCAGCCGTACCGCCTCGGCCTCGGCCTCAAGCGTCGGCAGGATCCACAACTCGCCCGCCGATTCGAAGATGACCCGCTTGCCGTCGCTCGCCGCGTGCCGGACGTAGAAGTCCTCGTGATCGGTGTGCCGGCGCAGGTCCGAGCCGTCCGGCTGTACTGAATAGAGGTTTCCGTAACCCTCGTGGTCCGAAAGGAAAGCGATGCGTCCGCCTACCCACAACGGGTCCGCGAGGTTCCCGTTGAGCTCGGGCACCAAGCGGGCGAACTCGCCGTTCCCGTCGGCGTCGATCCACAGTTTTCCGGCGGTGCCGCCACGGTACCGCTTCCACCATGCGGGTTCGCGGGAGAGCACGCTGGAAAGGACAACGGGCCGCTCGTCCCCCACTTCCGGGCCGAAAGCCACCGATTCGACGGGGCCGAACGGAAGCTCGACGGCGGGGCCGCCGTCGAGCGGCAAGGCGTAGGCATGCGTGTGCCGTCCCTCGGCCTGTTCGAAGGCCGAGGTGACCACGACGTCACCCGTGGAGGTGAATCCCTTGACGCGGGTGGTGCCGTGACCGAAGTAGCTCAACTGCCGGTACCCGCCGCCGTCGACATTCGCGGTCACCACCTCGGGAGCGGCCCCGACGATCGTCGTCCAGACGAGCCGCTTTCCGTCCGGGGTGAACCGGGGATTGCGTGCAGGGAGCTGCTGGGCCGAAATCCGCCACGCGCGGCCTCCGGCCACGGGCGCGATCCAAACGTCGTCTTCGGCCACGAAAGTGATCAAATCACCATGCAAATGCGGGAAACGGAAGTAGCTGGAGGAGGTCATTGTTCGATCATAGTCAAAGGAGAAGCGAGCCCTTTGAGGCCTGCCGTAGTGCCGAAGTGATGCTTGCCATGATGTGATGAGGCATGCGAATCGTGATATCGGGTGCTTCAGGATTCATCGGAACCGCCCTCTGCGCGCGTCTTCTCGGCAGCGGGCACGACGTCGTCCGGTTGGTCCGGCGTGCGCCTGCGGGAACAGGCGAGGCATATTGGGATCCGGCCACGGGGCAACTGGATGAGGCGGTGCTCGACGGCGCAGACGCAGTGGTCAACCTTTCCGGGGCGGGTATCGGGGAGCGCCGCTGGACCAAAGCACGCGTGCGCGAGATTATCGACTCACGCCTGCGGACAACAACAACACTCACGACGGCGATGGCACGGCTGGGAACTCCGCCCGGAACGTTTCTGAGCCAGTCCGCATCGGGATACTACGGCTCGTCCCGGCCCGGCCTGCTCCGGGAGGACACGGGGCCAGGCAAGGGCATGCTGGCCACCCTGTGCGTCGATTGGGAAGCCGCCGCCCGCACGGCACCTGCCGGCGTACGAGTGGTGACGCCGCGTACGGGCGTCGTCCTCAGCCCGGACGGCGGAGCGCTGGGGCCACTCCTTCCGTTGTTGAAGATCGGCTTGGGCGGACCTTTGGGAAACGGTCGGCAGTACTGGCCCTGGATTTCCCTGGTGGATGAGGTTTCCGCTTTCGAATACCTGCTCGATTCCTCCCTCGAAGGTCCCGTCAACGTGTGCGCCCCGGAAAGCGCCGACGTCAACGCCATCGTTGCGCAACTGGCGGCTGCCCTGCACCGGCCGGCGTTCCTCCGGGTGCCCGCCCCGGCCCTGCGCCTCGCCCTCGGCAGCCATCTGGCAGAGGAACTTGTGCTGGCCAACCAGCGCATGGAACCGGCGCGGCTGATGGACTCGGGCTTTGCCTGGCAGCATCCCGCGCTGGCGGACGCCGCCCGGTGGGTGGCAAGCGGCGGCAAGTGACCGCCTACGCCTGCCCGGCCAGGATCTCCGTGATCCTCCACGCGTCCCCGCCACGCAGGAGAACCACCCGGAGCTCTTGTGGTTTGCCGGGGGGACGCGAGAGGACAACATTCCCCGAAGCGTCCCGTTCTTCATAGGCGGAGGTTTCCACTGTGACGGCAACAGTTGCCCGGTCCAGGCTGGAAGGTCCCTCCACATTCACGCTAGTCAAGGTCGTGGAAAAGCCCGCGAGAACTACGCCTGCATCGATCAACCCGTCCCTGAGCTTTCCGTCCGAAGCCGCAGCCACCGAGCCCTGCACGTTGACGTGTTCCAGCAGCTCGAACTTCCCCGAACGTAGCGCCATGTCCCGGATCGCCGACAGTCCCCTGATGGCTTCCTCGGGATGTGGTGATCGGATCTGTTCCCGCGCCGCCGCAGGAAGTTCCGCCGCCGACGGGACTTTGTCGAGCACGGCCTCAGGAGTCGAAGCGGAAGCCGGCGGCCCGGCCCCCGGCCCCAGGTCGCCAGCCCGCCAGGCTGTGCCGGCCCACAGCACGGTCACTGCTCCGGCGCCCGCGGCTATCCCGAGGACGAGCACAATGGACGCCACCCGCCGTCGTACGGAAACCCGCACGACAGCCCGCCGTCGCGCCCGGCCTGCCGCCGGCGAACGGTGGCGGCTGAAAAGCGCCGCGATACGGGCGCGCCTTGAGCGGGGATCGGGAGTACGACGCCGGGTCGTCAGTTCAGGGACAACCGTCGCATGTACCGAGGCGGAAAGGTCCACGGCTTCCGGCGCGGCGCTCCTGTAGACGGCAACACCCAAATCGGCGGCGGAAGGCCGCTGCTGCCCGTCGGGATGGAGGCCGGCCTCGATGGCAACGGCCAGGGCGGTGGGGACCGCGGGCACCAGTAATGTCAGGGGCGGCCGGCGGGCCGCCGTGTCGGGAGCGGAACCGGTGAGGCAATACCAGCCAAGGGCGGCGAGGGCGTACGTATCGCGTTGCGGTTGGAGTTCCGCGCTCCCCCGGACAACCGGATCGGGGGCCACGAAGCCCGGAGTTCCCGAGTCCGGGACCCCTAGAGCGTCACCCACGACGCGGGAGATGCCCAAGTCCGAAAGCAGCGGCTTCCCTTGGGCGGTGAACAGCACGTTCCCGGGGGAAATATCGGAATGCGTCATGCCTTGGCCGTGCAGATAAGCCAAGGCCTGCGCGAGGGGCGTCAGGATAGTCACCGTCTCGCCCACGCCAAGACGCCCCCTGCTGGACACCAACTGACCGAGGGATCCCCCGGGGGCGTAATCCATGACCACGCCCACGCCGCCGGCGAAGGATCCTGCCAGCTCAACGACGCCGCGGACCTTGACGAGGTGATCGTGGTCCAGCCGGGACAGGAGCCGCACCTCGCGGAGCATGGATGAGGTCGCCGCGCCTGGAGCCGACGCCTCCGGTTTCCGGCCAAGGCATTTCACGGCGAAATTGCTCCCTGACCGCAGCTCCGTTGCCAGCCACACCGTGGCGCTGCCGCCAGACCCCAACTCGCGGACCGGAACAAAACCCGGGATCACGGGGCCGGAAGGTTCTGTCCCCGAGGAAGGCATATCCCTGCCGTGGTCCTGGCCACTCCCGCCGGGCGAAAAAGTCTCCATACCTCAACAAATACCGGAAATCGCGGATTGCCGCAGAAGTTATCCACAGGCCAGGGGCCGGAGCCTAGCGGGCAAGCCGAGTACGACTGAGAGCTTGGCCACAAAATCACGGCCTGCGCCCGGCGGGGTCTAAGCTAGTCCCCATGACTCTTGAGTTTTTACAGCTGGGTCTTGCCCCGGATTTCGTCGACTACATGCAGGGCTGGGATACCCAGCGCGAACTCCACAACAAGGTTGTTGCCGGCGAGAAACCCAGCACCGTCCTGCTCCTTGAGCATGCCGCGGTCTACACGGCAGGCAAGCTCACGGAGGACCACGAGCGCCCGTTTGACGGCACGCCCGTCGTTCCGGTGGACCGTGGCGGAAAATTGACCTGGCACGGGCCGGGCCAACTCATTGCCTACCCCATCCTCAAGCTGAAGAACCGCGCCGGGATCCGTGACTACGTCGAGCGCCTCGAAGCCGTCATGATCGCGATCATGGAGGACTACGGGATCAAGGCCACGCGGGTCAAAGGCCGGGCGGGAGTCTGGGTCCTCGCCGATGACAAGGGTCCGGACCGCAAGATCGCTGCGATCGGCATCCGTGTCCTGGACGGTGTCACCATGCATGGCGTGGCAATCAACTGCAGCAACGACCTCGCTCCCTACGCGCAGATCATCGCCTGCGGCATCACCGATGCCAGCGTCACCACCATGTCCCTCGAGACTGGCAGGACCATCAATCCGGCCGACATTGCTGAGCGCTTCATCGAAGAGTTCCGCAAGCACGAAGAAGCACTCGTATCCAGCCCCGAAGGAGCACTCCAGTGACCCTGGCACCTGAAGGCCGTAAGCTGCTGCGCGTTGAACAGCGCAACAAAGCCGTCCCGGTCGAACGCAAGCCCGAGTGGATCAAGGCCAAGGTCCAGATG
>NZ_JAHHZS010000090.1 GCF_022606295.1 Arthrobacter bambusae
TTGTGATCGCGCGAACGTTTTCCTCCCCCAATTCGGCTACCACTCGTTGAGCGTCTTCCGGATTGCGGTCGAGGATGACCGCTCGACCCCCTGAGCTCACCCATGTACGAACGAACTCCAGGCCAATTCCCGATGCGCCACCCGTGACCGCCGTCACAAGACGGGTCGTCGGTGTCTCGTCTGCATTCATGTTCTGATCCTCTCTTAGCCAATGCCGAGTGCTTAGCTCACGATTCCTGATCCAGTTGCCCGATCATCGTGTGCTGAATTTCTGCAATTGAAACCACCATACCAATCCAACCGACATACTAGTAGACATGTCTTAGTGAAGTGGGCATACTACTTAGACCGGCCCATGACCGTGAGTTAGTTGTCGAAGATCATGAGAAGTGGTGGGGCACAGGGGCGATGAGCCGACGCGCCTACTGACTGCAAACCCCCGTCGCAACATTCCTCACCAGTAATCAAAGGATTAAGCCATGACAACCGCGCAACTTACCATCGCTGTCGAACAGATCGCCACCGGACCGAATCCGGCCGAAAACCTCGAACTCGTCCTGGACGCCGTCCGGCGTGGCGCCGCCACCGGCGCCCGTGTCGTCGTCCTTCCCGAGGCGGCACTTGTCCGCTTCGGAGTGGCCCTGGCGGCCTTCGCCGAATCAATTGAGGGGCCCTGGGCCTCCGCAGTCCGAGACCTCGCCAGGGAGCTCGGCGTCGTCGTGCTCGTCGGCACCTTCCAGCCTGCCCCCGGCGGCAGGGTAAAGAACACCATCTTGGTCACCGGCGAAAGCATCCACGACGGCTACGACAAGATCCACCTGTACGACGCCTACGGCTTCTCCGAGTCCGCCGACGTCGAACCCGGTGACGAGCCCTTTACCTTTGAGGTCGACGGCGTGACCCTCGGTGTTGCCACGTGCTACGACGTCCGCTTTCCGGAGCTCTTCCGCGAGTTGGCCGATCGCGGCGCCCAGGTCATTATCGTCACCGCGCATTGGGGTGCGGGGGAGGGCAAAGTGGACACTTGGCGCCTCCTCAACCAAGCCCGCGCGATCGACTCGACCACGTGGGTAGTCGCCTGCGACCAAGCAGATGCCTCAGCCGCCGGCATTCAGGAACCGGCAGGCCCGCGATTTGGTGTCGGCCACAGCCTCGTTATTTCGCCGATGGGCGTCGTCCTCCAGGAACTGGATGAAAGGATCGGCCAACTGGTCGCCACGGTCGACCTCGCCGCGGTCGAAAAGGCGCGACAGGTTATTCCCGTACTCGCCAACAGGCGCCTAGGCGTCACAGTCTAGTAACCTCTAGGCACTAATCCTTAGCCTGCTGCTTCAGCCTCAGGGTTGAGGCAGCAGGCTTCCGGTTTCAGTCTTCATACCGTGAGCTGAGGATGCAGTGGTCGACAAAGCTCGCGAGGTACGGGTGGGCACACATCGCAGACGCCTATCAGGCGTTGGACGAACGTCGCGCCGTTAAGTCCCTCCTCCGCGTCGGTAGGTGACCGCGGTAAATCTTCTCCGAACTAAGAAATTGCGGGGAAATCGTCCATGTTACTGTCCGTTTCGGGGGCCGGGTGGGCTGATGTTGGTGCCGTGGACATCGCTGACCGGTGCCGAAGAGCCTGCCCGACTTTGGCCGTTGGGGCCCCGCCGCGCAGCATCGCGGTGGCCGCGGTGTGGCGCAGCCGGTGGGCGTGCATTCTGGGAAGCCCTGCGCGTTGCGCGCCATCGAACACGATCATGGTCACGCCTCCGGTGGTCAATGGCCGGTGCGGGGCGTGAATACGAACGAAAACGCTGCGTC
>NZ_JAHHZS010000091.1 GCF_022606295.1 Arthrobacter bambusae
CGTCACGCTGCGCGACTTTTTGGATTCCTTTGGGTTTGACAACCGCGGAATTCCGCGGCTTGGCTCGTGGCACGGACTCAAAAAGCTGCCCTGCGTGACGCCTACTCCTTGAGGACCGGATAGCTCAAGTGGGTGACGCCAACGCCCTCGACGACGGTCGGGTTGCCCAAAGTGAGCGGCACGTTCTCAACGCGATCGAACATCCGGATACCGGATCCGAGCAGCAGCGGAACCAGGTCGATGCGGATCTCGTCGAGCAGACCGGCATCGAGGCACTGCCGAATGGTGTCCGGCCCGTGCATGCCGACGATCTTGTCGCCAGCGGCCGCCTTTGCCTGCCCGACAGCGCTTTCCAGCCCGTCGGTGACGAAATGCACCGCGGTGTCGGAACGGGGCCACCCCTCGGGCATCTGATGAGTCACGACGTACGCGGGCACGCCGAACGGGTGCTGGCCGCCCCAGGCGTCGGCCCGGTCGGAGGTGCGTCTCCCGGTGAGCATCGCACCCACCTCACCCATCAAGGTCCGTAGGTGTTGGGCACTCGCTTCGGAAACATGGAATGTGAAGCCCGGGTTGAAGGTAGGGACGTCGACGTCGCCTGCGAAGTACCAGTCGAAGACCTCGTCGACGCCGTCCTCAAGGTCCGCCACGTAGCCGTCGAGGGACATCGACATGAACGCCACTACCTTGGTCATTAGCTTGCTCCTTCGGGTTGGGACGGGTTTGGGCAGGGTCAGACGGACATGGCCCAGGACAGGGCCGCATCGCGGCGAGGCTCGGATGGGTCGATCAGCCTGATTCTGTCCACGAGCCGGACGCGGTCGACGAGGGATGACTCGATAAGTGCCAGAACGAACGCGTGGTCTTTGGGGCGTGCCGCAATGAGCTTCGCCGCGCAGAGATCGTAGGGATCCAGGCAAAGCCCGGTGCTGTTCCGGGTCTGCTCATTGCGCACACCGACAAGGCGGTACTCCCAGTCCTCCGGGAGCACGGCAGTCTCCCTTTCGGCAGCCTGGACGTAGAACCCGAACTCCTTGTGGAAGGGTGACCACTCACCAAGGGCGGAGTCGATGCTGTCCGCAAGCGTGCCGGCGTCGTCGTCGGAAAACGGGGCGATGTCGACGGCATCCGACATGGTGATCGACGGAGGCAACTGGTCCTCCGTGAACGATCCCAGAATTGACTGGCTGCCGATCACGATCACCCGGTCGCCGTGGATGATATCCGTGGCGGCCCGGATGGCGTGCTCAAGCTCATCGCGGCGCATGGCTGTACCGTACCCCCGCGCTGCCTGGTTGTCAGTAGCCGTTCCGTTGCCGCCCGCGCTCAGCCAGCAGGGTCGCCACTTTTTCGATGAGCTCATACGGCATCGGCTTGCCCAAGGGGAATTTCAAGGTGCCTTTCGCCGCCCGGAAAGGGGCGATTTCGCGCTTGAAGTCCTCGCCGCCGTCGGGCACTGGATAGACGGAAATATGGTGCTTCCACGCCGCGAAGTACACCACGTAATGGCCGTCGAGCGTGATGGTGGGGATACCGTAACTGATCCTGTCCTCCGCTCCAGGCACTGCTGCCAAGGCCCGTCGCCGGATCTCCTGAAGGATGGTTTGCACCTCGTCAGGGCGCGACGCGATGTATTCGTCCACCGTGTCAAAGTGCTCCACCATGTGCTTCCCCTGATCCGTTTCGTGTCCCGCCGGTTCTGGACCAAGCTTGCACTACCCCGCGCCGCCCTGCCAGAGGGCATCGAAGCGAGGCCACTCCGACGCTCGCTCACCTATGTGGGGTTTTGGCGGGAT
>NZ_JAHHZS010000092.1 GCF_022606295.1 Arthrobacter bambusae
CTGCGCAGCACCCAAACCCGGTCCGGTTCCAAAGCCCGGCGGCCGGCGGGCCGCTGCCCGCGGGCGGTCTTGATCAGGCGGTGGCGGTGATGGATGCGCTGCGCTCAACCGCTCCCGCCGGCACCCGCCTGTTCGGTTTCCCTGAAGCCGCGGATTTCGCCGGCCGGGTCGAGGAGATCGCCCGGACGGTGGAGTTCCTGCAGATCCTCGCGGCCCAGGCCGTGGAACGGACACGGCGCGAAGCCCAGGCCGCACGGCACACCTGCCCGGCTCCGGGGTGGAGGACCGGCTGGACCGAACCCACCACAAGCGGCACGGCAGACACGGCCGACGCGGCGACTGACGCCGATGCGGGAACTGACGCCGACACGGCAACCGCGGCAGGTGCGCCGGGGTCCGTGGCCGGCGTCGCCGAAGCCGCCCACCCGGTCCATGACGGGTACCGGAACGCCGCCGAATTCCTGCGCGCCAGGCTGCGGATCGGCATCAGCGAAGCACGGCGCCGGCTCACCCTGGCCGAAAGCGTGCTCCCGCAGACAGGAATCACCGGACAAGACCTCCCCGCACGCCACCCGGTCCTCGCCGCGGCCCTGTCCGCCGCGGCCGTGCCGTCCCGCTCGGCCACCCTCATCAGCATCGCCCTGGACCAGGTACGCCACCACGCCGACCCGGACACCATCGGGCAGATGGAACACTCCCTGACCCGGACCGCCCTGGAAAGCGATCCCGACTTCGTGCACCGGATGGCCAAACGCTGGGTCGACGCCATCGACCAGGACGGAACCGAACCCAGCGAGGAAGAACTGCGCCACCGCCAAGGAGCATTCATCCGCACACCCCGCCACGGCCTGCACCACCTGGAAATCTTCGCCACCGCCGAACAAATCGAAACCCTCGCCACCGCCATGAACACCGCCGCCAACCCCCGCCTCCAACACCACACCGGCACCGGCACCGGCACCGGCGGCGAGGGAGCACAGGGCCCGGATTCAGGGGACACCGGCACGGGCGGCGACAGCAACAGCGAGGGCGCGCACCCCGGCCTGGACCCCCGCTCCCGCCCGCAGAAACTCCTCGACGGACTCGTCGGCGCCTGCAGTATCGCCCTGGCCACCGGCGAACTGCCGGCCAACGGCGGCCTCCGCCCCCAGGTCATGGTCACCATCGACTACCAAGACCTGCTCAACCGCCTCCAACACCACACCCCCGGCACCCCAAACCCCGGCACCCCGAACCCCGGCGCAGCAAACGCCCGGCCCGGCACCGGAACCGCCACGTTCCACGGCCCGATCCACCCCACGGCCATCCGCAAAATCGCCTGCGACGCCGACATCATCCCCGTCCTGCTCGGCAGCGAGGGCCGCGTCCTGGACATCGGCCGCACCACCAGGATCTTCCCGCCCCACATCCGCAAAGCCATCATCGCCCGCGACCAAGGCTGCGCCTTCCCCGACTGCACCATCCCCGCACCCTGGTGCGAAGCCCACCACATCACCTACTGGACCAACGAAGGCACCACCTCAACCGACAACGGCACCCTGCTCTGCAGCCACCACCACCACGTCATCCACAAAGAACACTGGACCATCACCACCGAAACCGGCGTGCCATGGTTCACACCCCCACCCCACCTCGACCCCCGCCAAACACCCCGACGCAACCACCACTTCAGACCCACCCGCACATAAAGC
>NZ_JAHHZS010000093.1 GCF_022606295.1 Arthrobacter bambusae
TGCGAGCTGATATGTGGGTCTGGTTGTCAAGAGGCATGGATGAGCGGCTCCTGGTTGTTGGTTCCTGGGGCCGCTCATCGCGTGCCGGCTGGTCGTCGTGAAGGTGTTGGCGGGTCTTTCTCGACTGCAGTGTCAGGCTGATATTCGCGGGTTGTTTACCGCATGACGATGTGTTCGGCTGGAGCGTATCGGTGTCTAGTATCGAGCGTCGACGCATTCGGTCTCGTCTGCTCATAGCTCACTCGCGGGTTAGCTCCGGATGCTGCCATCGCACGTCCACCACGCCGGGGGCACGTCCGGGGTCAGGCCGCGTTCATGCGTTCTCCTTGCTGGAGCGGGGCGGCCAGCGACCAGCACCAGCCGGCGAGTTCACGGGCGATCGCGGTGTTGGCCTTGACCGACAGTTTGTGCCGTTCATCGAAGTGTTCCCACTTGCGATGCAGCCGGTGGTTTCCTTCCATGGCGCGGATCCGGGTTGCCGGAGCGACGACATCGAACTGGCGCAACAGCCGTTCCCCGGGCCGGACGTAGGGGCGCCGGTGCTGCCACGCGGCTTCGATGAGGAGTTTGCGGGCGTAGGTGTTCCCGGCCTTGGTGATCGGGCCCTGGTGCCGGGACTGGCCGGAGGAGTCTTCACTGGGCACCAGCCCGAGGTAGGAGCCGATCGTGGAGCCGGTGAAGCGGGTCCAGTCCCCGATTTCCACGGCCAGCCCGAACGCGGTGGTCATCTGGATGCCGCGCAGGCACATCAGCGCGTCGATCACCGGGGCGTAACGGCACGCCGCGGCCGTGGCGGCGACGTGCTTGTCGATCCGTGCCATATGCACGGCGAGCAGTTCGGCCTGCTCGAGATCAGCTTCGTAGGTGAACTGCAGCGCCGGTTCCTCAAAGCTCTGGCGGTGCAACCACCGGGTGTGTTCCTTCGTCCAGCGGGTGTCCTTGGGGTAGCGGATGCCGTGGCGCAGCAGGATGGCGTTCACGTGCTGGCGGGCGTGGGCGAGGTCCTTGGCCGTGCCCGAGCGTAGCCGGGACAGGTCCCGCAGGGCCTCTTCGTCCGGGTCCGGGATCCGCACCTCGGTGACCGAGCCGACCGCGAGCATCTCGGCCAGCACCCGGGCGTCGCGCCGGTCGGTTTTCACCCGGTCCCCGGGAGCGCGCAGCAGCTTCGAGGACGCCGCGACCACGCAGTTGATGCCCGCGGCGCGCAGGTAACGGGCCAGGACGAACCCGGTGGGTCCTGATTCGTAGACGGCCGTGACGTCCGGGGCGAACCGGCGGATCCACTCCAGCACGATGGCCGGGTCAGCGGGCATCGTGTGGGCGCTGACTTCGCCGGTGGCCGGGTTCAGCGCATGTCCCACCACGTTGACCGCGTGAACATCCAGACCAATGAAAGTATGCTCAAACATAGCCGGGACCTCCCAAACCTCACATGTGGCACTACCATTGCACCCCCCGAGGAGCCGTCAGGCCAAGGGAACCTCCAATGGCAACCCACGGCCCTGTGAAACAGAAGGCCCCGGCCCCACCATCCCTCTCGGCCGTTCCCCTCCCGTCCGGGATAAAGGACATCACCGCCGGGGATTCAGGCCCCACAGCGCCGCCCTCCTCGCGGGATCCAACGGATCACACCAGCCGGCGCTGCGGGACCGCCCCGGCGAAAATGGCCGAACCGGAC
>NZ_JAHHZS010000094.1 GCF_022606295.1 Arthrobacter bambusae
TGAACTGGTCCCCGAAAGTTGGACTGGCTAAGTAAGATCCTAAGCCGCGAGGGCCTGGGCACGGTATTGCGCCGGGCTCAGGCCCTCGAGCTTTGTCGAGATCCGTTCGGTGTTGTACCAGCGGATGTACTCGTGCAGTGCCGCTGTCAGTGCGTCGGTGCTGATGAACCGGACACGATGGAAGAGTTCTTCTTTGAGATGACCGAAGAAGTTTTCCATCACGGCATTGTCGTAGCAGTTGGCCTTGCGTGACATTGATTGGACCGCTCCGGCAACGCTGAGGAGAGTCCGCCAGGAGTGATGCTGGTACTGGAATCCCTGGTCGGAATGCACCAGCGGTTTCTCACCGTCCTTGAGGGTCGTCAGCGCCTTACTCAGCGATGTGTTGGTGAGCTCCAGGTTCGGCGAGATGCCCAGGGTGTACGAGATGATCTGCCGGTCGAAGAGGTCCATGACCGGTGAGAGGTAGAGCTTGCGATCGCTGACGCTGAATTCGGTCACGTCCGTCACCCACTTCTGGTTCGGGGCGGTCGCTTCGAAATCCCGGTTGAGCACGTTCGGAGCGACGGCGCCTTGTTCGCCGCGGTAGGAGTTGTAGCGCTTCTTCCGCCGGACCTTGCAGACCAGCCCGAGTGTCCGCATCAGCTTCAGCACGGTCTTCTTCGCGGTCCTCCAGCCTTGCTTGGCCAGCTCGATGTGGACGCGTCGGTGCCCGTACCTGCCATGGTTCTTCTTAAAGATCTCCGTGACCGCGCTCTTGAGAGCCTCTTGCGGATCGGGGGCCTGGAGCCGGGCCTGGTGATAGAAGAACGTCGAGCGGGCAATGCCAGCGATGTCCAGGAGCAATTCCAGGCGATGTTGGGCCTTGAGAGCGATGACGGCGCGGACCTTTACCGCGGATCCTCGTCCCTCAAGGCCTGCACTTTTCCCAGGAACGCCACCTCTGCCCGCAAGCGCTCGTTCTCACGGCGCAACCTTTGCAGTTCTGACTCAGGCTGCGACGGCGCCTCGAAAGGCGACTTCGGGCGGCCCCTGGGCTTCGGACGCAGTCCGTCTTCGCCTTCATTCCGATACAGGCTTGCCCACTTCTTGATCAGAAGCGGGGACGACAGCTGGAACTCCTGCGCCAAGGCCACCTGGGTCTCTCCAGCCAGAAACCGCTGCACAACAGCGAGTTTGAACTCAAACGAAAACTGCCGCTTGGTTGGCTTGGCCACTAGCGTTGTACCTCCGCGAACTCTCCACCGGTCATATAACCGGCCTATGGCCCGCTTGCTCACCCCGAGCTTTGTGGCAACGGACTTCGCGCCCCAACCGGTCTCAAACAACGCTACCGCGGCCGCGCGCTGCTCCTCGGACAACGAACTGCTTTTTAACATGAAACTGCTCCCCGTAAGTCAGAACTGAATTCTCAGTCCAACTTTCGGGGAGCAGTTCA
>NZ_JAHHZS010000095.1 GCF_022606295.1 Arthrobacter bambusae
GGTTATGTCCCGCCGAGTGGTGTAGATCTCAGCGGTTGCGCGTTGCTCCGGCAACGTAGTGAGCCATCGTGCGATGGTCAGTGAGTACCGATCAAAGAACTCACAAAGGACACAAACACACGATGGCTCTAGACCAGTCTGCCCTGCTTGACCTCCTTGGCCAACTGAAACTCACCGATGTCTCCGATCGGATCCGTGCCGCGACCGAAACCCTGTACCAGCAGCTCATCGAGGCCGAGGCGACCGCGTTCATCGGCGCCGCCCCGTTCGAACGCTCCGAGGCACGGACCACACAGCGCAACGGGTCCCGGCCCAGGACCCTGACGACCACCGCCGGGGACCTGAACCTGAAGATCCCCAAGCTGCGGAACGGGTCGTTTTTCCCGGCTCTGCTGGAACGCCGCCGCCGCGTCGACCAGGCCCTCTACGCTGTCGTGATGGAGGCCTACCTGCACGGGGTCTCCACCCGGAAGGTCGATGACCTGGTCAAAGCGCTCGGGGCCGACACCGGGATCTCCAAGTCCGAAGTTTCCCGGATTTGCGAGGACCTGGACCACGAAGTCGGCGCGTTCCGGGACCGCGACCTCTCGGCCATGGACTACCCGTACGTGTTCCTCGACGCCACCTACTGCAAGGCCCGCGTCGGGCACCGCGTCGTGTCCCAGGCCGTCGTGGTCGCCTTCGGCGTGGCCGCGGACGGGCGCCGGGAAGTCCTGGGCTTCGACGTCGGCGACAGCGAGAACGAGGGATTCTGGACCGCGTTCCTGCGGTCCTTGAAGGCCCGCGGACTGGACGGAGTGAAACTGGTGATCTCCGACGCCCACACCGGCCTGAAGAAAGCCATCGGCACGGTGTTCCAGGGCGCGACGTGGCAGCGCTGCCGAGTGCATTTCATGCGCAATGTGCTCTCGACCGTGCCGAAGGGATCCCAAGACATGGTCGCCTCGATCATCCGCACCGCCTTCGCCCAGCCCGACGCCGGGCACGTGAACACCCAGTTCGACGAGGTCACCCGGATGCTTCTCAAATCCCACCCGAAGGTCGCCGCGATGCTCGGCGACGCACGGGACGACGTGCTCGCGTTCACTGGATTCCCGGCCAGGCACTGGCGCCAGATCTGGTCCACGAATCCCATGGAACGCGTCAACAAAGAGATCAAGAGACGCACCGACGTCGTCGGCGTCTTCCCCAACCCGGCTGCCCTTCTCCGGCTCGCCGGTGCGGTCCTCGTCGAGCAACACGACGAATGGGAAGCCGGCGACCGCCGCTACCTCTCCGAGGCCTCCATGACCGAACTCAAGGCCATGAACACGACCCCCGCCACGCCGATCGCGGAGGCGATTTTGCTTCCCGAACTCACGGCAGCATAATCAAATAACTGACCTGCACGGTGTCGAGAAAACTCCACCACTCAGCGGGACGTAACC
>NZ_JAHHZS010000096.1 GCF_022606295.1 Arthrobacter bambusae
GAAGAGATCCGTGAGTTCATGCATGAGTACTATTTGCAGCCGCACGGGACGAGGAAGGTGTGGCTGGCCTCGACGTCGGTTTCGGAATGGACGTTCCGCAGGTGGCGCAAGATGATGGTCCAGGGCGATATCGACCGTGGCCTGATTCCGCGGGAGCATGGAGGCATGGTCCCAACGAATCGTGAGCTCTCCGCGTTTGAAAAAGCACGCGCGAAGGAAATGGCTGCCCACCGTGCCGAAGTCGAAAAACTCCAGAAGCGGGTGCAGGAGCTGGAGGATACGAATTCCGCGCTGGGAAAAGCTATCGGGCTCTTGCACGAGTTGAGCGTGCCCGAGCCCGATACAACCCCGACGAGCGCTCAGAAGGATTCATAGCGGCCGAGAACAGTCTGGTCTTGGCGCTGCATGTGATCACCGGCTCCCAGCGGACAGCGCTCGTGCTTGCGGGCGTGTCGCGCGGGACCTGGCATTACCGGTTCAATCCCCGTCCTGCGGTGCAGGACCCGATCCACCAGAGCGACCGGGCCTACGAATCCCGGATCAGCACCGCACATCAGGACCGGATCCTGGGGCTCATCCTGGCCGGCTGGGAGAAGGGCAACTCCGTTGACCATTCCTTCGCCACGGCCTGGGACAACGGCGTGCTGCTCGCCTCCAACCGCACCTGGTGGCGGATCGCGGCAGAGTACGAGGACCAGCAGGCCCGCCCAACCATCCCGCGCAAGCGTGGGGGCACGCGTGGTTCTCTTGAGAAGCCGGTGCTCAAGGCCTCCGGACCCTGCCAGGTCTGGTCCTGGGACATCACCGACGTCTATTCCAAGTGGCAGGGGAAGGTTTTCAAGGTGTACTCCATCATGGACATCTTCTCCCGGCAGATCGTCGGCTGGCGGGTGGAGGAACGCGAGTCCGACCACCTCGCCGCGGACATGTTCAAGACGGCCATCGCCCGGCACGGCGCCCCGGACACCGTGCATGCCGATTCAGGCCCGGCCATGAGATCAAACCTGCTCCGTGAGACCCTCACCGCCCACGGCGTGGAACTCAGCCATAACCGCCCGTACGTCTCCAACGACAATCCCTTCTCGGAGTCAGGGTTTCGCACGATGAAATACCGGCCCGGCTACCCCCGGACCTTTGACGATCTCAAGGCTGCCAGGGAGTACCTCACCGGCTACGTGCATTGGTACAGCACCGATCACAAACACTCCGGCATCGCGCTGTTCACACCATCACAAGTCCACGACGGCTCGTGGAAAGAACTCTGGAACAAGCGAGACAAAGTCCACCAGGACTACTACGAACTACACCCAGGAAGATTCCGCCAACGACCCAGCACACCGGCCCCCGCCACACACGCCGGGATCAACCTCCCCCAGACCAAAACACCCCAAAAACCAGCCCAGTGACTCCACACAGCTTGACAACT
>NZ_JAHHZS010000097.1 GCF_022606295.1 Arthrobacter bambusae
TGTCAAGCCCCGGGTTTGATGGAGATGTTTTTAGTTGGAAATTGTCAGTAGTTCCGGTGCCGTGTGCCCGGCGTGGAGATGTTCATATTCGGCGGGTGGGACGTGTCCGATCTCGCCGTGCAAGCGACGGTGATTGAACCAATCGATGTACTCCGCGACAGCGACCTCGAGCTGGCTGATGTCCTTCCACGGGCCCTTGTTGCGCACAAGCTCTGCCTTGAACAGCGAGTTGAACGCCTCCGCGAGGGCATTGTCATAGGAATCCCCCTTGGAACCAACGGAGGCCACCGCATCGGCTTCCTCAAGCCGTTGCGTGTAGCGAATCGAGCGATATTGGACTCCGCGGTCGCTGTGGTGGACCAGCCCGTCCAGATCGGCACCGTCCTTGGTCCGGGTCCAGATGCCCATCTCCAGGGCGTCCAGCGCCAGGTCGGTGTAGAGGCTCGTGGCCACCTGCCAGCCAACGACCCTGCGGGAGAACACATCGATGACGAACGCGGCGTAGACCCAGCCGGCGAAGGTCCTGACGTACGTTATGTCGGCGACCCAGAGCCGGTCCGGCGACGTCGCCGTGAACCGGCGTTCGACCAGGTCCGCGGGTCTGCCAGTTTCCGGCGCCGGCTTCGTGGTCCGCGGCCCCTTCGCCCGCGACACCCCACGCAAACCCGCCGCCCGCATGAGCCGTTCCACAGTGCAGCGGGCCATCTGCCGGCCCTGCCGCCGCAACTCGGCGTGGACCTTCCGGGCCCCGTAGACCCCGTAGTTTTCCTCGTGGATCCGCCGGATTGCCCCGGTGAGCTCCGCGTCCTGGAGGCTGCGTGCCGAGGCGGGGCGGGTGCGGTGGGCGTAGTACGTGCTTGGGGCGACCTGCAGTTCGCGGCAGATCGGCTCGACCCCGTGCTCGTCACGGTGCTCCTCGATGAAGGCGCAGATCACCTCGACGGGCGGTCGAGCTCCGCCGCGAAGAAAACCGCCGACTGGCGAAGGATCGTGTTCGCCCGCCGCAGCTCACGGACCTCACGCTCGAGCTCCGCCAACCGGGCAGCGTCATCTGTTGTGGTGCCCGGGCGCAGGCCTTCGTCGATCTCGGCCCGGCTCACCCAGGTCCGCAGCGCTTCGGGATTGACCCCGAGTTGCTCTCCGATCCGGCGGTACGCGCCCGTCCTGGTCGACGGGTCCATCCTTGCCTCTATCGCTATCCTCGTCGCGCGCTCACGCAACTCGACCGGGTACTTCCGTTGTGCTGACATGGGAATCATCCTTACGGGTAATCGATGTCTCCATCAAACCCGGTGCGATTCAC
>NZ_JAHHZS010000098.1 GCF_022606295.1 Arthrobacter bambusae
TGGTTGGGTCCCCGTTAGCAGTCCAGCGTCTATGCGATAGCTAATTGGTTTTCTTGCGTCCAGTTCTCCCAGTACCGATTCGGCGTCATGCCATCCAGGGATCCGTGGGGCCGTTCATGATTGTAGATAGCTTTCCATTCCTCGGCCAAATACCTTGCCTCGGCCATGGTGTCCATGATTTCTCCGGTGAGTTGTTCCCTTCTGAACTGGGCGTTGAACGACTCGATAAAGCCGTTCTGCCACGGTGATCCGGGGTCGATGAACGCGGTATCGACCCCGGCGGTGTTGCACCAGCCGACCAGCGCTGCGGCGGTGAATTCCGGCCCGTTGTCGCAGCGGACGTACGTCGGGGCGGTGCCGGTTTCGGCGATGATGTCCTCCAGCACCGCGATGACGTCGGCGGCCTTGAAGGACCGGCGCGGAATGACTGCCAGCGCCGTGCGCGTGTATTCGTCGATGACATTGAAGAACCGGATGTGTCGGCCGCAGGAGGTCACGTCGGACTGGAAATCGAAGCTGACCACGTGCATCGGGTACTGGGCCGTGAGACGCTTCTGTTCCCCGGCGCCGGGGCCGGTGCGCCTCTTCTTCCTCGCCCTGGGTTTGCACGTGAGCCCTTCGTCACGCCAGAGCCGGCGCACCCGCTTCTTGTTCAGTGCCACACCAGCCCATGCCGGCTGGGCCAGCAGATGCCAGCGGGCCTTCCGCCAGCCCCACGCGGGATGCTTCACGGCCACGGCCCTCAGGTCCGCACGCAGCTGCGCCTCCTCGAATCCCATGTCGGGTTTCTTCTTGCGGAACGCGGACCGGTTCTGGCCCAGAAGCGCGCAGGCGAAGCGTTCGGACGCCCCGAACTTCTCCACCGCCATGCGCACGGCACGGCGGCGCGGTTCGGGGCTCAGAATTTTCCCTTCGCCACCTCATTGAGAATGTCGATGGCCAGTTCCTTCTCCGCCAGCAACCGCTTGAGCCGGGCGTTCTCCTTCTCCAGCTCTCTGGTCCGCCTGGAGGCCTCGGCGTTCTTCTCGGAACCGTACTCCTTCAGCCACCGGTACCAGGTCGCCTCGGTGACCTGGAGCTCCTTGATGACCTCGACCATCGGGCGTCCGTCATTGAGCATCTTCTGGCCCTGCCGGACCTTCGCGATGACCTGCTCGGGGGTGTGTCTGCGTGCCATGATTCGTGAAATTCCTCCTGCGTCCATTCTCGGACACGAAACTCACACAAACACTGGACTCCTACCCGGGGACCCAACCAG
>NZ_JAHHZS010000099.1 GCF_022606295.1 Arthrobacter bambusae
AAGAGAGGTTGGACGTGGCTGCAGGAGAAGAGACCTCACACATCCTTAGCGGGTTGACTTCCCAGCTGCCTGATCGTGATCCGGAAGAGACTGCCGAGTGGGTTGAGTCTTTGGATGCGTTGATCAGGGAGCAGGGCACGGAACGGGCGCAGTTCATCATGCGCAGCCTGCTTCAGCGGGCGGGGTCCCAGTCCGTGGGGGTGCCGATGGTGACCACCACCGATTACGTGAACACGATCCCGGCGGACCAGGAAGCGGAATTCCCGGGCAACGAGGAATTCGAGCGCCGGTACCGGGCGTACATGCGCTGGAACGCGGCCGTGATGGTGCACCGGGCGCAGCGGGCCGACATCGGGGTGGGCGGGCACATCTCCACCTATGCCGGGGCCGCGACCTTGTACGAGGTCGGCTTCAACCACTTCTTCCGCGGCAAGGACCACCCCTCCGGCGGGGACCAGGTCTTCTTCCAGGGACACGCGTCCCCGGGCATGTACGCCAGGGCGTTCATGGAAGGCCGGCTCTCGGAGGAGGACCTGGACGGGTTCCGGCAGGAAAAGTCCAAGCAGGGCCACGCGCTCTCCTCCTACCCGCACCCGCGCCTGATGCCCTCGTTCTGGGAATTCCCCACCGTGTCGATGGGCATCGGCCCGATGAACGCGATCTACCAGGCCCAGTCCAACCGCTACCTGCACGACCGCGGCCTCAAGGACACCTCCGATCAGCAGGTCTGGGCGTTCCTGGGCGACGGGGAAATGGACGAGCCCGAGTCCCGCGGCCTGCTCCAGCTCGCCGCGAACGAGAACCTGGACAACCTGAACTTCGTGATCAACTGCAACCTCCAGCGCCTGGACGGGCCGGTGAGGGGCAACGGGAAGATCATGCAGGAACTGGAAGCGTTCTTCCGCGGCGCGGGCTGGAACGTCATCAAGGTCGTCTGGGGCCGGGAATGGGATGACCTCCTGGCCCGCGACACCGACGGGTCCCTGGTGAAGATCATGAACGAAACCGTCGACGGGGACTACCAGACCTACAAGGCCGAATCCGGCGGGTTCGTCCGGGAACACTTCTTCGGGAAAACCCCGGCGACCAAGGACATGGTCGCGGACCTGGACGACAACCAGATCTGGAACCTCAAACGCGGCGGCCACGACTACCGCAAGGTCTACGCCGCGTACAAGGCCGCGGTCGAGTTCAAGGGCAAACCCACCGTGATCCTGGCCAAGACCGTCAAGGGCTACGGACTCGGACCCCACTTCGA